>NZ_BAAAUX010000010.1:18594-154677 GCF_039534165.1 Saccharopolyspora taberi | reverse complement strand
CTGATCTCCACGCCTTCCACCGTGAAGAACCGTCCGCTCCGGTGCCGGATGTCGCCAGTGCGTTCGTCGACGTACCAGCCTTCCAGCTGGTCCAGCGGGCACCGCTTCACGTGGTAGGGGAACCTGCTTTTCTGATCGGTGAACCATTCGTGGAAATCTGTCGTCCGGGTCATGGCAGCTCTCCTTTCATGGCAGCCGGGAGCCGGATCCCGTTTGCGGATCCGGCTTCCCCGCGGAAGTTTTTCGGGACGGAGCGCCGAGCCCTTCGGCCCGGCTGGAAATTCCGGGATCGGTTCGAGGAGCGGTCACACGCCCGTTTTCCACCAGCCGGTGTTCGTGCGGTACCACTCCACGAGCTCGCGCAATCCGTCATCAAGCGACCACCGGGGCGCATAACCCAGTTCGGTGCGGATCTTCCGGTCGTCGACCGCGTAGCGCAGGTCGTGCCCTTTCCGGTCAGCAACCGCGCGCACCATGCTCCAGTCCGCTCCGCACAACCGCAGAACCCGGTCGGTCATCTCGCGGTTGGTCAGCCCGCTGCCACCGCCGATGTTGTAGATCTCCCCCGCCCGTCCGCGCTGGAGGACCAGGTTGATGGCCCGGCAGTGGTCGTCGACGTGCAGCCACTCGCGGATGTTGCCGCCGTCGCCGTAGAGAGGCACCTGTTCGCCGCTGAGCAGGTTCGTGATGAACAGCGGGAGCATCTTCTCGATGTGCTGGTACGGGCCGTAGTTGTTGGAGCATCGAGTGGTCCGGACATCGAGGCCGTGGGTGCGCCAGAACGACCGCGCGACGAGGTCCGATCCCGCTTTCGAAGCGGCATAGGGCGAATTCGGCAGGAGTGGCTCGTCCTCGGTCCAGGAACCCTCCGAGATGGACCCGTACACCTCGTCGGTGGATACGTGGACGACGGTGCCGACCCCGGCCCTGACGCAACCGTCCAGCAGCGTCTGCGTGCCCACCACGTTGGTGCGCATGAACTCGCCGGGACCTTCGATCGAGCGGTCCACATGGGACTCGGCGGCGAAGTGCACGACCGCGTCGTGGCCGGGAAGCACCTCGCCCACCGCCACCGCATCGCAGACGTCGGCCTTGACGAAGTCCAACCGCGGGTGCTCCATCGGCAGGTTCGCGGTGTTGCCCGCGTAGGTGAGCTTGTCCAGAACCGTGATGCGGACGTCGTCCGTGCTGTTCAACGTGGTGCGCACGTAGTGCGAACCGATGAACCCAGCACCGCCGGTGACCAGGATCCTCATGCGGCCACCTCCACAGACGCGTGATCGCCGATCAGCACGCGGTTGCGCTCCTGCCCGCCGGCCGAGCGCACGTGCGCCCACCTGCCGACGACGGAATCGCGAACGCCCGCCACGCCGAGCACCCGGGCACCTTCCAGCAAGATCGAGTTCTCGACCGCGGACCCGGTGATCACGCAGTCCCGCTCCACCGCGGTGTACGGGCCGACCCTGCTGTCGGTCACGACCGAGCCCGCACCGATCACCAGCGGGCCGACCAGGTCGGAACCGCTCACCGTCGCCCCCTCCTCGACGATCACGGGGCCGCGCAGCTCGCTGCGTTCGTCCACCTGACCGCGGACGTCGCCGGCGCACCGGTCGAGCAGGACCCGGTTGCACTCGATGAGGTCATCGATGCTTCCGGTGTCCTTCCAGTAACCGGGGTAGGCCTCGGCCGTGACCTTCGCCCCGGACGAGACCAGGTGCTGGATCGCGTCGGTGATCTCCAGCTCGCCGCGACCGCTCGGGCGGATGGATCGCACCGCCCGGTGGATCGCGGGCGTGAAGAAGTAGACCCCCATGACCGCGAGATCGCTGCGCGGCTTCTCGGGCTTTTCGACCAGCGCGCGGACGATCCCGTCGTGATCGACCTCCACGACCCCGTACTGCCGCGGATCCGACACCTTCGCCGCCAGGAGGTGCGCATCCGGCCGGGTCTGCCGGAAACGACGCGCGGCCTCGCCGATCCCATCACCCAGGACGTTGTCACCGAGGTACATGACGAAGTCGTCGTCGGCGAGGAATTCCTCGGCTATCAGCACGCAGTGTGCCAGCCCGAGCGGCTGGTCCTGCTTGATGTAGGTGATGTGCATGTCCGCCGCGATCGCGGAGTTTCCCCCGATGACCTTCTCGATCTCGTCGGCGTTGTCGCCGACGATGATTCCGACCTCGCGCACACCGATGTCGCGGATCGTTTCCAGGCAGTGCACGAGCACCGGTTTGTTGGCCACCGGAACCAGTTGTTTGGCCAAGGAGTGCGTGAAGGGACGCAACCTGGTCCCTTTTCCGCCGGACAGTACCAATGCCTTCATGTCCATCCCTCGTTGAATCCGCAGGACAACGCGAGGACAGCGCTGCCCCGAGCCTGCAGGAGCGTGTTGGAGACGTGAGCTGGAAGTGAGCCGGCGTCTTACGGGGCGGCACCGACGTGGTTGCCACCGCGCCCCGGCGCCGACTGGCGGGTGGGGGTGAAAGGGACGATCGGGGGGCCGTCGCCGAAGTAGTGGGCCAGGGCGGCGGCGATCCGTTCGGAAGCCCTTCCGTCGCCGTACGGGCTGATCGCCAGGTCGGTCGCCCGCGGCCCGAGCGGTTCGCGCAGCAGCGCGGATGCGGTGCCCGCGATGGCGTCGGCGCTCCTGTCGACCAGTTGCGCCAGGCCCGCCTCGATCCCTTCGTGCCGCTCGGTGACCTCGCGCAGCACGAGTGTCTTCTTCCCGAGCGACGGGCCTTCTTCCTCAGCGCCGTTGCTGTCGGAAACGATGAGGTCACTGCGCCGCATCAACCGGCAGTACCCCGGGTACGGGAGCGAGTCGACGACCGTGATGTTGGGATGGCCGCCGATCTTCGGCAGCATCGCGTCCCGGACCACCGGATTGGGGTGCATCGGCACGACGACCCGGACGCCGGGGTCGGCGGCGATGTCGGCCAGGGCCTGCGCGATTTCGGCGAGTTCGCCCCAGCTCTCGCGGCGATGCGCGGAGGCCAGGACGACCCGCCGCGGGTCCGTGTCGAGATCGTCGAGCGCGGGGTTGCCGTAGGAATGGCCGTGTTCACCGATCCACCGCAACGCGTCGACGATGGGATTGCCGGTGATGCGGACCGAATCCGGGTCGATCCCCTCCCGGACCAGGTTCTCCCCGTTCCCCGGTGTCGCGGCCAGGTGCAACGAGGCGATCTGGCCGATCATCCTGCGGTTGGCCTCCTCCGGGAACGGCGAGTGGAGGTTCCCGCTGCGCAGACCCGCCTCCAGGTGCACGACCGGGATGCGGTTCTGAACCCCGAAAAGCGCGCCGGCGAACGAGCTCGCGGTGTCGCCGTAGACGAGCACCGCGTCGGTCCGGCCCGGATCGACATGGTGCGAGAGCCCCTCCAGCGATCGGTAGGTCACTTGGGTGGGGGTTTGTTTCGCCCGCATGACCTCGAGATCGATGTCCGGTTCGAGGTCGAAGATGCTCAGGGCTTCGTAGAGCATCTCGCGGTGCTGGCCGGTGGAGATCAGCGTGAGGTCGAATCGGGGATCGGCCCGGAGCGCGTGGACGACCGGCGCGCATTTGATCGCCTCGGGACGAGTTCCGAGGACGAGAGCGATCGAGCGCATGGGCCTCCTTCCGTGAATCGGTCGCGCCCGAACGTGGAATGCGCGACGAAAGAACCTTCAGCGGAATTCTTCGGGTACGAGCCTAACCGCGTCCCCCAGAAATCCTCTGAAGAACTTCTAGAGCCCGAAAAGAGAGCATTCCTTACCGCTTCGACCGGCCGTGCACAGCATTAGGCGCTGCCCGTGCGGCACGGGCAGCGCGTGGTCGTTTCTTTTTCAGGAATGCGTTTGCCGAGTCAGCCCTTTCGCGTGTTGGCTCACCTCGCGGCGGGGCTGCGCCCCGCCAGCACACCACCGTCGACGGGCAAGGTCGCGCCGGTGATCCATCCGGCCTTCTCGCTCGCGAGGAAGAGGATCGCTTCGACCACGTCGGCGGGCTGCCCGTGGCGGCCCAGCGGGTGAAACGCGTGCACCGAGTCGAGCACCTCCCTGGCCTGCTCGCCGGACATGAACCGCTCGTAGGCCGGCGTCTCCACGAAGGCCAACGCGACCGTGTTGACCCGGACGTTCTCGGCGGCCAACTCGATCGCGAGGTTCTTGGTCAGCGCGTGACGTCCGGCCTGGGCCGCGGAATAGGCGCTGGTGGGAGTCGTGGAGATCGCGTCGGCCGCCCACATGGAGCCGACGTTCACAATCGCCCCGCCACGCCCCCGCATCTGCGACGCCGCCGCCTGGGACGTCCAGAACGTCGGCCGGAGAATGGAGTCGAGGGCCTCCTGGAAGTGCTCCTCGGTCTGTTCCAGGAACGGCGTGGGCCGGAAGATCCCGGTGCTGTTCACCAGGACGTCCACCCGGCCGAAACGGTCCACCGCGGCAGCGACGAGCGCCTTCGCGGTTCGCGGTTCGCTCACATCGCCGGCGAAGAGCCGAACCCGCTCGCCGGAAGGATCGATCTCGTCCCTGGCAGCATCGAGCACCTCTTGGCGCCGGCTGTTGAGAACGACGTTCGCCCCTTCCTCCAGAAAGCGCTGCGCGGCGAGCTTTCCGACGCCGCCACCGCCGCCGGTAATCAGGACCACCTTGTTCTCGAAATCCACTCTGCGCTCCTTTTCCAGCGCTCTCCGAAAAATCCCCAGTATTCGCGCTCCGGCCCGCACCGCCGGGACCGCGGACCCGCGCGGCGATGCGCGTCAGCACGGACGATCCCGACACTAGCGACGGCCGAAGGGGAGGACCAATAGGGATGACAATAAGTTCCATCGGGAATCCGATGCTTGCCGAAACGGCGTCCGGAACCGCACAACCGTCCACGGTCGGCCCATCTTTCACTACGCCGTTCAGACGATCTCCCGGGAACACCCGGGAGCACGACCCGCTCCAATCCCTGGGAATCACCTGGTGACACGCGGTTTCCTGAACGATCTTCACTTCACTGGATTTGTTGCGCGTTTCCATTCTTTATTGATATTTCTCACACCCGGCTCGACCGGGCTCAACCAGGAGTGGTACTCAGTTTCCCCGGGCCGTTCGCCAGTGGCACGATGACTCGCCACGACGGGCTCTGCTGTATCGATCGAGGGGCAATCGACGCGCTCCCTGGTTGAAACTGCAAACAATGCTAGGGGGATCATGGATTTTCGAATACTGGGGGATCTGCGCGTCGGCGCGGGTGACGTTTCCTGCGTTCCCAGCGCTCCGAAACCGCGTCAGCTCCTGTCGCTCCTGCTGCTCAACGCCAACGAATTCGTTTCCACCGACGCCTGCGCCGAAGAACTGTGGGACGGGAACCCGCCGCGGACCATGACCGCCACGCTGCACACCTACATCCGGCAACTCCGGAAGCTGCTGGCGGCACCGCTGGAGGCGGACTCCCTCCCGCACGCTCGGGGCAGGCTCGTCACCGGTCAGCGCGGCTACCTGCTCAAGGTCGGAGAAGCGGAGTTCTTCGACCTCCGCGAGTTCACGAAGCTGACGAAGGAGGGGCGTGCGGCCCAGGACGACTCGGTGGCGTCCGATCTCCTCCGCCAGGCGCTGGACCTCTGCCGCGGCCCCGTGCTCAACGACGTGCATCCGGGACCGCGCTTGCGGAGCAGGATCAACGCGCTGGACGAAGCTCGGCGCTTCGCCGCCGAGCAGTGCTTCGCCGCCGAGCTGCGGCTGGGGCGGCACCACGGCCTGCTCAGCGATCTGTGCGAGGCGGCGGAACAGGATCCGCTGAACGAGAGCCTGCAGGGGCTCTACATGCTCGCCCTGTTCCGGTCCGGGCGCCAGGTCCAGGCGTTGAGCGTCTTCCGCCGCACGCGCGAAACGCTGCGGGCAAGCCTGGGACTCGAGCCTTCCGCCCGCATCCGACGGCTCAACGACGCGATCCTGACCAGCGATCCGCGCCTCGACCTGCCGTGCCCCCAGATCTGAGCCCCGCTGGCCGGGTTCACCACCCGCTGCGCGATGCGTGCGCGGTGCCGACGCACCACGCACGCATCGCGCGGCTCAGCCCAGCGCCTTCTCCAACAGCCACCGCGCCCTGCCCGCGAACCCGGCTTGCGCTTCCTCGGTGTTGGTGAAGCAGGTCAACCGGTAACCCCGGAACGGCGACACCGTCCGGAGTGGCGATGACGATCCGGTGATGGTCGGCACCGGTCATGACGAACAGGATCTCTGCCATTTCCCCGCTTTCTTTTCACGAACACCTGCGGTTCGCAGCCAAGACAATAATCCGACCGGCACCACCCGAACCAATAGGCATGCCATTATGATCGATAGAAAGTCCGATGGATCAGATTCGAATCGCGGCGCGGTGGAACCGCTGCCGGAGCGGCGACCAATAGATCTCGGACTGCTGCGGACGTTCCTGGCCGTGCACCGCACCGGGTCGTTCACCGCCGCCGCCCGGCTGCTGGCCCTGTCCCAGCCGACCGTCACCAGCCAGGTGCGCGCGCTGGAACAGCGGTTGGGGCGCAGGCTCTTCGACCGGCTCGCCCGCGGCGTGTCCCCCACGGCGGTCGCCCACGAGCTCGCCGCCGAAGTGGCGGGGCCGCTGGACGAGCTGGCCACGGTCGCCGAGCGGGGCCGTTCCGCCACCGCCGAACCCGCCGAGCCGGTGCACCTGGGAGGGCCTGCCGAGCTGCTGTGCGAACGCGCCCTGCCCTCCCTCGCACCGCTCGTGGACCAGGGACTGCGGCTGCGGGTCACCACGGGACTCGCCGACGACCTGCTCGAACGGCTGCGAGCCGGTCAGCTCGACCTGGTCATCTCCGCCATCCGGCCGCGTGGGCGCACCATCACCGCCATCCCGCTCATGGACGAGGAGTTCGTGCTCGTGGCCGCTCCCTGCTGGGCCGAACGCATCGGCACCGTCTGCCCGAGCGATCCCGGAGGGCTGCACGGCGTCCCGCTGATCACCTACGCCGACGACCTGCCCATCGCCCGGCGCTACTGGAGGCACGTCTTCGGCACTCGCCTGACCACGCATGCCGCCGTTGTCGTCCCCGACCTGCGTGGCGTGCAGTCCGCTGTCGCGGCCGGTGCCGGGATCACGGTGCTGCCTCGCTACCTGTGCGCGGCCGAAATCGATTCCGGCAGGCTGATTCCCCTGCTCGAACCCGCCGAGCCGCCCATCAACACGGGTTTCCTCGCCCACCGCACCGGAGCACCGGCGCGTCGCCACGTCACCCTCGTGCAGGAGCGGCTCCTGAGCGAAGCGGCTCAATGGTGAGCCCCCGGGAAACCAATTCTCGCGCGGCCCGGAATTGATGACGGCTCATCGGAGACCGAATCGCAGGACGACCGATGAACGAATTCGCGCGAATCTCAGTCCAGCTGGTCGGCCAGTTCCATCCAGCGCAGCTCGATCTCCTCCTTGTCCTGCTCGACCGCGCGCAGGTCGGCGTTGAGCTGCTGGAGGCGGTCGGGCTCGGTCGCGGCCTCGGCGAGCTTGACGTGCAGCTGCTCCTCGCGGGCACCCAGCTTGTCGAGCTGCCGTTCGAGCTTGCTCAGCTCCTTGCGCGCGGCCCGCTCCTCGGCGCCGGACAGGCCCGTGGGCTTCGGCGCGTCGGTGGCCTGTTTGCCGAGGCTTTCATCCGATCCGGCCAGCAGCGACTGCCTGCGCTGGAGGTACTCCTCGATGCCGCCGGGCAGGTGGGTGAGCCGACCGTCGCCGAACAGCGCGAACACGCTGTCGCACACCCGCTCGACGAGGTACCGGTCGTGCGAGACCACGATCAGCGTGCCGGGCCAGGTGTCGAGCAGGTCCTCCAGCTGCTGGAGGGTGTCGATGTCGAGGTCGTTGGTGGGCTCGTCGAGCACGAGCACGTTCGGCTCGGCCATCAGCAGCCGCGCGAGCTGGAGCCGCCTGCGCTCGCCGCCGGACAGGTCGCCGACCGGGGTCCACTGCCTGCCCTTGCCGAAGCCGAAGCGCTCGCCCAGCTGCGAGGCGGAAAGCTCGTACTTGCCCAGCGTCACGCGCTCGGCGACGTCCTCGATCGCCTCCAGCACGCGCCAGTTGCCGGGCAGGTCGTGCAGTTCCTGCGTCAGGTGCGCGAGCCGGACCGTCTTGCCCTCGATCCGCCTGCCGCCGTCCGGGCCGCGGTCCCCGGCCAGCAGCCGCAGCAGCGTGGTCTTGCCGGACCCGTTCACCCCGACCAGCCCGACCCGGTCGCCCGGCCCGATCCGCCAGGTCACGTCCTCCAGCAGGGTCCGGTCGGCGATGCGCAGGTCGACGTTCTCCAGCTCCAGCACGGTCTTGCCGAGGCGGCGCTTGGCGAACGCCAGCAGTTCGACCGAGTCGCGCGGCGGCGGCACGTCGGAGATCAGCGCCTCGGCGGCCTCGACCCGGTAGCGCGGCTTGGAGGTCCGGGCCTTCGCACCTCGCTGGAGCCACGCGAGTTCCTTGCGGGCGAGGTTCTGCCGCTTCTCCTCGGCCTGCTGCGCGAGCCGGGCGCGCTCGGCGCGGGCGAAGACCCAGTCGGCGTAACCGCCCTCGTACTGCTCGACCTTGCCCTGCACGACCTCCCAGGTGCGGTTGCAGACCGCGTCCAGGAACCAGCGGTCGTGCGTGACGACCACCAGCGCGCAGCGCCGCTGCAGCAGGTGCTCGGCCAGCCAGCGCACGCCTTCGACGTCGAGGTGGTTGGTGGGCTCGTCGAGCACCAGCAGGTCCAGCTCGCGGACCAGGGCCGCGGCCAGCGCGACCCGGCGCCGCTCGCCACCGGAGAAGCCCTCGACCGGGGCGTCCAGGCCGAGGCTGGTGATGCCCAGCCCGGTCAGCACCGACCGCACCTTGGCGTCGGCGGCCCACTCGTGCTCGGCGGCGAAGCCGTGCGGGTCGAGCACGGCGTTGCGCACCGTGGAGCCCTCCGGCAGCTCGGTGCGCTGGGTGACCACGGCCATCCGCAGGTCACGGGTGTGGCTGACCCGGCCGTCGTCGGGCTGCTCGGTGCCGGACAGCACCTCCAGCAGCGTCGTCTTGCCACCGCCGTTGAGCCCGACCACCCCGATCCGGTCAGCGGCTCCGACGCCCAGCGAGACCCCGTCCAGCAGGGGGCGCACGCCGTAGCTCTTGCGCACCGATTCCAGGTTGATCAGGTTGACCATCGGGTGTTCGTCGCTCCTCGTTCATGTCGAGCAGGGATTTGAGACCACAGTTTCAAATCCTGAATCCGGCCGGGGCCGGATGGCGCTTGCGCGCCACTTGAAGCCCCATCGGGGGCTTCAAGCCAATCGGGGGCTTCAAGCATGCACTTGCGGCGGCGTAGGCCGATCCGCGCGATCGTCTCCGACGACTCGGGCGCCGGGCACCGGTCCCTGCGCGACCCGGACAGTGCGGCACACGCCGGCGCCGGACAGTTCCGCCGCGACCCGCACCGCCGAGTCCGCGTCGGTGCACAGGAAGGCGCAGGTCGGTCCGGAACCGGACACGATGCCCGCGAGCGCTCCCGCCTGGACGCCCGCGCGCAGGGTGCGGCGCAGGCCCGGGCGCAGGGACACCGCAGCCGCCTGAAGATCGTTGCCCAGCAGCAGTGCGAGCTGCCTGGGGTCGCCCGAGGCCAGCGCCTCCAGCACCGGTTCGACCTCGCCGACCCGGCCGGGGCCGGACTCCTCGCGCAGCCGGTCCAGTTCGCGGAACACGCCCGGCGTCTCCAGGCCGCGGCGGTCGAGGGCGATCACCCAGTGGAAGGTGTGCCGCGCCAGCACCGGGATCAGCTGCTCGCCGCGGCCGGTGCCCAGCGCCGTGCCGCCCTGGAGCGCGAACGGGACGTCGCTGCCGATGCCCGCCGCGATCTCGGCGAGCTCGTCGCGGCCCATCTCCAGCCGCCAGAGGTGGTTCAGCGCGAGCAGCGCGGCGGCGGCGTCGGCGCTGCCGCCCGCCATCCCGCCCGCGACCGGGATGCCCTTGCTGATCGACACCCGCACCCCGGGCTCCTCCGGATCCCGGCCGCAGCGCTCGGCCAGCGCCCGCACCGCCTTCCAGGCGAGGTTGCTGGGACCGGTCGGTACCGAGTCCGCCCCTTCACCGCGCACCTCGATGCCGGGCTCGTCGGCGATGTGGACGGTGACCTCGTCGGTCATCGACAGCGCCTGGAAGACGGTGACCAGCTCGTGGTAGCCGTCCTCGCGGGTGTCGCCGACCGACAGGTGCAGGTTCACCTTCGCCGGGACTCGGACGGTGATGGGGGTTGGTACCACGGAGAGCACCCTTAAAGCGTACGTGTACCGGCGAGTCGCCCGCCGAGTTCCCTGGACACGGACCTGAAGAAAAGGCCCGCGCGCCCTCCGGGCCACCGGAGGACGCGCGGGTCCTGACCTCTGACCAGACCGTCAGGAAGCGGGGATCACGCCCACGCCGCCGTAGGTCTTGTTGATGTAGTCCTTGACCTCGGGGGACTTCAGCAGCTCGGCGAGCTTCTTGATCCGCGGGTCCTCGGCCAGCTTCGGGCTGGTCACCAGGCCGTTGGCGTACGGGTTGTTCTCCGCGCTCTCGACCGCGATCGGGTCCTTGAGGTTGGCCTTGATCGCGTAGTTGCCGTTGACGACCGCCGCCGCGGCGTCGTCGACCGAGCGCGGGAGCTGGTCCGGGGACAGGTCCTTGAACTGGAGACCCTTCGGGTTCTCCGCGATCGCGGCCTCCAGCCGGGTGCCGACCGCCGCCTCCGGCTTGAGCTTGATCGCGCCGTTGGCCTCCAGCAGCTTCAGGCCGCGGAACTGGTTGGCCGGGTCGTTGGACAGCGTGACCGTGGCCCCGTTCGGCAGCTCCTGCACCGACTTGACCTGCTTGGAGTAGATCGCCAGCGGCTCCAGGTGCACCGGGGCGACCCAGCTGAACTCACCGCCGCGCTTGGACTTGTACTCGTCCAGGTAAGGGATGTGCTGGAAGTAGTTGGCGTCGATCTCGCCGTTGGCGACGGCCTCGTTCGGCCGGTTGTAGTCGTCGAACTTCGTGATCTCGAGGTCGATGCCTGCCTTGGGGGCCAGCTCCCGGTCCACGTACTCCAGGATCTCGCCGTGCGGCTGCGGGCTCACCGCGACCGAGAGCGGGGCGTTCGGGTCGTCGGAGGCGCTGCCCCCGCCGCAGGCGGCCAGGGCGAAGGCGGAGACGGCCACCAGGCCGGCAAGACGAACACGCATCGGATCGGTTGTCCTTTCTTGGCTCCAGGACCGGGGGTCAGGAGATGTTCGCGGAGCGGCGCCGGTCGACGACCTTCGCCGCGATGTCGGTGATCAGCTGCATGGCGAACGCGAGCACGCCGAGGACGACCACGGAGCCGTACAGGATCCGGTCGTCGTATCCCTGGTAGCCGTCCTGGATGGCGGTGGTGCCGAGACCACCGCCGCCGATGGCACCGGCCATCGCGGCGTAGCCGATCAGCGCCACCGCCGTCACGCCGACCGCGCCGACCAGCGCCGCCCGCGCCTCGCCCAGCAGCACCGTCCACACGATGCGCAGGCGGCTGGACCCGGTGGTGATCGCGGCCTCCACGACGGTGAAGCTCACCTCGCGGAGCGCGTTCTGGGTCAGCCTGGCGAAGAACGGCACGGCGCCGATCGTCAGCGGCACGATCACCGCGGAGCTGCCGATCGAGGTTCCGATCAGCAGCCGGGTGAACGAGGCGAGCACGACGAGCAGGACGACGAACGGGATGGATCGCACCACGTCGACGACCACGCCGAGGATGCGGTACAGCGCCGGCCTCGGGTTCAGCCCGTTCGGCGAGGACAGGTGCAGCAGCACCCCGAGCGGCAGTCCTCCGACCACCGCCAGCAGGGTCGAGATCAGCACCATGTAGAGCGTTTGCCCGGTCGCCTCACCGAGAATTTCCAGGACCTCCGGCCAGGGGGTCGCATCACTCACGCAGCAGCTCCGTCAACACACACGGGTGCACGACGCACGTGCGCGTCGTGCTCGATCATCCACTTCAGGGCCGACTCCGACCGCTCGCCGCTGAGCCCGACCCGGAACTTCGCCACCGGCGTCTCGCCGAGCCGGGTCAGCCCACCGCCCAGGATGGACAGTTCGACTCCGAACCGGCTGGACGCCTCCGGCAGCAGCGCGCCGACCGCGGCGAAGCCGACCAGGACCACCTCGGCGACGACGTCGTGACCGGTCGCCGACGGCTTCAGCGACGCGGCCTGGTTGGTCTCGGGCAGCAGCGTGGAGCTGATCCGGCTGCCCGGTTCGGCGACCAGGTCGAGGACCTTGCCGTGCTCGACGACCTTGCCGTCCTCCAGCACCGCGACGTCGTCGGCGATGCGGCGGACCACGGCCATGTCGTGGGTGACCACGAGCACCGTGACGCCCAGCTCCGAACGCGCCCGGTCCAGGACGGTCAGCACCGAGTCGGTGGTGGCGGGGTCGAGCGCCGAGGTCGGCTCGTCGGCCAGCAGCACCGACGGCTTGGCCGCCAGCGCGCGGGCGACCGCGATCCGCTGCCGCTGGCCGCCGGAGAGCTGGTCGGGGTACATCGACGCCTTGTCGGTCAGGCCGACGAGGTCGAGCAGTTCGCCCACCCGGCTGCGGCGCTGCGGGCCCGCCATCCCCGCCGCCTCCAGCGGCAGCGCGACGTTGCCCGCCGCGGTGCGCTGGCGCAGCAGCGAATCACCTTGCGGCACAACGCCGATCTGCCTGCGGGCGGCGCGCAGCGCCTTGCCGCCGAGGGAGACGAGGTCGGTGCCGTCGACCCGGATGGCGCCGCTGTCGGGCTTCTCCAGCAGCGCGATGCAACGGGCCAGGGTGGACTTACCGGCGCCGCTGGGGCCGACCACACCGCACACGGCTCCCGCGGGCACCTCCATCGACACACCGTTGAGCGCGACGACGTTGTTCTGGTTGTGCTGGAAGGACTTGGTGAGGTTCTCGACTGTGATCACGATCGGCTCCGCATCAGCTCACATCGGTCCGCGGGCACCCCGCAGCAGCGGGCGCCTGCACGGCCGGAAAGGTTGGTAACGGGTCAGGAAGGACTTCGGGGAGTCACATCTCGCGACGACAGCCGGTCGTCGTCCGCCGCCCGTGGTCGATGACGCGGCGTTGGGTCAGCAGCAGCTCGGGGTAACCGAGGCTCGCGCGGCCGGGCCAGGACGGCGCCTCTTGCGCGTGCGGGCTGCGTACCAGAACTTTCGACACCACAACTCCATCGGTCCTGGCGTTAGCACCTGCCCGTCCGGGTGGTTGCTGCGGCGTCTGGGAGCCAGGTCTCTCGGCCGCTCGGGATGGATTTCCCGAATAGTAGACCCCACTGGCCGAATCCGACGCAAGTTGATACCGGTCACTTTCCGAAATCGTTTGGTACATCACACGCTCGGACGAGCGGGAATTTTCAGCCCTGATCAGACGTTGGCGTGACTCTGCGTAGCAAGATCACCACGTCTCACCTACCGCCGAACGTGTGTTACCCGACGGTCCGGGAAGCCTCCGCGATACGCGCGAAAGCGGTGATCTCCAGCTGCTCCCCGCGCGCGGCGGGGTCGATCCCGGCAGCCCGCAGGATCTCCTCGGAGCGCGCGGCCGAACCGGCCCAACCGGACAGCGCGGCGCGCAACGTCTTGCGCCGCTGCGCGAAAGCCGCGTCCACCACCCGGAAGACGTCCTCCCTGGACATCTCCGACGGCGGCTCGACCCGGTCGAACGCGACCAGCCCGGAGTCCACATTGGGCACCGGCCAGAACACGTTGCGCGGCACCGGTCCGGCCCGCCGCACGTCGGCGAACCACGCCGCCTTCGCGCTGGGCACGCCGTAGACGCGGCTGCCGGGCCGGGCCGCCATCCGGTCGGCCACTTCGGACTGCACCATCACCAGGCCGTGCCGCAGGCTCGGCAGTTCCGCCAGCAGGTGCAGCACGACCGGCACCGCGACGTTGTAGGGCAGGTTCGCCACCAGCGCGGTCGGCGGCCGGTCGGCGAAGGCGTCGGCCCGCACCCGCAGGGCGTCGGCGCCGATCACGCGCAGCCGGTCGGCCAGGTCCGGGGCGAACTCGGCGGCGGTGCGGGGCAGCCGGTCGGCGAGCACCGGGTCGATCTCGACGACGGTGACGCCCGCGGCGACCGGCAGCAGGGCGAGCGTGAGCGAGCCGAGGCCGGGGCCGACCTCCAGGACGACGTCGTCGGCGGTCAGCGAAGCGGTGTCGACGATGCGGCGGACCGTGTTCGGGTCGTGCACGAAGTTCTGGCCGAGCTTCTTGGTCGGCCTGATGCCCAGCTCACCGGCGAGCCTGCGCACGTCGGCCGGTCCGAGCAGCCGCGCGTTCGCGGCGGATCGGTCGACGGGGTTCTCAGGCTGCTCGTCCACGTCAGGAAAAGTACCCGCGCTCGGCCGCACGGGTCACCGCACCCTCGGCATCCGCGCGGAAACCGCCGCCCGGGAGTGGCGGTCTCCGCGCGGTGCGGGTCAGTCCAGGCCGAGCTTGGCCGAACAGTGCGGCCAGGCGCCGTAGCCGCCGCGCGAGTCGCGGACCTTGGTCGCGACCGCGATCTGCTGCTCCCGGCTGGCCTGGTGCGGGTACGCGGCGTACTGGTCACCGCCGTAGGCGTCCCAGGTGGACTTGTCGAACTGCAGGCCGCCGTAGTAGCCGTTGCCCGAGTTCATCGCCCAGTTGCCGGTCGCCTCGCACTGCACCAGCTTGTCCCACACGCCGCTGTCCGGCGGCTGCTTGCCGCCGACGCGGACGACCTTGGGCTCGGCGGGCTTGATGATCTTCTCGCCGACCGCCTCGCGGCCGGTCTCCTCGCCGTTGCGGGTGGTGACCCGGGTGAAGACGATCTTCTCGCCGGGCACGCCCGGCTTCTCGACCTTCTCCTCGCCCTTGAACATCGTGTTGTCCACGATCTCCTCGACGGGCGGGGGGATCGGGGTGGTCACGTTGACCACCGTGTTGCCGTTCCGGGTGATGCTGATCTCGGAACCGCTGGTGATCTTCTGGTCGCCACCGGGCGTGATGTGGTCTTCCGGCCCGAGGTTGAGCTGCTGCTCGCCGATCAGCTCGTCGACCGTGACCGCGGTCGTGCTGAGCTTGCGCGGCTCGCCGCCACCGTCGCGGACGGTGATCTCCTTGCTGGTCTTGACGACCAGGTCCATGCCCTGCTCGGGCACGGCCATCGCGCGGCTGGCCGACAGCCACGCGCCGTCGGCGGGCACGCCGAGCTGGCGCAGCGCCTGGTCGACGGTCACCGACCGGACCCACTCCTCGCGCTGCTCGCCGTCGACGGTGAGCTTGAGCAGCCTGCCGCGGTCGAGGGTGATGGTGTCGCCGTGGCTGATCTTGGACTGCGGGGACGGGCTCAGCGCGTCGTGCGCGCCGACCTGGATGCCCGCGTCCTCCAGCACCTCGCCGACGGTGTCGTCCCAGGTGGTGACCGAGCGCTCCTGGCCGTCCACCTCGACCGTGACGGACTTGTCCATCGCGGCGGCGGCGGCACCGGTGCCCGTCATGGTCAGCACGACCGCGGCGACGGCGCCCTTGAGGAAGTTGCGCTTCCACGAGCTGATCGCCTCGACGACCTCCGGCGGCGGACCGTCCGGGCCGTCGGTCTCGGATTCGGTCTCCGGCAGGACCAGCGGCGGCAGCACCGTGGTCTCGGCGTTGATGAGGCGGATGACCTCGTCGACGTCGATCTCGGCGGTGGCGAGCATGTCCTCGGCCTGCGGGCCGAGCGCCTCGAAGATGTCCTGCGGGGTGATCTCGAGCGCACCCGGCGGGAAGCTCGGGTGGTCACCGGCCGGGTACCGCTCCGCGGGGCGGTCGAGCAGACCGACCGCGGTCGGTGCGTCATCGCGCACCGGGGTGAACCAGTCCGTTGATGCGTCGAAGGAATCGGCCCAGTAGGCGTCGCGATTACCGGAGTAACCGGTATGCGCACCGGGCGTGCCGCGTCCGTTCACAGGGTCGTTACCTCCGGAAGGCGGAAGTCGTGCGCCGGCGACGGGACGGTGGTCGAGCTCATCTGCCTCGAACTCCGTTCATCCCTCGCGGGCACGTAACCTTCGTGCTTCGTTGTGCGTCCGACTCCCGTAGCCAAGCGCCGTCCTAGCCCGTCCGCTGACCCTCGAAGGTCCGCGAACCCGGCTTCCCCGACGAACACCGGCGGCGACTAGCGGGTGTTTCCCATGACTGCATTGTCATCGGTTACGAGGCCGAGACTCTAGCGTGATCTGTGCAAGGTGCCAAGAACCCGGATGATCGCTGTGACCTGCGTTACGCCGATTTGCCGCGCAACTCGACGCTGTCCGTAACCGGATTTCGGCACGCTGGCCCGCATGGATGTCATTTGATTGGGCCAAATGGCGCAGAGTTCCCGCACGGTTCGGGCAAGTTTCGTCGCCCTGCGTGTCTTTTTGCGCTATGTCACACCCGCACAGTCTCGTCCGGTTCGGTCAGTTCGGGGCCACCTGCCGCAGCCGGAAGGTCCGTTCGGCCGTGCGCGCGGTGGCCAGGACGAGCTCTTCCAGATCAACCCCGCGGAGCTCGGCCAGGTCTCGCAACGTGTAGTTGACGCAGTACGGCTCGTTGGGGCGACCGCGGAACGGGTGCGGCGTCAGGAATGGCGCGTCGGTCTCGACGAGCATCTGCTCGGACGGGACCAGCGCGGCTGCCTCGCGCAGCGCGTGCGCGTTGCGGAAGGTCGCGGTGCCCGCGAAGGACAGCACGTAACCCTCTTCCACGCACGCGCGCGCGAAGTCCGCGTCACCGGAGAAGCAGTGGAACACGACCGTCTCCGGCGCTCCTTCTTCTTTGAGGATGCGGAGGATGTCGGCGTGCGCGTCGCGGTCGTGGATCATCAGCGGCTTGCCCACCCGCTTGGCGAGGTCGATGTGCCAGCGGAACGCCTCCTGCTGTGGCTCCGGCGGCGAGTAGTCCCAGTAGTAGTCCAGCCCGGTCTCCCCGACCGCCACCACGCGCGGGTGCCGCGACAGCTCCTCCAGCACCTCGCGGTCGGCGTCGCCGAAGTCCTTGGTGCGGGTGGGATGCAGCGCCACGGCGGCGAAAACCCGATCGTCCCAAGTGGACGCTTCGACGGCCCAGCGCGCGGCGGCGATGTCGTCGGCGACGGTCACCACGCGGCCGACCCCGGCGGCCTCGGCGCGGTCCACGACCGCACGGACCTGCTCGGCCGTCGACGCACCGCAGGCGTCGAGGTGGGTGTGCGCGTCGACCGCGGAGGCTGGCAGCGCCTCCGGAACCGGCGGCAGCTCCCGCTTCTTGTCCCGCTTGCTCATCAACCCTCCACAGTGCCGGTGCGGGACACCCGCACCCGGTCGGCCTCGATGAGCCGTCGAAAAGCATGGCCCATCAGTCCTCCAAAGCGCCGGTGCGGGACACCCGCACCCGGTCGGCCTTGATGAGCCGTCGGAAAGCATGGCCCATCAGTCCTCCACAAGAAACAGGGCACTCCCGGACGGTCCGGGAGTGCCCAGCTGCACGATCCGCGTCAGCTCTCGATCGGTGCCCATTCCGGGCCGGTCTCGCCGAGCGAGGCGTCGAGCTTGGCGAACAGCGGCGTCGGCTTCTTCAGCGGCCGTCCGACCTCGATCTCCCTCGACTCCCAGCTCGCCTGCTCGGCCGCGTACTCGCCCATCAGCACCGGGTACTGCCGCTCCGGGACGTCGAGGTCGTCGACCTCCCGCAGCTCCGGCTGCGCCGACCACACGCCGGTCCCGCCGAGCAGCTCGTGCACCTTCTGCGCCGAGTGCGGCAGGAACGGGGTGAGCAGCGTGTTGGCGTCCGAGACGACCTGGAGCGCGGTGTGCAGCACGGCGTCCCGGCGGTCCGGGTCGTCCTTGAGCTTCCACGGCTCCTGGTCGGACAGGTACTTGTTGGCCGCCGAGACGACCCGCATGGCCTCCTGCGCCGCGAGCTTGAACCGGGACCGCTGGAGGTGACCGCCGACGGTCTCGAAAGCGTTGCGGGACAAGGACTTCAGCTCCTCGTCCGCGGCCTTCGGGGTGGTCGGGGCCGGCACCGCGCCGTTGTTCTTGGCGGCCATCGACACCGAGCGGTTGACCAGGTTGCCCCACTCGTTGGCGAGTTCGAAGTTGGTGCGGCGGACGAACTCGTCCCAGGTGAAGTCGGTGTCCTGGTTCTCGGGGCCCGCCACCGAGATGAAGTAGCGCAGGGTGTCCGGGCCGAACTCGCGCAGGAAGTCCCGCACGTAGATCACGGTGCCGCGGGAGGTCGAGAACTTCGAGCCGCTCATGGTGAGGAACTCGCTGGAGACGATCTCGTCCGGCAGGTTCAGCGTGCCGTACGGGCCGACCTCGCCGCCCTTGTCGCCCTGGCCGTTGTGGCCCATCAGCAGCGCGGGCCAGATCTGGGCGTGGAAGGTGATGTTGTCCTTGCCCATGAAGTAGTAGCCCTGGGCCGACGGGTCGGTCCAGAACTGCTTCCAGGCGTCCGGGTCGCCGGTGCGGCGGGCCCACTCCACGCTGGCCGAGAAGTAGCCGATCACGGCGTCGAACCAGACGTAGAGCCGCTTCATCGACTGGTCGCGCCAGCCGTCCAGCGGGATCGGCACGCCCCAGTCCAGGTCGCGGCTGATCGCCCTGGGGCGCATGTCCTCGACCAGGTTCTGGGTGAACTTCAGCACGTTGGACCGCCAGCCGGTGCGGGTGGACAGCCACTTGCCCAGCGACTCGGTGAACGCCGAGAGGTCCAGGAACAGGTGCTCGGTCTCGACGAACCGCGGCTTCTCGCCGTTGATCCGGGAGACCGGGTTGATCAGCTCGGCCGGGTCCAGCTGGTTGCCGCAGTTGTCGCACTGGTCGCCGCGGGCGCCGTCGTAGCCGCAGATCGGGCAGGTGCCCTCGATGTAGCGGTCCGGCAGCGTCCGGCCGGTGGACGGGCTGATCGCGCCGGTGGTCGTCTTCGGCACGATGTAGCCGTTGCGGTGCAGCGCCAGGAAGATCTGCTGCACCACCTCGTAGTGGTTGCCGGTGGTGGTGCGGGTGAACAGGTCGTAGGACAGGCCGAGCCCCTGGAGGTCCTCGGTGATCACCCGGTTGTACTTGTCGGCGAGCTCGCGGGTGGTCAGGCCCTCCTTGTCGGCCTGGACCGAGATCGGGGTGCCGTGCTCGTCGGTACCGGAGACCATCAGGACCCGGTTGCCCGACATTCGCTGGTAGCGCGAGAAGACGTCCGAGGGCACACCGAAGCCGGAGACATGGCCGATGTGCCGCGGACCGTTGGCGTATGGCCAGGCCACAGCGGTCAGCACAGAGGCACTCATGTTCCATAGCCTACGTATGGTGGGCGTTCGGTTTCGAACGGGTTCTCGTTGTGCGCGGAGGAACGATGGCGGAGTCGGCGTCCGGTACCGCGAGCCGGCCTTCGGCGACGAAACTGCTGGTGCTCGGCGTGGTGCGGATGCACGGCCGGGCGCACGGCTACCAGGTGCGCCGGGAGCTGCTGTCGTGGTCGGCGGACAAGTGGGCCAACGTCCGCCCGGGTTCGATCTACAACGCGCTGCGCAGGCTGACCGCGGACGGGCTGCTGGCCGCTGACGAGTCGGAGCCGGGCGCGGCGGGGCCGGAGCGGACCACCTACCGGCTCACCCCGGACGGCGAGACCGAGCTGGACACCCTGCTGCGCCGGACGCTGCTCGACCCGGACTGCGGGATCGCGGTCAGCGCGGCGATCCCGTTCCTGCCGTTCCTGCGGCGCAAGGAGCTGATCGACCTGCTCCGGCACCGGCGGGTCAGGTCGCGGGCGGCGCTGAGCACCACCGAACACCTCGTCGAGGGCAACGACGAGATGGGCAAGCCGGCGCACGTGCGCGAGCTGTTCCGGCTGTGGGCGGTCTCGATCGAGGGCGACCTGCGGTGGATCGACGAGCTGGTCGAACGCCTGGAGGCGGGCGAGTACCGGCTCGCGGACGACTAATCAAAGTTGACTAGATGGTGGCGGATCCAGCATGCTCGCCGAGTAGTCAAAATTGATGAAAGGGGTTCCGTGATCCACGCACGCGGCCTGAGCCGCCGCTTCCGCGATGTCGACGCCGTCCGCGAGCTCGACATCGACATCACCGAGGGGGAACTCGTCGGGTTCCTCGGCCCGAACGGCGCGGGCAAGACCACGACCATCCGCATGCTGACCACGCTGCTGCCGCCGACCGCGGGCGAAGCCACCGTCGCCGGGTGCGACCTGCGGACCGATCCCGTCGGCGTCCGCCGCCGGATCGGCCACGTCCCGCAGAGCGGGTCGGCCGGAGCGGATCGCGAGGTCGGCGACGAGATCCGCATGCAGGCCCGGTTCCACGGCCTGTCGGCCGCGCGGGCCCGCGCCCGCT
This sequence comes from Saccharopolyspora taberi, assembly GCF_039534165.1. Classification (NCBI taxonomy): domain Bacteria; kingdom Bacillati; phylum Actinomycetota; class Actinomycetes; order Pseudonocardiales; family Pseudonocardiaceae; genus Saccharopolyspora; species Saccharopolyspora taberi. The sequence continues at coordinate 134,357 of NZ_BAAAUX010000010.1, read as the reverse complement.
GCGCCGAACTGCTCGGCGCGCTCGGTCTCGACGGCCTGGACCGGCGGCCGGTCGCCGCGCTGTCGGGCGGCCAGCGCCGCAGGCTCGACATCGCGCTGGGCCTGGCCCACACGCCGCGCCTGCTCTTCCTCGACGAACCGAGCACCGGGCTCGACCCGCAGAGCCGCGCTGGCCTGTGGGAGCTGATCCGCGAGCTGCGCGCGGAGCACGGCATTACGGTCCTGCTCAGCACGCACTACCTCGACGAAGCCGACGTGCTGTGCGACCGGCTGCTGGTGATCGACAACGGCCGGATCGTCGCGACCGGCACGCCGGACGAGCTCAAGCAGCGGGTTTCGGGCGACCTGGTGCTGTTCTCCTGCTCCGACCCCGAGACGGCCGCGACCGCCGTGCGCGGGCTGCCGCAGGCGCGGGACGTCCGGTTCGACGCCGACGGGGTGCGGTTCCGCACCGACCGCGGCGACGAGGCGCTGGCGGCGCTGCTGCGAGTCGTCGAGCCGTCCCGGCTGACCTCGCTGCGGGTGCGGCGGCCCAGCCTGGACGACGTGTTCCTCCAGCTCACCGGACACCGCATGGAGGCCGCCGATGCCGCGTGACGTCTGGCTAGTGTTCCGGCACGCGATCGTGCCGACCCTGCGCAACCCGCTCGTGCTGGCGATCGGGCTGGTGCAGCCGGTGGTCCACCTCGTGCTGTTCGGCCCGCTGCTGGTCGGCTCCGGTGGTGCGTCCTGGGAGTCGTTCCTGCCCGGGGTGCTGGTGATGCTGGCGATGTTCGGCGCGGGCTTCGCCGGGTTCGCGCTGATCCCGGACCAGCGGTCCGGGGTGCTGGACCGGATGCGGGTGAGCCCGCTGAGCCGGAGTGCGCTGCTGACCGGGCGAGTCCTGCGCGACACCGTCGTGGTCCTGGTCCAGGCGGTGGTGCTGATCGTCCTCGCCGCCGTGGCGTTCGGGATGCCGGTGTCGTTTTTGTCCGTGCTGTTGGGGCTGGTGCTGCTGGGTCTGCTGAGCGCGGCGCTGGCGGGCGGTTCGTACCTGCTCGCGCTGCGGCTCACCAACGAGTACGAGTTCGCGCCGGTCGTGCAGAGCCTGTCGATGCCGTTGCTGCTGCTGTCCGGGTTCCTGATCCCGATGGACGTCGGGCCGGAGTGGTTGCGGGCGCTTTCGCGGGTGAATCCGATGACTTACGTCGTCGATGCCGAGCGGGCGCTGTTCTCCGGGGAGGTGTCTTTTGTCGTGTTCGTCGGGGTCGGGGTTTCCGGGGGTTTGGCTTTCGGGGTGCTCGGGGTGGGGGTTTGGGTTTTTCGGCGGGGGTGATTTGGGGTTTGCCGGTTCGGGTTCCGTTGCGTGGGTGGTTTCCGGGGCTCTCGCCGACCCCGGACCCCCGGCAGGTCTCCGGGATGAGATGGGGCGGTCCGCTGCGGTTCGGTTGGGGTGGTTCTCATCCCGTCGACCTCCACGGAGGGCTATCAGACCGCGTCAAGGGGGCCTTATTGCTTGGCCGCTGCGGTTTTCTTGTCTGTGCCCCCTTGACACGGCCTGATCGGGCTGCGCCAGGTCGACGGGATGAGAACCAAACCCCGCCCTTGTAGGTGGGGACTTCTTTGCCGCTGGGCGCGTTGGTTGGGCGGTTTGGCTGCTATTCCAGGTCGGCTCTGAAGAAGTCGACGTTGTACGGGGCCCACTGGGTCATCGTGAAGTAGACCGCCGGGCGGTCCGCTGCCCACGGGTGCTGGAAGCCGCCGTACAGGGCCGGGTAGTCGGCGCCCGAGACGAGTACCTCGCCCGGTGTCCACGGGCCGGTCAGCTGGTCCGCTGTGCGCAGCACGATCGCGGCGCGGTGCTCGTCGAGGTGGATCGCGAACCAGCAGCCGAAGTGGTGGTTGTACTGCACCGACAGTTCCGCGACCGGTGCGGTCAGGACCTCCGCCGCGGCGAACGGGTCGCGGCCCCAGCGCTCTCCCGTCCAGTACTCGTACTCCGACGGGTCGAGCAGGTCGGCGCTGCGCGCCAGTCGTGCCGGGCCGAACCTGCCGCTGGGGGTGCCGAGCAGGTGCACCCGTCCGTCCACGACCCCGGCGAAGCCGACCATCTGGAACGGGTGGCCGCCCTGGTCCCGGCGGCGGAAGCGGCTCGTCCAGCGCTGGCGGCGGTTCGGCCAGACCGCCTTGCCCGACTTCGTCCAGGTCTGGCCGCCGTCGTCGGAGTGGGCGATCCCGGCGTAGTTCGTGTGCCAGACGCCCGGCATTCCCCAGCGCAGGACCGACATGTAGTGCAGGTAGTTGCGGCCGTCGACCGCGATGCCCGACGTCGGGATCACCGTGTGCTCGCGGGCGCGCCGGTCCGGGGGGACGAACTGGGCCGCCGTGCCGTCCTCGCGCTGGAGGACCGAGTCGAACCGCAGACCCGCGTCGAGATCGGTGTTGGTCGACCTGGCCAGCACGTTGAAGCGCCAGTCGGCGCTGTGCGGGCCCGCTCCGTGGCCGCCCCACCCCGCACCGTAGGTGTCGCCGAACGCGGCGAGCACCCCGCCGCGACCGTCGTCCCACAGGATGCCGAGGTCGGTGGCGGTGATGCCGAACCTGCTCGCCGTCCGGTTGGGCGACTCCTCGCCGGTGCTGCGGCCGATCCTCGTCACCCCGGTCACCCGCACCATGTCCTCCACCGTACGAGTGAGCTGGTCATACTGGCCACGTGCGAGTTTTCACCCGTCCGGTCGATGGTCGTTCCTCCGCCGAGGACGTGCTGCGCCGGCTCGCGGCGCGCGCCCGGCGGCGCGGCCTGCCCGCGCCCGCGGCACTGACCGGCGACTGGTTCGGCGGCGGCGCGGTGCTCGCGCCTTCGGTCGCCGTGCGGCCGACCGCCGAGCCGCCGGTGGACGTCGAGCCGGGCTGCGGCCCGGAGGTGGGCGGCGGCTGGATCGGGTACCTCGGCTACGGCCGGACCGATCCGGGCACCCACCCGCAGCCGCGGCGGCTGCCGGACGCGGCCTGGGGCTGGACCGACCACGTGCTGCGCCGGGACTCCGACGGCCGCTGGTGGTTCGAGTCGCTGGTCCCCGCTTCCTCCGACCTGGTCGCGGAACTGGCCGAGCTGGTGGCAGCCGACGACCGGCCGGAGTGGCCGTGGTGGTCCGGCCAGGTGCGGCGCCCGGACGCCGACCTGTACCGCAAGGCGGTCCAGGGGTGCGTCGAGGAGATCGCGGCGGGCGAGATCTTCCAGGCCAACATCTGCACCCGGTTCGCGCTGCCGTTCACCGGCGACCTGGTGGAGGTCTTCGCACTCGGCAGCGAGCGGTTCCGGCCCGCCCGGGCCGCCTACGTCGCGGGCGACTGGGGCGCGGTCGCGTCGCTGTCGCCGGAGCTGTTCCTGGCCCGGCACGGCCGGATCGTGCACTCCAGCCCGATCAAGGGCACGCTGCCCCGGCGCGGCCCGCAGGACGACGGGAACGCCGAGCGGCTCCGGTCGTCCGAGAAGGACGTCGCCGAGAACGTGATGATCGTCGACATGGCCCGCAACGACCTCGGCCGGGTCGCCGAGACCGGCCGGGTCACGGTCCCGAAGCTGCTGGACGTGCAGCCGCATCCCGGCGTGTGGCACCTGGTCTCGGACGTGCGCGCCGAGGTCCCCGCCGACCTGCCGAACTCGCGGTTGCTCGCGGCGGCGTTCCCGCCCGCGTCGGTGACCGGCGCGCCGAAGGTGCGGGCGCTGGAGGTCATCGCGGAGCTGGAGAGCGCTCCGCGGGAGGTGTACTGCGGCGCCGTCGGGATGGTCTCTCCTGTCGCGGGGCTGGAGCTCAACGTCGCGATCCGGACGCTGGAGCTCGCTGGCGGGATGCTGCGGTTGGGCATCGGTGGTGGGATCACCGCCGATTCCGATCCTGAGCGGGAGTGGCAGGAGTGCTTGACCAAGGCCGCTCCTGTTTTGTCGCTCTTGGGGGGGTGAGGGGGGTCTTTCGCTGGGGGGTGCGGTTTTGTGGGTGGTTTCCGGGGCTCTCGCCGATCCCGGGCCCCCGGCAGGTCTCCGGGACCGAAGCGGCTTTGCCGGTTCGGATTCTGTTGGGCTCGTGGTTTCTGGGGTCCTCGCCGGCCCCAGACCCCTGGCAGGTCTCCGGGACCGAAGCGGCTTTGCCGGTTCGGGTTCTTTTGAGCTCGTGGTTCTGGGGCGCTCGCCGCCCCCAGGCCCCCGGCAGGTCTCCGGGACCGAAGCGGCTCTGCCGGTTCGGATTCTTTTGAGCTCGTGGTTCTGGGGCGCTCGCCGCCCCCAGGCCCCCGGCAGGTCTCCGGGATGAGTGGGGGCGGTTCGCTGCGGTTCGGTTGGGGTGGTTCTCATCCCGTCGACCTCCACGGAGGGCTATCAGACCGCGTCAAGGGGGCCGTTTTGCTTGGGCGCTGCGGTTTGTGCGTTGGTGCCCCCTTGACACGGCCTGATCGGGCTGGCGCCAGGTCGACGGGATGAGAACCAAACCCCTCCCTTGTAGGTGGGGGCTTCTACCCCGCCTCTGTAGGTGGGGGCATTTGCTGGGTGCGTTGGGTGGGTTGCGTGTCGGTCCGTACCGCTACGCGAAAGCGCTGTCCGTCCTCACCTGCGGGCGGACAGGACTGCGTCGTACAGCTCCTTCTTGCGCACTCCGGCCATCTCCGCGACCTCCGCCACGGCGTCCTTCAGCCGGACGCCGCCTGCGGCGCGCTCCTCCACCTGGGCGACCAGTTCCGCTGGGTCCGTCGACTGCACCTCGGCTCCGCCGACCACCACCGTGATCTCCCCGCGCACACCTTCGGCTGCCCACTCCGCGAGTTCGGCCAGTCCTCCCCTGCGGATTTCCTCGTAGGTCTTGGTCAGTTCTCGGCACACCGCCGCGGGTCGGTCGCCCAGCAGCTCCGCCGCGTCCGCGAGGGTGTCGGCGAGGCGGTGCGGGGCTTCGAAGAACACGCACGTTCGCTGTTCGGCGACCAGCCTTCCCAGCCAGCGGCGGCGTTCTCCCTGCTTGCGGGGCGGGAAGCCCTCGAAGCAGAACCGGTCCGACGGCAGGCCGGACACCGCCAGCGCCGTCGTCACCGCCGACGGGCCCGGCAGGCAGGTGACCGGCAGTCCTTCCGCTACGCACGCCGACACCAGCCGGTAGCCCGGGTCGGACACGCTCGGCATCCCCGCGTCGGTGACGAGCAGCACGTTCCGTCCCTCGCGCAGCGCGTCGAGGAGCATCGGCGTGCGGGACGACTCGACCACCTCGTAGTAGCTGACGACCTTTCCCGCCGGGGTTACGCCCAGCGCCGTCGCCAGCGCGCGCACCCGCCTGGTGTCCTCGGCCGCCACCACGTCGGCCGAGGCGAGGGCGTCGGTGAGCCGGGCGGAAGCATCCCGGGCATCCCCGAGCGGCGTGGCGGCCAGCAGCAGGGTGCCCGATCCGGCGACGAGGTCCATGAGCTCAACCCTACGATCTGGGTGTGACTGTCCTCGTACCGAACTCCGGTGGCCGGACCACCGACGAGCTGGTCCAGGTCGGCCGGACGCCGCCCGCGCGCTCGCCGGGCGAGGGCGATCCGCGGCACCTGCTCAGCGTGTCGATGCCCACCGACCGGCTCCGCGGCTGGCTGGTCACGGCCGTGATCGCGCTGCTCGCCGGGCTGGTCCGGTTCTGGAACCTGGGCCACGCCACGAACAAGGGCACCCCGGTCTTCGACGAGAAGCACTACGTGCCGCAGGCGTGGCAGATGCTGCGCAACGGCGGTTACGAGGACAACCCCGGCTACGAGCTGGTCGCGCACCCGCCGGTCGGCAAGCAGCTGATCGCGATCGGCGAGTGGCTGTTCGGCTACACCCCGCTCGGCTGGCGGGTCAGCGCCGCGCTCGCCGGGACGATCATGGTGGTCCTGGTCGTGCGGATCGCCCGGCGGATGACCCGCTCGACGCTGCTCGGCGCGCTCGCCGGGATCCTGCTGATCTGCGACGGCCTCAGCCACGTGCAGTCCCGGGTCGGCATGCTCGACGTGTTCCAGGCCCTGTTCATCCTGGCCGCCTTCGCGTGCCTGCTGGCCGACCGCGACCAGGTGCGGCAGCGGATGTCGCTGGTGTTCGCCGACGGCCGGATCGGCGACTCGGTGTTCGGGCCCCGGCTGGGCTTCCGCTGGTGGCGGTTCGCCGCCGGGCTGTCGCTGGGCCTGACCTGCGGGGTCAAGTGGAACGGCATCTACTACATCATGGCGTTCGGCCTGCTCAGCGTGGCCTGGGACGCGCTGGCCCGGCGGTCTGCCGGGGTGCGGCGGCCGTGGGTGGGCGCGCTGGTGCGCGACACCGCGCCCGCGCTGTGGTCGCTGGTCGCGATCCCGCTGCTGGTGTACTTCGCGACCTGGGCGAACTGGTTCGCCAGCGAGACCGCGACCGACCGGCACGCCGCGATCGTCTCCGACGACGTGGGCCTGGCGTTCCTGCCGGACCCGCTGCGGTCGCTGATCTACTACCAGCTCAACGTGCTGGACTTCCACACCCACCTGTCGACCCCGGCCAACGACCCGCACCCCTGGGAGTCCAAGCCGTGGGCCTGGCCGATGGGCATGCGCCCGATGCTCTACCAGTACGAGACCGGCATGCCCGGCTGCGGCAGGCAGAGCTGCGTCGAGGCGACGATGCTGATCGGCACCCCGGCGATGTGGTGGCTCGCGCTGCCGGTCGCGGGCTGGGCGGTGTGGCGCGCGGCCAGCGGGATGGACTGGCGCTACGCCGCGGTGCTGGTCGGCTACGGCGCGGGCTACCTGCCGTGGTTCGTCAACCTCGACCGGCAGATGTACTACTTCTACGCGACCCCGCTGGCGCCGTTCCTGATGCTGGGGATCGTGCTGGTGCTGGGCGAGATCCTGGGCTCGGCGCGGGACCACCTCGAACGGCGCAAGACCGGACTGCTCGTGGTCGCGCTCTACGTCGGCCTGGTGGTGGCGAACTTCGTGTGGCTGTGGCCGGTGCTCAACGGCGAGCCGATCACGCATGAGCGCTGGCAGGCCGAGCTCTGGCTGCCTTCCTGGCGCTGAGCTGCCCACCCCCAGCGGGCAGCTCGGCGTCCGACGTCAGCCCCGCGGCTCCCACCGGAACCACTGCCGGGCCGCGAAACCGGCGACGACCACCCACGCCACCAGCGCCACCAGCGCGGGACCGGCCCCGCCGAGCTCCCCGCTCAGCGCCCGTTCGACCAGGTCGCCCACGGCACCGCCGGGGATGAGCAGCGGATGCCACGCGCTGCTCAGCGATCCCCACACCGCCCCGCCGAACAGGACGATGAAGAACGGCAGCGTGGTGATCTGCGCCTGCTCCGGTGTGGACGTGCGACCGCTGGTCGCGATCCCGGCCGCCAGGCACAGCACGAGCCCGCCGATCACGGCGACGGCCACCAGCAGCAGGCCGACTCCGCCGACCGGCGCCCCGAAGGCGGCAGCGATCCCGAGCATCACGGCCGACTGCACGACCCCGAGCAGCACCACCGGCACGAGCAGTCCCGACAGCACGACCAGCCGCCCGGGCTCGGCGCTGCACAACCGCTTCAGGTACAGGTCCTCGCGGCGGCTGGTCAGCGCGGTGCTGGTGGTGAAGTACACGGTGAACCCGAGCACCACCATCAGCTGGAGGGCGAGGAACATGCCCCACGATCCGTCCGGCGGGCGGACGAACCCGAGGTAGACGCCCATCGCCAGCGGCAGCACCGTGGCGCTGAAGGCCACCATCCTGTTGCGCAGCAACAGCTTGCACTCGGCCATGCCCACGGCCATCAGCGGTGAACTCATCGGACCCCCTCGCGCACGGAGTGGAAGATGTCGTCGAGCGACGCGTGCCGGGCCCGCAGCCCCGACAGGCGGACGCCGTTGTCCCCGGCCCAGTCCAGGAGGACGTGCAGATCGCGCTGGAGCTCCCGGGTCCGCACCCGCACCCTGCCGTCGGCACCGCGGACCTCGCCGGTCAGCCGGGGCAGCTCGACCGGCCGGTCGAGCACGAAGTCGATCCGCGCCTGCTCGCTGGCGAGCACGTCGACCAGCGAGCCCGAGACCGCGATCCGGCCGTCGTGCATGATCGCCAGCCGGTGCGCCAGCCGCTCGGCCTCCTCCAGGTAGTGCGTGGTCAGCAGAACCGAGGTGCCCTCGGCGAGCAGCCCGCGCACGACCTCCCAGGTGGCGCGGCGCGACTCGGGGTCGAGCCCGGTCGTCGGCTCGTCGAGGAACAGCAGCTCGGGTCGGCCGAGCACGGCGAGCACCAGGTCGAGCCTGCGCTGCTCGCCGCCGGAGAGCTGCTTGACCGCGACGTCGCGCCGCCGTGCCAGGTCGAGCAGCTCCAGCGCCTGATCCGCCGGTGCCGGGCGGCGGACCATCGACCGCCACAGCCCGACCGTCTCGGCGACCGTGAGGTCACCGGCGAAACCGCTGCGCTGCAACATGATCCCGACCCGGCCGCGCACCTGCGCGCGGTCCTGCCACGGATCCCGGCCGAACACCCGCACCGAGCCCGCTGCCGGCCTGCGGTGCCCCTCCACCGTCTCCATCGTCGTCGTCTTGCCCGCGCCGTTGGTGCCGAGCAGCGCGAACAGCTCGCCCGGGCCCACTTCGAAGTCGATGCCGCGCACCGCCTCGAACTCGCCGTAGCGGCAGCGCAGCCCGCTCACCGCGATCACTGGTGCTGTCATGCCCGCAAGCCTCGCCCGGGCAGCGTCCCCGCCGGTAGAGCGAACCGTCAGCAGCATCGATGACGGATGTCATCGCGACCGGTGAGGCCCGTCAGCAGACACCCCGCCGATGATCGACCATGCTGTAGTGGTGTCCGATGCTGCAGCGGTGCCCGATCCGGCTGAGTTCGACAGCCGCCGCATCACCCGGCTGCGCCGCTACACGTGGTGGGTGATCGTCCCGACCCTGCCGCTGTTCGCCGTCGCCGCGACGGTCCAGTCGATCGTCGCCGCGGCACCCGGCGCCTACCACGGGGCGCACGCGCTGGTCATGCTCGCGATCCTGATCGTGCTGGGCGTCGAGGGTTTCCGGTTCTCGCTGGGCATGATGCGCGGCCTCGGCCAAAGCGAACAGCACCCCGCCGAGCAGATCGCGGTCTTCGCACTGTCCATCGCGGGGCTGGTCTACGCGGTCTCGCTCTCCCCGGTCAACGTCCTGACCTGGACGCTGCCCCCTGCCGGGCTGGCCGGGATCCTGGTGGCCGCCGCGCCCCGCCGCTTCCGGGCCCCGCTCGCGGTCGGTCTGATCCTGCTCGTCTGCGGTGCCGCGACGGGGCTGATGATCCTGCTGGGCAAGGCGATCGTGCTGATCAACATCCTGGTCTACAGCGGAACGGTCACCGCGATCACGACGTTCGCGATGCTGTTCCAGGCGTGGATCTGGGACGTGGTGCTCGAACTCGACCGGGCGCGTTCGGTGTCCGGAGAGCTCGCGGTCGCCGAGGAGCGGCTGCGGTTCGCCGCCGACCTGCACGACATCCAGGGCCACCACCTCCAGGCCATCGCGCTCAAGGGCGAGCTCGCCGAACGGCTGGTCGGCGTGGACGACGCCGCCGCCCGCGCGCAGGCGGCCGAAATCGCCGAGCTGGCCAGGAAGGCGCTGAAGGACACCCGCGACGTGGTGCACGGGTACCGGCGCACGACGCTGGCGACCGAACTCGACAACGCGGTGGAGATCCTGGAATCGGCCGGAATCAAGACCACAGTGGACGGAGCGGTCACCGCGGTGGCGCCGCCGCTGGAGCCGCTCTTCGGCGCGCTGGTGCGGGAGGGCGCGACCAACATCCTCCGGCACAGCCGGGCCCAGCACTGCGAGCTGACGATCTCCGCCGACGACGGACAGGTGCGCGTCGTCCTGCGCAACGACGGCGTCCGCCCCAGCACCGGTGCGGCGGGCTCGGGCATCGACGGGCTGCGCGACCGCTTCACGACCGTCGGTGGTCAGGTGCTGGCCGCCGAGCACGAGGGCTGGTTCGAACTGGTCGGACTCGCCGGAGAACCAGGGAGGCCGCGCACGTGATCCGGGTGGTGCTCGCCGACGACGAAGACCTGATCCGCGGCGCCCTCGCGGCGCTGCTCGACCTGGAGCCGGACATCACCGTGCTCGCCCAGGTCGGCGACGGCGCGGCGGCGGTGCGGGCGGTGGCCGAGCACGAGCCGGACGTGGCGGTGTTCGACCTGGAGATGCCGGGGCTCGACGGTGTGCAGGCCACCGCCGAGATCCGCAAGCGGTCAGACCTGCCGATCGTGCTGGTCACCCGGCACGCGCGCCCGGGGGTGCTGCGGCGCGCGCTGGCCGCGGGCGTGCGCGGGTTCGTGCCGAAGACGACGCCCGCGACCCGGCTCGCCGCGATCCTGCGGGACGTCAGCGACGGCGGGCGCTACGTCGATCCGGAGATCGCGGCCAGCGCCCTGACCGCGGGGACGTGCCCGCTGACCGAGCGGGAGCTGGAGCTGCTGCGGCACACGCAGAGCGGCGCCACGATCGCGTCCATCGCCGAGGAGGTGCACCTCGCGCAGGGCACCGTGCGGAACTACCTGTCGTCGGCGATGGCGAAGCTGTCGGTGAGCACCCGGCACGAGGCCGCCCGGCGTGCCTGGGAAGAGGGCTGGATCTAGCGAAACCGCTTGAGGTTCCGCCAAGCGACCCGCTACGACCCGCACTCCTCCCGGGCCTCGGCGACCTGGCTCAGCAGCCGGTCAAACACCTTCTGCAGCAGGTCCGGGTCCGGGTGCGGCAGGCCGGACAGGGCGCTGAGGTACAGCCCGTCGCCGACCAGCCGGATCGTCTCGGCCAGCACCGGATCCCCGACGTAGTCGGTCAGCACCGTCGACCACCGGCCGAAGACGTTGGCCAGCACCTGGGCGCCGTCCTCGTTCAGCCCCTCCGCGCTGCGCAGCGCGGCGATGACCGACCAGTACAGCGCCATCTCCTCGTCCGACCCCGGCAGCGAGGTCTCCAGGAAGTACCGCACGACGTCGACACCGTCCTGCGCGGCCTGCGCGAACTCCGCCTCGGCCTCCTCGTCCAGCCGCAGCGTGAGGCCCTGCAGCATCGCCTGCTTCGAGCGGAAGTGGTAGAGCAGCCCGCCCTTGGAGACGCCCGCCTCGGCGGCGACGGACTCCAGCGTCACGGCACCTGCGCCCTTGCGGAGCAGGATGCGCTGGAGCGCGTCGAGGATGCGGTCCCGGGTGTCGGTGGCTGCCACGGCCTTGCACTATACCGTCCGGACGGTTACTGTACCGTCTGGACGGTATAGAAAATGACTGCAACCCGAACCCAGTGGGCCGCGCTCGCCGCCCTCCTGCTCCCCGTACTCCTGATCTCGGTCGACAACACGGTGCTGAGCTTCGCCGTGCCGCACCTGAGCGAACAGCTGCGACCCAGCGGCGCCCAGCTGCTGTGGATCGTCGACATCTACTCGCTGATGCTGGCCGGACTGCTGGTCACGATGGGCACGCTCGGCGACCGGATCGGCCGCCGCAGGCTGCTGCTCATCGGCGCCACCGGCTTCGGCGCGGCCTCCGCGCTCGCGGCCTTCGCCCCCAGCGCCGAGCTGCTCATCGCGGCCCGCGCGCTGCTCGGCGTGGCCGGCGCGACGCTGATGCCCTCGACGCTTTCGCTGATCCGCAACATCTTCACCGAGCCGCGCGCCCGCACGACCGCGATCGCGGCCTGGACGGCCACCTTCGCGGGCGGCGCCGCCTTCGGCCCGCTGCTCGGCGGGCTGCTGCTGGAGCACTTCTGGTGGGGCTCGGTGTTCCTGATCAACCTGCCGGTGATGGTCCTGCTGCTGGTCGCGGGCCCGCTGCTGATCCCGGAGTCGCGCAACCCGGACCCGGGCCGCTACGACCTGCCCAGCGCGGGCATGTCGCTGCTGGCGATGATGGCGCTGGCCCTGGGCATCAAGGAGTTCTCGGGGATCGCGCTGGCCGTGGCGGCGGTGGCCGGGTTCGCGTTCGTGCGCAGGCAGCGCAGGCTGGAGCAGCCGATGCTGGACCTGCGGCTGTTCGCGAACTCCCGCTTCAGCATCGCGGTCGCCAGCAACCTGCTCGCGGTGTTCGTGATGGTCGGCGGCCTGTTCTTCATGACCCAGTACCTCCAGCTGGTGCTCGGCATGAGCCCGCTGGAGTCCGGGCTGGCGCTGCTGCCGGGCGTCGCGCTGTCGGTGGCCGGGTCGCTGCTGGCCGCCCGGCTGGTCCGCCGGATCCGGCTGGCCGAGCTGCTCGGCGCGGCGATCCTGGTGACCGCGTTCGGCTACCTGCTGATGGTCCTGCTGCCCGCCCGCGACGGCGGCTGGCTGCTGGCGGTGGCGTTCATGGTGGTCGGCTTCAGCGCGGGCATCACCGAGACCGCCACCAACGACACGATCCTGAGCAGCGTGGCCCCGGAGAACGCGGGCGCGGCCTCGGCGATCTCGGAGACCGGCTACGAGCTGGGCGCGGCGCTGGGCACGACCATCCTCGGCAGCGCCCTGACCGCCGCCTACCGCGGCCGGATCGACCTGACCGGCATCCCGGAATCCATAGTGGACACCGCGCGGGACACGCTGGGCGGCGCGCTGGCGGTGGCCGGGGAGTTACCGGCGGAGCAGGCCGACGCGCTGCGCGAGTCGGCGGCGCACGCCTTCACCTTCGGCGTGCACGTGACGAGCGTGCTCGGCGCGGCGATCCTCGTCTTCGCCGCCGCCCAGGCGTGGTGGGTCCTGCGCCGCTGATGCGGAGAAGGGGCGAGTGCCCGCGAGCACTCGCCCCTCCGCCCCCTCGTCAGCCGCCGGGTCAGACCAGGTCGCCGAGGGTCTTGCGGAGCGCGGCGACCGCGTCCACGATCTCCTCGGGCCGGACCGACAACGGCGGCCTGCACCGCAGCGAGTCCGGCCCGGAGGGCAGGAACAACGTGCGGTAGCTGTCCCGCGCGACGGCCAGCGCGCGGTCGCGCTTGGCGGGGTCGTGGAAGCTGACCGCGCACATCAGGCCGCGACCGCGGGCCTGCCCGACCAGCGACGGGAACTCGGCCACCAGCCCGCGCAGCTCGCCGAGCAGCAGCTCGCCCATCTGCCTGCTGTGCTCGAACAGGTTCTCGCTCTCGACGATCTCCAGGATCCGGGTGGCCCGGACCATGTCCACCAGCGATCCACCCCAGGTGGAGCTGATCCGGCTCGCCTCGCGGAAGGCGTTGTCCTCGACCTCCAGCACGCGGCGACCGCCCATGACCCCGCAGACCTGCATCCGCTTGCCGAACGCCACCAGGTCGGGCTCCAGCCCGAGCGCCCGGTAGGCCCAGGCGCCGCCGGTCAGCGCACCGGTCTGAACCTCGTCGGCGACGGTGAGCACGTCGTGCTCCCGGCACAGGTCCTGCATCGCGCGCAGGAACCGGGGCCGCAGGTGCCGGTCACCGCCCTCGCCCTGGATCGGCTCGAAGACGAAGCACGCGATCTCCCGGCCGTAGCGGCGAAGCGCGGCCTCGGCCGCCTCCAGCGCCACCCGCTCGCCCGCCAGCAGCTCCGGGTCGTCCCACTCGTCACCCGGCGGGACGGCCGGGCTCGGGATGCGCGGCCAGTCGAACATCGGGTAGTCCCGGATCTTCGACGGGTCGGTGTTGGTAAGCGACAGCGTGTAGCCGCTGCGGCCGTGGAAGGCGCGCTCCAGGTGCAGCACTCGGCTGCCGCGGATCGCGAACCCCTTGCGCGCGTTGACCTTGGTCTTCCAGTCGAACGCGACCTTCAGCGCGTTCTCCACGGCCAGGGTCCCGCCGTCGATGAAGAACATCAGCGGGAGCTCGGGGTCGCCCACGACCCGCTTGAACGTGTCGGCGAACCGGGCCTGCTCGGCAGTGGCGAAATCCGGGTTCGACGGCTTCACCCGCCCGGCGCGCACCAACGCCAGTTCGAAATCGGGATGCCGCAGCCCGGGGTGGCCGTGCCCGAGCGTGGCGGAGCTGAAGAACATCGTCATGTCGAGGTATTCGGTACCGTCCCGGAGGTCGTAAAGACGACAGCCGTCACCGGCGTCGAGATCGACCACGATATCCATCAGATCACCGGTCACGTGCGCTTTGAGACTGGTGACGGCATCGGTGGAGGTACCGCGCTGGGCGCGGATCCCGCCCGGGTCCACAACTGCGTCCTGCTGGGTCGTCATGATCAGCCTCCCGGCGTCGCTCGGTCACGGTGGCGCCCGTCACTGTCAAGAACTATTACATCAGCGATCCGCGAAAAAGCAACGTTCTTCCGTCAACACTACGTCAAGGCCGAAGATTTTCTTCTGCTCCGGCCCGCGCGACGGAAGATCGTCACCCTGCGTGACGACTGCCGCGTCGACGCCCCACGCACTCATGACCAAATGCCCTGGCGAATTACCAGCCGATACCGAAATCAATCAAGAAAAGGGTTTCACGTCCGCGTCCGGTTCGTTCTTCCGCTTCCGGAAGCATTCCTCGAATGGTCCGCGACGGCGGTGGTGCTAAATTGTTCTTCGCCACCGCGATTTTCCTGCGTAATTCGCCGGCCCGGCGGATTCGAGCGGCTGTCACCTCTCCCCCGCAGGAAAATCCGCGGTGGCTCCGAACCCGTCGAATCCGCACCCGGCCGACGCCCTTTCCACCCGCCGGCCGGGTGCCTCCCCGACGAACGTATGCACTCCAGCGGGTGAAATCAGCGCACCCCAGCGGCGCCGATCCGAATCCCGGATGCGCGGGCAAAACACCGGCGGTCCCGGACCGCCACCGCGTCCACAGGCCGGGTGAACCGAGTAGAGCGCTCCTGCGCCAGCGGCGACGATTGATCCAGGCAGCGGGGGGAGCTCGCATGACCCTGGATCAGTCCACCGGCAGGACGCACGGCGTGGAGTACCTGGTCGACGCCGCCGAGGTGCGCGCGCGCATACACCGGCTCGCCTGCACCGCGCAGACCGTGCGCACCTGCATAACCGGCCACGACAGCGCTCCGGAACTCCAGTCCGGCGGCAGGCGCGGGCTCGTGCTGGTCGAGCCGCGGGCGGCGGCCCGGCCCGGCGCGCTCGACGAGCTGGTGCTGTCGGCCACCCCGGACGTCGAGGTCCGGGTCAACCACGGGCCGCTGCACCGGATGATCGTCTTCGACGACCGGTTCACCCTGCTGCCCTTCGACCTGCTGCGCCTGGGCAGGGGCGCCTACCTGTTCCACGCCGCGGCCACGGCGCCGCACCGCAGCCTGTTCGACCTGCTGTGGAACGAGGCGCGCACCCCGGAAACGCCGGCGAACCAGAGCCTGTCCCGGCGCGAGCTGGAAGTCGCGCGGCTGCTCATCGACGGCGCCACCGACACCGAGGTCGCCGACCGCCTGCACGTCAGCGCCCGCACGGTGCGGACCGTCGTCGCCGGGCTGCAGCAGCGCTACGGCACGCACTCCCGGATGGCCCTGGGCTTCCACCTGGCGCGCGACGAGCGGATCACCGGGGCCCTCATCCCCGCGCCGCGCGGCAGGCAGCAGCCACCCGCCGACGCTCGCTGATTCGCGCGGCGGTGGGGGCTGGTTTCTCGTCGCCGTGCGGTCGTTCCCCGCCGCCGCGAGCTGATTTCCGGCTGCCGCACGCCGGTTCGCCCGCCAATGCGGGCTGATTTCTCCGCCACCGCGGCGCTTGCTTCCCCGCCGCTTCCGGGCTGGTTTCCCGCCGCCGCACGCCGATCTCCCACCATCGCGCGCCGACTCCCCACCACCCGCACTCGGGTTCCCCACCGCCGCGAACGATTCCCACTTCCGCACATGGGTTCGCCCCCAAACGCGGGCCGATCTCCTGCCACCGCACGCCAACTTCCCGCGCCGGTTCCACTGTGGACGTGGCTCATCCCCGCCGCGCCCGCTCCCCCAGCACCCAAAGCACGACGGGGACCACGACCGCCAGCCCCAGCCAGGTCAGCAACCACGCGCCCTGGTCCGGCGGGAGGTGGTGCAGGAACCGGACGTGGATGAGCAGGTGCGGCACGGCGAACGCCAGGAACACCGCCAGCGCGGTTCGGATCATGCCCGGCCGCATGGTCACCGCGGCGACGCCCAGCACGATCGACGTCGCCACGCTCAACGCCCCGTAATCCATCATCAGGTGCGGGTTGTACGGCATCCCCATCCCGACCACGGGGATCGCGAAGAACGCCCGGGGCAGCAGCAGCGCCCAGACTCCCACTCCAAGCTGCGCGACCCCGAGCAGCACCAATCCGATCCGAACCCAAACCCGCACAGCTCAGCCACCTCCGGCACTCGGTCCTCCGGAAGAAGAACAGGACACGAGCGCCGGACGTGACAGGCGCGGTTCAGACGATGTTGAGGTACGCGTGCCGCTGCCGAGCGCCGGGACGTCCGGGTGCTCGGCGAGGACCTTGACGCGGGCGCGGCACGGCCGCGCCCTCGCCCTCCACCTGGCGCAGCGATGACCAACCGGCCGAGAAGCACGCGAACCGGAGACATGCTCCGCTCCGGCGGTCACGGCCGGCGTGCCGGTATGGCATCCCCGGCCGGGGCTTTGCTGCGGCCGTAGTGGTGCGTGGCGAACATGTAGATCACTCCGACGGCTACGACGATTCCGCCGGAGAGCAGCACGATGTAGTTGTCGTACCAGGCCGCCTGCGGTGTCCGCGGCCACGAGATGTTCACCATCGCGCCGATGCCGTAGGCCAGTGCCAGGAGGTTGACCAGCAGTCCCCACCGGCCGAGGGTGAATTCGCCCATCGGCCGCCAGCCCTTCAGCCGGGCCCGCAGCGCGGCGAGCACGACCATCTGGAACGCCAGGTAGATGCCGAGGATCGCGAACGAGACGATCTTGGTCAGCGCGTCGGTGGACCACAGCGAGCCCAACGCGATCAGGGTCGGCACCACTCCGGCCAGAAGCAGCGCGTACGGCGGTACGTGCCGGGCGTGGGAGAAGCGGCGCAACAGCTTGTAGCCGATGATCATCTCGTCTCGGGCGTAGGAGTAGGTGAGCCGCCCGGCCGCCGCCTGCAGGCTGATGGTGCAGGACAGGAACGAGATCAGCACGACGGCCATCACGACCCGCGCGCCCACTGCGCCGAACGCACTGTTGAGCACGTTGATCAGCGGATCGGGATCCGCACCGGAGATGACCTTCCCGAAGTCGGGGACGGCCAGCAGCAGCGTCAGGCAGGCGAAGGTCGCCGCAGCTCCGCCGATGTAGATGGTGCGCCGCATCGCCTTCGGCACGTTCTTGCCCGGGTGCGGCACTTCCTCGGCGGTGTCGCCGCACGCCTCGAAACCGTAGTACTGGTAGAAGCCGATGATCCCGGCGGCCAGGAACACGGGCAGGTAGGCCCCGCCGTGGGCAGCGCCGAAACTGTCGAACAGCACGCCCAGGCCGTGGAAGCGGTGTGTCGTCAGCAGCCAGATCCCGACGCACAGCGCCCCCACCAGTTCGCAGGAGAACCCGATGATCGCGGCCATCGACAGCACCTTCGTGCCGCCGTAGTTGATCAGGGTCGCCACGGCGATCAGGGCGATGGTGCACAGCACGTTGTTGATCACAGTGGGCGGGAAGCCGAACAGCAGCGCGATGTAGGGGCCGGCGCCGTAGGCCACGCTGGTGATCGTCACCAGCAAGGCCCACAGGTAGACCCAGCCGGACATCCACGCCCAGCGCTTGCCCCACAACCGCCGCGCCCACGGGTAGATGCCGCCGGCGAGCGGGTACTGCGCGACGACCTCGCCGAAGACCAGGGCGACCAGGAACTGCCCGGCACCGGCGACCAGGAAGCTCCAGATCATCGGCGGCCCGCCGGTGGCCAGGGCGGCACCGAACAACGTGTAGGTGCTGACCACGGGCGACAGATAGGTGAAACCGAGGGAGAAGTTCGCCCACAGGCTCATCTCCCGGCGGAATTCGGTGGTGTAGCCGAGTTCGCTCAGCCGCACGTCGTCAGCACTGCTGTCAGCGCGGTCCGAAGTGGACATGACGCCCCCTGGTCAGGTTCAGATCAGGTCGACCGCGCGCTCGGCGGCCATGAGCACCGCGACCATGGGGCTGATGCTCGGCATGGCCGGGAAGAACGAGGGGTCCACCACCCGCAGCCGCCGCAGGCCCCCGACTCGCAGTTGCGGATCCACACCTTCGCGCTCGTCCACAACAGATTGGGCACCCCGACCACCCCCGAATGCGGATACCGGAATCGTGCCTCTGCCCCGAGGCTCCCGCGACCCGAAAGCCCCAGGCCACGCTGCGTGCCTAACGCAGCACCAGGATCAACGGAGCCTTCGCACCCATCGGCACCTACCCTTCGGTAATCGGGAGCGGGACGGCCCGAGCACCAGTAGCCTGGCTACCTACCTACGCAGAGCGTTTAGGTCCCGGATAGGTAAGTTGCCCGACGAGGATCAGGGTTGCCTCAGTAAGCCTTGTCACTCACCACCCGCAACAAGGAGCTGCTCATGATCCCCGTGTGCCGTGTCGACGAGCTCCCGGCCGGTGAGTCGATCCGGGTTCTCGCTGACGCCCCCATCGCCGTGTTCAACGCCGACGGCGAATTCTATGCGGTGGACGACACGTGCACCCACCAGGACGCCTCGCTGTCGGACGGCTTCCTCGAAGGCTGCTACGTCGAATGTCCCCTGCACGCCGCCTTCTTCGACCTCCGTACCGGCATGCCCACCTGCCTGCCCGCCAAACGTCCCGTGCGCACCCACCACGTAATGGTCGCCGACGGCGTCATCTACGTGCACGTGGCCACCCAGCACCGAGCGTTGCAGGATCTTGCCCGGGAGCAAGGAGGAGAAGAAGGAGTCGCATGAAGCCACCGTCGCCGGGGCTCACCAGCCGACTTCTCAGCCGCCCAGCAGCTCCGCGTGCCGGGCGGCGCCGGCAAGGGCGGCGCTCAATACCTGCGTAGATCTCGAGACATCACAGCTGCCGCTGGCACACGCACAGGGCAACGCATTGCCGCATCGACGAGTTCCGCACGGAACGCCGGCTGCACCGAACAACGGAATTCACGCTCGCCGGCGAAGCATGCCGGCACATTTCCAATCCGATCGCAGTAATATCGATCATCAAGATTCCGCGCGACCTGCGGAAAAATCGACGAACTCAACAAAACGGGGATGCAATCGATGCTGCACACTGACGGAACCCCGGTGCCCGCTCACCGTTCCGGATCGAGCACGCCGAATTCAGGTCGCACGCTGCTTATCGACGGCGAGTGGGTCTCGGCAGCCGCGGGCGGCACCCGCGAGATCCGGTGTCCCGCCAACGGTGAGCCGGTGGCCACGGTCGACGAAGCCGACCGATCGGATGTCGAGCGCGCCATCGCCGCCGCCCGCCGCGCCTTCGCCGACGGCGTCTGGGCGAACACTTCGGCGTGGCAGCGCGGTGACCTGCTGATCCGCGTCGCCGACATCCTCGTGCGGGACAAGGACGAGTTCGCCCGCGCCGAGTCGCTGGACACCGGCAAGCGCCTGGTGGAAAGCGAGTACGACATGGACGACATCGCCGCGTGCTTTCGCTACTTCGGCAAAATCGCCGGAACCGACGCCGGGCACGTCGTCGACACCGGATCGCCGGATGCCATCAGCCGGGTGCAGTACGAGCCAGTTGGTGTGTGCGGCCTGATCACGCCGTGGAACTATCCGCTGCTGCAGGTCGCGTGGAAGGTCGCGCCGGCCATCGCGGCTGGCAACACCTTCGTGCTCAAGCCCAGCGAGCTCACGCCCAGCACCGCGATCCTGCTGATGCGTGCGCTCGCCGAGGCAGGTCTGCCCGCCGGGGTCGGCAACCTGGTGCTGGGCACGGGCGCCGAAGTCGGCTCGGTGCTGGCCGAACACCCCGACATCGACCTGGTGTCGTTCACCGGCGGCCTGCACACCGGCAGGCTGATCTCGGCCGCCGCCGCGCCGACGGTCAAGAAGGTCGCCCTGGAGCTGGGCGGCAAGAACCCCAACATCGTCTTCTCCGACGCCGACTTCGACACCGCCGTCGACTACGCCCTGATGGCGGTGTTCCTGCACTCCGGCCAGGTCTGCTCGGCGGGCGCGCGGCTGATCGTGCAGGACGACCTGCACGACGCGCTGGTCGACGAGATCGTGCGCCGCGCGGAGCAGATCCGCATCGGCGGCCCGTTCGACGACGACGCCGAGACCGGGCCCCTGATCTCGGACGCGCACCTGCGCAAGGTCGAGGACTACGTCGCGAAGGCCATCGCCGAGGGCGCGGTGCTGCGCACCGGCGGCTCGCGGCCGGACGGCGAGAAGTACGCGAACGGGCACTACTACCTGCCGACCGTGCTGGACGAGGTCAAGCAGGGTTCCTACGCCGTGACCGAGGAATCGTTCGGGCCGGTGCTCACGGTCGAACGATTCACCGACGAGGACGACGCCGTGCGCATCGCCAACGACACGAACTACGGCCTGGCGGGTGCGGTGTTCACCTCCGACCCGGGCAGGGCCCAGCGGGTGGCCAACCGGCTGCGGCACGGGACTATCTGGATCAACGACTTCCACCCCTACCTGCCGCAGGCGGAATGGGGCGGTTTCAAGCAGTCCGGGATCGGCCGCGAACTCGGCCGCGCCGGACTCGGCGAGTACCAGGAGGCCAAGCACGTGTACCAGAACCTCCGGCCCGGACCGCAGAACTGGTTCGGCGGAGAATAAGGAGGAATCCGCCGGGAGGAACACCGCCGACCGGCTCCAGTAGATCACGTCCGGCCGTTAATCAATCCCCGCCGGATCGGACGGCTGGTTTCATTTTTGCGCGCAAGATCACCCCCGCCTTCCCTTTTCGCTCCCGAGGAAAGGAAAGGCCGGGAAAGGAGTTCTGGGCATGAGCGCACCCACTGACGATGTCGGGCTCAACGAGTTCGGCTACACCAACAAACTGAAGAGATCCCTCGGCGGTTTCCACACCTTCGCCGCCGGAATCAGCTACATCTCGGTGCTCACCGGCACCTTCCAACTGTCCTACTTCGGCATCTCCTTCGGCGGTCCCGCCTACTGGTGGTCCTGGCCGGTGGTCTTCGTCGGGCAGTTGTTCGTAGCGCTGAGCTTCGCCGAACTGGCTTCGCGCTACCCGATCGCCGGCAGCGTCTACAACTGGTCGAAGAAGTTGGGCGGCCAGCACGTGGGCTGGCTCGCGGGCTGGATGATGCTGCTGGCCTCGATCGTCTCGATCGCGGCGACGGCGCTGGCGTACCAGAAGACCCTGCCGGAGATCTGGTCGGGCTTCCAGTTCATCGGCGACGGCACGGGACCCACCGACGAGGCCGTCAACGGCGTCGTGCTGGCCACCGTGCTGATCGTGTTCACCACCCTGGTCAACGCCTTCGGCGTGAAGCTCATGGCGCGGATCAACAGCGCCGGGGTGTTCATCGAGCTGGTCGCCGCAGTGCTGCTCGTGGTGGTGCTGGCGTTCGCCGCCGTCCGCGGGCCGGAGGTCGTGCTGGACACGCAGGGCACCGGCGCGAACTACGCCACGGGCTACCTGGGGGCGTTCCTCGTCGCCGGAATCGCCTCGTCGTACGTGATGTACGGGTTCGACACCGCCGCGTCGCTGGGCGAGGAGTCGATCAACCCGCACCGCAACGCGCCGAAGGCGGTCCTGCGCGCCCTGGTCGCGTCGTTCGTCCTCGGTGGTTTGATCATCCTGCTGGCGCTGATGGCGGCGCGGAACATCCACGGCCCGGAGATGAGCGAGACCGGCCTGCAGTTCGTACTCAACGACGCGCTGGGGCCCTGGGTCGGCCGGGTCTTCCTGACGACGATCTTCATCGCGATAACCGTGTGCGTGCTCGCGGTGCACACCGCGGCGATCCGAATCGCGTTCGCGATGGCGCGTGACAACGCGCTCCCGGGCGGGCAGAAGCTGGCGCGGGTCAGCCCGCGGTTCCAGACCCCGGTGGTGCCCGCGGTGGTCATCGGCGTGCTGGCGGTGGCCCTGCTGGTGGTCAACATCGGCCAGCCGCAGATCTTCTCCGCCATCACCAGCCTGGCGATCATCCTGATCTACGTCTCGTACCTGCTGGTCACGGCCCCGATGCTGGTCGCGCGGCTGCGCGGCGAGTGGTCCTCGGAGCGGCGGCAGGGCCGGTTCAGCCTCGGCAGGTTCGGACTGCCGGTGAACGTCCTGGGCGTGTTGTGGGGTGCGGGCATGACGGTCAACCTTGCCTGGCCGCGCAAGGAGGTCTACAACGCCGAGCCGCCGTACCACTGGTACCTGCAGTACAGCTCGGTGCTGTTCGTCGGCGTCGCCGCGGCGGCAGGATTCGCCTACTACTGGTTCGTCCAGCGCCGCAAAGTCGGCGTGCTCGCCGAGCACGCTTCCAGCCCTGAAACGACCGGGGCCACTTCGGACACCGAAGTCACAACCGCCATTTCTTTTGCCAGAAACGGAGATTGCGCATGACCGATCAGTTCGACTACGTCGTGGTGGGCGGTGGCAGCGCCGGTGCCGCGGTCGCGGCACGGCTCTCGGAAGACCCCGACGTCACCGTCTGTTTGCTCGAGGCCGGACCGTCCGATGTGGGCGACAAGGCGATCCTGGAGCTCAACCGCTGGATGGGGCTGCTGGAGTCCGGATACGACTGGGACTACCTGATCGAACCGCAGGCCAACGGCAACTCGTTCATGCGGCACGCCCGCGCCCGCGTGCTCGGCGGCTGTTCCTCGCACAACTCGTGCATCGCGTTCTGGGCCCCGGCCGAGGACCTCGACGAATGGGAGTCGATGGGCGCCACCGGCTGGGGCGCCAAGGACATCTTCCCGCTCTACAAACGGCTGGAAACCAACGACGGCCCAGGCGAGCACCACGGCCGCAGCGGTCCGGTGACCCTGCGCAGCGTCCCGCCGAAAGACCCGTGCGGCGTCGCGCTGCTGGAGGCCTGCGCGCAGGAGGGCATCCCGACCACGGAGTTCAACTCGGGCAAGACCGTGGTGCACGGCGCGAACTGGTTCCAGATCAACGCCCGCGAGGACGGCACCCGCTCGTCGTCGTCGGTGTCCTACCTGCACCCCGTCCTGGACCGGCCGAACCTGGCGATCCGCACCCAGGCATGGGCCAAGAAACTCACCTTCGACGGCACCCGGGCCACCGGCGTGCAGTACCTCGACCCGGACCTGATCCACACCCGGACGGTGACCGCGCGCCGCGAGGTGGTGCTGTCCACGGGCGCCATCGACACGCCGAAGCTGCTGATGCTGTCCGGCATCGGCCCGGCCGAGCACCTGCGGGAGTTCGGCATCGACGTGCTGGTGGACTCCCCCGGCGTCGGCTCCACCCTCCAGGACCACCCGGAGGGCGTGATCAGCTGGGACGCCAGGCAGCCGATGGTCACCGACTCCACGCAGTGGTGGGAGATCGGCATCTTCACCACCACCGAGCCGGGCCTGGACCGGCCGGACCTGATGTTCCACTACGGCTCGGTGCCGTTCGACATGCACACCGTGCGGCAGGGCTACCCGACCTCGGAGAACAGCTTCTGCCTGACCCCGAACGTCACCCGCGCCCGCTCCACCGGCACGGTCCGGTTGCGCAGCCGGGACTTCCGGGACAAGCCGAAGGTCGACCCGCGCTACTTCACCGACCCGCACGACATGCGGGTGATGACCGAGGGCATCAAGCTCGCCCGCCGCATCGCGGCGCAGCCGGCGCTGCGGGACTGGGCCGGTGCCGAGCTGCACCCGGGCCCGGACGTGGTCACCGACGACGAAATCGCCGACTACATCAAGCGCACCCACAACACCGTCTACCACCCGGCGTCGTCGGTGCCGATGGGCGCCGACGACGACCCGACCAAGCCGCTGGACGCACGCCTGCGGGTCAAGGGCGTGCAGGGCCTGCGGGTCGCCGACGCCTCGGCGATGCCGTTCCTGGTGGCGGTGAACCCGAACATCACCACCATGGCCATCGGTGAGAAGTGCTCCGACATGCTCAAGGAAGACAACCGCTGAAAGGCCGCCCCCGACACGCCATGGTGTGCGGTTTCGCTTGAAACTGCGGGGAGACTCCCCAATCCAGGGGAGTCTCCCACCACACCAGACGAAAACGGATGCCAGCTGGTAGCGGCGCATCACGGCTCACATCCGGGCGCGAGCGTACACTCTTACTTCCTGAGAGCGAGCAGATACACACGTGGGAGAGCACCGTGGTGTCTTCGCGGCGGTGTGACAACCTGCCAGCCGATTTAACAAGCTTGGTGGGTCGGCGGAGTGAGTCGATCGCGGTCAAGCAACTGTTGTCGGTGTCCCGGCTGGTGACCTTGGTCGGTACCGGTGGGGTCGGAAAGACCAGGCTGGCCTTGCACGTGGCGCGACAGACCAGGCGAGCGTTTCCGCACGGGGTATGGCTGGTGTCGCTGGCCGAACTCACCCAGCCGGACCTGCTACCGATGACCGCGATGGCCGCGCTCACCGCCGAAAGCCGGGCAGGCGCCGGCGTGGCCGAGCTGAGCGAATACATCGGCGATCAGCGGATGCTGCTGCTGCTCGACAACTGCGAACACATGACCGAGGCCTGCGCGAAACTGGTCGCCGACTTGCTGCGCAACTGCCCGGAGCTTCGGGTGCTTGCGACGAGCCGGGAGGCGTTACGGGTCGAGGGCGAGGCGCCCTACACCGTCCCGCCGCTGGCCGTGCCCGAAATGGGACAACTCCGAACTGGTGACAGCCACAACAGCGAGTCCGTGATGCTGTTCCTCGAGCGTGCGTCCATCCTGCGCCCCGGTCTCACCCTGACGTCAGACGACGAGCAGGCGGTGGTCGCATTGTGCCGGCGGCTGGACGGACTACCGTTGGCGATCGAACTCGCCGCCGCACGCATCCGCGCGTTGTCCATCGGCGAGCTTGTGAACCGGTACAACGACGTCCGAGTGCTGACCTCTGGCAGCCGCAACGCTCCGTCCCGGCAGCAGACTCTCCGCGCCACCATGGACTACAGCTACCGGCTCTGCTCGCCCGAGGCTCGCGCGCTGTGGGCACGAATGTCCGTGTTCAGCGGCGGCGCCGACCTCACCGCGGTCGAAGCCGTCTGCGCGGGCGGGATGCCGTCCCGTGACCTCGCGGAAGAGACGCTGAGCGAACTCGTCGACAAGTCGATCGTGACTTTCGATGGTGTCCGCTACAGGATGTTGGACACGCTTCGCGAGTACGGGCGCGAACGGCTGCGCACCCTGAGCGAGGAGCAGCCCACGCGCACAGCACATCGCGACCATTTCGCGGCACTCGCCGACGAAGCGGCCACCAGCTGGTTCAGCCCCGACCAACCGGCGTTGCTCGGCCGCATTCAGGCTGAGCTCGCGAACATCCGGGCGGCACTTGAGTTCTGCCTCACCGAACCCGGCGAGGTCGACACGGGCCTGCGCATGGCAAGCGATCTCTGGTACTACTGGCTCGGTTGTGGGCGGCAACGCGAGGGGCGGCTCTGGCTCGACCGCCTCCTCGCCGTGGACAGCGGACTCAGCCCTGAGCGGGTTGCTGCGTTGTGGGTCAACAGTTACCTCGCGGTCTACGACGGCGATATCCCCGCCGGACTACGTCTTTTGGATCAGTACCGCGAGTTGGCCACCCCGTTGAACGACCCGGCCGTCGTTGCCCACGCCACCTACATCCGTGGCCTCGCCGAGCTGTTCCAGGGCGGGATCGAAGACGCCATAAGCCTCCTGGACGAGGGGGTGCGCCTCGAGCGGGGACTCCCCGAACTCAGCCCCCTCTACCCCCCTGCCCTGATCGATTTTGGGTCCGCCCTCTGCTACCGAAAGCAGCCGAACCGCGCAGTGGCAGTCCTTCAAGAGGCCAGGAACCTCAGCACCGCCCATGGCGACCAGTGGCTACTGGCCTGGAGCCTGGTCTTCCTCGGGCTCGCCGAGCTCATCGAGCAGCGAGTCCCGGAGGCGGTGGCGCTGCTCAACGACGGACTCGCACGCCAACGCGCTCTCGACGACATCCTCGGGCTCAACATAGCCGTCGAATTTCTCGCCTGGGCCGCGCTCACCGCCAGCGCCCCCGATGCGGAACGCGCCGCCCGCTTGATGGGCGCCAGCCAAGCTCTCCGCGAATCGCTCGGCGCACACCTGGCAGGCATCCAACGCCTCCTCGAATGGCACGAGCAGTATGCCCGGCGGGCTCAGGAAATTCTCGGCCAACGCGCCTTCAACGCTGCTCTGGAGAACGGGCGCGAGCTGGGCAAAGACGACGCCATCGCCTACGCCCTCGACGAAAAAGCCACCCGGCACCGCACCGCTGACTCGGACCTGCCGCTCACCCCGCGGGAGCGCGAGATCGCGAAGCTCGTGGCCAGTGGAAAGACCAACAAGAAGATCGCGGCCGAACTCGTCATCGCAACCCGCACGGTGGATAGCCACGTCGAACACATCCTGACCAAACTCGGCTTCAACTCCCGCACGCAAATCGCTGCGCTCTTCGCCAAGCAGGTGCCGGATTCATGATCGCCTCCGACGGGACGCCCGACAGAAATGGCCACCCTGCACGGCCTCTACCTCGAGGACGAGGAGAGCACCCACGGCGACTTCCGTGAGCCCTTCGGGCAGCTCCATGCCCTCCAGCGCACGCGAGCCGCCAGCAGGCAGCTGTGAGATCGCACCGGTCATCCCACAGCCCCGAAACAGCAAGAAGGCCACCCGCAAAGCGGGTGGCCCATCCTCGTTCTTCGGCGTTGAGATCCTGCTCCAAGAGCTCAACGCGGGCGGGGGTGCAAATAGCAACCCCAACGTGGAGCTGAGGGGAATCGAACCCCTGACCTTCTCGATGCGAACGAGACGCGCTACCAACTGCGCTACAGCCCCTTGCTGATTGCTGTTGTAGCTTAGCAACCCCCTCCCAGCGCCCTCGCAGGCACCCCCCGGAAAAGGAAAAGGGCCTGGTGAACCAGGCCCTCCGCGCTTTCGTCCGGTACTACTCGCCGACCGCCCGGCGGTACGGCTCCCAGGTCCGCTCGTCGAGCTCGTCGAACATCGGGTCCTCGTCGTCGATCTCCACCGCGACCGCGTTGGCCACCGGAGCGCTCCGGTGCCCGGTGCGGCGCCGCTCGTCGCCGGGCTCCTCCGGCTCGTCCTCGGCCACCTCGTCGACGCCCTCGTACTCGTCGTCGTAGCCGTCCTCGTCGCGGGCGGAGGACATCCTGGCGAGCCTGCGGCTGCGGACGTCCTCCTCGATCCGGACCTGCCTGCGCAGGTAGGTCAGGTAACCGACGAGCACGAGGTCGACCACCGCGTGCAGCCACCACACCATCGGCCACGCGACCGCGGCCAGGACGCCGGTGAGGACCGCGGTGAGCAGCATGACCAGCACGATCCGCTGCCTGCGGGCGTACTTGGCCTTCGCCGCCAGCGCCGCCGCCTCCGGGTCGTAGCCGCCCCGGCCCGGCCGGTAGCGCCGACCAGCGCGGACGTCGTCGCTGTGCACGCGGCGCCACGAACCGTCGTCCTGGTAGTCGTCGATCTCGACGTCCTGGTCGGTGTCAGCCATCCCGAACGCCTCCTCCGCCCTGTAGGTTTTCGGTGCGCCGGGCGCCGCCGGACGCCGGCCGCTCCCGCGCCGGACCACGCGCGCCGCCAGCGCCGAGTCGGTGGTCTTGGACACTTCCTGGCGGCGACGCGCGAACATCGGCACCAGCACGACCAGCCAAGCAGCCGCCAGCGCAGCGAAGATCAACGAACTGAGCATGCCTCGCCACCTCCCCCTGGCCACCGGCAGCACACCTCTGCGCTCGCCACGCTAGTCACATCAGTCACTTCTGTCTCGCAGCCACGCCGAGTCACCACCGCGCCGCTCGGCCCCAGGGAACCGCACGTTCGGAGCAACCGGGCGCAACATCGGCACCGGCGTGTCGGAATCCGTACCGCTGATCAGCGCGAACCCGGCAGCCGAACGGCGGATCGCACCGGGAACCCCCCAACCGCGGATGCCACCGTTCGGGTGACCAAGATCTCGGGCCTCAAGGCCGCCGCGCGCGGCCCTCCCGGACCAGCAGCTCGACCGCGCCCTGCGGCAGCTCCTCGACGGTCAGCCCGTAGACGTAGTGGTCCCGCCAGTCGCCCGCGACGTCGAGGTACCGCTCGAACAGCCCCTCCCGGCGGAACATCGACTTCTCCAGCACGCGCACGCTGGCGGTGTTCTCCGGCCGGACCGTGGCCTCCAGCCGGTGCAGCCCGGCCGGTCCGAAGCAGTGGTCGACGGCCAGCGCGACCGCTGCTGTCGCGACCCCGCGGCCCGCGAGCCGCTGGGTCACCCAGTACCCGATCCAGCCCGAGCGCAGCGCGCCGCGGACGATGTTGCCGACGGTCAGCTGCCCGGCCAGATCACCGTCGACGGTGATCGTGAACGGCAACGCCTGACCCCGCCTGCCCAGCCCGCGCAGCGCGCTCCACTGCGCGGGCCACGCGAGCCTGGAGTTGCGCTCCTGCCAGCTACCTGCGGACGTCGGCTCCCAGCGCTGCAGGTAGACGCGGTCGCGCAGGCGGATCCGGCTCCACGCGGCCGCGTCCCGCAGCCGTGGCGGGCGCAGCACGACCGCACCCGCCTCGGTCACCAGCGGGCCGAGCCTCGCGGGCCAACCGGGATGCCGGCCGAAGCCCTGGAACGCGTCGACGTCGGACGGCTCGCCCATGGGGAGCTCAGGCGCGCTGCGAGAGGAAGCTGACCCGCACGTCCTCGCCCGCCGCCACCTCTGTCACGTCGTCGTCGATCAGCAGCAGGCAGTTCGCCTCGGCCAGCGAGGCCAGCAGGTGCGATCCCGAGGTGCCCAGCGGCTGGACCAGGTACGACCCGTTCCCGGGATCTCGCAGCAGCTGCCCGCGCAGGTAGCCGCGGCGCCCCTTGGCCGAGGTGACCGGGGAGAGCAGGCTCGCCGAGATGGTGCGGCGGTGCGGGTTGGACTTGCCCAGCGCCGACCGGATCAGCGGCCGGACGAGCACCTCGAAGACCACCAGCGCGCTGACCGCGTTGCCGGGCAGGACGAAGGTGGGCACCTGGTCCGGCCCCAGCCTGCCGAACCCCTGCACCGACCCCGGGTGCATCGCCACCCTGGTCACGTCGAGGTCGCCGAGGTCGGCCAGCGCCGCGCGGACCTCCGCGCCCGCCGTCCCGCCAACGCCCCCGGCGATCACCACGACCTCCGACAGCAGCAGCCGGCCCTCCACGACCTCGCGCAGCCTGCGCGGATCGGTGCTGACGATGCCGACCCTCGTGACCTCGGCGCCCGCGTCGCGCGCGGCGGCGGCCAGCGCGTAGGAGTTGACGTCGTAAACCTGGCCCTGACCGGGAGTGCGGTCGACGTCGACGAGCTCGTCGCCGATCGAGATCAGCGAAACCCTGGGCCGCGGGTGCACCAGCACCTTGTCCCGCCCGACCGCCGCGAGCAGTCCCACCTGCGCGGCCCCGATCGGCGCGCCCCGGCGCACCGCGACGTCACCGGTCTGCACGTCCTCGCCGGTCCGGCGCACGTAGGCGGCGGAGGGAACCGGGCGGTGGACGGTGACCTTCGCCGGGTGCTCGTCGGTGTGGTCCAGCGGGACGACGGCGTCGGCCAGCGTCGGCAACGGCGCGCCGGTGACCACCCGGACGGCCTGCCCCGGCTGGAGCCTGCGGGGCTGGCGGGAACCGGCGGGGATCTCCCCGACGACCGGCAGCACGACCCCGGTGTCCGCGGCGGCCTGCACGTCGACGCTGCGCACCGCGTAGCCGTCGACGGCGGCCTGGTCGAAGCCTGGCAGCGCCCGCTCCGCGACGACCTCCTCCGCGCAGAGCAGGCCCTGCGACTCGGAGATCGCGACCCGGACCGGCGCCGGGCGCACCGCGGCGGAGAGCACGCGCGCGAGCTGCTCGTCTACTGACCTCATGGCTGTCGACCTCTTCCGGAGCGTGCCCCGGAAGCCGTGGCCCTGCGAGCGGCGGCGTCCGGCGCTACTTCCTGTTCAACCTCTCGTCGAGCCAGTCCCGCAGGCCCGGCCCGTACTCGGGATCCTCCAGCGCGAAGTCCACCGCAGCCCTGAGGAATCCGCCAGGATTTCCCAGGTCGTGTCGCGCGCCTCGGTGCACCACGACGTGGACCGGGTGGCCTTCGGAGATCAGCAACGCTACGGCATCGGTGAGCTGGAGTTCACCTCCGGAGCCGGGTTCGATGCGGCGCAGCGCGTCGAAGACGGCCCGGTCGAGCAGGTAGCGGCCGGCGGCGGCGAAGTTCGACGGCGCGTCCTCGGGCGCCGGTTTCTCCACCATGCCGAGCACTTCCCGCACGTCGTCGGCATCGGTCTCGGCGACCTCGAAGACGCCGTAGGAGGAGATCTGCTCCGTCGGCACCTCGAAGGCGCACAGCACGCTGCCGCCGTACCGGGCGCGCGTCTCGGCCATGCGGTTGAGGACGCCGGTCGGCAGGACGAGGTCGTCGGGCAGCAGGACCGCGACGGCGTCGTCCTCGTCGGTCAGGTTGGGTTCGGCGCAGCCGACGGCGTGGCCGAGCCCGAGCGCCTTGTCCTGGATGGCGGTCTCGGCCGCGATCAGCTCCGGCGCCCGGCGGACCTTCGACAGCAGCCCGGTCTTGCCGCGCTCTTCCAGCGTGCGCTCCAGCTCGGGGCGGGGCCGGAAGTAGTCGGTGACCGACTCCTTCTCCGGCGAGGTGACGATCACCAGCCGCGTCGCCCCGGCCTCCGCGGCCTCGGCGGCCACCAGCTCGATGCCGGGGGTGTCCACGACGGGCAGGAGTTCCTTGGGCACTGCCTTCGTCGTCGGCAGGAACCTGGTCCCCAGTCCGGCGGCTGGGACGATGGCGGTCCGGAACGCTGCGGCCGGTGGGCGCGTCGGGCTGTCCATGGCCGCAGAGCCTATCGGGCGAACCTACAGTGAGGCTGTGACCTCGCTTGGAGATCTGTGTCAAAGCAAGGCGGACTGGCGTCGCACGCTGCTGGAACGGCGCCGCGCGGTCCCGGAAACCACACGTTCGGCCGACAGTTCGGCCCTGTGCGCGGGGGTTTTGGGCTGGATGGGCGATCACGGCGTCAGGACCGTGTGCGCGTACGTGCCGGTCGGGGACGAGCCGGGCTCGCCTCAGCTGCTGGAAGACCTGCGCACGGCCGGGTACCGGGTCCTGCTGCCGATCGTGGTGCGCCGGTCGCCGCTGGACTGGGCGGAGTACACCGGGCCGGACTCGCTGGCGCCCGCGGGCTACGGGCTGCTGGAACCCGTCGGTGACCGACTCGGCCCGGAAGGGGTCGGGCAGGCGGACGCGGTGCTTGTCCCGGCCCTGGCGGTGGACCGCCGGGGTGTCCGGCTCGGCCGGGGCGCCGGGTTCTACGACCGGTCGCTGCCGATGGCGGCGCCGGAGGCGGCGCTGATCGGGATCGTGCGGGACGAGGAGTTCGTCGACGAGCTGCCCGGCGAGGACCACGACGTGCGCATGCGCGCGGTGCTGACGCCGCACGGTGGCGTCACGTCACTGCCGGTGTGACGTAGGAGTAATTGCGCTACGCACTCGTTTTGACGCATCATCGGTGTTGGCACTCTGCCCACAGGAGTGCCAACACCGAGATGTCGGAGGTTTCGGCCGTGCCCACGTACCAGTACGCATGCACTGAGTGCGACCACCGCTTCGAAGCGGTGCAGTCCTTCAGCGAGGACTCGCTGACCAAGTGCCCCGAGTGCACGGGCCGTCTCCGCAAGCTGTTCAACGCCGTGGGCATCGTGTTCAAGGGCAGCGGTTTCTACCGGACCGACAACCGCTCCAGCTCGAGCAACACCGGCTCGACCTCGTCTTCCTCCTCGTCGAGTTCCGGCGACTCGTCGAGCAGCAGCTCCTCGACCTCGTCGTCTTCGGGCTCGTCATCTTCGTCATCTTCGTCGTCGAGCTCGTCCTCGACGAAGGCCGCCGCCGCTTCCTGAGCCGTCCGCTCGTCAGCCGCCGACCGCCCGGTCGGCGGCTTTTTCTTGCGCCCGTTGGCCCGGTGGCCGCTGCCCGCCTGCCCGTGAGTTATCCACAGGGCACAGGTTTGTCCACAGGTTCGAAAACTGACCCTGCCCGAGATCGCAGGCTCGCCCTAGCGTCGATGTCAGATCAACTCTGACCAGGCAGGAGACAGCCATGGGGACGAAAACGGAATCGCGTCTGCGCAACCTGCTGCCCGACGGGCGGTACGCACAGATCGTGCTTCTCCGGCGAGCGACCGCGGTGGTGCTGACGTTGCTCGCGGCGATGCTCGCCATACAACCGAGACCAGGCCCGGAAGCCTCGGAGGCTCCGGTGCTCGTCGCGGCTCGCGATCTCCCACCCGGTCACGTCCTCGCCCGCGAGGACCTGGCCGAGCGGAGCATGCCCCTCGAACTCGTGCCAGGAGGCGCGCTGAACCAGCTGAACGCCGCGGAGGGCCGTGTCCTGGGTTCGGCGTCACGCCGCGGGGAACCGCTGACCGACGTCCGCCTCGCCGGTCCGGCGCAGACCGCGCTGACAACCGGCGACGCGGGGCATGCGGCGGTTCCGGTGCGGCTGGAGGATCCGGACATAGCCGACCTGCTGTACCCGGGCCGCCGGGTGGACCTGGTCACAACCGCCACCCGATCGGGTAATAGTTCGGTGCTGGCCGAGCGGGCTCCGGTGATCTCTGTTCGTCCTCCGGGCGAGCAACGTGACCAGGGCAGACTCATCGTCGTCGGGTTACCGGAACAGCTGGCACCGGCGGTCGCCACAGCCTCCATCACCCGTTCGGTCACCGTTACCCTCCGCTGAGCAGTCGTCATGACTCCTTCCCCCATCAGTCTCCAGATCGCCCGTCCGGGAGAACGGACGGTCCCCGAACGTGGAAAGGAACACCTGTGCTCAAGGGCTTCAAAGACTTCCTGATGCGCGGCAACGTGATCGACCTGGCCGTCGCGGTGGTCGTCGGCAGTGCGTTCACCGCGCTGGTCACGGCGTTCACCACCAGCATCATCAAGCCCCTGATCGCGGCCACCGGCGGTGGCAACGTCACCGGGCTCTCCTACCAGCTGGTGGCCGGGAACGACCAGGCGATCATCGACATCGCCCAGGTCATCAACGCGGTGATCACGTTCTTCATCACCGCGGCGGTCGTCTACTTCCTGTTCGTGCTGCCGATGAAGACCATCCAGGAGCGGCGCAAGAAGGGCCAGGAAGAGGAGGTCGACCCGACCGACGTCGAACTGCTCCAGGAAATCCGCGATCTGCTCCGCCGCCAGCAGGGCCTGCCCCCGGTGAAGGGCCTCGCCGGCGAGGAGCGCGACGAGCCCCAGAAGGCTTCGCAGAACTGAGCACACCCAACTGCGCACACCGACGCAGGTGGGCCGTCCCCCAGCCGGCCCACCTGCCCGGCGGCGACCCCACGATGGAGTGCCCCGGCACGATCCACCGACCCTGACCAGCGACAGGCGCACCCGAGCCAGCCAGACTTGATCTTGTGCGACCAGTCGCGCCAGCAGCGGTCATGGTTCGCGGGGCACGCCAGGTGGCCATGACGAGGACCGCACCAGCGACCGTCTCGGTGCCCGACACGTCAGCGGCGGCCAACGTGAGGGACCGCATCAGCAACCGTCGCGGTATCCCGCGCCAGCGGCGGCCATCGCAGGGCAACGCATCAACGGCCCTCGCGGTATCCGGCGCACCAGCGGCCGCCAACGCAGAGGACCGCATCAACCGCCGTCGCGGTGTCCCGCGCGTCATCGGCGGCCATCGCGGGGGACCGCATCAACCGCCATCGCGGTATCCGGCGCGCCGGCGGCGGCCATCGCAGAGGCACGCATCAGCGGCCCTCGCGGTGTCCGGTGCGTCAGCGGTGGCCGTGGCGGGACACGTCAGCAACCCGTCGCGGTGTCCCAGCGGCGGCCAAGGTGCGGAAACGCATCAGCAACTCTCGCGGTGCCCGACACGTCGGCGGCGGCCGTGGCGCGGGACGCGCCAGCGCGTCGTGGCGCAGGTACGCGTCAGCGAGCGTCGTGGCGCAGGTGCCCGTCGGCGAGCCTCCCGACGCGGGAAGTCAGCGGCCCTCGCGGTGGTCGGCACCCCCAGGCGGCACCCCCGGCGGCGGCCACGGTGCGCGACACGTCAGCGGCCGTCGCGCGGGCGCGCGTCAGCGACCGTCGTGGTGCGGTGGCCGGTTCTCCCGGTACCAGCGCTCGGTCTCGTTCGACGCTGGCGGACGCTCGGGCCGCTCGTCCGAGGTCGTCTCGGGGAGCACGTCCCCGAAGATCTCGGCGAGCCGGCGCCTGCGCTCCGACGCGGTCTTGTCCTGCTCCGTCACACCACCATGGTCCCCCACCTCGGCGAGGTGGCGACGCGCCGTTCCACCAGGTGCTTTTTGGCCTGAGCCGATCACGGTGCCACCATGGACATAACGGGCAAACGCCCGGCGATGGCAGGTCGTGTCCGCGCGAGCGGTGAACCGGACGCCGAACGCGGCCGGACCGGCCCCCAGCGGCGTCGCACCAGCCACGGGAGGCAACGGATGGGATTCTTGGACAAGGCCAAGGAACTGGCCCAGCAGGCCAGGACCAAGGCGGAGGATCTCGCGGAGAAGGCGGGTCCCAACGCTGCGAAGGGACTCGACGCCGCCAAGTCAGGCCTGGACAAGGCCACCGGCGGCAAGTACCACGACAAGATCGAGAGCGTCAGCAGCAAGGTCGAGGGCATGCTCAAGCGCGACGAGCAGTCGCCGGGCGGATCCTCGGCCGGCCCGGACGCGACCCCGCAGGACAAGGGCCAGCAGGACAAGGGGCCGCAGGACAAGGGCCCGCAGGACTCCAGGAAGGACGAGCCCGGCTCGGAGCAGCCGCCGAAGTCCTCCTGACCGCGGAACACCAACGCGGCGGCGCCCACCTCGGGCGCCGCCGCGTTCTGCTGCTTGGGGTCAGGCCGGTTCGAGACCGGACAGCTGCTCGATCACGTGCGTGACCAGCGGGCTCAGCGTGGCCATGCCGTCGCGCACCGCCGACCGCGAGCCCGCGAGGTTCACCACGAGCGTGCTGCCGGAAACACCGACCAGCCCGCGCGACACCCCCGCGTCCACCGCACCGGCCGCCAGCCCGGAGGCCCGCAGCGCCTCCGCGATGCCCGGGATCGGCCGGTCGAGAACACCCGCGGTCGCGTCGGGCGTGACGTCCCGGGGCGACACCCCGGTGCCGCCGACCGTGATCACCACGTCCACCCCGCCGATGACCGCCGTGTTCAGCGCGTTGCGGATGTCCACCGTCTCGCCGGCCACCGCGACGCTGCCGTCGACGATGAACCCGGCTTCCTCCAGCAGCTCGGTCACCAGCGGACCGATGCTGTCGTCCTGTTCGCCCTGGGCGACCCGGTCGTCCACGATGACCACCAGAGCTCGCCCCAACCGCTGCGCGCTGCGTTCCATATCGGTCACCGTAGTGGCAAGGACCTCGTCGGTCAGATCCTGTGAGTCGGATCGCTCAAGACCGCGCAACCGACGGGGAACGATGCTGCCTGTGAAATCGGACATCCTGCCGAAACTCTCCTTGTCAGGCATGAGAACCCGGAAGCCGCGCCGCTTCGCCGGCGCGGGGGTCTTGAACGCCGATCGCGCCGGGAGGCGCGGAGGGGGCATGCGGTCCCGGCGCGATCGGCGTGGCGCGGCCGAGCGGATCGGCCGCGGGTCTGGTCATGTCAGTTCTTCTCGCCGGTCAGCGTGACCCCGACGGTGCGTTCGCCACCGCTGCCGTCCATGACGGTCACCGGGACCTGCTGGCCCGGGAGGTGCGAGCGGACCGCGGCGATCAGCTCGTCCGGGTCGTGGATCACCCGGTCGCCGAGCTTGGTAATCAGCTCGCCGGGACGCAGTCCGGCCTGCTCGGCGGCGCCGCCCGGGACGACCTTGGCGATCAGAGCACCCGGGCGGTTGGCGCCCGTGATCATCACGCCGAGTGTCGTCTGGGTCGCCTTGCCGGTCGTGATCAGCTCGTTGGAAGTGCGCTTGGCCTGGTCGATCGGGATCGCGAAGCCGAGTCCCACCGAACCGGCCTGCTGCTGACCCGAGCCCGGGCTGTAGATGGCGGAGTTGATGCCGACGACGTTGCCGTCCATGTCGACCAGCGGTCCACCGGAGTTGCCCGGGTTGATCGCCGCGTCGGTCTGCAGCGCGTTGAGCACGCTGGCCTGGCTGCCCTGCTCGCCGCCCGCGCGGACCGGACGGTCCTTGGCGCTGATGATCCCGCTGGTCACGGTCCCGGAAAGGCCGAACGGCGAACCGATGGCCACCACCGGAGCACCGACCGGCAGATCGTCGGAGCGGCCCAGCGACGCCGGGGTCAGACCGGTGATGTCGGCTTTGACCACGGCGAGGTCGGAGTTCGGATCGGTGCCCACGACCTTGACCGGCGCGGTCCGGTTGTCGTGGAAGGACGCGGTCATCCGACCGGCCTGCGCGCCCTCGGCGACGTGGTTGTTGGTGAGGATGTAGCCGTCCTGGCTGATCACGATGCCCGATCCCTCACCGGAACCCTGCGCGCTCTGCACCTGCAACTGGACGACGCTGGGCAGCACCCGCTCGGCGACCTGCTGCACCGACCCGGGCGGCGCGGTGCTCGCGCTGCGCGCGGGCCGCGATTCGTCGAGCGCGGTCGGTCCCGGGCGGTTGCCGGCGCCGAGCTGGAAACCGACGAAGCCGCCGACCCCACCGCCGACGAGCGCGGCGACCAGCGCCAGCGCGACCGCGCCCACCAGCATCCGGCTCTGCCGGGCCGGGGCGGAGGTCCGCTGGGGCGCCACGGGGTTCATCGGCTGGAAACCGCCGTACTGCTGCGCCGAGTACGGCGCCTGCCCCTGGTACTGCTGACCGTGCGGCTCCTGCTGCGCGAACTGCTGGGTGTGGTGCGGTCGCTGACCCGGTTGCCCGGCCTGGCCCGTCGGGGCCGCCCAGGGCGACCGGGGCTGCTCCGGCTGACCGGAACCGGAACCTGCACCAGCAGCGCCCGGCTGATGACCAGCGGAACCCGGCTGGGCGGCACCCGGCTGACCGGCGGCACCCGAGTGCTGGCTCGCGGCGTCGTCGGGCTGACCCGCAGCACCGGGGTGTTGGCCTGCAGCGCCGGGGGTCTGGGCTGCTGCCGCACCGGAATGCTGGCCCGCAGCGTCTCCGGACTGACCCGCAGCACCCGGGTACTGGCCCGCAGCACTGGGGTACTGGCCTGCCGCCGCACCGGAATGCTGGCCCGCAGCGTCTCCGGACTGACCCGCAGCGCCGGGGTACTGGCCTGCAGCGCCGGGGTGTTGGACTGCTGCCGCACCTGAGTGCTGGCCGGCAGTGTCTGCGGACTGGCCCGCGGCACCCGGGTATTGGCCTGCGACACCTGCGGACTGACCCGCAGCACCCGGGTACTGGCCTGCGGGCTGATCGGCGGTCCCCGGTTGCTGCCGATCAGCACCCCACTGCTGATCGGCAGCGCCCGTCTGCTCACCGACGCTCGCCCGCTGCCCGGCGACGCCTGGCTCCCGACCGGGGACGCCTGCCTCCGCAGCGGCCTCCGACGGCTCCGCAGCCCCCGGCTGCTCCGCGTCCTCCGGCCGCTTCGGAGCCCCGCCCGCCAGCGGGACGGTCGCGGCATCCCCCGCGGCCTGGTGCGCTGCCTGCGATTGCGGCTCCTCCGGTCGGTCGCCGGCGGAGCCCGGGGTCTGGTCGGTCATGTCCTTCACTGTCCTGCACCGAGCTGAGAAGCGCCTGAGATCCTGCTGTGCCGCACCCTGGAAACCTTCACCGTGCGCGAAGTCACGCGGCGCGCAGCCGGTCCGCGATCTGCTCGGGGGTCACGTCGCTGATCCACACCGCCATGCCCGACTCCGATCCGGCGAGGTACTTCAGCTTGTCCGCCGAGCGCAGGACCGAGAACAGCTGGAGGTGCAGCCACGACAGGTCCCGCCCGGTCCGGACCGGCGCCTGGTGCCACGCCGCGATGTAGGGCAGCGGCCGGTCGTAGAGCCGGTCGAACCGCCGCAGGACGTCCAGATAAGTGGCCGCGAGGTCGTCGCGCTCCTCGTCGGTCAGCTCCACCAGGTCCGGCACCTGGCGGTGCGGGACCACGTGCACCTCGACCGGCCAGCGCGCCGCGGCGGGCACGAAGGCCGTCCAGTGCCGGGAGTCGACGACCACCCGCCGCCCGTCGACGCGCTCGGCCGCGAGGACGTCGCCAAGCACGTGGCTGCCGTGCTCGGCGCGGTATTCCTCCGCGGCCGCAAGCATCTTCTCCGTCCTGGGCGTGACGAACGGGTACCCGTAGATCTGCCCGTGCGGGTGGTGCAGGGTCACGCCGATCTCCTCACCGCGGTTCTCGAAGCAGAAGACCTGCTCGACGCCCGGTGTTTCGGACAGCGCCTCGGTCCGGTCGGCCCACACGTCGACGACCGCGCGGGCCTGCGCCGCGCTGAGCCGGCCGAAGGACGAGTTGTGGTCCGAGGTGAAGCACACGACCTCGCAGCGCCCGGTGGCCGGCGCCGACGGCACCATCGGCATTCCGTCCACAGTGGACAGCGAGCCGGGGATTCCCTGCGCGAACGAGGGGAACTGGTTCTCGAAGACCACCACCTCGTAGTCGGACTCCGGGATCTCGCTCGGCCGCCCCGGCGCGCTGGGGCACAGCGGGCACAGCTCGGCGGGCGGCTTGTAGGTGCGCGACTGCCGGTGCGCGGCCATCGCGATCCACTCCCCGGTCAGCGGGTCGCGCCGCATCTCCGAGGCCGGGGACCGCGCGGGCAGGTCCCGGGTGTCCACCGCGTCGCGCACCCTGGACGGATCGGAGTCGAAGTAGATGATCTCGCGCCCGTCCGCGAGCTTGCGAACCGACTTCACCGCTGCACCTCCGCGAGCAGGAGTTCCGGGACGTTCTCGGACAGCACCTCGCGCGCCTCGGCGGGCAGGCCGTCGTCGCTGATCAGCAGGTCGATCTCGGACAGGTCGGCGATGGTGGAGATCCCCACGGTCGACCACTTGGAGTGGTCGGCGACGACGACCAGCCGGGCGGCCGCGTCGGCCAGCGCGCGGTTGGTCTCGCTCTCGTTGAGGTTCGGCGTGGTGAACCCGGCGTGCGGGGCGATGCCGTGCACCCCGAGGAACACCAGGTCCAGGTGCAGCGACCGCAGGGACTGCACCGCGACCGGCCCGACCAGCGCGTCCGACGGCGTCCGCACGCCGCCGGTCAGCACCACCGTCCGGTCGGTGCGCCCGCGCTGCTGCAGCGCGTCGGCGACCCGGACCGAGTTCGTCACCACCGTCAGGTCGGCGATCTCGTCGAGGTGCCGCGCCAGGGTCCACGTCGTGGTCCCCGCCGACAGGCCGATCGCGGTGCCGGGCCGCACCTGCTCGGCGGCCAGCCGCGCGATGGCCTCCTTCTCCGCGAGCTGGCGCACCGACTTCGCCTCGAAACCCGGCTCGTCGGTGCTGCGGCCGACGGTCGAGGTGGCGCCGCCGTAGACCTTCTCCACCAGCCCGCGCCTGGCCAGGGCGTCGAGATCCCGGCGGACGGTCATGTCCGACACCCCGAGCCGCCGCACCAGCGCGCTCACCTGAACCGCACCGGTGCGGCGCACCTCGTCGAGGATCACTTCCTGGCGTTGCCGTGCGAGCACTGGCAGTCCTTTCGAACTTGACACGTCAAGTCAACAGGAACCAACACTACCCGCTGCGACGATCCGCGCGGGGCCCGGTCGCGATGTTCAGTGCTGTTCGTTTGCCGCGCGCTGGTCACCGGGCAGGCGCATGGTCAGCAGCGCACCGCCCTCCGGTGCCTCGCCCGCCCGGACGGTACCGCCGTGCCGCTCGGCGACCTGCTTGACGATCGAGAGCCCGAGCCCGGAACCGGGCAGCGTCCGCGCGTCCGACGACCGGTAGAACCGCTCGAACACGTGCGGCCGGTCCGCCGGGGCGATGCCCGGACCCGCGTCGGCGACCTCCAGCACCGTGTGCCCGGCCTGGTCGGGGTGCAGGTCGACGCGCACCGTGCCACCCTCCGGGCTCCACTTCGCCGCGTTGTCCAGGAGGTTGAGCACCGCCCGCTCCAGCGCGGTGGCGTCGCCCATCATCAGCCACGGCTCCAGCCGGACCAGGAAGTGCGCGCGCGGCGCCCGCCTGCGGGCCCGGTTCAGCGCCCGCTCCACCACTTCGAGCAGGTCCACCGGCTCGTGCACGGCCTGCGGCGTGTCCTCCCGCGCCAGCTCCACCAGATCGCCGACCAGCGAGGACAGCTCGGTGATCTGGGCGTGGACGTCGGCCATCATCTCGTCGCGGTCCTCGGGGGACAGCGTCGGCGCGCCCGGACGGGACGAGGCCATCAGCAGTTCGAGGTTGGTCCGCAGCGAGGTGAGCGGGGTCCGCAGCTCGTGCCCGGCGTCGGC
This sequence comes from Saccharopolyspora taberi, assembly GCF_039534165.1. NCBI lineage: Bacteria > Bacillati > Actinomycetota > Actinomycetes > Pseudonocardiales > Pseudonocardiaceae > Saccharopolyspora > Saccharopolyspora taberi. The sequence continues at coordinate 94,069 of NZ_BAAAUX010000010.1, read as the reverse complement.
GACCAGCCTGCGCTGGCGTTCCTGGGACTCCGCGAGCGCGCCCAGCATCCGGTTGAAGCTCGTGGTCAGCCTGGCCAGCTCGTCGTCGCCGGAGACCGGGATCGGCCGCAGGTCGCCGGTGAGCGCGACCCGCTCGGTCGCGGCGGTCAGCCGCTGCACCGGACGCAGCCCGGCGCGGGCCACCGCGGTCCCGGCGGCGGCCGCGAGCAGGATGCCCGCCCCGCCCATCACCACCAGGACCACGCTGAGCTGCGCCAGCGTCGCCTGCGTCGGGCGCAGCGACTGCGACATCACCAGCGCGACGTTCGGCCCGGCCGGGACCGCGACCACGCGGCTGTTGGTCGCCTGGTCGGTGCGGGCCGAATGCGCGCTCTGCCCCTTGGCCACCGCGAGTTCCAGGTAGCCCGACGGCGGCCGGTCGCCCGGGTTCGGGGTGATCTCGGTGCCGTCCGCGGACAGCACGCTGATCTTCAGGTTCGCCGCCGCGTAGAACGCGACCGGCACCTGCTGGAGGTTCGGGGTCCGCACCAGCGGCCCCTCGGCCGCCTCCACCGCCCGCTCGGTCAGGTTCTCGTCCAGCTGCGAGTACAGGCTGTCGTGCACGGTGACGAACGCCGCGACCGACACCAGGGCGACCGCGCCCGCCACGCACATCGCGGCCAGCCAGGTGACCCGGTTGCGCAGCGAGACCCGTTGGAGGCCGCGCGCGGCCGGCGCGGGCAGGTCCGGTGGCGGCGGAGCGGGCGGCTGGGAGGTCGGGACCGTCACGGCGGCGTCTCGCGCAGGACGTAACCGACGCCACGCACGGTGTGGATCAGCCGCGGTTCGCCCTCGGCCTCGGTCTTGCGGCGCAGGTAGCCGATGTAGACCTCCAGCGCGTTGCCGGAGGTCGGGAAGTCGTAGCCCCAGACGTCCTCCAGCAGCCTGCTGCGGGTAAGCACCTGCTTGGGGTGCGCCATCAGCAGTTCCAGCAGGGCGAACTCGGTGCGGGTGAGGCTGATCTGGCGGTCGCCGCGGCGGACCTCGCGGGTGCCGGGGTCGAGTTCGAGGTCGGCGAAGCGCAGCGGAGCGGGCAGGTCGTCGTGGTCGAGGTCCGACGGCGCCGCCCGGCGCAGCAGCGCGCGCAGGCGGGCGAGCAGCTCCTCCAGCGCGAACGGCTTGGGCAGGTAGTCGTCGGCTCCCGCGTCGAGCCCGGCGACGCGGTCCGAGACCGCGTCCCGGGCGGTGAGCACCAGGATCGGGAGGTCGTCGCCGGTGCTGCGCAACCGGCGGGCGACCTCCAGTCCGTCCAGCCTGGGCATCATGACGTCGAGGACCATGGCGTCGGGTCGCTGGTCGGCCAACCAGTCGAGGGCCTGCTGACCGTCCGCGGCGAGCTCCACCTGGTACCCGTTGAACTGCAACGACCGCCTCAGGGACTCGCGCACGGCCCGGTCGTCGTCGACGACGAGGATGCGCATGACCACAGTGTTACCCGAAGCCCTGAGAAGCACCTGAGAACCTGTCGCGGGGTTCGCGATCAGGGTGTGACGACGGTCATCAGGCCCCGAGGTTCTGGCCGTCGCCGGTCTGCGCGACGACGTCGCTGCCGGTGTCGCCGTGACCGCCCTGGTTGATGTTCAGGGACCGGTCGACCTCCAGCACGCTGTCGTCGACGTTGATCAGGGTGAGGCCGCTCTCGGCGGCGTTGGCGGTGGCCGCCTGCGCCGCGGCGAACAGCAGCGCGACGGGCAGCGCGATCATCAGGCGCACGTGGACTCCTTCTCCGGTTCGGACGTTTCCTGCTGCGCGAAGCGGCGGGCGAGCCACGCGCAGATGATCAGCTGCAGCTGGTGGTAGAGCATCAGCGGCAGCACGACGAGGCCGACTCCCTGGCCCGCGAACATCACCGTCGCCATCGGGAGCCCGGTGGCCAGGCTCTTCTGCGAGCCGCAGAAGACGATCGGCACCGCGTCGGCCCGGTCGAATCCCGCCGCCCTGGTGACGGCGACGGCGACGGCGAGCACGACCGCCAGCAGCACCGCGTCAACCAGTACCAGAGTCGCGATCCGCGGAGCGGTCAGCTGGTGCCAGACGCCGGAGACGGTGCCCTCGCTGAACGCCGCGTAGACGGCCATCAGGATCACACCGCGCTCGACCAGCCCGAACGCGCGGCGGTGCCGCCGCAGCGCGCTCCCGGTCCACCCGTGCAGGCACAGCCCGAGCAGGAACGGGACGAGCAGCAGCAGAACGATGTCGCGGATCGCGCCCGCCGACAACGCACCGCCCTCGGTCCGGACGAGCATCCCCACCAGCAGCGGGGCCAGGACCACGCCCAGCACGTTGGAGAAGGTCGCCGCGCAGATCGCCGCCGCCACGTTCCCCCTGGCCAGCGAGGTGAACGTGATCGAGGACTGCACGGTGGACGGCAGCGCGCAGAGGAACGCCAGGCCGACGTAGAGCTCGGGGGTCACCGCGCCCGGGACGAGAAGCCGGGCGGCGAGGCCGAGCAGCGGGAAGAGGGCGAAGGTGAGCAGGAGGATCAGCAGGTGCAGTCGCCAGTTCCGCACTCCGGCCAGCGCCTCGGCGGCCGACAAGCGCGCGCCGTAGACGAAGAAGAGCACCGCGATGGCGACGGCTATCGCGCGGTCCAGGCCGACCGCGGCAACACCCTGCGCCGGAAGCAATACGGCCGCGGCCGCACTGACGACAATGGCGAGAACGTAGGGATCGGGTCGAATTCGAGCGAGCGCACCCGAAACGGGGGGCACAAAAAATCCTTTCCGGAGAAATAGCGATTCGGAAATCTTCTTGCGGGATCGGCGGCGGAACGGCCGCCGATCACCGGACGCGGGTGGCGCGGGGCCACCTCGATCACGCGTAGCTGCGGACGTTCCGCTCGTGGTGCCTGCTGATGTTCTTCTCCAGCAGTTGCAGCGACGAGGCGACCCCGACGGCCTGACCGGACACCTCCGGCAGCCTGCCCTCGTTGCGGCGCAGTTCGGACAGCGCCTCGTCGATGGCGCTCTGGGCGGCGAACAGGCACGGCGTGCTGTAGATCGCCACGTCCACGCCGAGCGCGCTCAGCTCGGGCAGCGAGAGCCGGGGCGACTTGCCTCCCGCGATCTGGTTGAACAGCAGCGGCTTGTCGCCGATGACCTTGCGGACCTTGCGGATCCAGTCCACGTCGCGCACCCCGTCGACCAGCAGGACGTCGGCGTCGGTCTCGGCCAGCGCCTCGGCCCTGCGCAGGATCTCGGCCTCCTCGACCGCGTCGGTGCGGGCCACCACGACCAGGTCGCGGCGGGTGCGCAGGACCAGTTCGAGCTTCTCCAGGTACTCCTCCAGCGCCAGGATCTGCTTGCCCTCGACGTGCCCGCACTTCCGCGGCCTGCGCTGGTCCTCCAGGATCACGCCGGAGGCGCCGATGCGTTCCAGGTGCTCCACGACGTGGCAGGCGACCTCGGGGTCGACGTAGCCGTCGTCGATGTCGACCAGCAGGTGCTGGCGCGGGAAGGCCAGCCGGAGCCGCTGCACGAACGAGACCAGGTCGGACCAGGCGATGAAGCCGATGTCGGGCAGTCCGTAGTGCGATGCCGCGAAACCGAACCCCGACACGAACATGCCGTCGTAGTGCTGCGCCGACACCGACGCCGAGTGCATGTCGTAAATGCCGATGAGCGGGGTGATCTGGGGGGACAGGATTTCGTTTCGGAGCGCCGTTCCGTAGTTCACGGTTATTCCTCACGTTGAGCGCGGCGAATGACAGGGAAACAGGAGCCGGACTCGAAGCCGGAACTCCCTGTGCGAACTTCTGCAGGAACTTTCTGGGGAACTTTCAGGGTGCACGGAGGGGGTCGCCCTCCGGCACCTCAAGCCTATGGGAACAAAACGGACATACCAAGGCGCGGAAGAGTGGACCACCGGCCACCATTCGTCAACACCCTGAGTGAGGGATCAACCGGCGGAGATATCCGCGACGCAAAGCGATTTCCGGCCCAGAACCGAAATGAGTACGCGAAAGAGTTTTGCAAACGTTCCCGACCAGGGAATCCCGGCGGAACGACCGGGTGGCGGCGCGGCGGCGCATCCTTGCACGAGGAGTTTCCGGGCGCCACCCGGATGCACGCACACCTACTCGATCTAGCTACGGCAGGCACATACCGTGATAAATCGGGTCTTCTGCGCGAAAAAGGCGCGCCGCGATCTTCGCGGCGCGCCTCGTCCACCGGATCGGGTCAACCCTGCTGCTGGAAGTACCGGACCAGCGCCCGGGGCACCAGCTTCCGCTCCCCGTCGACCACGATCGGCACCAGATCAGGCGCGGCGGCCTTCCACTGCGACCGCCGGTGCCTGGTGTTGCTGCGGGACATCTTCCGCTTCGGAACGGCCACGGCTCACTCCCCTCCACGCTTGCGGTCGCCGTAGCGCCGCCGGAACTTCTCCACCCGGCCCTGGCTGTCCAGCACCCGCTGGTTGCCGGTCCAGAACGGGTGCGAGTACGAGGTCACGTCGACCACGATCAACGGGTACGAGTTGCCGTCGGACCACTCGACGCGCTGGTCGGAGGTGGCCGTCGACCGGGTCAGGAACCGGTTTCCGGTGGACCTGTCCTGGAACACCACCGGCTCGTAGGTGGGATGGATGTCTGGCTTCATCGCTGTCCTCTCAGTACTTCCCGCTGTCTCAGTACGTCCCGCTGTCGCGGGCGGCGTCGGCGGGCGAGTCGGCGCCGGTGGGCTCGCACGGGTCGGTGTGCCATTCGCCGAACGGGTCCTCGTAGGTCGCCCACTCCTCCCGGCCCGCGGCGATCTCGTCGTCGGTCAGGACCGCCGACCGCAGCGCGCGGGTGATGTCGCGCGGATCGGCCTCGTGGGCGATCACCACCAGCTCCTGCATCCGGTCGCCGTAGTAGTCGTCCCAGTTCAGCGAGGCCCTGACCTGCCGCTCGGCCGGGATGTCGGCCCACTGGTCGCGGTCCAGCGCCGCCAGCCACGGACCCGCGTGCCCGACGCGCAGACCACCGCCCGCGGACTCCAGCCACAGCGCCACGTCCGGTTGGCTGGCAACCCACGCGCGCCCGCGCGTGCGCACGACGCCGTCGAGCAGCACATCCATCGCCTCGTGCAGCCGCTGCGGATGGAAGGGCCTGCGCTCCTCGAACAGCACGACCGCGACCCCGGCCTCGGTGTCCAGTGGCGGCTGGCCGCGCAGCAGCGGGCCGTGCGGCCAGTCGATCTGCCCGCGCCGCGCCAGCTCGGGCACCCCGGCGAGCAGCGCGGGCACGTCCAGGGCGTCGAGGTGGACGCGCGGCGCGCTCGGAGTGAGCCTGCTGATCACGGCCTCGGTCCGCACCTGGTTCCAGCGGTCCTCGGCCGACCCGGCCAGCACGACCGCGTCGGCGAACTCGACCTGCCCGACCGCGACCTGCGCGAGGGTGCGGTCGTCGTCCGGGCTGCCCGCGAGCCCGCGTTCGGCGAGCTCGTCCTCGCTGCCGGCGTCGGCCAGCCAGCTCGGCAGGTCGACGACGGTGATCACGGCGCTGATCTCGACGTCGTCGTCCAACGTGCGGCCGTCGACCACCACGTGCTGGAGCGCCCAGCAGATCGCCTCCGGCTCCAGCGCCGGATCCAGCTGCACGACGATCCGCTCCACGTCCGGCGCCGAGCAGAGACCGCGCAGCAGCGGCAGGAAGTCCTCGCGCAGCGTGCACGAGACGCATCCGTGCGCCAGCTCCAGCACGGTGACGCGTTCGTCGTCGCCGTGCCGAACCCGCCTGCGGACCACGCCCTGCTCGATCTCGCGGAGGTCGTGCTGCACCAGCGCGGTGCCTGCGGCGTCCTGCGCGCGGACCGCCTCCGCGGTCGTCCCGACCTGGTCCTCGCGGATCCCGGCCACCATGATCAGCGGCATCCGCCGGGCGTCGGTTCCCATCCCCACCTCGACCCCAATCGGCAATGGTTTTCATTTCGTTCCGGACCTACGCTACCCTGTCGGCCCAGCCATATGAAAACGGATGTCATTACCGAGAGGCAGGTCATGTCCGTCCGCTGCCAGCTGACCGGGAAGAAGCCCGGCTACGGCAACCACGTCTCGCACTCCCACGTCCGCACCCGGCGGCGCTGGATGCCCAACATCCAGCGGCGGCGCTACTGGCTGCCGTCCGAAGGCCGCTGGATCCGGCTGCGGCTGTCGACCGACGCGATCAAGACCATCGACCGCCGCGGCATCGAGGCCGCGGTGGCCGAGATGCGCGCGCGAGGGGAGCGGATCTGATGGCGAGCAACGACGTGCGTCCCGTGATCAAGCTCCGGTCCACCGCCGGAACCGGCTACACGTACGTGACCAGGAAGAACCGGCGCAACGACCCGGACCGGATGCGGCTGCGCAAGTACGACCCGGTGATCCGCGCGCACGTGGAGTTCCGCGAGGAGCGCTAGCCGCTCCCCCAACATTCGAGGAGGCCGGATGGCCAAGAAGTCCAAGATCGCCCGCAACGCCCAGCGGCGCGAGGTCGTGGCCCGGTACGCCGAGCGCCGCGCCGAGCTGAAGAAGATCATCGCCGCCCCGGCCAGCAGCGCCGCCGAGCGGGACGCCGCGGTGCTGGAGCTGCAGCGGCAACCCCGCGACGCCAGCGCGACGCGCCTGCGCAACCGCGACGCCGTCGACGGCAGGCCGCGTGGCTATTTCCGCAAGTTCGGGCTCTCCCGGGTGCGCCTGCGCGAGCTGGCGCACGCGGGTGAACTGCCCGGCGTGACGAAGTCGAGTTGGTGAGGGATGGCTGGCAACCACCGGCCGCGCAGGCCGAAGCAGAACCTCCTCGAACGGGAGGGCGTCGTGGTGGTGGACTGGAAGGACACCGCCCTGCTGCGCAAGTTCGTGTCCGACCGCGGCAAGATCCGCTCCCGCCGGGTGACCGGCCTGACCCCGCAGCAGCAGCGCGATGTCGCCCAGGCGATCAAGAACGCCAGGGAGATGGCCCTGCTGCCTTACCCCGCCGCCGCCAAGCGCTGACCCGGCCCGGGTGGGTGCGCTCAGCCGCACCCACCCGCACGGGCGTATGCGGGCCGCCGATCGTCACACGGCAGGATGGTCTGCGATGACCACCGCCGGACGTGTACCTCAGTTCCCCTCCTCCACCCCCGCCGCCGATCTCTACGACGTGATCGAGCGCCGCCGCGACGTGCGCTCGGAGTTCACCGGCGGCGAGATCCCCGACCAGGTCCTGCACCGGGTCCTCACCGCCGCGCACAGCGCGCCGAGCGTGGGGCTGTCCCAGCCCTGGGACTTCGTGCTGGTGCGCGACGAAGCGACCCGCCGCGGCTTCCGCGAGCACGTGCTGGCCGAGCGCAGCGTGTTCGCCGCGCAGCTCAGCGGCGAGCGGGCGCAGACCTTCTCCAAGATCAAGGTCGAGGGCATCGTCGAGTCCTCGCTCGGGGTGGCCGTCACCTACGACCCGGAGCGCGGTTCGCCCGCGGTGCTGGGCAGGCACGCCATCACCGACGCCGGGCTGTACTCGGTCTGCCTGGCGATCCAGAACCTGTGGCTGGCCGCGACCGCCGAAGGGCTCGGCGTGGGCTGGGTGAGCTTCTACCGCGAGGAGTTCCTGCGCAGGCTGCTCGACATTCCCAGCGGCGTGCGACCGGTGGCATGGTTGTGCCTGGGCCCGGTTCGCCGCCTGGCCGACGCACCCGATCTCGAACGGCACGGCTGGCGCCGCCGGCTTCCGCTGGAGAAGGTGGTGCATTACGAGACGTACCGGCACGACCTCACCCGGTAGCCTGATACGTCACGGAATCGGTAACGATGAGTAGTCATCGCGACTACCGGTGAGCGACTGCGAGGACGACGCAGTGCAGCAGGACTATCCGCTGATGCCGGGCCGGCTGCCCGCGCAGGACCGCCAGGTGCGGTTGCTGCTGGACTCCGGCCGGTTCGAGGCCGCCGGGGCCGCGTTCGACGAGCTCACCGCGGTCCGGCCGAACCTGGTCGCCGACCAGTGGGACCGGGCGACCGTGCTGGTGCACCGCGCGTCGCTGGCGTGGCGGCTGGACCGGATCCCGCTCGCGCTGGAGCTGGCCGCCGAGGGCTGGACCGAGCTCGACGTCGACCGCCCCAGCGGGATCGCCGCCGCGCACACCATCAGCATGCTGGGCCACCTGCTGGAGACGATCGGCCACCGCGCGCCCGCGCTGGAGCTGATGGCGCTGGCGGTGCAGGTGGCGCGTGCGGCCGGGGACGACGACACGCTCGCGCAGTGCCTGTGCCGGGAGGCCAACGCGCTGGTGTTCCGCGCGGTGTCGCGGCGCAGCGAGTCCCGGGAGGAGCAGTTCCGGCTGGCCCGCGCGCTGTTCGAGGAGAGCCGGGCGCTGACCGGGCCCGGCCAGGTGTACCGCTCGGCCCTCGCGGGCGGTGCGCGGGCGCACGCCGGGGTCGGCGAGCACGAGACCGCGGAGCGGCTGGCCGCCGAGGCGCTGCGGCTGAGCACGCCGGCCGAGGACCTGTTCAGCGCGTCGGTGGCCAACTGGGTGCTCGCGGTCGTCCGGCGCGAGCAGCACGAGCTCCCGGAGGCCAGGACCTACGCCAGCCGCGCGCTCGACCGGGCGGAGACCATCCGGGACACGCAGCTGATGATGCAGTTCTCGCTGGACCTGGCCGCCATCTGCGACGAGCTGTCCGACCCGGTGGGCGAGTCCGCGGCGCTGCGGCGCACGGTCAGCGCGTCCCGGCTCGCGGTGGAGACGCTGCAGGAAGGGCTCGGCCAGGCGCTGGAGCAGCGCCGGGTCGCGGTGCAGGCGCAGCGGATGGCGATGGCGGCGCAGGAGGCGGCGCTGCGCGATCCGCTGACCGGCCTGACCAACCGGCTCGGCCTGGAGCGGCGGGCGCCCGCGCTGCTGGAGCAGACCGCGGCGCAGGGCCGGATCCCGTGGCTGATGCTGGTGGACGTCGACTGGTTCAAGGACGTCAACGACGGCGCCGGGCACGCCGCGGGAGATGCGGCCCTGCAGGAGGTCGCGCACCTGCTGCGCCGGGAGTGCCGCGCCGACGACCTGATCTGCCGGTGGGCCGGGGACGAGTTCGTGGTCCTGCTGGTCGACTCCGCGGACGAGTCCGGTCCGGTGGTCGCCGAACGCATCCGCGCGGCGGTGGACGCGCACGACTGGCGGCTGGTGCTGGGCCGGACCAAGCAGCCGCCCACGGTCAGCATCGGAGTCGCCGCGGGCCCAGCGGAACTGGACCACCTGTTCTCGGCCGCCGACATCGCGCTCTACCGGGCCAAGCGCGCGGGGCGCAACCGGGTGGAGATCGACCAGGACAGCGGCGACCTGCCGTCGATCTCCCGGACGGACTCGCGTTGACCGGTTCTCCGGAACGCCCGCAGCGGAAAACGGGGCGACGTAAGATGAAACCGGAAACCGGAAACCGGAAACCGGAAACCGGAAACCGGAAACCGGAAACCGGAAACCGGAAACCGGAAACCGGAAACCGGAAACCGGAAACCGGATGGGCCGGTGGGGCACGGTGCCCGTCGCCGCCCGGATCCTGGCGGTGGTCCGCACCCCGACCGCGCTGGACCGCCTGCACGACGTCTTCCCGGCCCTGGCCGACGACGTGCGGCTGGAGATCCGCTTCGCCGTGGCCAAGGGCTCGGAGTTCGCGGCCGACCTGACCGAGCTGCTGCACCGCCAGCACATGCGCGTCGTCAAGTGGTCCAAGATCAGGGCGGCGGACTTCGACCTGGCGATCTCCCCCAGCAGCAACGGCGCCCTGCACAAGCTGCGAATCCCGATCATGACGATGCCGCACGGCGCCGGGCACCACAAGAAACGGGCCACGGGCGAAGGATTCACCGACGAGATCTCCGGCCTTTCCCGCACCCAGCTCGTGCACAAGAACCGCATCGTCCCGAAGATCATCGGACTCTCGCACCACAACCAGATCGACGCGCTGCGGGCCGGCTGCCCGGAGGCCGTCGACCGCGCCCGGGTGATCGGCGACCCGTGCTTCGACCGCCTGCGCGCGAGTATCCCGATGCGCGACCACTACCGCTCCGGACTCCGGTCCGGCGACCGCAAACTGGTCGTGATCTGCTCGACCTGGGGTGACCGGTCCGCCTACGGGCGGCAGGCCGAACTCGTGACCCGGCTGGTCGAGGTGCTGCCGCCGGACCACTACCAGGTCGCGCTCGTGCTGCATCCCAACATCCCCGCGCAGCACAGCCGTTTCATGGTCGACCTGTGGACGCGGCACGCGCGTTCGCGCGGGCTGGTCGTCGTGCCGCCGGATCGCGGTTGGCGAGCGGTGCTGGTCGCGGCGGATGTCGTGGTGTCCGACCACGGTTCGCTCGCCCTTTACGCGGCGGCGTTGGGAATTCCCTTCCTCCTGGCGGAGTTCGGCACCGACGAGATCGTGCCGGGCACCCCGGCCGCCCGGCTCGCGGACCGGGCGGCCTGGCTGGATCCGACCGCGGACCTGCGCGCGCAGGTCGATGCGGCGCGGCCGGTGGCCGGGCACGAGGAGCTGGCGTCCGACGCGTTCTCGCCGATCGGGCGGTCCGCCGAGCGGTTGCGCGAAGCGATCTACGACGCGATCGGGCTGCCGCTGCCGGGGTGGCCGGTGCGGGCGGAGCCCGTCGAGGTCTTCAGCCCAGACGCCTGAGCACGCGGTCGGCGGCCGGGTGCCCGGCCTGCCGGTAGATGTCGAGCGCTTCGGTCAGGTGCTCCCGGGAGGCGGCGGAGTCGCCGGTCTCGGCGAGCGAGATCCCGAGCAGTTCCAACGCTTCGGCGAGCTCGAAGGAGGCGTTCCGGGCCCGGGTCTGGTCGACGACCTCGCGCAGCAGCTCGACCGCCTCCGAGTGCCACCCGAGCTGCTGGTGCCCGCTGGCGATGACGAGGCGGACCCGGCCGGGAAGCCGACGCTCGTCGGGAAATCCGGCCAGCAGCCCGAGGGCGACGTCGAGGTGCGCGAACGACTCCTCGTGATCACCGCGCCCGTTGAGCGCCTTGCCGATGAGGTAGTGCTGGATGGCCATGCCGCGCGGCCTGCCGACCTCCTCGTTGAGCGCGAGCGCCTGCCGGAACAACGCGATCGCGTCGTCCCAGGACTCCTCGGCGAGGTGGAGCTTGCCCTGGAACTCCAGCGCAGAGGCCAGAATCCGGCGGTTCCCGGACCTCTCGGCCGCGGCGACGGCCAGCGCGGCTTCATCACGCGCGGCGTCGTAACTGGCCAGCTCCGTCCACAACTGCACCCGAAGACTGCGCATCCGCGCCTCGGCCCGCAGGTCCCCCGCCCGCTCCGCTGCGCCGACGCCCGACTTCAACGCCGCGAGGGTGTCCCGGTAGTTCTTGTGATGGTTGTGCAGCGCCCACAGTGGACCGTCGCAGAACGAGATCACCGCTTCGTCCCAACGGTATTCGGCGCAGAGTTCAGCGAGCGCGAGGATGTTCGGCCGCTCGTTCTCAAGCCACTCCAGCCCACTGGTCTTGTCGAACGGGTTGGCGCCGGCGACCAGGTCGTCGTCCCCGCCCACCCGCAGCCGCGACGGCTCCGTCACCGCCCGATCGGCGAACGCCCCCTGCGTCCGGTACCACTCCACCAGCCGCAACCGCGCCGCGCGGGCGGCGTCGTGCGAGAACTCTGCTTCCGCAAGCTTCTTCGCGTGCAGGCCAACGAGGTCGTGGAACCGGAACTGCTCCCGATCGTTCTCCTCCAGCAGGTTGCTGGTGCGGAGTTCGTCGAGCAGCTCCTCGGCGACGTGCGGCAGCAGATCGGCCAACGCCGCTGCGGCGGGCGCGGAGAACGTCGGCCCGGGCACCAGCCCGAGCAGCAGGTACAGATCCCGTTCCCCGGGCGAAAGATCTTCCACCACGTGCTTGAGCGTATTCCGCATCCGGGCGTGGCGGACGTCGTCATTGCGGAGTTCGGCCACCAGCGCCGACAACCGCCGCGACTTCCGCTTCACCAGCATCCCGCCGACGATCCGCAGCGCGACCGGCAGGAAACCGCACAGCTCGACGAGCTCACGAGCGGCGTCCGGCTCCCGCGCGACCCGACCGTCCGGGCACAGCTTCTCCAGCAGCTCGACACCGGAATCGAGGTCGAAGACGTCCAGCGCGATCGGCTCCACTCCGTCGAACCGCAGGTCGTCGACGTTGCGGTGGGTGGTGAACAGCAGCAGGCTGCCCGTACTCGGACGCAGCTCCCGGAGCCCGTCCAGCTCAGCGATGTTGTCGAGCACGACCACGACGCGACGCTCGCTCAGCTCGCTCCGAAGCCGCGCGGCAGCCTCCCCCGGATCGACCGGAACCTGCCCACCGAGCGACTTCAGGCAGTACCGAACCGCGTCCACGAGACCGACCGGCCGCCCCTGGGCGTTGAAGTCGTAGTAGAGCTGACCGTGCTCGAACCGCTTGACGACCCGGTTGAGGCAGTACAACGCCAGCGCGCTCTTGCCGACCCCGCTGGTCCCGCTGATCCCCACGCAGGTCACCGAGCCGTCACCGGTCAACAGCTCCATCAGCCGCGCCTGCTCCGAAACCCGATCGACCAGCACCTGCTGCCAGGTCGGAAGATCACCGGGCGTCCGCCGCCCGTCCGGCAGGTGCACGTGCGCGACCCCGGCTTGGACGAGGTTCCGAACGTCCCCGTGGTTCTCGTTGTGCACGACCGTCCCCCAAACCCGCGGCCCGTAACGATCACCTCACGATACGCGAGCCCCACCCGCTGTGACCGCCGTCCGCGAGAAGCGACCGGGTGTCGGCAACCGTCCCGCCGCCCGGTACCCTCCGAGGTGGGTCGCACGCGACCAAGCCCTCGTAGCTCAGGGGATAGAGCACCGCTCTCCTAAAGCGGGTGTCGCAGGTTCGAATCCTGCCGGGGGCGCATAACGCCAGGTCAGCAGGGGTGCAGGCCGCTCCTGACCCGCACCCCTTCATCATGTCGTGCGACTAGCGTGCGATTACGCAGCGGACCCGCCGCCCCCGAGGACAATGCTCCGATGCGGTTCGAGGCACGCTTCGTTCAGCAGCACATCGCGTTGATGTACGCCTCGAAGTCCGGGAACTCTTGTTGAGCCTCAGCGACGATCTCGGCGGTCGGGCGACTTTGTCCAGGTGCGTACCGCTCTGCGATCGCGTGGAACGTCTCGTTCGGGGGTCTCTTCTCGTCCGGATCATCGAGTGCTTCGACCGGGCCGGAGCCGTTGGCGAACACCCACAGGAGAGCCCCGAGGTCGCGGGCGATCACCCCGATTTGCCCCTCGGAGCCCAGGAGAACCACGGGCTGTCCGGTGATCGGTGTGTCGTCTCGGACGAGCCAGAATCCGGCATAGTCGCCCGCCCCGGACGTGCCGAAGAATCGGAACTCGCTTCCGTCGACCTCCTCATTGCCAGTCCACATGCGGAACCACCAGGCCGTGTGATCCGGAGCCGCGAAGTGCGGGTAGAACTCGAAGTCGCAGCCGTAGAGCAGCGTGTCTTCATCGTCGTCCCATACCCAGGGAATGCCGATCTCGTGCAGTTCGGTGAATGCCGGTGGCAGGGCCAGGTCGTCGGGAGTTGCGTCCGTCGTCACGTTCGCAGGTTACGTACCGGATGTCCGATGAGAGCCGAACCTGCCGGACCACCGATGGCAACGTAGGCCGGGGTCCGCGACCACACCTAGTGACAAAGCGATGCCCCGAACCTCATTGATCCCCTTCGTACGCCCTCCGGCGACGACGGTTCCGTGTCAGCAGGGGTGCCGGTCACTCCCTGGACCATCGCTGCTCGCAGTGCGAGTCGGGAGCACCAGGAGTCAGTCGATCCAGTACCGGCGCTTCGCGGGGGCTCCCGGCTCGGTGCGAACGAGGGTGTCCAGCCGCCCGCCGCAGGCTTCGATCACCGTGATCGAGCCGATGTTGTCCTCGTCGCACGTGACCAGGACTCGTTCCACCCCGTGCGCTCGCGCGATGACAATGCTCTGCCTGAGGATTTCGGTCGCGTACCCGCGTCGGCGATGTTCTGCCAGGACGGCGTAGCCGATGTGGCCTCCTAGGCGGGCCAGGAAGTCGTTGAGGGTGTGCCGGATGGACGTTCGGCCGACGATCTCCCCGGCGACCTCTGCTACCAGGAAGGTCGCGGGAACCATGCCGGTCGGCAGGTTGATCCCAGCTCGCCATTCCTCCAGCGTCTGGAGGTAGTCGCTCCACGACATACCTGCCTCGAGGCCGAAGGCGAAGTTGACCCCCTCCGCTGCCATCGCTCTGTGAGCGGCGAGGAACGAAGCTTCGTCCTCGCCTCGCAACGGTCTGAGTCGAAGTCCTGCGCTCACCCCGCGAACGTATCCACGCCAGGGGAACGGAGCCACACCGCTCCGAGGATGCGCGATGATTCCGCCATGGCGGAATCGACGGGCGGCGGCCCGGACGTGGAGACGGTGGAAGGGCTGCTGCAGGACGAGCTGGCCCGTGGGGACTCGACGCTCACCCGTACCGAGACCAAGACCAGCATCCTGCTGGCCGTGTTCAGTCCCATCCTCACCGTGGGGCTCGGTGTGCTGCCGCGGGCCTCGGTGCCCGTGGTGGCGACAGTCCTCTTCTGGGCCGCGCTGGCGCTGCTCGCCGTGGCCATGTTGCTGTTGTTGTGGAACGTGCGGCCACGATTGCGGCAGAGCGGGTTCACCACCTACAGCTCGATGACCGACTCCGAACTCCGGCGGCATTTCGACCGCATCGCCGATGATCCGCTGCGCTGGCACCGGGAGCGGCTGCTTGTCGTCGCTCGGCTCGGGACGAAGAAGTTCCGGCTGCTCCAGGCCGCGACCACGCTCCTGATCGTCGCGCTGCTCGTCGCGGTGGTGGCGGCGGTCGCGTCCGCGGTGTGAGGGCGGACCGCGAGGGGCCCGCCCTCCGGGTCAGGCGCTGTAACCCTTGGGCGGGATCAGGCTGGCCAGCTGGTCGAAGGACAGCCAGTAGATCTGGTTCCCGCTGAACGAGGCCGGGTCGGCGATCAGCACCGTCCCCGCCGCGTCGTCGTAGCCGATGACCGTGAAGTAGTGGTAGATCGTCTGGTCCGGCGGGTAGCCGGGCGGCTGGTTGCCCGGCGGGGCAACGATGTTCGCCACGACCGCGTAGCCGTTGTCGATGTCGTGCACGATGTCGTTCCAGAGCAGGGACTTCTGCTCCTCGGACGGCGGGTCGTTCGGCATTTCCTTGGTCTCGTACCAGCCCACCTGCGCGCTGAGGACCCGCGTGACCTGGCCGATGTGGTCCGTTCCGCCTTCGTGCGTGCCGAGTTCGGCCGCCAGGTCGGACTGGCTGCGCTGGATCCCGCGCGCCGACAGGGCGATCCTGGTCGCCGCGGGGCCGCACCAGTACCCCGTCTCCTGCACCTGGTAGTCGATCTGGAGCACATGTTCGCTCGCCGGGCGCACCGCCGCGGCCGTCGGCGCGGGAGTCGCCGAAAGCGCGGGCGGGACGAACAACGCTCCGGTGAGGGTGACCGCGAGCACGGCGGACGAGGCCGCCAGCTTCCGCACGGACATCTCTGCCTCCTGGAATCCGAATTCGCGCCGGTGACCGGGAATTCGCCGAGTTCGGAACCGGCGCCGACGATCACCGAGATCATCGCAACGCCGTCGTCGCGGAAGCCAGGTCTCGGGCTGGCTCACCTGGGCCATCGCGCAACTGCGCCACCTTGTTGACCTCTTTCGACCAGGAGTTCTAGGCTCGGTCGGTCCAGACCGCCCGGGAGGGTGCTGTGCTCGACGTCCTCGCCGCCGACAGCGACCACGGACGGGTCTACCGCGCACTCACCACAAGAGGGCGGTCGCGCGCCGACTCCCTGGCCCGCCACACCGGCATCACCGCCGAGATCCTGCGGCAGGTGCTCGACGAGCTGGCCGATCTCGACCTCGTGCTGCGCGTCGGCGACCGGTGGGAGGCCGCCCCGCCGGACCGGGTCATGTCGGTGGCGCTGCGCGCCGAGGAGGACCGGCGCGCCCGGATGTGGCAGGCGGGGGCCGAACTCGACCGCCTCTACCACCAGGCGTTGGGCGGCGCGGGGACGTTCCGGTACGTCGAGCCGGTCGAGCACCCGGAACGCCTGATCCTGCTGACCACCCGGCTCCAGGACCAGGCCACCGAGCAGGTCCGCTGGCTCGACCGGCCGCCCTACTACAGCAAGCCGCACCACTTCCAGGCGCAGGAGGACATCCAGGCGCGGCGGATGGCCGCTGGCCTGCGCTACCGCACGGTCTACAGCCAGGACGTGTACGACGATCCGGGGCTGTTCGCGGCCATGACCCGGATGGCCGCGCTGGGCGAGAACGTCCGCGTGCTGTCCGAGCTGCCGGTCAAGCTCACGATCGGCGACGACCACACCGGGCTGCTGGTGCCCGACCCCGACCGCGCCGGGCTGGACGGCTCGCTGCTGGTGCACGCCTCCGGGCTGCTGAACGCGCTCATCGGCGTCTTCGAGACACTGTGGACACTCGGAATCCCCGTCTCCAGCAAGGGGAAGCAGGGGCTGCTGACGGATCGGGACCGGACCATCATCACGCTGATGGCCGCGGGCGCGACCGACGACGCCATCGCCCGCCGGTTGCAGCTGTCCCGGCGCACCGTCGTCCGGCGGATCGCTGCGCTGCTCGACCAGCTCGGCGCCAGCACGAGGTTCCAGGCCGGGGTGCAGGCCGCCAAGCGCGGGCTGCTGTGAGTGCGCGGAAACGCGGCCATTCCAGCGAAGGAATCGGGATAATCAGCGCATGGCTTCCGCTGTCGTCCGCTGCGAACTGTGCGAACTTCCGGTTGGGCAGTGCCCGCACACCCGTCCCGCTCAGCCCGCGCCGTCGCGGGCCCACCACCAGATCTTGGTGAGCCCGAGCGGCACAGCGCATGTTCCCGGATGTATGCACAACACCGAGTCACGCTTCGACGAGTGGGGCGAGATCCGCGACGTGCCCAACGCCTGGGAGCGGATCAAGACCGGTCAAGCCATTCAGGCCAATGCCGGAGCCGACCGCTCGCGCGTTGCGACGAAGGTGTGTTCCACCTGCGGTTGACCCGCCGAAGGGACAGCGCCCGCTCAGCCGTCGATCTCGACGTCCTCGATCTCCACCGGTAGCGCGGGTTCGCCGTCCTCGCCGCCGACGATGCCGCCGGCGACGATGGCGTCGAGCACGTCCATGCCCTCGACGACCCGGCCCAGAACCGTGTACGCGGGCGGGATGTTCGCGTGCGAGTGCACGACGAAGAACTGGCTGCCGTTGGTGTCCGGCCCTGGTTGCCCATCGCGATCGTGCCGCGCGGGTAGGTCTCGGACCCGGTCAGCTCGTCGGCGAACCGGTATCCGGGGCCGCCCTTCTCGACCGAAAAGATGTCGCCGCACTGCAACACTCCGAGGCGCGCCGAGTTCGTCAGGCGCCAGCAACGGGATTCGTCGTAGAAGTCGCTGCGGGCGAGGTGGACGAGGTTGTGCACCGCGCACGGAGCGTTCTCGCGGTCGAGCTCGACCACGACGTCACCGTGGTTGGTCTCGATCTCCGCTTCGACCGTTCCCCCGCTCGGCGCCACCGGCCACGGCGGGACGACGGGGCGGGCTGCCGGATTCTCGGGAGTCGGGATGAACTCGCACGCCACGGGCGGCTTCGGTTCCGGCGCGTCAGCGTGGGCCACGCCCACCGTCGCGATCGTGAGCAGAGCGGCCAGGATTCCGGCGGACCAGTGCGATCTCATCCGGACAACCTAACCTCGCCCGCGCACCTCGCGTACCCCCATCGGCACGTGCCGGGGCGCGGGATCCCGCGCCCCGGCAGCGGGTCAGCCCTTGGCGAAGCGTTCGAGGTCGGCGACGCCGCCGTTGAACCGGTTGACGTCAACGGCTCCGCTGACGCCGTCCACGCTCCCGGAGTCGCTGTACTGCCAGAAGGTGTACTCCGGCCAGCCACCGATCCTGCTCGGCTGGTCCACGTCCCACTCGGCGATCCACAGCGGGTTGCGCTCGAACGCCTTGCTGTTGCCCGTGCACTCCTTCCAGAACGACGGGCTGGTGTAGATGATCGCCTCGCGGCCGGTCTGCTTCCTGACCTCGCCGACGAACGTCGAGATCCACTCCTTCATCTGCCCGTGGTCGAGGCCGTAGCAGGTGGCGCCGTTCGGGTTGGCCTCCATGTCGAGCACCGGGGGCAGCGACTTTCCGTCGTTGCGGTAGCCCACCACCTCAAGGAATCGGCTCGCCTGCTTGGCCGCCGACCCGTCCGGCCGCGCGAAGTGGTAGCCGGCGCGGAACAAACCGGCCTTGCCCGCGCCGCTGTACTGGCTGTCGAACAGGTCGCTGGTGAACGACTGCCCGTCGGTGGCGAGGACGAACGCGAAGTCCCGGCCGTCCTTCTTGACCTTCTCGAAGTCGACTTTGCCGTTGTGGTTGGAAACGTCGATGCCGAGCGCCTGGGCGTCGGCTTGCGCGGCACCCGTGGTCAGGCCCAGCACCGCGACCGCGGCGGCCACGGCCGTCAGCAGGTTCCTTCCCAGTAACTGCTTCCTCATGCTCAGGACCTCCAGGCGCAGTGGACGTGGCTGTCGTGGCCGGCGTCGCCGGGCCCGAGGATCTCGACCGCGCCCGCCGACTCGCACGCGGACTTGATCTTGGCGACCTTCGGGTTGCTCGCGCTGACCGCCCTGCCGTCGATCTGGTCGACGTCGAAGGCGGTTCCCGCGTAGTGGTACGAGGTCGAGCTGTGGTCGCCACCGGCGATCGTGGTCACGCGGTAGTCGTAGTCCGCGCCGATGGCGACCATCCCCTTGAGCAGGTCCGCGGACAGCTGGACCTCGGTCACCCCGACGTCGCTCCACGGGCTGGTCCGCGCGGCCTTGCCCGCGGCCGTGTCGCGGATGTTCTGCCGCGCGGTCGACTCCGGATCGTTCTGCCCGCCGACGTGGCTGTTGAGCAACGTGATTCCGCCGTCGTCGAGGATCTTCCGCGCGAGCTCGGCGCGGGACGGCGCCGCTGCCGCCGCGGGAGTCGCGATGGCCAGCGACGCGACCAGCGCCGCGAACAAGGCCGTCGACTTTCGGGTCATTGACCGTTCTCCTGTCGGTTGGTGAACTCGGGACGAACAACCGCCCGCGACGGTCCACAGTGGAGTCCGGAGTTCCCGTCGCGGTGCTCGACCGGAGTCTTTCCAGCACCGACCGGGCTCGCTAGCCTTGGCGGCGAATCGGGGACACATCGGGAACACCGCAGGCGTTCCACCTGCGGGGACAGCTGTTCCCGGGGACGCGGCAGGGGACGTGGCGGTGGTAGATCCGGAACAGCGGCACCCCGACATCCAGCAGTGGGCGCAGCAGCTCCAGCAGCTGGCGGAGGCGACCGGCCTGTCGCTGCGGCAGCTCGCCGGGCACGTGCCGTGGTCGCCGTCGACGCTTTCCCGCTACCTCAACGGAGAACGCGTCGTCGAGGAGGCGTGGCTGCTGGCGTCGAAGCTGGTCGAACTCGCCGAACAGCGCGGCGCAACCGTACGCGTCCAGACGGACGAGCTGCACTTCCGCTACAAGCAGGCGCGGCAGGCGTACCAGGAGCAGCAGCGCGCGCAACGGGTCAAACCTCCGGAACCGCCGCCCACCCGGCGTCGCGCGCTACTGGTGCTCAGCGCGGTCCTCGGCGCTGTCGCGGTGGTCGGCACGATCGGGTTCACCGTGCTGTGGGCGCAACCCGAGCCGCGGATCTGGCGCGCGAAGATCGTCGGCACCTGGTCGGAGCAGTACCACCAGCACCTCGGCGTGTTCCGCTTCCGCACTCCCGACATCCCCGGCGACACCGACAAGGCGACCTACCACGAGGGCACGGTCGTGACGATCACCTGCCAGGCGCGGCACCGCCGCGAGGTGTCGGACCCGACCACCGGGCAGCGGTCGGCGGTGTGGAACCGGCTCAGCGACGGGTACTGGATCCCGGACCTCTACACCGATCTGCCCAAGGTTCCCGGCGAGGACCCACCCCTGGACCTGCCGACCTGCTGATCTGGCTAGCGCGGCATGCGGCGCCAGATCGCCTGCGGCACCAGGCGCATCACGGCGAACACCGCGCGCAGCACCGGCGGCACCCACACCACCCGGCGGCGCCGGACCAGCGCCCGCACGGTCGCGTCGGCGACCTGGTCCGGGGTGCTCGACCACGGCGCCGGGCTCATGCCCTCGGTCATCCGCCCGATGACGAACCCGGGCCGCACCAGCAGCAGGTGCACCCCGCTCCCGACCAATGCGTCGGCCAGGCCGCTGGCGAAGCCGTCCAGGCCGGCCTTCGCCGAGCCGTAGACGTAGTTCGCCCGCCGCACCCGCACCCCGGCGACCGACGAGAACACGACGAGGTCGCCGGTTCCCTGCGCCCGCAGCAGGTTCGCCAGGTGGGTCAGGATGCTGACGTGCGCGACGTAGTCGGTGTGCACCACGGCGAGCGCGTGTTCGGCGTCGCGTTCGGCGCGGTCCTGGTCGCCGAGGATGCCGAAGGAGATGACGACGACGTCGATCGGGCCGTGCTCGCGCCTGATCGCGTCCAGCACGTCGGCGTGGCTGGCCACGTCGTCGGCGTCGAACTCCGCACGCGCCACCCGCTCCGCACCGGCCTCGCGCAGCCGCTTGGACTCCGCGTCGAGGTCGCCGCTGCGCCGCGCGGCCAGCACCACGGTGTCGTGCCCGCGCCTGACCAGGCGCTCGGCGACGGCGAGTCCGATTTCGCTGCGGCCCCCGAGGACCAGAACCGTTCCGCTCACGCCGCCGAGTCTGCCTGCTGCCCGCTCAACCGGCGCGCTTGACCCCGTCGACGGCGCGCTGCGCGCCGACCTGGAGCAGCCGGATGTCGGTGGCCACCGTCAGGAACCGGAACCCGAGCTCCTGCCACCGCAGCGCGCCTTCCGGCCCCGAGCAGTGGATCCCCGCGGGCACCCCGTGCTCCCGGCACGCCAGCGCGATCCGCTCGATCGCCCCGACGTGCACCGGTTCGACGGCGTCCACTGTCGGCGCCACGCCCAGCGAGAGCCCGAGGTCGGCCGGTCCGACGTAGGCGAGGTCGATGCCGGGCACCGACAGGATCGCGTCCAGCTCGTCCAACGTGGACCCGGTTTCGATCTGCACCGCGCAGATCACGCCGTCGTTGGCCTTCGCCGTGGTGAACCCGTCATCGCGCAGGGCCGCACCGATCGGCCCGTAGCTGCGCTCGCCCAGCGGCGGGTACCGGCACGCGCGCACGGCCTGCTCGGCCTCCTGCGCGGTCTGCACCATCGGCACGATCACGCCCGCCGCACCGGCGTCGAGCGCCTTCATGATGTCGCCCGGCTGGTTCCACGGCACCCGCACCACCGCGGGCGTACCCGCGAGCGCCAGCGCCTGCACCATCGACGGCACCGAGTCGGAGCCGATCAACCCGTGCTGGGTGTCGATGCACACCCAGTCGAAGCCGGACCGGCCCATCACCTCGGCGGTCACCGGCCCCGGCAGCATGCACCACCCGCCGTGCGTCGTCCTGTCGAGCAGCCCGTTCGTCATCCGGCCTCCCACGGTTTCACCCACGGCTCCTCAGCACACAGCATCAGCCCGCTGCCTGCCGGATGCGCTCCAGCAGCCGGTGCCGGTGCACGGCGTGTGCGAAGTCCGGCACCTCCGAGGTGCCGTTGACGATGTCGTCCCGGATCTGGGCGTAGGCGTGCGCGACCGTGTAGGCCATCTTGGTCGGCTCGACCTGCGGGACCAGCTGGTAGCTCGCCGGCACGGCGAGTTCGGCCAGCTCACCCGCGCCGCGGGCGCCGCGCAGGTTCACCTGGCCGAACTGGAGGTGCCCGTTGCCGCCGGAGACGATGATGTCGCCTTCGGTCCCGTTGATCTCCCAGTGGAAGTCGGTCCCCCGGGACAGGCCGCCCCGGTAGTGCACCGACGCCACGGCGCCGCCGTCGAGGACGCCGGTGACCGCGATCTGGTCCTCGGCGGTCATCGGCACCGCCCGCCCGGTCCCGACCTCGTGCACCTCCGGGCGGCGGACCGCGATCGTCGAGTTCAGCTCGGCGAACTCGCCCAGCACCATGGCCAGGGCGTCGATGGTGTGGCCGAACGGGATGCTCAGCATGGTCGCGCCGTTGGCGCGGTCGAGCAGGTACTCGCCGCGGGGCTCGAAGGTCCCGCCCCAGCGCCGCCCGGAGGCGATCATGCTGGTGGACAGCACCTCGCCGACGTAGCCGTCGGCGATCAGGTCGCGCAGGTACCGGACCTGCGGAGTGGAACGCGCCTGCAACCCGACGAACGCCCGCGCGCCTTCGGCAGCCGCTGCCATCTCCTCGGCTTCGGCGAGACCGTTGCCCAGCGGCCACTCGCAGAGCACCGCCTTCCCGGCCGCCAGCGCGGCCAGCGCCAGCTCGCGGTGGTGCGGCACCTTGACGGTCACGGCCACCAGGTCGACGTCGTCGCGCTTGACCAGCTCGTCGACCGTCCCGTGCGCGACGCCGAAGTGCTCGCCCGCGCGCTTGGCCGTCTCGGCGCTGCTCGCCGCGAGCGCGCGCAGTTCGTAGCCGTCCAGCGCCGCGAGCGCGGGCACGTGGGCCTCGGCCGCCCAGCCGCCCGCGGTGCTCAGGCCGATGATCCCCACACCGATCGGTGCGTTCATGGTTGGTGCTCCTTTCCCCGTTCTTGATCACCAGCCTAGCCACATGTTCGCGCCTGCGCGAACATCGTGCGGCATAATGTGCCGATGGCCAGTCGCACGTCCTCCCCGCTGCTGCACCCGGAAGAGCACCAGATCGACCTGTTCGCGCTCATGACCGCGCTCGGCGATCCGGTGCGGCGCAGCATCGTCGTCACCCTCGGCGAGCACCCCGAGGTCGCGTGCGGCACGTTCGACCTGCCAGTGGCCAAGTCCGCGCTCAGCAGGCACTTCCGCACGCTGCGGGAGTGCGGCCTGATCCGGCAGCGGGACGAGGGCACCCGCAGGCTCAACGCCCTGCGGCGGGAGGAGCTGGACCGGCGCTTCCCCGGGCTGCTGGACCTGGTCCTGCGGGAGGGCGCGGACTGCGCCGTCGGGGTGCTTGTGGAAGCAACCGGCGGTGCTGATCCGTAATCTTGGAACATGGCGGCCGACGTACTCGATTCCCAACAGCTGAACCGCGCGACGCTGCACCGGCAGCTGCTCCTGGAGCGCTCGGCGCTACCGGTGCTCGACGCCGTCGCGCACCTCGTCGGCATGCAGGCGCAGGCCCCGCTGCCGCCCTACTACGGGCTGTGGACCCGGCTCGACGGGTTCCGCCCGGCCGACCTCGCCGACCGCCTGCTGGACCGCAGCGCCGTGCGCATCGTGCTCATGCGCAGCACGGTCCACCTGGTCACCGCCGAGGACTGCCTGCGGCTGCGCCCGCTGGTCCAGCCGCCGATCGACCGCGACCTGATCCGCAACCACCCCATCGGCGTCGACCACCGCGAGATCGCCGCCTACGGCCGGAAGCTGCTCGACGAGAAACCCCGCACCCTCGGCCAGCTCCGCCCGCTGCTCGCCGAGCGCTGGCCGGACGAGGACCCGGCCTGCCTCGGCTACGCGGTCCGCAGCCTGCTGCCGCTGGTGCAGATCCCGCCGCGCGCGGTCTGGGGCAGGAGCGGCCAGCCGACCTACGCCACCGCCGAGACCTGGCTGGGCAGGCAGCTCGACCCGGTGCCGTCGCTGGAGGACATGATCCGGCGCTACCTGCGGGCCTTCGGTCCGGCGACGGTCGCCGACGTGCAGACCTGGTCGGGGCTGATCCGGCTGCGCGAGGTCGTGCGCGGGATGGAGCTGCGCACCTTCCGCGACGAGCACGGCCGCGAGCTGTTCGACGTGCCCGACGGCCCGCTGCCGGACCCGGAAACGCCCGCACCGCCGCGTTTCCTGCCGCCGTTCGACAACGTCCTGCTCTCCCACGCCGACCGGACCCGGATCATGACCGAGCGGCACCGCAAGCGGCTGTTCGAGGTGAAGAACGGCCAGCTCCCCGGCACCTTCCTGGTCGACGGGTTCCTGCGCGGCACCTGGGAGATCACCAGGGAGGGCGACACCGCGGTGCTCGCGGTGGTGCCGTTCCAGCGGATGGCCCGCAGGGACGTCGCCGCGGTCGCCGAGGAGGGCCGCGCGCTGCTGGCGTTCGCCGAGGAGTCGGCCACCGAACACGACGTCCGGTTCGGCGAACCGGGCTGACCGGCTGAGGGGAGCAAACGTCATGTTTACCCCGTAAACACCGACACCTACGCTGTGTGCGATCAGTCCTGCCGAGAAAGTGGTTCGCGATGTCTGATGCCATCCCGCAGATCGACACCAGCACGCCCAGCATCGCGCGCGTCTACGACGCGTTCGTGGGTGGCAAGGACAACTTCGAGGTCGACCGCGAGGTCTACCGCAAGATCCTGGAACTCGCGCCCGAGGCGGCCGAGGTCGGCAAGCAGTGCCGGGCGTGGCTGATCCGGGTGGTGCGGTTCATGGCCGCGCAGGGCGGGATCGACCAGTTCCTCGACCTCGGATCCGGGCTTCCGACGGCGGAGAACACCCACCAGGCCGCGCAGCGCATCAACCCCGACGCGCACGTGGTCTACGTCGACAACGACCCGGCGGTGGCCGCGCACGGCCGCGCCCTGCTGGAGGAGAACGACCGCACCCACTTCGCGGTCGGGGACCTGCGCCACCCGGCGGAACTCCTGGAAGACCCGATCGTCGCGGGAAACCTGGACTTCTCCCGGCCGATCGGCCTGATCCAGTGCAACACCCTGCACCATGTCACGGAAGAAGAAGGTCCGGCCGAGATCATGCGGACCTACATCGACGCGCTCGCCCCGGGCTCGTTCGTGGCGATCTCGCACCTGTACAACCCCGACGACGGCAGCGAACTCGCCAAGCTCGCGGCGGAGTCGCAGGCCCGCTTCAACCAGATGATGGGCAGCTGCTTCTACCGCTCCCGCGCGGAGATCGAGGCCATGTTCGGCGGCCTGGAACTCATCGAGCCGGGCGTGAGCTACCTGTTCGACTGGTGGCCCGACGGCCCGCAGCTGACCCCGCCGAGCACCGGCGCGCACAACCTCCTCGGCGGCGTGGCGCGGAAGTGAAGCCGGGTGTGACGACGAAGCCGGACTTCAAGCGGGAACTCGACTGCTACCAGGCGAAACATCACGAGCTCCGCGTCGTGGACGTCCCGGACCTGCAGTACCTCATGATCGACGGGCACGGCGACCCGAACACCTCCGAGGCGTTCTCCGACGCGGTCACCGCCCTCTACCCCGTCGCGTACAAGCTCAAGTTCGCGAGCAGGAACGAACTCGGCCGCGACTACGTGGTCATGCCGCTGGAGGGCCTGTGGTGGGCGGAGGACATGGACTTCTTCACCGCGCGCCGCGACAAGTCCCGGTGGGACTGGACGTTGATGATCATGGTGCCGGACTGGATCGGCCCGGCGATGCTCGAAACCGCACGCGCGCAGGCGGGCAGGAAGAACCGCCCCGCCAGGCTCGACGAGGTCCGGCTCGAAACCCTTTCCGAAGGCCGGTGCGTGCAGGCGCTGCACATCGGTTCGTACGACGACGAAGCCGGTCTCCTCGCGCGGATGCACCACGAGTTCATCCCGGCCAACGGCCTGCGGATGACCGGCAAGCACCACGAGATCTACCTCAGCGACTTCCGCAAGGTCGCGCCCGAGAAGCTTCGGACGATCCTGCGCCAGCCCGTAACCGGCTGAGGCCGGCAAAAACACAAGGTCGTGAGCGCTCCCTCAAACGCCCACGACCCCGGTTGCCGCTCAGCGCAACGGCGCCTGCTTCTGCGTCCACCACCGCATCGCGTGCTGGACCAACGCGATCAGCGTCTGCTTGGTCGACTCCTTGTCCCGCGCGTCGCACGGACCGATCGGCACGTCCGGCCCGATGGCCATCGCCTCCCGGATCTGCTCGATCGAGTGCAGCAGCTGCCCGTCGAAGCAGTTCACGCCGATCAGGTACGGCAGACCGCGGTCCTCGAAGAAGTCCACCGCGGAGAACGAGTCCGCGAGCCTGCGGGTGTCGACCAGCACGACCGCGCCGATGGCGCCGCGCACCAGGTCGTCCCACATGAACCAGAACCGCTGCTGCCCGGGCGTGCCGAACAGGTACAGGATCAGATCGGAGTCCAGCGAGATCCGGCCGAAGTCCATCGCGACCGTGGTGCTCGTCTTGTTCGGCGTCGCGGCCAGGTCGTCGACCCCGCGGCTGGCCTCCGTCATCACCGCCTCGGTGGTCAGCGGCACGATCTCGGAGACCGACCCCACGAAGGTCGTCTTGCCGACGCCGAAGCCACCGGCGACCACGATCTTCGCCGAGGTCGTGCCTCGGGGCGACTGCGCCTGCGGCGGCACCGCGCCGCCCTGCGCTCTATAGCCGACGGAGTCCACTCAATACCCTTTCCATCAACATCAGGTGTGGTGCGCTACCGCTTTCGGACACCGTCTGGTGAACGGTGATCAGCCCCAGGTCGGCCATGTCGGCGAGCAGCACCCTGGCCACCCCGATCGGGATGGACAGCAGGGCGCCGACCTCCGCGACGGATCGGGGGTGCCTGCACAGCTCGGCGATGGACTGGTGCTCCAGCCGCAGCACCGCGTCCGGCTGGTGGGCGTCACCGGTCGAGACCAGCGTTTCCAGCTCCAGCTGGTGGTTGGACCGGGTCCGGCCACCGGTCCAGGTGTAGGAGCGGATGCTCGACGCGGCGGGCTCGACCGGTTCCTCCTCGGCAACCGGTCCCGGCTCCTCCTGCCTGGGTGCCTGCTCCGGCTCCTGGCGTTCGGCACGCTGCTCGCCGCGCTTCTTGCGCCGCTTCCCCGTGAAGGTGAAGCCGTCGAGCACCTCGGCGAAGGAGTCGTCATCAGGTCTTCGTTCGCTCATCTGCGCCTCACACCAACTGGCCCGTCACCGCGCCCGTGCCCTGCAGCTGCGACCGGATCTCCGGGGTGAGCATCTGGCCGACGCGTTCCACGAGCATGGTCATCTCGTAGGCGATCAGCCCCATGTCGCACTGCGGTGCGGCAAGCACGGTCAGGCAAGACCCGTCGCTGATGCCCATCTGCAGCAGGGTGCCGCGCTGCATCTCGACGATGGTCTGGATGACCCGGCCCGCCTCGAAGCACTTCGCCGAACCCTGGGTGAGGCTCAGCAGACCGGACGCCACCGCGGCCAGCTGGTCCGCCCGGTCCCTGGGCAGCTTCGCGGACGCGGTCAGCAGCAGGCCATCGGCGGACACGACGATCGCGTGCGCCACGCCGGCCACGCGTTCGGTGAAGTCGGTGACCAGCCAGCCGAACCTGCGGGAAATCGTCTCCTGGGCAGTCATGCAACCTCCTGATTGTCGCCGAGGTGATCATGGTGCGCGGTGGGGATCGCTGTCATGGTGACCTCCGTCAGCCCTCGTCGGGCGCGCGGTGCCGACCCCGGCGGGCACCGCTCTGGAAGTCGGCCAGGCGACTGCGGAGTTCGTCCGCGTTGCGCTCGAACAGTCCGCCGCCGTCGTCTTCCGGGCCGGCGGCGATGCTTCCGGGGGCCAGCTGCGCCTTCGGGGTGCGGCGCGGGAGCCCGGCTTCGGTGAACGAGGTGGGCTGCGAGGACGCCGCGGCCTCCGCCGCCCGGCGGGCGTCGTCGGCGGCGAAGTTCCACGCGTCCTGCCCGCTGGTGTCCGGTTCTTCCTGAGCGTCGTCGGGTTCGGACTGCCCGAACCGGACGCCGTTGTAGCGCTCCGAGAACTCGCGGCTCACGTCGGTCGCGCTGCGCGCCGCGGAATCGCGCGGGGTCCGCTGGGGCAGCCCGGACGCGGTGAGGGGTGCGGGTTCCTCGCTCATGCCTGCCTCCCCGGCCAACTCGGCGTAGCCGGACGAGCCGGGCAGCCCGGCGTCGTCGGGCTCCTCGGTTCCGGCGTCCCCGGGAGTTCCGCCGCCGAGCGGATCCGCCTCCGGGTCCGGCCAGGCGAAGTCGTGCTGGCCGGTCTGCGCCAGCGCCTCGGGGTCCGCGGGCTGGAACCACTGGGTGGAGACGTCCTCGAAGACCGACGGCTCGGCGGCGGTCTCCGGCTCGGGCCGTTCGGGCCACGCCGGTGGGAAGTCCGGTGACACCGTGCGCGGCTGCTGCGGGATGTCCAGCGCGGACTCCCCGAGCACCGGGCTGAACAGGTTCGCCGTCTGCTCGGCGGGCTGTTCCGGGAACGGCTGCGGGTCCGGCGTGAACGGCTGCGGTTCGGACAGCGACTGGGGTTCGGAGAACGAATGGGGTTCCGAGAGCGATTGGGGGTCCGGCGAGGAGGGCTCGAACAGCGCCGCGGCGTCCGACATCGCGGGCTGCGGCCCCGAGTCGAAGCTCTGCCGCGCGGTCCGCTTCGGCAGCTCGCCACCGGATCCAAGCCCGGCCGCGGGTTCCCGCTTCGGCAGCTCGTCGCCGGATCCGAGCCCGGCGGCCGGTTCCCGCCTCGGCAGCTCGTCACCGGAACCCAGCCCGGCCGCGGGTTCCCGCTTCGGCAAGGCGTCCTCGGAACCCAGCGCGGGTTCCCGCCTGGGCAGCGCATCCCCGGAGCCCAGCCCGGCGGCCGGCTCCCGCTTCGGCAACGAGCCGATCTCGTACCCGCCGGTCGACTCGCGCCGGGGCAGCGCCGAGCCCGAATCGATCGGGCCGGAGTGCTCGCCCGCCGACTGCTCGGGGATCGGCACCGCGTTCGGAACGTCGTGGTGCGAGCTGCCGTTGCGCTGCCCGCCCAAGGCCGGTGGCGGCGGGGTCTTCGGGGTCTCGGCGGAAGCCACGTGCTCGGCCGGGATCACCGCGGTCGCGCGGACGCCCTCGACGTCCGGGCCGCCGTGCAGTTCCACCCGGATGCCGTGGCGCACCGCGAGCCGACCGACGACGAACAGGCCCATCCGCCGCGAGGTCGCCAGGTCGTCCTCGTCGACCCGCGCCAGCCGCTCGTTGGCGGCGGCGAGGTCCCGGTCGCCCATGCCGATGCCCTCGTCGAGGACGTCGAGCACGACCGAACCATCGCCCGGCTGGTAGCTCGACACCGTCACCGAGGTGTCCGGCGAGGAGAAGTTCGCCGCGTTGTCCAGGAGTTCGGCCACCAGCCGCACCAGGTCGCTGGCGGCGTGACCGACCAGCTTCACCGCGGGCGGCGGCTGCACGACGACCCGCGGGTACTGCTCGATCTCCGACACCGCGGCGCGCAGCACGTCGGCGAGGTCGGTGGGCTGGTAGAAGCGGCGCGCCAGGTCCGAACCGGACAGCACCATCAGGTTCTCGTTGTTGCGGCGCATCCGGGTCGCGAGGTGGTCGAGCTGGAACAGGCGGGCCAGCTGGTCCGGGTCCTCCTCGTCTTTCTCCAGCTCCTCGAACAGCCGCAACTGGCGCTCCAGCAGGCTCTGGCTCCGCCGCGAGACGCTGACGAACGCCTCGGAGTAACCGCGCCGCAGCGACGCCTGCTCGACGGCCAGCCGGATCGCCTGCCGGTTCACCTCGTCGAAGGCCCTGGCGACCTGCCCGACCTCCTCCTCGGTGTCGACCCGCACCGGCGGCAGCTCGTCGGCGACCTGGCGGCCCTGCCGGATTCCGGACACCACCTCGGGAAGCCCGCGGTGCGCCGAGTCGAGGGCGCCGCGCCGCAGCTCGCGCAGCGAGCCGAGCAGCTGGCGGGCGAAGGTGATGATGACCGCCGCGGCCAGGATCAGCGCCGACAGCAGCAGCACCGAGTCCCAACCGGCGGCGTTGCTGGCGTCGTCCTCCAGCTTGAAGGCGATGCCGCGGATCTCGGCGGCCAGGTCGTCGTGACCGTCGTCGATCAGCGTGATGACCTCGTCGGTGCGCGAGTTCCACTGGTCGTGCGAGACCGAGTAGCTGCCGCTGGCCTTGTCGTCGGTGCTCTCGACCAGGATCGCCTGCAGCATCATGTTGCGGTCGCGGATCGCCGGGGCGCTCAACGTCTGGTCGAGCCGCTGCTGCCAGTGCGTGGCGACCGTGGCGCGGGCTTCGGTGATCTTGTTCAGCAGCCGGGCGCGGGAGCCGAGCAGGGCGTCCACCGCGGGCTGGCGGATCTCGCCGTCGACCAGGCCGGTGAGCACCCACGCCTGCTGGAGCCGGACCTCCTCCATCAGGACCACCATGTCCTGCATTGCCGCGGAGGTGCTGGAGAGGTTGCGGTCGGCGACGGTGCTGGTCAGCGCGAGGTCCAGGGACAGCACCGCGGTCACCAGCCTGCTGTAGCCGTCGATCGCCGCGGGCGGGGGGAGCTGCTTGGCCCGCACCTGCGCGCGGAGGCCGGCGAGCTGGTCGAGCTGGGTTCGCAGCTCGGCGTAGCGCTCCTGGACGACTTCGCTGTAGGCGTCCCGGTCGGCCATCACCTCGTGCGTCGCCTGCGCGGCCGAGTCGACCACCGCGGCCTGCCGGTCGAGGACCTCGGGTCCGGCCGAGCCGGTCAGGAACTCCACCGCGTTGGTGCGCTCCTCCTGCGCGCTGAGGATCAGCGGCTCGATGCGGTCGACCGCGTCGACCACCTTGCCGACCCGGTCGTACTCGTCGGCCTGCCCGACCTGCCAGCGGATCTGCCCGACACCGAGCGTGATCGCGAAGATCACCGGCACCAGCACGACGGCGGCCAGCTTCGTCGTCAGCGACCAGTTCCGCCACTCGGTGGCGGCGGCGAACCTGCCGGCACCACCGGACGCCATCACGAGCACCCTCCTGTCGAAGCGCCGCGGCTGCGGTGCTGCTCAGGGCGGGGGTGGAGCCGCGCGGGCGGGCGAGGCGTGGGAGAACGGCGCATGCGTGCGATCCCGCAATCGTCGTCTGGAGCGGTCGGGGGCTTGACGGAAAACCAGCACCGCCACCGCAAAGCCCCTTGCGGAACCGCACCTTACCGGTGCAGGTTCAATCGATACTCAGCGTTACCGGATCGCCGCGAGCGACGGTTTCCGCACGCCGGACATCGAACCGAGGAGCCGCACGCCGGGGTGACTGGCTTTCAGTGCCCAAGCACTATAAGCCCCGACAGCGGCGAAAGCACTGGGGGCGTTTTCAACAATCCGGCCGACGAAACGTTGCAACCCCGCAGCACGGGTCCTCAGCAGCGTGCGACCGTCGAGCTGATTTCACCCGTTCAGCCCAGTGCGGGCGCTTTTCTCACAGCTCTGCAACGAGACCGTACCGGCCGTTCGCACCAGTGTCACTCACCGGCAAGCAGCCCCCGAACTGGGAAAACTGTGTACGGGCAGGGCCGAGGGGCCGTCGCCGGTGCTCCCCGAGGTCACGTTTTCATCAAGCCTGCGACCCGCAAATGGCCTCACCGGTGGTCCTCACCACACTGTTGAACCGGCGACGGAAGTGGTTAGATTTCCCCGCCGCACGAGACCCCATCCGCCGCCCCCGGCGGCTCCGGCGCAGCCCCCAGGAAGGACGCATGAGCAACGCAACGCCATCCGCGCTGCGCGGGCAGCCCCGTGACCAGGCAGGAAAAGCGCGGGAAGCCTTCGGCGGAATCGACAAGAGCTCGGTGCGGAGCACATCGGACGGTCCCGATTTCCACGCGATCCGGCAAAGCCCGGAATTCCGGCGACTCCGCCGCCGCGTGAAATCGTTCGTTTTCCCGATGACCGCGTTATTCCTCCTCTGGTACGTGGGTTACGTGCTGCTCGCGGCCTACGCTCCGGAATTCATGGCCCAGCGCCTGTACGGCGAGGTCAACGTCGGACTGGTCATGGGCGTCGGCCAGTTCGCGACCACGCTGATCATCACCGCGCTCTACGGCCGGTTCGCCCGCAAGCACGTCGACCCCGAGATCGAGGAGATCCGCCGCGAGGCGGTCGGTGACCAGCGATGAACCCAACCCTGCTCCCGTCCGAAGGTGCCCTGGTCAACACCGGCATCTTCGTCGTGTTCGTGCTGATCACGCTGTTCGTGGTCTACCGGGCGAGCAGCCAGAACACCTCCAGCGACTATTTCGCGGCAGGCGGTTCGTTCAGCGGCGCGCAGAACGGCATCGCGCTCTCCGGTGACTACCTGTCCGCCGCGTCGTTCCTGGGCATCGCGGGCGCTATCGCGGTCAAGGGCTACGACGGCTTCCTGTACTCGATCGGCTTCCTGGTCGCCTGGCTGATCAACCTGCTGCTGATCGCCGAGCGCACCCGCAACGTCGGCCGGTTCACCATGGGCGACGTCATCGCGTTCCGGATGCGCGCCCGCCCGGTGCGGGCCGCGGTCGCCGCCTCCACGCTCGCGATCACCTTCGTGTACCTGATCGCGCAGATGGCAGGCGCCGGCGGTCTGGTCGCGCTGCTGCTGGACGTGCACACCGGTGCCGGGCAGGCGCTGGTGATCGCGGTCGTCGGCCTGGTGATGATGCTCTACGTGCTGATCGGCGGCATGAAGGGCACCACCTGGGTCCAGATCATCAAGGCCACGCTGCTGCTGCTCTCGGTCGCGCTGATCACGATCTTCCTGCTCGGCAAGTTCGGCTACGACATGTCGCACCTGCTGCGCGAAGCGGCCAAGAACAACCCGAACGGCGAAGCGATCTTCGCGCCCGGCGTGCAGTACGGGAAGTCCGCGCTGACCCAGTTCGACTTCATCTCGATGTCGCTGGCCCTGGTGCTCGGCACCGCCGGTCTGCCGCACGTGCTGATGCGCTTCTACACGGTGCCCAACGCCCGCGAGGCCCGGCGCTCCACGGTGTGGGCGATCTGGATCATCGCGATCTTCTACCTGTGCACGCTGGTCATCGGCTACGGCGCCAGCGCGCTGGTCGGCAGCGAGGCGATCACCGCCGCGCCCGGTGGCGAGAACTCGGCCGCTCCCCTGCTGGCCTACCGCATCGGCGGCACGGTGCTGCTGGGCATCGTGGCCTCGGTGGCGTTCGCGACGATCCTCGCCGTTGTCGCCGGTCTGACGCTGACCGCGTCGGCGTCGTTCGCGCACGACATCTACGCGAACGCGATGCGCCGCGGGAAGACGGACTCGGACTCGGTCGTGCGGGTCGCCCGCATCACCGCGCTGGTGATCGGAGCGGTCTCGATCCTGGGCGGCATCCTGGTCAACGGCCAGAACATCGCGTTCCTGGTCGGTCTGGCCTTCGCCTTCGCCGCCTCGGCGAACCTGTCGACGATCCTGTACTCGCTGTTCTGGAAGCGGTTCAACACCACCGGAACGCTCTGGGGCATCTACAGCGGCCTCGGCTCCTGCCTGCTGCTGGTGCTGTTCTCGCCGGTGCTGTCGGGCGCGTCGGACTCGATCCTGCCGAACGTGGACTTCGCCTTCTTCCCGCTGAAGAACCCGGGCATCGTGTCGATCCCGATCTCGTTCATCTGCGGCGCGATCGGCACTTTCGTCGGCCGGGAGCGCCCCGACGAGGACCGGCTCGCCGAGATGGACGTCCGGTCGCTGACCGGCATCGGCGTGTCCCGCGGCTGACGGCCCGGCTGTGGGAACCGCCGGGCCGGGCGGTCAGCCCCAGGTGCGCCGGACGTAGTCGGCGAAGCGCCGGGGCGGGCGCCCCAGGACCCGCTGCACGCCGTCGGACAGGTACGCGTTCCCGCCGTTCCTGATCAGGGCGAGCAGCCCGGCGAACAGGTCGGCAAGGTCGTCGGGGAACCCGTCGGCGATCAACGCCCTGGTGAACTCAGCGGGTTCAACGGGCTGGAACACCACGTCCTTCCCGGACTGCTCGCTGATCAGCGCCACCGCCTCCGCGAACGACAGCAGCTCAGGCCCGGACAGTTCGTAGACCTGCCCGTGGTGGCCGTCCTCCAGCAGCACAGCCACCACGACGTCGGCGATGTCGTCCACGTCGATGAACGGTTCCTTCCCGTCCCCGGTCGGCAGCGCGAGCACCCCGGACTCGATCGACGGGGCGAAGAAGTCCTCGCTGAAGTTCTGCGCGAACCAGGTCGCGCGCACGATGGTCCACTCTGCGCCGGAAGCGCGGACCGCGGCCTCGGCGGCCTGCACGCCGGTGCTCGGCGACTCATCGACCTCGCGCGCCGAAAGCAGCACGAACCGGCGCACGCCCGCCTGCTCCGCGCGGGCGACGAAAGTGGAGAACAGCTCACCGGAACCGAGTTCGGTCGGCGGGATCAGGTAAGCCGCGTCGGCGCCCTCCAGCGCGGGTGCCCAGGTCGTCTCGTCGTCCCAGTCGAACCGGACGGCGCCCTTGCGCGAGGCGGCCCGCGCCTCGACACCGCGCTCGGCCAGCCGGGACACGACCCGGCGGCCGGTCTTGCCAGTCCCCCCGAGCACCAGAATCGTCTTGTTTGTCATGGCAACAGCCAAGCAGCACGCGCTGAGACGATCCATGGCCGACCGACTCGTCAGCATGTGTCTTCGTCTAGGCTTGGCGGACGTGGATCCTCTCGCCGATCTCCTGCACGGCGTCCGAGCCCGGGGCGCCCAGTTCTGCAAGTCGGTCCTGTCCCCGCCGTGGGCGCTGCACGTCGACAACTCGGCCACGCTGGAGCTGCACACGATGCTGCACGACGAGGCGTGGATCATCCCGGACGGCGGGCAGCCGGTCCGGCTGCGCCCTGGCGACATCGCGATCGCACGCGGCCCCGGCCGGTACGTCATCGCCGACGACCCGGCCAGCCCTCCGCGCATCCTCATCCGCGACGACCGGTGCGTCTGCGCCGAGGACGGCACCGACCTGACCGAGTCCATGGCGCTGGGACCGCGCACCTACGGGGACTCCGCCGACGGCTCCTCGACGCTGGTCAGCGGCACCTACCAGCTCCCGGGAACCCTCGGCGACCGGCTGCTTTGCGCACTGCCGCAGGTGCTCGTGGTCCCGGC
Organism: Saccharopolyspora taberi; assembly: GCF_039534165.1. Taxonomy (NCBI): domain Bacteria; kingdom Bacillati; phylum Actinomycetota; class Actinomycetes; order Pseudonocardiales; family Pseudonocardiaceae; genus Saccharopolyspora; species Saccharopolyspora taberi. The sequence continues at coordinate 59,295 of NZ_BAAAUX010000010.1, read as the reverse complement.
GGTCGACGAGTCCTGCGCACAGCTGCTGCGGCAGGTGGAGGCCGAGCTGGTCCGCGACGTCCCCGGCCAGCAGGTCGCGCTGGACCGCATGCTCGACGTGCTGCTGGTGTTCACCCTGCGCGACTGGTTCACCCGGCCCGAAGCCCAGCCGCCCGCCTGGTACGGCGCGATGGCCGATCCGGTGGTCGGGGCCGCGCTGCGCGCGATGCACACCGCCCCGGCTGAACCGTGGACGGTCGGATCGCTCGCCGAGCACGCCGGTGTCTCCCGGGCGTCACTCGCGCGGCGGTTCACCGAGGCGGTCGGCGAACCCCCTCTGACCTACCTAACCTGCTGGCGGATGGACCTCGCCGCCGAACTGCTCACCCGCCCGGGCGCGACGGTCGCCTCCGTCGCAGGACAGGTCGGTTACGCGGACGGATTCGCCTTCAGCGCGGCGTTCAAGCGGGTGCGCGGCATCAGCCCGCGCGACCACCGGTCTCACGCCACCTCGGCTGCCGCCGCCCGCCCCGCGACCCTGCCGGAGAACAGGCAGCCGCCCAGGAAGGTCCCTTCCAGCGCCCGGTAGCCGTGCACGCCACCGCCGCCGAACCCGGCGACCTCGCCCGCCGCGTACAGCCCGGGCAGCGGCTCGCCGGAGGTCTGGAGCACGCGTGCGGAAAGGTCGGTCTCGGTGCCGCCGAGGGTCTTCCTGGTCAGGATCGACAGCCGCACCGCCACCAGCGGACCGTTCTCGGGATCGAGCAGGCGGTGCGGTTCGGCGACCCGCACCAGCCGGTCCACGACGTAGCGGCGCGCCTCGCGGATCGCCATGACCTGCGCGTCCTTGCCCAGACCGGAGGTCACCTGGCGATCCCGGGCGACGACCTCGCGCTCCAGCGCGACCGGGTCGACCAGCGGCTCGCCGACGAGGTCGTTCATGCCCTTCACCAGCTCGGGCAGGGTCCGCCGGGTGATGAAGTCCTGGCCCCTGCGGACGAACTCCGCCACCGGAGGCGGGGTCGAACCGCCACCGCGTTCGAGGAGCTTGCGGATGCTGCGCTCGGTGAGGTCGGGATTCTGCTCCGACCCGGACAGCGCGAACTCGCGGCTGATGATGCGCCGGTTGAGCACGAACCAGGTGTAGTCGTAGCCCGTTCCGGCGATGTGCTCCATCGTTCCCAGGGTGTCGGCGCCGGGGAACAGCGGCGTGGGCAGCCGCCGCCCGCGCGCGTCCAGCCACAGCGAGGACGGACCCGGCAGGATGCGGATGCCGTGCCTGCTCCAGATCGGCGCGTAGTTCTGGATTCCCTCGGTGTAGTGCCACATCCGGTCGGGGTTGATGATCCGCCCGCCGCTGCCCTCGACGATCTCCAGCATCCGCCCGTCTACGTGGTCGGGCACGCCGGAGATCATCCGCTTCGGCGGTTCGCCGTACCGCTTGGGCCAGTTCTTGCGGACCAGGTCGTGGTTGGCGCCGATGCCGCCGGAGGTGACGATCACAGCCTGCGCCCGGAGCTGGAAGTCCCCCACCACATCGCGCGAGCTCGGCTGCCCCCGCTCCGCGGCGCTGGTCGCCAGCACGTCCCCGGCCACGCCGTCGATCGCGCCGTTCGTGCTGGTCAGGACGTTCACCCGGTGGCGGAAGCGCAACGACACCAGCCCCTGCGCCTCGGCCTGGCGGACCCGGCGGACGAACGGCTCCAGCACGCCGGGCCCGGTTCCCCACGTGACGTGGAACCGGGGGACCGAGTTCCCGTGACCGGTCGCGAGATATCCGCCGCGCTCGGCCCACTGGACCAGCGGGAAGAACCGGATTCCCTGGCCGCGCAACCAGGAGTACTTCTCCCCGGCGGCGAAGTCGACGTAGGCCTCGGCCCACTTCCGCGGCCAGTGGTCCTCCTCGCGGTCGAACCCGGCGGAGCCCATCCAGTCCTGCAAAGCCAGCTCGTGCGAGTCCTGAACGCCGAGCCTGCGCTGCTCCGGCGAGCCGACGAAGAACAGGCCGCCGAACGACCAGAACGCCTGGCCGCCCAGCGACGCCTCGGGTTCCTGGTCGAGCAGGATCACCCGGCGGCCGGCGTCGGCCAGCTCGGCGGTGGCGACCAGCCCGGCCAGCCCTGCCCCCACGACGACGACGTCGGCGTCCAAGCCCATGGCGATCCCTTCCCTACTGTCGAGTAACCGAGCCCTGTATACCGCAGCAGCGCGCCGCGGAACAGGCATAGAACGCAACCTTTAGGCACGTTGTTTCGACTTGGTCTTTAGGCACACGTCAGATCAATGGGAAAAACACCCGGTCGGGGTGAATCCGGTCTATTCGCTGGCAATCTTTCCGGGGCTTCGGGAATCTGGATTGCGTCGACCGGATGTTCTTCCGGCTTTCTCCTGTCATGAAAGGGGTTCCGCCATGTTCTCGCACGCCGTCTCGCCCGCCTCGGTCACCGACCTGAACGCACGCCGCCGGATTCCGGCACCACGCAGACGACCGTCGACGCTCCGGCGGATACCGCCGTCGGGTCCACGGCTCCGGAGGTCGACCCTCCTCCGGCTGAGCGCGGCGCTGGTGCTCACGCTGCTGTCCCTGTTGTCCCTGCTGGCCGGGGCCACGGCGGCGCAGGGCGCTCCGGCGCTATGCCCGGCTGACACCTTCTGCGCCTACGAGAGCCATCAGTTCCAGGGAAGATCCCACCACGCCGAGCTCGCAGCGACCCCGCTCGAACGCTGCGTCCCGCTGCCACCGGAGCTGAACGCGACCTCGTTCGTCAACAACACCGGGCGACCGGTGACGGTGTACCAGGATCCGACCTGCTCGACGGAAGCCGACTTCCGAACATTCCCAACGGGAACGTTCGTGCCACAGGCGCCATACGTGGGCAGGGCGATCCAGATCTGGTCGCATTGAACCGATCCAGAACCGGCATTGGCCGCTGCCCCGAATTCAGCCCGCATGGGAAGCAATTCCCGCCGAGCACGTTCCCCTGATCCTGCGAGCACGATCTCTCGACCCGCAAGCGCGTTCTCCCCGACCTGGCTCGGCGTCCATCGGCGCGTCCGCCCCCGACCTTGGGATGCACCGATGAGCGCCGCCGGGTGGACGAGCCGGAGCGCTCCGGCTCGTCCACCGTCCTCTGGGGGGTTCGGGGGCGGTTTGAGGGCAGGGTGCTGTTGCGTGGGTGGTTCCGGGGCGCTCGCCGCCCCCAGACCCCAGGCAGGTCTCCGGGACCGAAGCGGCTCTGCCGGTTCGGAGTCCGGTAGGGCTCGTGGCTTCTGGGGCGCTCGCCGCCCCCAGACCCCAGGCAGGTCTCCGGGATGAGTCTCCGCTGTCCGGCTGCGGTTCGGTTGGGGTGGTTCTCATCCCGTCGACCTCCACGGAGGGCTATCAGACCGCGTCAAGGGGGCCGTTGCGTTGTTGCGCTGCGGTTTTCTTGTCTGTGCCCCCTTGACACGGCCTGATCGGGCTGCGCCAGGTCGACGGGATGAGAACCTGCCCCGCCCTCGTAGGTGGGGACTTCGTTCTCGGCTTGCGCGCGTCGGGTGCTCCAGCTGGGTTCCCGAGCAGCCGCTCAGGTTCCGCTCCGCACGCCCGTCCCGTGTCCGAAACGCCCTAACGGACGACGGTCCGCATGACGTCCAGCAAACGTTTCGCAGAGGAGGTCCACGTGAAGTTCCGCGCCTGTACCCGAGCCGACTCCACCAGCTCCGCCCGAGATGGGCCGTCGGCCAGTCCGGTCACCGCGGCGGCGAAACTCTCCGGGGAGTCCGGGGCGAAGAACCGCGCGTGGCCGCCGGTGACCTCTCGGAAGATCGTCAGGTCACTGCACACCACCGGGGTTCCGGCGTTCATCGCTTCGATGATCGGCAGGCCGAACCCCTCGTCCTTGGACGCGGTGACCAGTGCATCGGCCCTGGACAGCAAGCGGTGGTAGTCGCCGTCGCTGATACCCCGCCAGAACACGACATCCGCACCAGGTGGAATCCGCTCCGCCAGCTCGGCCTCGCGCTCCGGGGCCAGTCGGCTGACCAGGTGCAGCCTGTGACCAGGAAGGAAAGCCATGCCCGCGATCAGCGTTTCCACGTTCTTGTACGGCATGAACGAACCCATGTACACCAGCTCGCGCGGCCCACCGGAGTCCTCGGCCGGTTCGTCGTCGCTGGGTTCCCGGAGATCCGACGGTGCATTGTGGACGACCGTGATCGGGCGCCGGGTCAGCCGGTGCTCCGCCATGAGGTCCCGGGTGGTCTCGCTGACGGTCACCACGGCGTCGGCGCGGTTGAGCAACACCCGCTGCGGCCAGTACGCCTTGTGGTAGAGCCGCCACACGATCCGCACCGGCAGCGGCAGGAAGCCCGGAGGCTGCGGGTGCCGGTAGTAGATCAGGTCGTGCAGGGTGAGGATCAGCTTGTGCTGCCGCCGGAAACCGCCGATCACCTGCATCGGGCTGAACACGACGTCGGCACCGAGCCGGTCGAGGGTGCGTGAGACCAGCAGTTCCCGCGGCGAGAACGGGCTGTTGATCTTCACGTGCGGAACGCCCTCCGGCAGCAGCGCGAGCTGCCGGTCGTCGTGGATCAGCATCGTCACCGGGTGCAGCTGGTGCAGCGCGTCGACGAGGTTCGCGCCGTAGCGGCTGATCCCGTCGTGGGTGTCTGTCCGGGTCCAGCGGGCGTCGACGAAGACCCGCATCGGCCGCGGTTCCGCCGTGGCGGTGGTCTTCGCGGCACCGCTCGCGTCGTGGTCGCTCATGATGCTCCGAGGAATTGCCTGATCTCGCTCGCCGCGGCTTCGGGCGTCTCGTAGTGCACGAGGTGACCGACGTGCGGGATCACGGCGAGCCGGGCGTTCGGCAACCGTTCCGCGAGGGCGTGCTGCCCGGCCAGCGGCGCGATCTCGTCGGTTTCGCCCGCGATCAGCAGCGTCGGCATGGACAGCGCGGACGCGTACTCGGTGACGGTGTTGCTCACCGAGGCCGAGAAGGTCTCGGAGAGCAGCTCCGGACTGTGGAACCGGCTGAAGTGGCGCAGGTGGTTCTCGTCGATGAAACGGCGCAGCCGCTTGTCCTTGGTGCGGGTCATGGCCCGGCTCGCCCCGAGCACGACCCACCGGTTCGACAGCAGCGCGTGTCCCATCCGGGTGGGCAGCGCCTTGCCCAGCGCGTAGTACGCCGACGCCAGCCCGGAGGCCAGCACCCGCGGCCCGCGCAGGGCGAGGGTGGAGATCGGATTGACCAGCACCAGCCGACTGACCAGCTCAGGAGCGGAGGAGGCGACATGAGCCGCGACGATCGACCCGAACGAATGCCCGAGCAGCACGACCTTCCCGCCGAGCAGGCTGATCAGCTCGACCATCGCGCCGGCGTAGCCCTGCGCGTCGTGCCTGCTGCCCACCATCGGGCCGGAGTCGCCGAAGCCCGGCAGGTCCGGCACCACCACCCGGTGGTCCGGCAGGCCGGCGGCGATCAGTTCGAGCCCGTGGTGGGTGCCGCGCAGGCCGTGCACCATCAGGACCGTGTCCGGGCCGTCCGGCCCCGCGAGATCGTCCCGGTGGACCCAGTAGTGCAGGTCGGCACCGTTGATCTCGGCTACTCGCTCGACCGGATCGAGCCCTGGCCTGACCACCTCGGCTCAGCTCGCCAGCTCGGCGTGGATCTCTTCGAGCTCCAGGCTCTCGTCGGCGTCCATCACGTGCCGGTAGATCGCCTCGAACCGGCCGAGGACGACGTTGATGTCGTGCTTGGACACCAGGCGTTCGCTGGCCGCGCCCATCCGGTCGATCGTCTCGCGGTCGCTGATGACCTCGTCGATCGCCTTCGCGAGCGCGTGCACGTCGCGCGGCGGGTAGAGCCAGCCGTTCTTGCCGGACTCGACCAGGTGCGGCAGGGCCATGGCGTCGGCGAGCACCACCGGGGTTCCGGCCGACATCGCCTCCATCGTCGCGAGGCTCTGCAGCTCGGCGATGCTGGGCATGCAGAACACGTCGGCGCGGGCGTAGGCGTCGAGCAGTTCCTCGTCGCTGACGAACCCGGCGAAGTGCACGCGGTCGGCGATGCCGAGCTCGGCGGCGAGTTCCTCGAACGCGCCCCGGCGGCTGCCGTCACCGACGATCTCCAGCCTGGTCGGGGCCTTGGTGTGCAGCAACGACATCGCGCGCAGCAGGTCCTCGATGTGCTTCTCCTCGTCGAGCCTGCCGACGAAAAGCACGGTCCGGGTCTTGGGGTCCGGGTTGTGCTTGCGGAACTGCCGGGCGCGGCGGCGGTAGCGCTCGACGTCCATCCCGCACGAGACCGGCATGGCCCGGTTCGGGAACCCGTTGTCCTGCAGCAGCTGCACCGCGCGCGGAGTCGGCGCGGTGACCAGCTGGGCCTTGCTGTAGTGCCGGATCAGGTTCCGCCACAGCAGCCGCGAGGCGCTGGGCTGGAACATCCGCGGGATGCGCAGGTAGCCGAAGATGTTCTCCGGCATGAAGTGGTTGGTCGCGACGAGCGCGATGCCGTGCTTGCGCGCGGTGTTGATCAGCGCGCGTCCGATGTAGAAGTGCGACTGCACGTGGACCACGTCGGGCTGGATCTCCGACAGCAGCTTCTCCGCGGCGGCCGAGGCCTGCCAGGGCGCGTTGATCCGGAAGGTGGGGTGCGCGGGGTTGCCGTAGGAACCGACCCGGTGCACCGTCACGCCGTCCTCCACCACGGTCACGGAGTGGCGGTCCTGCGCGTGGCAGATCACGTGCACGTCGTGGCCACGGCGCGCCAACCCCGTTGCGAGGCGGTGTCCGAAGTTCCCGGCCCCGCTGACGTCGGGGGGGTACATCACGGCCCCGATCACGATCCGGAGCGGATGCCTGCTGGACGGTTGCGAAGTCAAGAGGTACTCCCGTCAGGACGATCTGTCGAACTCGGTCCGGCAAGATCACTGCTGCCGGTCACAGTGGTGGGCACCCGTCGATCTTGGGTCTCCGGGTGGAACCTCGCGAGCGCGAAGACCCCGGCGCAGGCCACCGCCGCGCACAGGACCTCGCCGACGGCGGTCCAGGTCCCGACCCGGTCGGCCTCGCCCAGCAGACCGATGCCCAGCCCCACGGCGACGATCGGGTCGATCACCGTCAGGCAGGCCACGACCAGATCAGGAGGGCCGCTCGCGTAGCCGTGCTGCAACAACCAACCGCCCACGATCATCGCGATGCCGACGCCGAACAGCGGCAACAGGTTCAGCGACAGCAGGTCGGTGGTGCCGACCTGCTGCACCACCGCGCGCATGAGCAGCGACACGTAGCCATAGGCGACCGCGCAGCCCGCCGCGTACAGCACGCACCGGACCTTCGAGCGGCTCATCATGGCGAAGACGCCGAGCGCGAGCACCGCGCCGGCGACCAGCTGGGTCGCGAGCAGCTGGTCGTCGGGTGCCACCGGGGTCGGCTGCGCGCTCCCGGCGGCGAGCACCACGAACGCGCCCACCCCGACCGTGCTCGCGACCACCGCGAACACGACGGTCGGGTCCAGGGTGCGGAGCTTGATGCCGTGTTCCCGGGCGTTGAGCAGGACCGTGATCGGCAGCGCGAGCACGCCGATCGGCTGCACCACGGTCAGCGGGGCGAGCCCGAGGGCGCAGGCGTGCAGCACGGCGCCCGTCCCCAGGGCCAGCGCACCGAGCAGCCAGCGGGTGTTCCTGAGCAGCCGCAGCTGGCTGCGGAGCCCGAGCCCGCTGTCGCCGATCGTGTCGTGGACGGCTGCGTGCTGGGTCCGAGCGCCCACCGCGTAACCGACGGCACCCAACGCGGCGAGCAGCACCGCCAGCGTGGTCATCGCGGACCACGCTCCACCGGGTCGTTCGAGTGCGGCAGCAACGCGGCGTCAGTCCTCTTCACCAGGCAACAGAACGGTTCGACTTTCGAACACACTAGTGCGAGTCTCACGACACGCCCCCCATCCGAGCACACCTGCGAGCAACGTCGCACGGGCTGTTCGACCCCTGTCGACCGGCGCCGGGGGCACCGCCCGTCCGTGCCGTTCAATCTCGCGTCTCATCGGACCGCTCACATCCGGGGTAGTACCCCAATTTCTCCCTGAGGCGTTCCAGGTTGGCACCCTGAACCCCCTGGTTCCCCTCAGGGTTGCCGTCCCTCCGCCGCCTGGCCAGCCGAAGATCGTTCCTCCTGGGTGCACACGGTCGCCCGCCACTTCCGCACTCATACGGGTAACCCGCAGGACGTCCCCGACACACCTCGTCGGCACCACGCATAACAACCGGTGCGGTACGGGGAGCCGGTGCGGTACGGGGAATTGTGCATGCCCGGGAAACCATCGGTCGATAAGCACGGCCCGGCGCGGTGAACGAAAGTCGGCCGGGCGCGGAATCCCCGGGAAACCCGCATCGAAAATGATTGGAAATCGTTACTCCGTGATCCGAACAGGGCACGGCGTCGACACCTCCCGCGCGTCCTTCCGCGCCACCCGCCGGATCCACGCCGCCGACTCTAGAACAACGACCCTGAGGACTTTGTCAGCAGCACTTCCGACAGCCACGGCGGCAGCGGCCGGGGCGCGGGCCCGGCCTGCTCGCATCTGGTTGATCGATCGGAAAGACGGCACCTCACCACGTTATTCACCGCAATGAAGATCAACTGTGCGGATTGCGGAAACGGTGATCCAACCGACACCCGGCGAAACGCCCCGCGCCCAGCGAAACGCCCGGCGCCCGCGATACGCCCGGCGCCCGGCGAAACACCCCGGCGCTCGCCGAAACCCCGCAGCGGCCCGGCGAAACCCGGGGGCGGCGCCTTCGCGCATCGGATCAATTCGATCACCGTTCGTGATCAAGACCGCCCTGTCGAGCGGTACTCGGCCCGCTGACCTGGGTGAGACGATGAGCCGATGGCCGTAGACCCCGACCCCGCGAACACCGCGTCCGAGCTCACCGAGTCCCGCGTGGCGCGCCGCGCCGCCGCGATCGGCCCGCTGCTCGCTGCGGTGCTCGCGGCGCTGGTCGCAACGGTCTACGTGGGAACGGGCGTCGTACCGGGACTGCCGGTCCCAGAGCACGCGGTGCGCTTCGGACTGCCGGTGCTGCGGGTGCTGCTGGACCTGGGTGCGGTCGGCGTCATCGGCCTAAACCTGCTGCCGAAGCTGCTCGGGACGGCCCGCTCGAAGCAGACCGAACCGATCCTCTCGCTGACCCGCAGGCTCACCGTCGTCGCGGCGCTGGCCTGGATGTGCTGCGCGCTGCTGTCCCTGCTGCTCCAGGCTTCGGAGCTGTCCTCCGGGCGCGCGCTGACCACCGACTTCCTGCTCTCCTACGCCGTCGGCGTCCCGGCCGGGCTCGGACTGCTGGTCACGGCGGGCATCGCGCTGGTCAGCGCGGGCCTCGGGATCGCGGCGGTGCGGTTCGGCGAGGCCGTTCCGGCCGAGCTCCGCACGATCGTCGCGCTCATCGGCGTCCTGCCGATGCCGCTGACCGGGCACGCCACGGACTGGGAGTACCACGAGTTCAGCATGCTCTCGGTCGAGCTCCATGTGGTCGCCGCCGCACTGTGGGTCGGCGGCCTGGGCGCGGTCGTGCTGTTCGTCGCGCCGCGTCGCGGACTGCTGGCCGAGGCGCTGCCCAGGCTGTCGGCGCTGGCGACCGCGGCGGTCGGCGTCGTCGGGCTCACCGGCCTGTTCAACGGGCTGATCGCCCTGTACAGCACCCCGGACGTCGGACTCGCCGGACTTGTCACCAGCGGTTACGGCCAGCTCGTCCTGGTGAAGGTCGGCTGCCTGGCCGTGCTCGCGGTACTCGCCGCGCGCATCCGCTTCCGGCTGCTGCCGCGGATCGCGCGCCACCAGCGCACCGCCCTGCTGACGTGGGCGGCGTTCGAGCTGGGCGTGATGGGCGTGGCCTACGGCCTCGGCGCCGCCCTCGCCCGGTCGCCGATCGCGTGACCACCAGTCGCGAACCGCAGCTCCGCCACCCTGAGCACCGGCGGTGCGGGCGGCAGATCCGCCAGGTCCGGCCACCGGAAACCGGCCGCTGATCGGCGGCATCTGACCGCTGCTGGCCACCTGACCACCCAGCTGTCGCCCGCCTGACCCCCGGCCGCCGACCGTCGCGACCACCAGCGCAAGCCTGACCACCCGCCGCCGACCGCCGCGGCCACCAGCCGCCAACCGCCTGACCACCAGCCACCGACCGGCGCGACCATCCGTCGCCAACCGCCTGATCACCAGCCGCCAACCGGGCGCGACCACCCGCCGCCAGCCACCTGACCACCGGCCGCCGACCGCCGCGGCCACCCGTCGCCAACCACCTGACCACCAGCCACCAACCGGCGCGACCACCGTCGCCAACCACTTGACCACCCGCCAACAACCGGCACGGCCACCAACCGCCAGCCACGTGACCACCAGCCCCGAAACAACGCCGATCGCCCGGCCACCGCGCCCCGACACAACACCGCCCCGGCCTGACCCAAGCCGGGGCGGTAGCGCGAAGCGGGCTCAGCGCGGGATGCGGAGCACCTGGCCGACGTAGATCAGGTTCGGGTCGGCGATGCCGTTGACCCTGGCGATCTCGCGCCAGTCGACGCCGAGGCGGGAGCCGATGCCGGACAGGGTGTCGCCGGGCTGGACCACGTAGGTCTCGCCCTGCGGCGGTGGCGGCGGGGGCGGCGGCGGAGCGCCCGCTCCGGTCAGCACCGGCAGCTCCACCAGCGAGACGTTGAGGTCCGTGTTGCCCGCGACGCCCGGGACCTGGCCGTCGGAGGCGTGCTGGTGGATCGCGACCCGGTCGGTCAGGTAGCCGGGCTGGCCCGGCGGGCGGCCGTAGTGCGCCACCCACAGGAAGACCCCGGGGTCGACCCACGAATCCGTGCCCAGCTTGTCGGCGAACCAGGAGGTGGAGGCGTAGACCACGAGCTCGTGGCGGCCGGTGTGGCCGCGGAGCGCATCGATGAAGCCCTTCACCCAGGCCGCGAGGTCCGGGCCCTCCGTCTCGATGTCCAGGCACGGCGGCAGGTTGCCCGCCGCGCTGGAGTTCAGCCGCGCCAGCTGGGCCGCGAAGTCGGCCGCGTCCTGCTGCGGTGAGTTCGTGTCCGGCCGCGCGAAGTGGTACAGCCCCGTGACCAGGCCCGCCCCGCGCGCCCCGGCGAGCTGCGCGTCGAGGGTCGGGCTCACGTACCCGACACCCTCCGTGGCCTTGATGTAGGTGAACGCGTATCCGGCTCCGCGCACCGCGGCCCAGTCCGGCTCCCCTTGGTATTTCGCGACGTCGATGCCGGGAATGCTTGCCATAGCCAACCCCCTGAATTGCCGACTTCCCCTGCTCGCCAACCTATCGAACATCAGTGATCAGGTGTGGCCGCCGATCAGGTCAAGATCCCCACCCGATTGGTCGACACAAGTGGAAAATAGAGGTGGAATAACAGGTGTTGGTCACTCAACGTTCCCGACTCATACGTTAGCGCAACCGGCGCCACCCATACGCGAGAATGAATAGCGATAACCGCGGACATGTTTCGCAGCTGCCGAAAAGGATCATCGGCGGATCAGGCAACCCGCTGCCGCACCGGGCGTCTTCCGATCAGAACGGCAGAACCTGACGCTCCCGCCCAACGCGGCGGGGATCGGCTCCCGCCACCGCGGCGGGGATTGGGAGGTGGTCATCGTGGCTCTTCGACGACGGGGGAACCTCGGCCTGCGAGCGGTCCAGGTGACCGGAGTGGCGCTGGCCGCGGTGCTGCTCAGCAGCTGTGGACAGGACCAACGACTCGGCGCGACGGTGCCGAACGCGCAGGGCGGCACTTCGCCGTCGGCAGCCGCTTCCGAGGAAGCGCAACCCACGCAAGCCCAAACCGGCACGTCGGAAGCCGCCGAACCGGCCACGTCGGCCAGGCCGACCGGCAGCAAGCCCGCGCCGAAGCCGGCCGGCTCGGAACGGTGCCACACCTCGATGCTCTCCGGCAGCGTCCAGCCCAGCGACTCCGGCGCCGGGCAGCGCTACGCGGAGCTGGTGCTGACCAACACCAGCGGCGAGACCTGCAACATCTACGGCTACGGCGGGATGCAGCTGATCGGGGCCGACGGCAGCCCGCTGCCGACCAAGGTCGAACGCACCCCGAACCCGGGCCCGGCGCTGGTCAGGCTGGCCCCGGGCGGATCGGCCAGCGCGACGCTGCACTGGAGCGTGATCCCGCACGAGGGCGAGCCGGAGACCGGGCAGTGCGAGCCGACGCCGGTGCGCCTCGACGTCATCCCGCCCGACGAGACCGACGCGCTCAGCGCCACCTGGGACCTCGGCGCGGTCTGCGGCTTCGGCACCATCAGCGGCAGCGCCTACCACTCCTGACCCGAGCGATGCGCGCCCGGCACTCCGCCGGGCGCATGCCGGGGGTCGGCTACCCAAACCGGTTTCCAACATCCAGACTGGCCCCATGATCGAGCCGACCGAACGAGAAGTCACCGTCCCCAGCGGCACCCTCGCGGTGCGCACCTGGTCGGCGGGCAACCCGCGGTGGATCGCGCTGCTGTCGCACGGCTACGGCGAGCACTCCGGGCGCTACCAGTGGGTCGCCGAGCAGCTGGTCGGCGCCCAGGCCCTCGTCTGCGCACCCGATCACGTCGGGCACGGCAAGTCCCCGGGCGAACGGGTGCTGTTCAGCGACGCGGACACCGTCGTCGAGGACCTGGAGGCGGTCCGGCGGACGATCTCCGCCGAGCACCCGGACCTGCCGGTCGTGCTCATCGGCCACTCACTGGGCGGCATGTTCGCCGTCCGGCACGCGCAGAAGCACCAGGACTCGCTTTCCGCGGTGGTGCTGTCGGCCCCGGTCCTGGGCACCTGGCACGTGCTGGACCTGCTGGAGGCCGAGGAGATCCCGGACACCCCGATCGACCCGTCGACGCTCTCCCGCGACCCGCAGGTCGGCCGCGACTACGTCGACGACCCGCTTGTGTGGCACGGCGCGTTCAAGCGCCCGACGCTGGCGGCCATCGACCGCTGCCTGACCGCGATCAACGAGGGCGTCACGCTGCGGGTCCCGACGCTGTGGGTGCACGGCGAGGACGACGAGCTGGTCCCGGAGGCCGACACCCGGACCGGCATCGACCGGGTCCGCGGGTTCGAGTTCCACGAACACGTCTACCCCGGCGGCAGGCACGAGCTGTTCAACGAGACCAACCGGGCCGAGGTCCTCGGCGACGTGCTGACCTTCGTCGGGCGGGAGCTCAACACCTGATTGTTAATAGCCGCTGCTGCTTGCTGATCGTGATCGACGATCGTGGTGGCCACCCGTACGAGTGATGGTTGTCGCGTACCCGGTTGCAGCGCCCTGACCTCGCGTGCAGCGTTGGACGACCGGTGCCCGCCGGAGCGGTCGTCTCCCCCGGCGCAACCGGGTATCCGTGCGCGAGCAGCGAGGGGGTTGGCCATGGATGTCGAGCGTGCGCAGGATCTGATCGGCAGCGCGGTCTTCGACCGCAGCGGGTCCAGGATCGGCCGCGTCGGGAACGTCTACGTGCACGACACCACCCACCAGCCGGAGTGGGTCACCGTCCGCAGCGGTTTCCTCGGGATGCGGGAGACGTTCGTCCCGCTGACCGGTGCCTCCAACCGCGATGACGGGATCAACGTGGACGTCACCAAGGATCTCGTGCGCGGCGCGCCGCGGGTGGAGGCCGAGCACGGCCACCTCTCCGACGAGGAGGGGCGCGACCTGTTCGCGCACTACGGCATCGAGGCGACGACCGACTCCTACGACATCGAGGCGGGGGCCGAGTCCCCGGTCGAGGAGCTGCCCGAGTCCGACGTGACCGAGCGGACGACCGGACGGCACCGCAAGGCCGACTGAGGCGGCGGTGCGGGGCTCGGCTGGGGCGGCGGGGCGGCAAAAGGCTCGGTGACCCAGCGCGCGCCGGAAAGTTCGGCCGAACCGGCAGGCGGCGCGAGGCCGACTGGGCGGCAGGCACCGCAAAGCCCGACCGACCCCGGCGAGCACCGCAAGACCCAGCCGACCCGGCACCCCGCCGCAAGACCCAGCCGAACCGGCACCCGCAGCAAAGCCCCGCTGAGGTGGCGCTGCAGAGGCGACCGCGCGCTCGTGATCGGGCGCTCATGATCTGTTCCCGGCACCGCGCATGCGGGAGAATCCTCCCGCGATGCCTGAGAACAACGAGCTCGAACTTCTGGTCACCGTCGTCGTCGGCGCCGACGACGAGCGTTCCGCGCGCCATGCCTGCCGCGGTTTCGTGCAGCGGTTCGGCGGCCGGATCGTGGAGTCCGGCGACTGCTCCGACGAGGAGCCCGGCTGCTGGTCGGTGACCATCAGCCGCAGCAGCGGCGCGCCCGACACCGGGCCCGGTGCGCTGTCCAGGGCGGTGCGCAACTTCCTGCGCGAGCTCGGCCCGGACTACGCCCGGCACCGGGTCTCCTGCGAGCCCCCGACCGCCTGGACCGTGGTCGACAACCCCGACCTGGTCGGCGAACTCGTCGACGGCGGCGAGCGGGTGCTGGTGGAGGCGTGGAGCGGCGGGCTGACCGGGTTCGACCCCTTCGACCCGCTCGACGACCCCGACGAGCCGGTTCCCGAGCCCGACCCCGGACCCGGCGAGCTCGACGAGCACGGCAGGCCGCGTCCGCGGCTGGCGCTGCTGGTCGACGTCGTCACCGAGCGCCGGGCGGGCGCGGAGTGGCCGGCCCGGGCGCTGGCCAGCAGGCTGTCCCGCAACGCGGTGATCGTCGACTGGTCGGAACGGCCGCCGATGGTGCGGGTGGCGCTGGACCTCGGTCCGGCCCTCGGCGAACCGCCCGAGATCGTCACCAACGCGATGGCCGTGCTGGGCGGCAACGGCTGGTCCCGGATGCGGGTCGACGGCCCGCGCGCGACCGCGCGCTGGTCGGCGGCGCCGACCCCGCCGTCGGGCATCGCGGCGATCGAGGTGTCCGCCGCACACACCACAGTGGACAGATAGATTCGCGTTCACATGTCGGGAAAACCCAGGCTACATGTCGGGAAACCCGAGGCTACATGCCCGGAAGCCCGAGGCATCGCCAACGTTGCGGACCTGGGTGCGGGGCACCTCGGGGTGGGCGCTAACTTGGGCACCGCTACCGCAGTTCTTCCCCAACATGTGCACCCGGAGGGCCACTAACCGATGGCAGGCGTGGAAGAGGTTCGCGCGGGCATCGCGCTGGCGAACCAGAAGGCGTCGGAGAGCATCGCCGCCCTGCAACAGGCCACTCTCGCCCTGGAAGAAGCCCAGCAGGCCCTCGCGGCCGCCACCCAGGGCAGCAGCCAGGAGGAGATCGCGCACGCCACCGGCATGCTCGCCGAGGCCGCGCAGAGCCTCGCGGGCGTGCAGGGCACGATCAACGCGAGCATCACCTCCGCCGAGGGCTACGCGGGGCGGCTGTAACCGGTGTCCGCGCTGGGTGAACTCGTCGAGGCGCTGCGCCAGGTGGAGGAGCGCCTCGACCAGGTGCGCGGCCAGCTGGTGCAGAGCCGGAAGTCGTTGGCAGAGGCGCAGTCCGCGCTGGCCGGGCTCGATCCGGAACACCCGGAGACAGTCGTGCCGCCGGGGCTGCGCCGGGCCGACGACCAGATCGAGCGCACGCAGGGGCTGGTGGACCACGCGGTCGACACGTTGCGTGGTTTCGTCACCCAGCTGTAGCTGCGCGAAGTGAGCGTGGCGTCACGTGAATTCCGCTCACTGGCCTTCGGTTCCACCTGCTGCTGAGTGGTAGTTTGCTCACGGTCAGTAACTCAGGTACCGAGGTGGGGTGTGCGTAAACGTAACGAGCGCCGGGCTCGGATCGAAGCGGCCTACACCCGCCTGAGCGCCGACGTCGCCACCGCACTGGGCGCCGCCGAGAACGAGCGCGACCGGATCCACGCCGACATCGAGCGGGAGCGGTTCGCGCTGCGGATCGCGCAGGCCGGGGCCGCCGAGGCCGCGCGGGATCCGGGGCAGTTCGACGCAACGCCCAGTCCCGCCTTCGACGCCGCGCTCGCCGACGCGCTGCGCGAACGCGACGAGGTCTACGCGGACTGGACCGCGGGCGGCCCCTCCGCCCTGACCGACCTGGTCACCGCCGCCGCGCCCGGCACCGCCGGCCTGCCCTGGCCGGACTGGCTCGGCGAGGTCGGCACCGCCGACGCCACCGCGCCCGCGCCGGAGCTGTGGCGGATCGGCACCGCCGTGGTGCCGGATTCCCCCGCACCGCAACCGTTCCCGGCCGCGCTCCCGCTGCTCGACGAGGCGCACCTGCGGATCACCACCCGCCCGGACACCCGGGAGGCGGCCGAGGTGCTGGTGCAGAACCTGCTGCTGCGGGTGCTCAGCCACTTCCAGCCCGGCCTGGTCCGGGTGCACATCTGGGACGTCGCCCAGCTCACCAGCACGCTGCCCGGCCTCTACCCGCTGACCAGGGCCGGGCTGCTCACCGCGCACGACCCGACGCGGCTGGACGAGATGCTGGAGGCGCTGTCGGACCACATCCGCCGGATCCACACCGGCGCGTTGATGGGCGGGCACACCTCGTTGCGGGCGCTGGCCGCCGAGACCGGTCACCGCACCGAGCCGTGGCGGATCGCGGTGCTGTTCGGCGACGGCGAGCCGCTGCGCGAGGAGCAGCAGCAACAGCTCCAGCGCATCGCGCGCAACGGGCTGGCCTGCGGCATCCAGCTCGTGATCGTCGAGCTGCCGCTGACGGTCAACAGCGCCATCGAGTCGGTCTCGGTCCTCGACGCCGAAACCGCGCGCACCAGCATGACCGGGCCCGAGGCGCTGGTGCACCTCGACGACTCGCCGCCCGGAAACGCCGTCACCAAGGCGTGTTCGGCCATCGCGGAGTCGTTCCTCGCCCGCCGCGCGCGGGTGCGGACCTTCGACGACCTGGTTCCCGAGCAGCTGTGGACGCAGCGCTCGATGTCCGGGTTGCAGGCGCCGGTCGGGTTCGCCGAGGGCGAGCCGGTGTGGGTGACGCTGGGCGATGCCAGCCCGCACACGCTGATCGGCGGGCCGAGCGGGTCGGGCAAGACGAACTTCCTGTACGGGATGCTCGCCGGGATGGCCTCGCGGTACTCGCCGGACGAGCTGGAGCTGTACCTGCTGGACTTCAAGGAGGGCGTGTCCTTCGCCCAGTTCACGCCGGGCAGGCGGGATCCGAGCTGGCTGCCGCACGCGCAGCTGGTCGGGGTCAACGTCAACGCCGACCGCGAGTTCGGGCTGGCGCTGCTGCGGTTCCTGTCCGCGGAGATGCGGCGGCGGGCGGACGCGGCCAAGGAGCACGAGGTCACCAAGCTCGAAGAGCTGCGCGCCGAGGACCCGGACGGCCGGTGGCCGCGGATCGTCGCGGTGATCGACGAGTTCCAGTACCTGTTCGCCGAGCGCGACACGGTGTCGGCGCAGGCGACCACGCTGCTGGAGGACGTGGCGCGGCGCGGGCGGTCGCAGGGCATCCACCTGGTGCTGGCCAGCCAGGACGTGTCCGGGATCGAGGCGTTCTGGGGCAAGCCGGCGATCTTCGAGCAGTTCATCCTGCGGATCGCGCTGCCGAAGGCGCGGCGGGTGCTGGTCGAGCAGAACACCGCGGCGATGGAGCTGCCCCGCTGGCACGCGGTGATCAACCACGAGTCGGGTGTCAAGCACGGCAACGAGATCGCGCGCATCCCGGACGCCACCGCCAAGCACACCTTCGACGATCTGCAGCAACGCCTGTGGGAGCGGCGTGATCCGCAGTCCGCGCCGCCGCGGCTGTTCGACGGTTCGCACCTGCCCGCGCTCGCGGCGCTGGAGGACTTCCGGCGGCTGGAGCCGTCGGAGCAGCCGCCGAGGGCGCTGCTCGGGCAGGTCATCGACGTCGACGGCACGGCCGCGGCGGTGGAGCTCGCCCGCTCCCCCGGCCGCAACATCGCGGTGATCGGCTCGGTGCGGATCGACGCGGCGAGCGTGCTGGGCGCGGCGGCGCTGTCGCTGGCCCGCCAGCACCGGCCGGGCGGGATCCGGTTCACGATCGCCGGTCTGGTCGACGACGCCGACGACGACGTGCGGGCGCTGCTCGCTGCTCTGCACGACGAGGGCCACGAGGCGGAGCTGGTCGGCATGGACGGCATCGAGGCGGCGGTGACCACGCTGGCGGAGAAGCTCGACGGTTCGACCTCGGACTCGGTGCCGCACGTGCTCGTGCTCTACGCCGCCGACGCCGCGCAGACCGCGCTGGAGCGCAAGGATCCGACGACCCGGATCAGCGCGCTGGACCACCTGCGCAAAATCCTCAAGCAGGGCCCGGAATCGCACGTCCACGTCATCGGCTGGTGGCGCAGCGCGCAGCGGGTCAAGAACACCCTCGGGATGGGCCCGGTGGACGACATCGGCGCGTGGGTCGCGTTCGACGTGCACGGCCAGGAGCTGCTGACCTTCGCCGCCGGGCAGGTCGTCAACTGGTCGCCACGCGCCCGGCGCGGGCTGTTCTTCGACCGCTCCACCCATTCCCAGCCGGAGGTCGTGCTGCCGTTCGACCTCGACGGCGCGACCGCGGGAGGTGCCGCGTGACCGAACACGTCCCGGCCGCCGTCCGGTACAAGGAGATCGCGGCCACCGCGACCGCCGCCGCGCAGCGGATGCGCCGCCACGAGCGGGAGAAGGCGGCGGAGCTGGAGAAGTCCGTCGCCGCGGGGGAAACGCGCAAGCAGCAGGCCGACGAGGAGCACGAGAAGCTGGTCAAGGAGATCCAGGGCCGCTGGAACGTCGCCTTGGAGCAACTGTGGGACGAGCGGTGGCTGGAGGTCACGAACCTGCCCGAGCCGGACCGGTCCGCGCCTCCCGTGACGCCCGAGCAGTCGCGCCGCGCGCTCCACGACTCCTACATGCAGCTTCGGCAGTCCCTGGACAAGACCCGCTGGTCGGCGGGATCGCTGATGCAACGTCGGAACAAGCCGAGGTCCTAGTCGTGCTCGATCCGCTCTGGGACCGGCGCTAGTTCCCGCTTGACGACCGCGGCGATCGCCGCCGCCGGGTCCTGCTGGCCGCTGGTCTGGGTGCGCAGGTCGACGTAACCGCTGAGCGCGGCCACGACGGCGCGTCGGACCGACCGCTGATCCGCGCCCAGTTCGCGCAGGACCTGCCCGGCGGTTCCGTCGGGTTCGCCTGCCAGGCCGAGCAGCAGGTGCTCGCAGCCGACGTAGTTGTGGCCCGGCGAAAGCGCTTCGGTGACGGTCAGCTCCAGCGCGTTGGCGGCCGGGCCGCTGAACTGCGTCGCGGGCGGGTTCGGCGGGAGCGGTCTCCAACGCTCGCCGGACCTGGTCCGGCTCGATCTCCACGGTGCGCAGGACGTGCAGGGGGAGGTTGGTGCCCTCGGCGAGCATGCCGTGCAGCAGGTGTTCGGTTCCGACGGCAGCGGCGCCGTCCGCTCGCGCCCGCTTGCAGAGAGCCGAGACCGGCAGGCCGGTCGCCCTGACCGCATTTCACGAAAGATCAGGACGCCCCTCGGCAAGATCAGGACAATGGCCGGATACGGCGGCTGCGGCTCCGGTGGCTGCTCCCGGTACCTGTTCGCGACCGGCGACCGCGCCCACGAAGTGATGCGGGAGCACCTGGCGTCGCGCGGCTTCACGCCTGACGGCCAGCACCAGCAGCTCTGCCGGCGGACCGGGGTCGTGGCGACCCACACCGCCTGCGCGTCCCTGCACAACCTCACCGCGGACGAGGTGTGCTCGGAGCTGACGGGCTACTAACCGACGAAGGCCCCGTGCGCGGGAGTGCCGGACCCCGGGGCTCGGTGGGTCCTGGTCAGTTCGGACAACTGGTAGTCGACGAAAGTTCCACCCCGCCCGCGACTAAAGACCTCAGTCGCCGGGACGAAGTGCGAATCAGAGGTTTGGTGGCGGTCGCGGTGGCCGCGCAGCGGTGACGTGGCCGTCGGACCAGGCGGGCTACTACAACGACATGCGCGAGTGGCGCGACCGACTGCCCTGCGGCGGCACGGTCGGCGTTATGGGCCCGACCGGCTGCGCGTTCAACAACACCGAGGGCAAGGAGCAGCTGCCCGAGATCAAGCTACGGCTGATCCGGTGAATGAAGTCCGGTGGCGGTTCGGTCAGAAGCCGCCACCGGACTTTCGTGGTTTCCTAGGCGCCCATTTGCATCGTGGTGTTCGCGCCGTCCAGGTATTCGCGGATGATGTCGGCGTGACCGGAATGCTGGGCGATTTCCTTGAGAATGTGCTGGATGATGCGCCGGGCCGACCAGTAAATGGTCTCGGGCGGGGACCACGGGGCGCGCGGAAGCGCGATTTCCTTGTCGAGATCGACCGTTGTCACGGCATCGGCGGTGGCCCGGTTTACTTCGGCGTACTCGGCGAGCAGACCGTCCAGAGTCGCGCCCTCCGGCATCCGGTACTGGTCCGGGTCGAGCATTCCTTCGGGCCAGTCGCCGCCTTCGAGCATGAGGCGCGTCCAGCCGCGCTCGCAGTTGATGAGGTGGTTGAGGATTCCGCCGAGGGTCAGCTCGCTGACCGTGCTGCGGGTGGCCGCCTGCTCGTCGGTGAGGCCGCGCATGGTGATGAGCAGGTTGTGCCACTGGTTGGCGAGCGAATCCAGCAGGTCGGTGCGCTCACGGCTGAGGGTCTGGGTCATGGTCGGCCTCTCTCGTTCTCGGATGTTCCGGAGCTTAGAGGTCATGTAGGTCTGATCATGTCCTATATCTGGCCTGCGTTGACGGGGATTCTCGTTACGGTCGGATCCACCGATTTGGGGAGGCAGACATGGCGGAACCGGAACTGACCACCACCGACGCGACCACGACCGCCGTCATCCGCGGCACCGTGCGGATGAGCGAGATCGCGGACTTCTACGACCGGTCATTCCAGGAAATCGGACGGACGCTGGCCGCCCAGTCGTTGGCGCCGACCGGGCCGGCTTTCGGGCTCTACCACGGGATTCCCGGCGAGACCGCGGAGTTGGAGGTGGGTTTTCCGACCGGGCGGCCGGTGGAGCCGACCGGTGACGTGGTGGCGGGGTCGCTGCCGTCGGGGCGGGTCGCGCGGCTCGTGCACGAGGGGGCTTTCGACGGGCTGGGGACTTCGTGGGAGCGGTTGGGGACGTGGATCGGTGAGCAGGGGCTGACGCCGGGGTCGGTGTTCTGGGAGGTGTACCTGACCGAGCCCGGTCCGGACGTGGATCCGGGGACGCTGCGGACCGAGTTGAACTGGCCGGTGGGCTGAGGGTTTGGGGGGCTGGGGCGGGCTTTTGGGGTGGGGCCGGGCTTTTAGGCTGCGGCCGGGCTCGTCGGATGCGGCTTAGCTTGCTGGGTACGGCCGGGAGGCGCGCCGGGGGGCGCTGCGCCTCCCGGCCGTGCGGTTCGGCGCCGAGCGAGGGGGAGGTTCCCGGCGCCGGACCGGGACTTGGGGGCCAGGACTTGCCGGGCCGGGACTTGCGGGGGCAGGACTTGCGGGGGCAGGACATGCGGGGCCGAGACTTGCCGGGCCAGGGGCAAGAAGCGCGGGGCTAGAGGGCTCGGACGCGTTCGATGATGCGGTTCGCCATCTCTTGGCTCGGCAGGGACCACGGGGTCACCGCGTTCACCAGCCACGCCTGGTCCTCGGGGGCGAGGCCGTCCGGATCGGGGTCGACCGGGGTGCCGTCGGGCCAGGTCAGGTCGGGCGAGTGGGTCTCGGGCGGGCGAGGCGCGGACGAGCGGGGCGCGGACAGGCGGGGCACGGACAGGCGGGGCACGGACAGGCGGGGCACGGACAGGCGGATCTCGGGCGAGCGAGGCTCGGGTCGACGGGGCACGGACTGGCGGATCTCGGACTGGCGAGGCACGGGCGAGCGGGGCTCGGGTCGGCGGGTCTCGGGCGGGCGAGGCACAGGCGAGTGGATCTCGGGCGGGCGAGGCACGGGCGAGTGGATCTCGGACAGGCGGGGCTCCGACAGGTGGGGCTCGGGCGGGTGGGGGCCGGACAAGCGGGGCACGGGTGGGCGGGTCATGGTTCGGCTTTCAGGGTCTCGGTGCAGGCTCGGCAGGTCGGGAAGGTGCACCAGTCCATTTCGGATGGTTGGGCCAGTGCGGCCTCCTCGCCGCACACGGCGGTGTCGGTCGCGCTGCCGTCCCAGCGGGGGCCGCGGAACGCGTGGCGGGTGCCGCCGGGTCCGCCGGAGTCCGGCACCGGCAGCCAGAAATGGCGACCGGACGACTTGCGCGTGGTCGGCATGGCCTATCCTCTCAGCTGAAAACAGCCAGTTCCTACGGTCTCGGAACCAAATCATGTTGGTCCCGAAACCGCAAAACAATCCTTCATTTGAGTGAGCCACACCAATGCGTGATCGGTTTAGGGTGTGGTGCATGAATGAGACCACTCCGGCACCACTCGCCTACGTTCTCGGATCGGAGTTGCGGAACGCGCGCATCGAATCCGGCCTCACACTGCGGAAACTCGCCCGAATACTGGACGTCTCGCATTCGGTGGTCGTGCGCTGGGAACGCGGCGAGCGGGTGCCGTCGACCGAGTCGATCGCGGCGGTGTGCGCCGTGCTTGGGATCAACGGCCGTTCCCGCGAACGGTTGATGAAGCTGACCAGGGAAGCCGCCGCCGAGCCGCCGAACAGGGTGTCGGTGGGCAAGATCGGCGCAGCCGACCAGATGGCCGCGTTGCTGGAGTTCGAGCGGAACGCGAGCGCGATCACCAACGTCTCGCCGAGCATCGTGCCCGGACTGCTCCAGACAGCCGACTACGCGCGGGCGATCATGAAGACGGGCCTCCCCACCGCGGAGATCGACAAACGCGTGGCGATGCGAATCGGTCGTCGCGACGTCATCACCCGCCACCGGTCTCCCGTTGCGTACTCGGCGTTCCTGCTGGAGACAGCCCTGCGCCAACCGATCGGCGACGGCGAAGTGCTCCAGGATCAGCTTCGGTTCCTGCTGGAGATGAGCGAGCGGAAGAACGTCGTTCTGCGAGTGATCCCGTTGTCAGCGGGTTGGACGCCCGCACATGCAGGGCAGTTCATCTTGTTGGAGTTCGGCAAGGCGAGCCCGGTGGTGCATTTGGAGCACCACAGGTCATCGGCCTTCTTGCGTGACGAAACAGACGTGCAAGCATTCGTCTCCGCACGGGACGATATCGAACGGGTAGCGATGAGCCCGGAGGATTCGGCAGGGTTCATCACCGACGTCGTAGCGGAGAAGGAGACAACATGACTCCCCCCAAGGGTTGGCGGAAGTCCAGCCGCAGCCACCAGCACACCGACTGCGTGGAAGTCGGACGTCTCGGTGGCGGTGCGGCTGTGCGCGACACCAAGAACCGCGCGGCCGGGTACTTCACCACGACCGGACGGCAGTGGCAGAACTTCCTGACCGCCCTCAAGAACGGCAACTACGACCGCTGACCACCCCCGGCGCCCGGCGGGGTCAGCCCTGCCGGGCGTCGGGAATCAGCTTGCCGGGATTGAGAATCCCGGTCGGGTCCACCGCGCGCTTCGCCGCCGCGAGAACACTGATGCCGATGGCGCCGATCTCCCCGGTCAGCCACGGCAGGTGGTCGGTACCGACGGCGTGGTGGTGGGTGATCGTGCCGTGCTCGGCGATCGCCTCGCTCGCGGCGGCCTTCGCGCGCTGCCACTGCCCGAGCGGGTCCTCCGGATCCCGGGAGGCCAGCACGGTGAAGTACAGCGAGGCCCCGGTTTCGTAGGCGTGCGAGATGTGGCACATCACGATCGGCGCCTTGCGGTCCGCGCCGATCGCGCGGACCACCGCCGAGCGGACCGCCGTGCGCAGGTCGCCCAGCTTCGACCAGTGCGCGGCCGTTTCCAGCGTCTCCACGCAGATTCCCAGGTCCAGCAGGGTGTCGCGCTGACGCGGTCCAGCAAATCGGTGCGTCCGCCAGGACTCGCCGACCTTGCGGCCCAGCCGCACCGCGCGGACCCCGTCCAGCCCTCGGAGCGTCGCCGCGCGGCGGCGCTTCAGCTCGCCCGACGACTGCGCCTCCCAACCGAGGATCAGCAGGCAGGGCTCGATGATTCCCTTGCCCCGCAGGAAGGTCTGCAACGCCCTCGCCTTGAGGGCGCCGGACAGCTCGAACTGCACCTCGGTCTCGTCCACATCGGACAGCCGCGTGACATCCGCGAGCGCGCGGTGCTGCGCCAGGGCTCGCACCGCCTCCGCGCCCGCCTGCCAGCCGTCGAGCACCCACGCCTCGTAGCGGTGCGCCGTCGGCGCGGGCCGGACCCGCAGCGCGACCTCGGTGATCACGCCGAGCGCGCCCTCGCTGCCGACCGCCAGCTGCCGCAGATCCGGCCCGGCCGCCGAGGCCGGCGCGACGCCGAGCTTCCAGTCACCGACCGGGGTCGCCAGCCTCACGCCGTCGACCATGCTCTCGAAGCGGCCGTAGCCGGACGACGCCTGCCCGGCCGAGCGGGTCGCGGCGAAACCGCCGATGGTCGCGCGCTCGTAGGACTGCGGGAAGTGGCCGAGGGTCAGGCCGTGCCCGGCCAGCAGCGCTTCCGCTTCCGGCGCGCGGACCCCGGCTTCCAGCACCGCGATCCGCGACACCGGGTCGACCGAGAGCATCCGGTTGAGCCTGGTCAGGTCGAGCGCGATCACCGCGCTCTTGTCCCCGCGCAGGGCGCTGACACCGCCGACCACCGAGGTTCCGCCGCCGAACGGGACCACGGCGAGGTCGTGCTGGACGCACAGGTCGACGACCCGCTGCACCTCGTCGGCGTCGGCCGGGAGCACGACCGCGTCCGGGACCGCGAAGTCACCGCCGTCGCGGCGGCGGATCAGGTCGCTGTAGGACAGCCCGCCCGCTCGGCCGAGCCGCGCGGCGACCGCGGTGAGCACGTGCTGATCGCCGACCGCTCCCGCCAGGTCCGCGCGGGCCTGCTCGGCCAGCGCGCTCTCCGGGACGTCGAGCAGCGACGCGGGAACCGCCGGAGTCGTTTCCTCCGGCGTCCCGATGCGATCCCGCAGCCAGCGCAGCGCCCGCGTCGACAGGGGCGCGGCGGCGGCACCCGACGGGGTCCAACCTGCTCGCAACGTGTGGTCGATCAACTCGCTCACCAGTACAGTGTTACATATGGTGGCTGAGCGTCACAGGTCAACACCAAGTCATGGATCAACACCGGCGGTCCGGATCCGGGACGCCGAACTGCTGACCGCCGCCCGCGAATGCGTGCTGGACCGCGGGGTGCGCCGCAGTACGCTCACCGAGATCGCCCGGCGCGCGCGGGTCAGCCGCATGACGCTCTACCGCCGGTTCCCCGACGTCGGCACCCTGGTCACCGCCCTGATGACCGCCGAGTTCGGCGAGGTCCTGCGCGCCGCGCGCGCGGCCGAGGGCAGCGGGCACGCGCGTCAGCGGCTGGTGTCGGCCGTGCTGCACTGCGTGCGGCTGCTCCAGTCGGCGCCGCTGCTGCGGCGGGTGCTGGAGACCGACGCGGACCTGCTGCTGCCCTACCTCGTTGAACAGCTTGGCAGCACCCAGCTCGCCGCCGAGAACTTCCTGCGCGACTACCTCGTGCAGGGCCACCTCGACGGTTCCATCCGCCGCGCCGATCCCGCCGTGCAGAGCCGGGCGCTGCTGATGACCGTGCAGTCGTTCGTCGTGTCCACCGGCCCGGCCGCGAGCGGGGTCGACCCGAAGGCGCTCGCCGACGAGCTGGCGCACCTGCTCGACGCCGCGCTGCGCCCGGAGGAACCGTCGTGAGCAGTCAGGAGGGCCCTTGATCACCACACCGCTGCCCGCCGGATCGTTGCGCGCCACCTCGCTCAACGCCTCCCGCCGCGCGGACGACCTGTCCGCGGTCGCCGAGTCCGAAGTGGACCTGCTGGTCGTCGGCGGCGGGGTGATCGGTGCCGGGGTCGCGCTCGACGCCGCCGCCCGCGGGCTGGCGGTGGCGCTGGTGGAGGCCGAAGACCTCGCCTGCGGCACCTCCCGCTGGTCGAGCAAGCTGATCCAGACCGACCTGACCACCGGCGATCTGGGCCCGGCGCGCGAGCAGGCCGTCGAGCGCGGCGTGCTGATGACCCGCACCGCGCCGCACCTGGTCCGCACGCTGCCGCGGCTCGTGCCGCTGCACGACTCGGTGTCCCGTGGCAACGAGCTGCTGCTGTCCACCGCCCTCCGCGCGGGCGACGCGCTGCGCCGCGCGGCGCGGACTCCGTCCTCGGCTTTGCCCGCGCCACGACGAATTCCGGCAGCCGAGGCGCTGGCGCTGGTGCCCGGGCTTCGCAGCGCCGGGTTGCGGGGCGGGCTGCTGAGCTTCGACGGGCAGCTGATCGACGACGCCCGGCTGGTGGTCGCGCTCGCCCGCACCGCGGCGGGTTTCGGGGCCCGGATCCTGACCCGGGTCCGGGCCGAGTCGCTGGACCGGGACGGCGTGGACGCCGTGGACGAGCGTTCCGGTTCACCGCTGCGGATCAGGGCTCGCTCGGTGGTCAACGCGACCGGGGTTTGGGCCGGGCGGCTCGCGCCGGAGGTTCGGCTGCGGGCGGCGCGGGGTGTGCACCTGGTGATCGACGCCGATGCGGCGGGGCTGGCGGGGACGGCGGTTTTCGCGCCGCCGCTGATGTTGCTGCCCCAGCCGGACGGGCGCGCGTACCTGGGGTCGACCGAGGAGGAAGTGCTGCCGCTGGTGCCCGACTCGACCTCCACGCGGGAGTCCGATGTGGACACCCTGCTGGCTTCGGCGAACGAGGTACTGGGCGAACCGCTGCGGCGCGAGCACGTGCTGGGGTCGTTCGCCGGGCTGCGGGCGATTCCGGAGAAGCGCCGGACGTTCCGGCGGCCCGCGGTGCAGACCTCGCCGGAAGGGGTCGTGACGGTGATCGGTTCCGGCCTCACGACCTACCGCAGGGCCGCCGCGGACGCCGTCGACTCGGCCATCGAGGCGTCCGGGATGCCCGCCGGACCGTCCCGGACCAGCGCCGTCGCACTGGTCGGCGCGGCCAGGCGGGATCAGTTGTCCGACATCGAGGCCACGGCGCGGCTGGTCGGCAAGTACGGTACCGAGGCGGTGCGGGTCGCGGCCCTGTCGGAACTCGACCCCGACCTCGCCGATCCGGTCGCACCGGGGCTGACCGCCGCCGAGGTGCTGTGGGCGGTGCGGCACGAGGGCGCGCTCGACGTCGACGACGTGCTCGACCGGCGCAGCCGGCTCGGGCTCGACCCGCGGGCGCGGGAGGCCGCGCTCCCGGCCGTCGCCGAAGTCGTCGACCGCGCGCTGGAAGGCGTCTGGGCCTGAAGAACTGGGGAGCTGCGTTGCTGGAGGTCGACGGGGTCTGCAAGCGCTACGGCGAGGTCGTGGCGCTTGCGGACATGACGTTCTCGGTGCGGGCGGGCGAGATGTTCGGCTTCGTCGGGTCCAACGGGGCGGGCAAGACCACGACGATGCGCATCGCGCTCGGCGTGCTGGCCGCCGACTCCGGCGAGGTGCGCTGGAACGGCGCCC
The DNA here is from genome assembly GCF_039534165.1 of Saccharopolyspora taberi. Classification (NCBI taxonomy): domain Bacteria; kingdom Bacillati; phylum Actinomycetota; class Actinomycetes; order Pseudonocardiales; family Pseudonocardiaceae; genus Saccharopolyspora; species Saccharopolyspora taberi. Next base: position 31,904 of record NZ_BAAAUX010000010.1, on the reverse strand, counting down.
CGCTGGACCTGCGGACGCGGCGGCGGATCGGGTACATGCCGGAGGAACGGGGCCTCTACCCGAAGATGAAGGTCGCCGACCAGCTCGCGTACCTCGGCGAGCTGCACGGGCTGTCCCGGAAGCGCGCGGCGCGGTCGGCCGCTGAGTGGATCGAGCGGCTCGGGCTGACCGCGCGCCGGGACGAAGAAGTGCAGAAGCTCAGCCTCGGCAACCAGCAGCGCGTGCAGCTCGCCGCCGCGCTGGTCCACGAGCCCGAGGTGCTGGTGCTGGACGAGCCGTTCTCCGGGCTCGACCCGGTCGCCGTCGACGTGATGAGCGAGGTCCTGCGGGAGCGGTGCGCGGCCGGGGTGCCGGTGGTGTTCTCCAGCCACCAGCTGGACCTGGTGCAGCGGCTCTGCGACCGGGTCGGGATCGTCCGAAGTGGACGGATGGTGGCGTGCGGGGCGGTCTCCGAGCTGCGCGCGGGAGGGCCGGTCCGGCTGGTCGTGGGCGCCCCGGACGCCGACCCGGGCTGGGCCGACGGCCTTCCCGGGGTCCGGGTGCTGACCGCCGAACCCGGGCGCACGACGTTGGAACTGCTCGACGGCACCGACGACCAGGACGTGCTTCGTGCGGCGCTGGCGACCGGCGCGGTGCGGGAGTTCCGGCGGCAGCAGCCGGAACTGGCCGAGCTGTTCCGCGACGTGGTGGGGAGCCGATGAGCGTTTTCGGCAGGACGTGGAAGAGGATTCGATGAGCGCGGTGTGGCTGGTGGCGCGACGGGAGATCGCGACCCGCGTCCGGACCCGGTCCTTCGTCCTCGGCACGCTCGCGATCATCGTGGTGCTGGCGCTCTACGTCGCGGCGATGCTGTTCGTCGGGGGCTCCGGCACCAGGGTCGGGTTCGTCGGGCAGGCCACCGCCGTCGCGCCGCAGCTGCGGACGATCGCGGGCGAGCGCGGCCAGGACGTCGAGCCGCGCGAGATCGCCGGTCAGGCCGAGGGCGAAGCCCTGGTGCGCGACGGCGAGCTGGACGCGCTGGTGGTCGGGGCGCCGGACTCGCTGCGGCTGATCGTCGAGGAGCGGGCCGACCCCGAGCTCAAGGGCGCGCTGGACAGCGTCGTGCAGCGGCAGGCGCTGGACGCCCACCTGGCCGAGTCCGGGCAGGACCCGGCGACCGTGCACGCCGCCGTCGACAGCGCGCACGTGCTGGTCACCGGGCTCGCGCCGGCCGACCCGCAGCTCGGCCAGCGGCTCGCGCTGGCGATGGCCGCGGGGATCCTGCTGTACATGTTCCTGATCTTCACCGGGCAGCAGGTGGCGCAGGGCGTGGTCGAGGAGAAGTCCAGCCGGGTGGTCGAGCTGCTGCTGTCGACGATCCGCCCGGCGCAGCTGCTGACCGGCAAGGTCCTGGGGATCGGGCTGACCGGGCTGCTGCAGTTCGCGATCATCACCGGGGTCGGGCTGGCCGCCGCCGGGGCGGCCGGGGCCCTGAGCGTGCCGACCGGATCGCTGGTCGGGACGCTGTGCTGGACGGTCGCGTGGTTCGTGCTCGGGTACTTCAGCTACGCGACAGTGCTCGCGGCGGCGGCTTCGCTGGTCTCCCGGCAGGAGGACCTGCAGGGCGTGCTGACGCCGGTGATCATGCTGCTGGTGGTGCCGTTCGTGCTGGCGGTGACGGTGCTGCCGGGCGATCCGGACAGCTCGGCCGCCGCGGTGATGTCGCTGGTCCCGGGCTTCTCGCCGGTGCTGATGCCGATGCGGACCGCGCTCGGCGTGGCCGCGGCGTGGGAGATCGCGGTCGCTCTTGCGGTCACGCTCGCGGCGATCGGGGTGCTGCTGCGGGTCGGGGGGCGGATCTACGGCAACGCCGTGCTGCGGACCGGCGCTCGGGTCAGGCTCGCCGAGGCGCTGAAGGCGTAGCCGGCTCGAAACCGCTGCGCAGAATCCGCAGAAGCTTCCGGGCGTGCTCCTCCCCGGAGGCGGCCACGGCCGCCGCGCTGGTGAGCGCGAGCAGGTCATGCACTTCCAGGTCGGACCGGACCGCACCGGCTTGCCTGGCCCTGACCAGCAGGTGTTCCGCGGTCGATCTCATCGACTCGTGCCAGCGGTCGAACAGTTCGGTGCGACGGCGGTCCGGTCCCTCGGTCACCGCCAGCGCCAGGGCTCGCTTGCCCGCGACGTGGTCGACGAAGTCGTCCAGCCATTCGAACAGCGCCTCAGCGACCGAGGGCTCGTCGAGCAGCGCGGTGTCCCACTCGCAGAGCGCGGCCTCCTCGTCGGCGTAGGCCGCGACGAGGAGGTCACCGCGAGTTGGGAAGTTCCGGTACAGCGTGGCGTTGCCGACGCCCGCCCCGACGCGCCACCTCGTCCATCGCGACTTCGGGGCCGCGCTCGGCGAACAGCTCCTTCACCGCCGACATCACCTACGACGTCTCCGACCTCGGGCACGGATCGCTAGAGGGACTGGCCGCGATCCGGGACGCCGCGCTCGCGCTGGGCGAGCTCAACCCGGTCGGCCACCACGATCATCCGCACCGACCGGGGCTGGCGGATCTCCCATCGGAAGGTGCTCGCGCGACGGATTCCGCTCAACGGGGCCTGAACGCGAACCGGCCCCGGAATCCGGTCTTCGAGGACCGGGTACCGGGGCCGTCATATGGGTGCCTGGCGATCACCGGGCACCCGAACGCAACCGGTTTCGAGAAGGATTCAGTGCACCTCCCCGAGCCGGGGTCTTGCTCAGCGCTGGCCGATCGGGGTGTACGCGCGCTCGGGCGAACCCGTGTAGACCTGCCGCGGCCTGCTGATCTTGCGGGCCGGGTCCTCCAGCATCTCCCGCCAGTGCGCGATCCAGCCGGGCAGGCGGCCCAGCGCGAACAGCACGGTGAAGAACTTCGTCGGGAAGCCCATCGCCTTGTAGATCAGGCCGGTGTAGAAGTCGACGTTCGGGTAGAGCTTGCGCTCGATGAAGTAGTCGTCGGCGAGCGCCTTCTCCTCCAGCTTCAGCGCGATCTCCAGCAGCGGGTCGTTCGCGTTGAGCTTGCTCAGCACCTCGTCGGCGGTCTTCTTGATGATCGCCGCGCGCGGGTCGTAGTTCTTGTAGACCCGGTGCCCGAAGCCCATGAGCCGGACGCCGGGCTCCTTGTTCTTGACGCGGTTGACGAACGCGTCGACGTCGTCACCGCCGCTGTGGATGCCCTCCAGCATCTCCAGCACCGCGCTGTTGGCACCGCCGTGCAGCGGGCCGAACAGGGCGTTGATGCCCGCCGAGATGCTGGCGAACAGGTTCGCCTCCGACGAACCGACCATCCGCACCGTCGAGGTCGAGCAGTTCTGCTCGTGGTCGGCGTGCAGGATGAACAGCAGGTCGAGGGCGCGGGTCAGCGCCGGGTCGACCTCGTAGGGCTCGGCCGGGAATCCGAAGGTCATCCGGAGGAAGTTCTCCACCAGGCCCAGGGAGTTGTCCGGGTAGAGGAACGGCTGGCCGACCGACTTCTTGTAGGCGTAGGCCGCGATCGTCGGCAGCTTGGCCAGCAGCCGGACGGTCGAGAGCTCGACCTGGTTCTGGTCGAAGGGGTTGAGGCTGTCCTGGTAGAAGGTGGACAGCGCCGAGACCGCCGACGACAGCACCGGCATCGGGTGCGCGTCGCGCGGGAATCCGTCGAAGAACTGCTTGAGATCCTCGTGCAGCAGGGTGTGCCTGCGGATCCGCTCGGCGAACTCCTCGTACTGCTGCTGGGTGGGCAGCTCGCCGTAGATCAGCAGGTAGGAGACCTCGATGAAGTTCGACTTCTCCGCGAGCTGCTCGATCGGGTAACCGCGATAGCGAAGGATGCCGGCATCGCCGTCGATGTAGGTGATGTCGGAGGTGCAGGCCGCCGTATTGACGAATCCCGGATCCAACGTCACCAAACCGGTCTGGGCCAGCAGCTTGCCCAGGTCGACCCCTGCCGCACCCTCGGTGGACTCGGTGACCTGCATTTCGTGCTCGCCGGCGTCGTAGCGCAGCGCGACGGTACGTTTGGTGGTCGCGTCGTCGGGCATTCGGGAACCTCTCGCGCTCGTCGGGGGCAGCACTGACGCCGACGACCCACGTCCCCGGGCGGCCGTGCTGTCCGGGCTGCGTTGTCGATCGCGCGCATGCGCCGGCCGGGGTGTCCGAACCGCCGCAGCACCACCCCGTTGGGGTCCTGTCGGTAGTCACGCTAGACCGCAGTGGGGCCGTCGCGCAGCAATCGGGTTTGCCCTTTTGGGCAGGTGGGACCACGATCACATCGCTGTCGCAGCTCCGGCATGCCCGGTTCTCCACACTCCGAAACCGGTTCAGACCACCACTGTGACCAGTCCGCACGGCCGAACGCGCCAACGGCGGTTGATGCGTTCGAACCAGTGCGTTCGACGCCACAAGGGTGGCGTCGAACACCGCGTACGCCCGAAAGTGTTGTCCGGCGTTCAGTCCAGTTCCGAGGCGAACGGGGGCTCCGCACCGGGCCGGGAGACCGTGATCGCCGCTGCCCGGGCGGCGAACTCGAGCGCCTGCGCCCACTCGGCGGTTCCCAGGGCGCGCACCGCGTCCGCGCGCAGCGCGTCGTGGCGGTGCAGCCAGGCCAGCAGCGCCGCCTGCACGGTGTCGCCGGCGCCGATGGTGTCGGCGACCTCGGTCCGGACCACCGGGACGTCGACCCGCTCGCCGCCGCCGGTCAGGGCGGTCAGCCCGGCGGAACCGCGGGTCAGCGCCACCGCCGCCGGACCTGCCTTGCGCCAGCGCTCCAGCGCCACGTCGAGATCGACGCCGCCCGCAAGCCACTCGGCGTCCTCCTCGGACAGCTTGAGCAGGTCGACCGAGGGCAGCCAGCTCTCGAAGCGCTCGCGGTAGGCGGCCGGGTCCTCGATCAGGTCGGCGCGGATGTTGGGGTCCAGCGCGACGAACCGGCCGCGTCCGGCCTCCCGCCGGAGCACGGTCTCGTAGACGGTGGCGCCCGGTTCGAGGACCATGCCGAGGGTGCCGAAGGCGACCGCGGTCACCTCGTCCGGCAGCGGGCCGCGGTCCTCGACGAAGCGGACCGCGGTGCCCTCGGTGTGGAAGCTGTAGCGGGCCGAGCCGTCCTCGGCCAGGCCGACGACAGCGAGCGTGGTCGGGTGGTCGGACCGCTGCACGAGCGAGGTGTCCACATTGGATGCCACCAGCCGCTCGTAGAGCTTGTCGCCGAACTGGTCGGTGGACATCCGGGCGAAGAAGCCCACCGGGACGCCGAGCCTTCCCAGCGAGACCGCGACGTTGTAGGGGCCACCACCCAGCAGCGGGTGCAGCGGACCGAGTTCACCGTCCGCAGTGGACCGGTCCGGTACCAGGTCGACGAGGGCCTCTCCGCCGGTGACGATCACTTTTCCTCCGAGGGGTTGTGCTGCGCGTTGTGCTCGGGCGCCGACAGCCCGCCGAGCACGAACTGCGACAGCGCCGCGAACGCCTCGGCGTCGGACAGCCCGGTGCGTTCGGCGATCTCGCCGCGCTGGATGCCGTTGATCGTCCGGCCGACCATCTCGGCGACGAGCGCGGCGTGCACCTCGCGGAACACGCCCAGCCGCACTCCCTCGCGGATGTAGCGGCCGACCTGGTCGGCCGCCGCGCGGGCGTTGGCCTCGTAGGTCGCCCTGGTCGCGGAGTTGGCCGCCATGTCCTCGATGAACTCCCGGGATGCCGGCCGCAGCGCCGCTGCTGCGGCATCAAGGTACACGCGCAGCCTGGTCCGCACGTCGGTCACCGCACCGACCTCGCGCTCGATGGCGGCGGTCGCGGTCTTGAAGTAGTGCGCCACCACGCGCACCGCCAGCTGCTCCTTGCTGCCCGCGAGCGTGTAGAGGGTCGACTTCGAGCAGTGCAGCCGGGCCGCGAGGTCGTCGAGGGTCAGGTGCGCGAAGCCCTCGGCCAGGAACAGGTCGCGCAGGCGGTCGAGCAGGTCCGCCCGGCGCGCGCTGACCTGGCGGGAGGCGGTCCGCGAGCGATCCGAGGTGGTCACCGGTCGAGCCTGCCACACCCCGGGGCCGTTCCTTCCCTGGTTTGGTGAGAGGACTGCCTCGGTACTGAGAACTGTCCTACAGTACTGATGTCGGTACCCACCCGCAGTGCCACACTGGCCACAGGAGCGCGACCACCATGCCTGTCGAACGTCTGCTTCCCACCCCTGAAGCAACCGATCTGCTGGCCCTGACCAGGGACATCGCCCGCGACGAGCTCGCCGGGGCCGCCGCCGAGGGCGAGGCGACCGGGACCTTCCCGCGCGAGGTCTTCCGCCTGCTCGGCAAGTCCGGGCTGCTCGGCCTGCCGTACCCGGAGGAGCACGGCGGCGGCGAACAGCCGTACGAGGTCTACCTCCAGGTCCTCGAAGAGATCAGCAGCGCGTGGATGACCGTGGGCGTCGGGCTCTCGGTGCACACGATGTCCTGCTTCCCGCTCGCCCACTTCGGCACCGACGAGCAGCGCGACCGCTGGCTGCCGGACATGATCGGCGGCCGGACCCTCGGCGGCTACGCGCTGTCGGAGGCGCACGCCGGTTCCGACGCGGCGGCGCTGAGCACGCGCGCGGTGCGCGAGGGCGACGAGTACACCGTCAACGGCACCAAGTCGTGGATCACCCACGGCGGCGTCGCCGACTTCTACACGCTGATGGCCCGGACCTCCGACGACGGCCCGCGCGGCATCAGCTGCCTGCTCGTCGACAGCTCGACGCCAGGGCTGTCGGCCGCTCCGCCGGAGCACAAGATGGGGCTCACCGGTTCGCCCACCACCGAACTGCGCTTCGAGGGCGCGCGGGTCGGCGCCGACCGGCTCGTCGGTGCGGAGGGCGACGGCCTCAAGATCGCGCTCGCCGCGCTGGACTCGGGCAGGCTGGGCATCGCCGCCTGCGCCGTCGGCCTCGCGCAGGCCGCGCTGGACCTGGCCGTCGACTACGCCAGGCAGCGCGAGCAGTTCGGGCGGCCGATCATCGAGTTCCAGGGCCTGGAGTTCCTGCTCGCCGACATGGCCGCGGCCGTGCACTCGGCGCGGGCGACCTACCTCGACGGCGCGCGGCGGCGCGACGCCGGGCTCCCGTTCGGGCTCCACGCGTCGGTGGCGAAGCTGGTCGCGACCGACGCGGCGATGAAGGTGACCACCGACGCCGTGCAGGTGCTCGGCGGCGTCGGCTACACCCGCGACTTCCCAGCCGAGCGGTACATGCGCGAGGCGAAGGTGCTCCAGATCTTCGAGGGCACCAACCAGATCCAGCGGATGCTCATCGGGCGGCACCTGGCCAAGGGCTGAGCGGACGTCACACCGGGATCAGCGCTCCGGGTGCGACGATCCCGGTGTGACGATCAGGTGGAACGGCGGCGAAGTCCGCTTCATCCGGGCCGCCGAGGAGCACACCGGCGCCGTGCTGGGCGTGCTCGACGAGGCGGCGGGCTGGCTCGGCGCGCGGAGGATCGACCAATGGCCTGCGCGCTTCGAAGCCGCGTGGCTCGCCGAGGCCATTTCCAGGGGCGAGACGTGGCTGGCCGAGGTCGGGGGCGATGTCGCGGCAACCCTCACCCTGGACTGGTCGGACCCGCTGTGGGCGGACGTCGGTGGCACCGCGGGCTACGTCCACCGGATGGCCGTGCGCCGCCGGGCGGCCGGGCTGGGCGCCGTCGTCCTCGACTGGGCGGCCGACGCCGCGCGCGAGCAGGGCGCCGGTGCCCTGCGCCTGGACTGCGTGCGGTCCAATCCGCGGCTGCGTTCCTACTACGAGGCGCGGGGCTTCGAGCATCGCGGCGACGTGCCCGTGCGCGGTGCCCCCGGCCAGCGGCAGGACGACGGCCCGGCCACCTGGGTCAGCCGCTACGAGCGGGCCTGAATCCGCTGCGATCGACGCCCTCCGGCGCGACACTCGAAAGGCTTCACCGCGAAGTCCGAGGGGGTACTCATGACTTCCGCATCACAGCCGAGCGCCGGCGAGGACCGCACCTCCGAGAAGGCGGAGGCACCGCAGAGCACCTGGGCCATGGCCGGTTCGCGGCGCGGCGCGCCGCTGTCGAACTGGCTGGCGTTCGCGGGCACGATCCTGGTGCTCGTGGGCGTCTTCAACGTCATCGACGCGCTGACCGCGTTCCTGCGCACCGACTACTACGTGGTCACCGAGGCAGGTCTGCTGGTCTTCAACTACGCCGCGTGGGGCTGGATCTGGCTGGTCGTCGGCGTCCTGCAGGTCGCGACCGGGATCGGCGCGATGATCGGGCAGACCTGGGCGCGGGTCACCGGCGTGGTCCTCGCCGGGCTGGCCGCGATCGGGCACCTGGCGTTCCTCAACGCCTTCCCGATGTGGTCGGTGCTCGTCATCGCCATGTCGGTGCTGGTGATCTACGCGCTGGTGACGCCGCCGCAGGGGGCCACGGGCACCTGATCAGAACGTGACCCAAATCAGAACGGACACAGGCCCCAGGAGGCGATCCAGGTCTCGCCGGGCCGCAGGACCAGCAGGTCGGTCCCGGAGTTCAGCGCGCCGGGCGGGCAGGTCATGGGCTCGATCGCGACCGCCCGGCCCCGGCCGGGGAACTCGTCGGCGGTGTAGACCTGCACCCACTTGAACACCGGATCCGCCCAGAGCTCCACGCCGTGGCCGGACGGGTCGGTCAGCCGGTGCCGCACCAGCTGCTCCGGGTCGTCCGGGGCCGGTGCGGCGCCGCCGAACGCCGTGTCCAGCAGCACCCCGGCCAGCCGCCTGCCGCTACGGAACTCGATCTCGTCGCCCTCCAGCGCGCGGGGCGGCCGGGCGGGCAGCAGCCGCTCCGGGTCGACCGGCAGGACGTTCGCCGCCGCGAGCCGCAGGACGCAGTCGTCGGTCGCGGCGTTGCCCGCCCGGGGGTAGGGGTGCACGCCGACGCCGAAGGGGGTCGCGCGGGAACCCAGGTTCTCGACGGTGTGGGTGACCGTCAGGCCGGAGTCGTCGAGCGTGTAGCCGATGGAGGTCAGCAGCGGGACCGGCCAGCCCGGCTGGGACGGGACCATCGCGTGCAGCACGACCGTGGACTCCGCGTGCTCGACCAGCCGCCACGGCGCGTGCCGCAGCAGGCCGTGGATCGCGTTGTGCCGCGCGGGTTCGGTCAGGGAGAGCTGCTGCGGTTCGCCTTCGAGGGTCCAGCGCCCGTCGGCGACCCGGTTCGGCCACGGGACCAGGACCGCGCCCGCCGCCGACGGCGGTTGCTCGTCGGCGCCGTAGGTCTCGGAGTAGGGCACCCCGCCGACCTCGAAGACGCGGAGCGCGGCGCCGACCTCGGTGACGACGGCCCGCGCGGAGCCGTGCCCGATCTCGAACTGCCTGCCGGTGGCGGGAACTGGATCATTCACGCGACCACTGTATTCCCGCCACCGGCTCGGCTGCCTACTTGCCGAGCTTGGCGGCGTCGAATCGTGTCTTGCCGGTGACGAAGTAGTTGATGAGCCACAGGACCACGCCGATGCCCAGCAGCGCGCCCGCGACCAGGTACTCGTCGTACGCGCGGCCCGACAGCGGGCTGGCGAAGAACGCGCAGGTGATCGCGCCCGCCACCGGAACCCAGGTGGGCGCCCGGAAGTGCTTGTGCTCGACCTTGTGCTTGCGCAGCACCAGAACCGCGACGTTGACCACCGCGAACACCGCCAGCAGCAGCAGCGAGGTGGTGTTGCCGAGGTCGGAGATGTCCAGCGAGCTGATCACCAGGACCACCGCGATGATGCTGGTGAACAAGATCGACACCCACGGCGTCTGCCGGGTGCGGTGCACGATGCCGAAGCCCTTGGGGATGATCTTCTCCTCGGCCATGCCGTAGACCAGCCTGCTGGCCATCAGCATGTTGATCAGCGCGCTGTTGGTGACCGCGAACAGCGCGATCGCCGAGAACAGGATCGGCGGGAACCACGGCGCGGCGGCCTGGACCACCAGCAGCAGCGGACCGGTGGACCCGGCCAGCTCGTCGGTGGGCACCAGGGTCGAGGTGATCAGCGCGATCACCAGGTAGATGGCCGCGGTGATGCTCAGGCCCATCAGCAGCGCGCGCGGGAAGTTCCTGGCCGGGTCCTTGGTCTCCTCGGCCATGTTCACCGAGTCCTCGAAGCCGATCATCGCGTAGAAGGCCAGCGCGGTCGCCGAGGTGATCGCCAGGAACGGCGAGGTCTCGGTGTTGAACTGCAGCAGCCTGCTCGGGTCCGGCTCCAGGTGCGGGTCGGTGCTGCCGCCGAACAGCGCGATCGCGCCGAAGACGATCACGATCAGCAGGCCGCCGAGCTCGATGCAGGTCAGGACCACGTTCAGCTTCACCGACTCGGCGACGCCCCGGAGGTTGATCGCCGCCAGGAGCAGCAGGAAGCCGATCGCCACCGGCCACGCGGGCACGTCGGGGAAGATCTTGGTCAGGTAGTCACCGCTGAAGGCCCGCGCCGCCGACGAGGCCGAGGTGATGCCCGAGCACATCACCGCGAAGGCGATCAGGAAGGTCACGAAGTGCACGCCGAAGGCGCGGTGCACGTACAGCGGGGCACCGCCGGCCTTCGGGTACTTGCCGACCAGTTCCAGGTAGCTGAACGCGGTCAGGAACGCCACGACGAACGCGACCAGGAACGGGATCCACAACGCACCGCCGACCTTGCCGGCGATCTTGCCGGTCAGGGAGTAGATCGTGGTCCCCAGCACGTCGCCGATCACGAAGAAGAGCAGCAGTTTCGGCCCGATGACCTTCTTGAGGCCAGGGTTGTGCGCACCGCCGGGCGCGTTGTCGTTCACGGTCGTCTCGTTGGCCATAGGACGAAGTGTGAAGGGTGGCACCCGCGCTTGTCCGCCCACCCCTGGACAAAGTGCACTTTTCAGCTGTGCTGAGGCGCAGCAAGGCGCACATCGGCGCAGTCCGTGCCGCCATCCGCACTCAGTGTTGCTTGTCCCGGGGTTCTTCCTCACCGGGAGCGAGGTAGCGCCAGAACGCGGGCAGGCAGACCACCGCGAGGATCGCGAGCACGACGACCAGCACGCCGCCCCACGCGACCGCCGCCCCGGTGCCGAAGGTCGCGCCGCCGACCCCGTGCAGCGCGTCGGCCAGGCGCGGACCGCCCGCGACGACGACGGTGAACACGCCCTGCATCCGGCCGCGCATCTCGTCGGTCGCGGCGGTCTGGAGCATCGAGCTGCGGTAGACCGCGCTGATCAGGTCCGCGCCGCCCGCGATCGCCAGGAACAGCACCGCGAGCCAGATCGAGTCCGAGAGCCCGAAGCCGATCACGGCCAGTCCCCAGGCGACCACGCCGATCGTCACGCCGACGCCGTGCCGCCGGACCCGGTGCAGCCAGCCGGAGAACAGCGCGAACGCGAACGAGCCGACCGGGATCGCGGCGAACAGCAGGCCGAGCGCGACACCGCCGCCGGGCGGGTCGCCGAAGGTCCGCTCGGCCATCTCCGGGAACAGCGCGCGCGGCATGCCGAAGACCATCGCGATGATGTCCATCAGGAACGACGCGAGCAGCACCTTCTGCAGCGTCAGGTAGCGGAAGCCGTCGAGGATCGAGCGCAGGCCCGCGCTGGTCGGAGCGCCGTCGTTCGGCGGCAGCGGCGGCATCCGGTACACCGCCCACAGCGCGGCGCACAGCGCGACCGCGTCGATCAGGTACAGCACCGGGAGGCCGAGCAGCGGCAGCAGCATCCCGGCCAGCAGCGGGCCGGTGATCGCACCGATCTGGAACACCGTGGAGCCCAGCGCCTGCGCCGAAGGCAGCAGGTGCGCGGGCAGCAGCCGCGCGATGGCGGCGCCGCGCGTGGGCATGTTGACCGCGAAGAAGGTCTGCTGCGCGGCGAAGAGCACCAGCACGAGCCAGACCGTGTTGAAGCCGGCCGCGGCGACCGCCCAGAGCAGCACCGAGGTGACCGCCAGGCCGCCGTTGGTGACCATCAGCAGCCTGCGGCGGTCGACCGCGTCGGCGACGGCGCCGCCCCACAGGCCGAAGACCAGCAGCGGCGCCAGGCCGAACATGGCGGCGAGCGAGACGTAGGCCGAGGAGCCGGTCAGGTTGAACACCTGCTGCGGCACCGCGACCGCGCTGACCTGCGCGCCGACCGAGGTGACGATGTTGGACAGCCACAGCCGCCGGTAGGCGGGGTACTTCAGTGGCCGGGTGTCGATGAGGACCTTGCTCAGCCGGGAGCGGGTCCTGCCGGGCTCCCGCACCGCCTCGCCGCCGCGCTTCTGCACAACTGCAGAACCCTAGCCGTTAGTACGGCTAACAGCTCGGGGATTTCCGGCCTTGTGACCGATGTCTACTTTTCCGCTGGTTGGAACGAAGATTTCGCGGATGGTGTCAGGAAAAAGCCCCGGCTGGTGACCGGGGCTTTCTCATGTCCCTCCGCCGGACGCCGGCTGCTCAGGGAGCCAACCGCTCGACGACCCACCTGCCGTCGTTGTTGCGGAAGCGCAGGCGGTCGTGCAGCCGGTCCGGGCGGCCCTGCCAGAACTCGACCGACTCCGGCCGGATCCGCCAGCCGCCCCAGTGCGGCGGCACCGGCACCTTCTCGTTGTCGGCGAACCGCCGCTCGATGCCGCTCAGCGAGGACTCCAGCGCCGAGCGCCCGGTGACCACCCGGGACTGCGGCGAGGCCCACGCGCCCAGCTGCGAACCCCGCGGCCGGACCGCCCAGTACTCGGCGGTCTCCTCGGCGGAGACCTTCTCCACCTCGCCGCGCACGTTGACCTGCCGCTGCATCGCGAGCCAGGGGAAGGTCGCCGCCGCCCGCCGCGTGACCTTCAGGTCGTGGCTCTTGGCCGAGGTGTAGTTGGTGAAGAAGACCACGCCGCGCTGGTCGAAGCCCTTGCACAGCACCGTGCGCGACGACGGCACGCCGTCGGCGTCGGCGGTGGCCAGCACCATCGCATTGGCCTCGGGCACGCCGGCCTGCACGGCCTCGTCGAACCAGAGCTGGAGCTGCTCGTGCCAGGTCGCGGCGAGGGACGTCTCGTCCAGCGCCCCCGCCTCGTAGGACACGCGCATGGACGGCAGCGTCGCCGTGGGGGTGGAGTTCGCCTCCGACATCGGTTTTCCTCCCTGACTCGCCCGGCAGCGGCCCGACTCGAATTCGTAGCTCCGGCGGTCCGCCGGGCTCGGCGGGCAGGCGCCACCGCGTGGGCGCGCCAACCCCGGTACGACGGTAAACGGGATGCGAACCGGTGCCGAATCAGCGGTGCCTCCCGATCGATCTCGCAATCGATCAAGTGAGTGGAAGCACACCCGTTCGGCCGCAGGTCATCCGGGCAATTCCGGCAGCGCACGAACAGGAACCGGGGGCGCTCCAACCCGGCCA
>NZ_BAAAUX010000010.1:0-18554 GCF_039534165.1 Saccharopolyspora taberi | reverse complement strand
GCACCGCCGCGGGTTCTCAGGCGTTCGCTGGCGAGGACAGCTTTTTCCCTCGTATGGACATACGTGGGAAAAAGTTACCGCAGCCAGCGGGCGCCTGAGGTTCCGCCACCAGCACCGCCACGCAAAACGAGCCCCGCACACAAAACTCACCACACCTCGCGGGTGAGCGCGTCGGCGTGCGGGTGGTGCCCGACCGCCTCGGCGAGCCGGCGCTGCGCGGTCACCGCGTCCGCGCCGACCGAAGTCGCCATCGCCCCGCCCCTCGCCAACGGGACCAGCGACCACCAGTCGCCGCTCACCGGCTCCTCCGGATCTCCGCCCCACACCAGCGTCTCCGTCGCCAGCACCCGCGCCCCGGCCAGGTACCCGGCGCTCGCCGCGACCCGGTGCTCCCCGATGTCGAGCCGCTGCCGCAGGAGCGGCTCGCCGTCCCGCCGGAGGTGCGTGGTGGTGGTCAGCGACCCGGGCCGCTCGCCGTGGCGGCCCAGCACCAGGACCTCCCGGCACCTGACCCGGGCGTCGGCGGCCAGGTCGATCCGCAGCTCCGCGCGGTGGTCGGCGCGGGCGCTGATCACCGTCGCCTCCGGCAGGTACTCGACGGTCCCGCCCCGCTCGACCTCGACGTGCACCCTGGCCGTGCTGTGCCCGGCCCGCATGCCGGGCAGCGCGACCGTCGCGGCGGTCCCGCTGAGCCGCAGGCTCGCGCCCGTGCCGACCCGGACGTGCAGGTCGACGCGGTCACCGCCCATCGGCATGGTGGCCGATCCGACCAGGTGCACCACGGCGGTGCCGTCGGCGGAGGTCGTGGCGGCGCGGCGCGGGATCAGCGTGATCGGCGGCTGCGACCGCAGGTCGCGGACCACGCTGCGACCGCCGCGGAGCTCGACCGCGAGCGAGGCGAGCGCCCTCACGCGAGCTGCTGGCGGACCCAGGCCGACACGTCGGGCGCGTTCGGCGTGCGGGTCAGCGACTGCGTGATCACCGGCAGCTCGCCGCGCATCCGGTGCGCGTCGCCGACCATGACCTCCATGTCCGCGCCGACCTGCTCGGCGAGGTCGATCTTGTTGATCACCAGCAGGTCCGCGGTCGTGACGCCCGGACCGCCCTTGCGCGGCACCTTGTCCCCGCCCGCGACGTCCACCACGAAGATCTGGCTGTCGGCCAGCCCGCGGCTGAACACCGCCGTGAGGTTGTCGCCGCCGCTCTCCACGATCACCAGCCGCAGCCCGGGGTGGCGCTCCTCCAGCTTCTCGACCGCGTCGAGGTTGGCGGTGATGTCGTCGCGGATCGCGGTGTGCGGGCAGGCGCCGGTCTGCACCGCCTCGATCCGGTCGGTGTCGAGCACGCCCGCCCTGCGCAGGAAGTCGGCGTCCTCGGTGGTGTAGATGTCGTTGGTCACGACCGCGAGGTCGATCTCCGAACCCAGCGCCCGGCACAGCGCGGCGGTCAGCGCGGTCTTGCCGCTGCCGACCGGACCGCCGATGCCGAGCCGGAACGGGCGACCGGTCCGGGGCGCGGCGCCGTAGGGGTCGGGCTCGGCCGCCGTGGGGTCGAAGTTCACGGGATGCCGATGCCCATGGCCGTGTCCTTGTTCTTCCTCATGAGGCAAAGAGACGCACCTCTTCCTTGTGGTGTCGATCGTGGGACTCGGCGAGCAGGTCGAGCGCCGGAGCCCCGGGCGCGGGCAGGTCGGCCGGGGCCAGCCCGGCGACCGCCGCGGCGTCGTCGGCGATCCCGTCGAGATCGCCCGCCAGCTCGGCCACCACCGCGTTCACCGCGAACGGGTCGAGCCCGAGCAGCCGGACTCCAGCCGACGAGGGCCCGCTGACCGCGAGGTAGCCCGCGGTCAGCGCCGCTTCCCGCGGCCCGGAACCGGCCGTCGCGGCCAGCACTCCGAGCACGATCGGGTGGTGTGGTCGCGGGACCGCGGCCACCAGTTCGGTGAGCGCCTGCGAGGGCCAGGCGGCCCGGCCGGCGCGGATCGCGCCCCGCCCCTGCGCGCGGGACGCCTCCCGCTGCGCCGGGGACGGGGTCCGGGCGTCGAGCTCGACGTCCAGTTCCGCCCAGTGCTCGGCGCGGACACCGCGAGCGGCGGCGTGCGCGGCGGCAGCGGCGAACACCGCCTGCAAGGCGCCCGCGCCGTGCAGGCGCCCGAACAGGAACTCGCGCAGATCGGCGACGCTGGTGATCAGCCCGCGCGAGGCGGCTTCCTCCACGCCGCCGGAGTGCACGTGCCCGCCGCCGGGGAACCGCGCGTCGGCGAGCGCGAGAAGAGCAAGACCAGCGCGCATCAGAACAGGAAATACCGCTGGGCCATGGGCAGTTCCGACACCGGGTCCTGCTCGACCAGCTCTCCGTCGACGTGCACGGAGAAGCTGTCGGGATCGACCCGGATGTCCGGCGTCGCCGAGTTGTGGACCATGTCGCCCTTGCCGACCTCGCGGGTGCTGTCGAGGGCGACCAACCGCGACGACAGCTGGAGCTGTTCGGGCAGCTGCGCGTCGAGCGCGACCGGGGCCACGAAGAACACGCTGCTCGCGGCGGCCGAACGCGGCTGCGCGCCGAACATCGGGCGCCCGACGTAGGGCTGCGGCGTCGGGATCGACGCGTTCGCGTCGCCCATCGCGGCCCACGCGGCGAACCCGCCCTTGAGCACCATGTGCGGGCGCACGCCGAAGAACTTCGGCTCCCAGAGCACCAGGTCGGCCATCTTGCCGACCTCCACCGACCCGACGTGCCCGGCGATGCCGTGGGCGATGGCCGGGTTGATCGTGTACTTCGCGACGTAGCGCTGCGCGCGGTTGTTGTCGGCGCGCCCGTCGCCTGGCAGGGATCCGCGCTTGCGCTTCATCACGTGCGCGGTCTGCCAGGTCCGGATGATCACCTCGCCGATGCGGCCCATGGCCTGCGCGTCCGAGCTCATGATCGAGATCGCGCCCAGGTCCTGGAGCAGGTCCTCGGCGGCGATGGTGGACGGCCGGATGCGGCTCTCGGCGAACGCGAGGTCCTCCGGCACCGAGGGGTTGAGGTGGTGGCAGACCATCACCATGTCGAGGTGCTCGTCGATGGTGTTGACGGTGTGCGGCCGGGTCGGGTTGGTCGACGACGGCAGCGCGTTGGCCTCCGAGGCGATCCGGATGATGTCCGGCGCGTGCCCGCCGCCCGCGCCCTCGGCGTGGAAGACGCAGATCGAGCGACCGTTGATCGCCGCGCGCGTCGACTCGTAGAAACCGGCCTCGTTGAGCGTGTCGGCGTGCAGCGCGACCTGGACGCCGGACTCCTCGGCCACCCGCAGCGCGCTGTCGATCACCGCCGGGGTCGCGCCCCAGTCCTCGTGGATCTTGAAGCCGCCCGCGCCCGCCCGCAGCTGCTCCCACAGCGCCTCGGCGCGCATCGTGCTGCCCTTGCCCAGCAGCATCACGTTCACCGGCATGAAGTCCATCGACTGCATGACCCGGCCGAGGTTCCAGGAACCCGGCGTGACGGTGGTGGCCTTGCTCCCGTCGGCCGGTCCGGTGCCGCCGCCGACCAGCGTGGTCACCCCGGAGGCGAGCGCGACGTCGACCTCCTGCGGGCAGATGAAGTGCACGTGGGTGTCGATGCCACCGGCCGTGACGATCTTGCCGTTGCCCGCGACGACCTCGGTGGACGGGCCGATCACCAGGGAGGCGTCGACATCGTTGTTGGCGCTGGGGTTGCCCGCCTTGCCGATGCCGGTGATCCGGCCGTCGCGGATGCCGATGTCGGCCTTGACCACGCCCCAGTGGTCGAGGATGACCGCACCGGTGATCACCACGTCCGGCGTGCCCTCGGCGCGGCTCGCGGCGGACTGCCCCATCGACTCGCGGATCACCTTGCCGCCGCCGAAGACCACCTCGTCGCCGGAGCCGGTCGGCCCCTGGCTGCGGTCCTCGGTGACCTCGATGAGCAGGTCGGTGTCGGCGAGCCGGATCCGGTCCCCGGTGGTCGGGCCGAACAGCTCGGCGTAGCGGTCCCGGTCAATGGACGACGTGCTCACTGGGGTGTCCCTCGCCCTTCTCTCCGTAGTTGAACTCGGCGGGTTCGGCGCCGCGGGCGTCGAGCTCACCCGCGTACTCCAGCCGCAGGCCGCGGACCAGCCGGGCCCCGCCGACGGGCACCAGGTCGACCTCGCGCTCCACGCCCGGCTCGAACCGCACCGCGGTGCCGGAGGGCACGTCGAGCCGGTGCCCCCACGCCGCCGCGCGGTCGAACTCCAGGCCGTCGTTGACGGCGGCGAAGTGGTAGTGCGAGCCGACCTGCACGGCGCGGTCGGCGCGGTTGACGACGGTGATCCGGACCCGCTGCCGCCCCGGGTTCAGCGGAATCGGACCGTCCCCGGTGATGATCTCCCCGGGTCGCATGTGCTCCTCCAAAAGCCGTGTCAGCGTCTGTCCTCGGTCACGCGAGACAGGCCCTCAGTTGATGGGGTCGTGCACGGTGACGAGCTTGGTGCCGTCCGGGAAGGTCGCCTCGACCTGGACCTCGTGCACCATCTCGGGGATCCCGTCGAGCACCTGCTCGGCGGTCAGGACCTCGCGCCCGGTCCGCATCAGCTCGGAGACGCTGCGGCCGTCCCTGGCGCCCTCCACGACGTGGTCGGTGATCAGCGCGACGGCCTCGGGGTAGTTCAGCTTCAGACCGCGGTCCATCCGTTCGCGCGCGAGCCTCGCGGCGAGGTGCACGAGGAGCTTGTCGCGCTCATGTGGAGCAAGGTGCATGGAGCTTCTTTAACACACGCATTCGGAAGTCGCCGCCGTAACCAGGACATTTACATGAAAATAATTGCTCCGTAACAACCATTAATCAGTCGTTTTGTCCCGCTAACGATTGTTACCGACCACGCTGTGACTTTTGTCATCCCGGCTGCTCCGATGTCCGGTCCTGATTGCGTGATCGACGCCGCCCGGTGCACTGTTGGCAACACAGCAACGGCCGCGTTTCGCGCCCTGCACCCCGCCACGTCAGACACCCGCGCGCGCCCGCGCGCGGCAACAGCGAGCGTGAAAGACGAGGCATCATGAGCAACGCGAGCGAATCCGGTTTCCGCCCCGGGCTCGAAGGCGTCGTCGCCTTCCGGACCGAGATCGCCGAGCCGGACCGGGACGGTGGCGCCCTGCGGTACCGCGGCGTCGACATCGAGGACCTCGTGGGCACGGTCTCCTTCGGCGACGTGTGGTCGCTGCTGGTCGACGGCCGCTTCGGCGACGGCCTGCCCGCCGCCCCCGACCTGGCCGTCCCGGTGCGCACCGGCGACGTCCGCACCGACGCCCAGGCCGGGCTGGCGATGCTCGCCCCGGCGCACGGCTTCGGCCCGCTGCTGGACATCACCGACGAGCAGGCCCGCGACCAGCTCGCGCTCGCCTCCGTGCTCGGGCTGTCCTACGTCGCGCAGTCCGCGCGCGGTGACCAGCCGCCGGTACCGCAGCACCGGATCGACGAGGCGGCCACGACCACCGAGCGCTTCCTGACCACCTGGCGCGGCGAGCCCGACCCCCGGCACGTGCAGGCGCTCGACGCCTACTGGGTCTCGGCCGCCGAGCACGGCCTGAACGCCTCCACCTTCACCGCGCGGGTGATCGCCTCCACCGGCGCCGACGTCGCCGCGTCGCTGTCCGGCGCGGTCGGCGCGATGTCCGGGCCGCTGCACGGCGGCGCGCCCGCGCGGGTGCTGCCGATGATCGCCGAGGCCGAGCGGACCGGGAACGCCCGCGCCGTCGTCGAGTCCATCCTGGACCGCGGCGACCGCCTGATGGGCTTCGGACACCGCGTCTACCGCGCCGAGGACCCGCGGGCGCGGGTGCTGCGCAACACCTGCGACCAGCTCTCGGCGCCGCGCTTCGAGGTCGCCGCGGAGCTGGAGCAGGCGGCGCTGTCGGTGCTGCGGGAGCGGCGCCCGGACCGCCAGATCGAGACCAACGTCGAGTTCTGGGCGGCGGTGGTCCTCGACTTCGCCGAGGTCCCGACCGCGATGATGCCCGCGATGTTCACCTGCGCCCGGCTCGCGGGCTGGAGCGCGCACGTGCTGGAGCAGAAGCGCACCGGGCGGCTGGTCCGGCCGTCGGCGCAGTACGTCGGCCCGGAACCGCGTTCGCCGCAGGACGTCGACGGCTGGGGCTCGATCACCCCGCTGGTCGCCGCCGCGGGCTGAGCCGGGGTCGTGGGCGGTGCTGCCCGGCGGCACCGCCCAACGACGGCGATCTTGCCGCCACCAGCGGTAACGTGGAGTGGTGACGGTCACACGGCGGTTGGACGTCGTCTACGCCGAGGCGCTGGAGGACGACGCCGAACTCGGCGGTCAGCGCTGCGACGACCTGGTCGAGGCGGCGAGCTACTGGCGGCGCGCGGGCGAGCACGAGCGCGCCGAGCGGGCGCTGCTGGCCGCGGTCGCCGCCGACGACGGCCGCGGCTTCTTCGACCCGAAGGCCACCTACGCCGAATTCCTGATGGCCAACGGGCGGCAAGCCGAGGCGGACCGGCTGTTCGCCGAACTGCTGCGCTCGCGGTCCACCCGGGAGCAGACCTACCTCGCCGCCGCCACCGCCTACTCCCGCGCCCGGCGCACCCGGGAAGCGCTGCGCTGGACCAACGTCGGCGTCCAGCGCCTCGCCCCGGACGGCTTCGAGCCCGACTTCGGCGGCGGCGACCGCGGTTACGAACTCCTGGCCCTGCGGCGGGAACTGCGCCGCGGGCTCGGCGCGCCGGCCGACGCCCTGGACGAGCTCTTCGACGCCGCGACCCGCCGCGGCGACGAACTCCGCGACCGCATCCGCAGGCTCCGCCAACGCACGTCGTAGCCGCCGCAACCACCTTTCGTGACCGAACCGAGTGTCCGGAATGACCGGATCAGGACCTTGGTCTTCTTGGCCAAAGGCATCGGATCGCAGTAAGTTGCGGTGCGGCGACTGCGGTAACAACGCGGAAACACCGGAATCGCAGCCCGTGCATGGAGCCGGCAACGGCGCCGGTCATCCGGCCAACCCCTATGTCACCAACAACGCCCGGAGGCGCCGGCATGACGCAGGCCGAACCCAAGACCGATCCGACCACCCTGGCCCTGCCCAGCGAGCTCAAGCCCGGCGACGGCCGGTTCGGTTGCGGGCCGTCCAAGGTGCGCCCCGAGCAGCTGAACCGGCTGGTCGAGGACGGTGCCGCCGTGATGGGCACCTCGCACCGCCAGAAGCCGGTGAAGTCGCTGGTCGGGCGGATCCGGGAGGGGCTGGGAGAGCTGTTCTCGCTGCCCGAAGGCTACGAGGTCGTGCTGGGCGTCGGCGGCACCACCGCGTTCTGGGACGCCGCCGCGTTCGGCCTGGTGCGGGAGCGTTCCCTGCACCTGTCCTACGGCGAGTTCTCCTCGAAGTTCGCCAAGGCCACCAAGGGCGCGCCGTTCCTGGCCGACCCGGTGGTGGTCTCCGCCGAGCCGGGTGACGCCCCGGAGCCGGTGTCGGACCCGAGCGTCGACCTGATCGCCTGGGCGCACAACGAGACCTCGACCGGCGTGATGGTCACCCCGACCCGTCCGGCGGGCTCGGAGAAGGCGCTGATCGCCATCGACGCCACCTCCGGCGCGGGCGGCCTCGGCTTCGACGCGAGCGACGTCGACGTCTACTACTTCGCGCCGCAGAAGAGCTTCGCCTCCGACGGCGGGCTCTGGCTGGCCGCGATGAGCCCGGCCGCGATCGAGCGGATCGGCGAGATCGGGTCGAGCGACCGCTGGGTGCCGGAGTTCCTGTCGCTGCCGACCGCGCTGGACAACTCCCGCAAGGACCAGACCTACAACACCCCGGCGGTGGCCACGCTGTTCCTGCTGGCCGACCAGATCGAGTGGATGAACGGCCAGGGCGGCCTGGACTGGTGCGTCTCGCGGACCCGCGAGTCCTCGCAGCGGCTCTACCAGTGGGCCGAGTCCTCGCCGTACGCGACGCCGTACGTCAGCGACCCGGCCAAGCGCTCCCAGGTCGTCGGCACGATCGACTTCGACGACACCGTGGACGCTGCGGCGGTGGCCAAGGCGCTGCGCGCGAACGGGATCGTGGACACCGAGCCGTACCGGAAGCTGGGCCGCAACCAGCTGCGCATCGGCATGTTCCCGGCGATCGAGCCGGACGACGTGACCGCGCTGACCAAGTCCATCGACTGGGTGGTTTCCCAGCTGCACTGACTCCGGTCGCGGGCTGACCACCGCGCGGTCGATCTTCACCCGATGAGCCGCATCGGATCACCGGGAGTGATCGACGGCGCAAGTTGAGTGGTTCTACCTGTTCGCTCAGAGCTCACTCTTCCGGCAAGATCGATGGTGGAGAGGGTGGGCACCAGGACGACGGGCCCGGCGCGCCTCCTGCGTCAAGGGGGCGCGCCGGGTTACTGTCACAGCTTGGTGACATGTAGTCGGCGGGAGGCTGGCGTTATGCGAGCGCTGCGGGTGGTCGGGCTCGACGAGGACGGTGAGACCGTCATCTGCGAGGACCCCGAGAACGGTGACCGGTTTTCCGTACCCGCCGACGAGCGCCTGCGCGCGGCGGCGCGGGGTGACCTGACCCGGCTCGGCCAGGTGCAGATCGAGATGGAAGCCCAGATGCGGCCCAGGGAGATCCAGGCCCGCATCCGCGGCGGCGCCTCGGTCGAACAGGTCGCGGCGGCAGCGGGGATCCCGGAGCAGCGGGTCGAGCGCTACGCCTACCCGGTGCTGCTGGAGCGAGCGCAGATCGCCGAGATGGCCCAGCGCGCGCACCCGGTGCGCGAGGACGGGCCGGACGTGCAGACCCTCGGCGAGGTCGTCGCGCACACCTTCGGCATGCGCGGCCACGACTACAACGAGACCACCTGGGACGCCTGGCGCGGCGAGGACGGCAAGTGGGTCATCCAGCTGCTGTGGACCGCGGGGCGCTCGGACAACGTGGCGCACTGGGTGTTCCACCCGGGAGCGCACGGCGGCACCGTGGCGGCGCTGGACGACCACGCCGCGGACCTGCTCGACCCGTCGCCGAACCGTCCACTTCGGACGGTCCGGCCGGTGACCGAGCTGGCCAGGGAGGCCCTGGAGCTCGACCAGCAGTCGACGGCGGAGCGCCCCGAACCGGCCGCGCAGCGGCCGGAGATCCCGGCGCTGGACCTCGACGGAGGCGCCCCGGCGGCGAAGCCCGCCGAGGAACCGGCGGAGCCGGTCCCGGCCGCGGAGCAGGCCGAGGCGCCCGAGGAGGAGGCGGCGGAGGCCGCCGACGACGAGTCGCAGCGCAAGGCGGCGGAGCCGCAGCGCCGGGGGCGCAAGAATCACCCGATCGTTCCATCGTGGGAGGACGTACTCCTCGGAGTCCGCTCCCACCGGTGACCCAGGGGACGGAGTAAAGAGGCCCGTGATCGCAAAGATCACGGGCCTCTTTCGCAAGACACGAACGGCACAGTGACCGGAGACGAAGTCCCCACCCACAAGGGCGGGGTTTGGTTCTCATCCCGTCGACCTGGCAAAGCCCGATCAGGCCGTGTCAAGGGGGCACATAAAGCCAAACCGCAGCGCCCAAGCAAAACCGCCCCCTTGACGCGGTCTGATAGCCCTCGTGGAGGTCGACGGGATGAGAACCACCCCAACCGAACCGCAGCGGAGATCGGAGACTCATCCCGGAGACCTGCCGGGGGCCTGGGGGCGGCGAGCGCCCCAGAACCACCCGCAAAACCGCAGCCGAACCGCCAAAACCGCCGCCCCCAGCCCCCTCAATACCCACCGCCCCCGAGAGAGCTGAGCAGCAGAGCGGCCCAAGCCAGCAAAACCCCGGCGGCGGTCCCGAAAGCGACCCACCGCCACACCGGAACGCGCCGGCCGAGCCAGATCGACGGCGCGAAACCGGCCGCTACGACGATGTTCACGCCGACGGCGAGCCAGGTGTTGACCTCGGACAGGCCGTGGCTCACCACGACCAGCGCGATCAGCACGATCGCGGCGATGATCACGGTGACGGTCAGGCCGGTCGCCCACGGCGTGGGCGGCGGCGGGGTCAGCTGGCCGGGGCGCGCCGGGCGCCGCCTGCCGATCCGGTCGACCTCGCCGGTGACCGGGTCGGCGTAGCCGATCTCCCCGCCGGTCTCCACGGCCAGCCGCATCGCGAGCTGCCTGCCGCGGGCCGACACCTGCTCGGCGACCGCGTCATCAGCGGGCATCGCCTCGGCGACCCCGGCCCACTCGTGCAGCGCGGCGACCAGTGCCTCCGGCAGCGGCAGTCGCCCCGGCTCGACCTCCCGGTTCGTGCCGTTGACCAGCACCGCCCGTCCGGATCGCGCCCGGAGCTCCCAGCTCGTGGTCATCACCTCAGGCGCCGCCCATCGCGTGGAAGGCGATCGCTCCCGCGGTCGCCACGTTCAGCGAGTCCACCCCGCCCGCCATCGGGATGCGGACCGCGAGGTCGGCCTCCGCGATGGCCCGCTCGGTGAGCCCGGGACCTTCCGAACCCAGCAGCACCGCGACCCGCCCCTCGTCCAGGCGGGCGTCGCGCAGTGCGACCGAGTCCGCTCGCGGGGTCAGGGCCGCGACGCGGAAACCGTTGTCGCGCAACAACTCCAGGTCCTCCGGCCAGGATCCCAGCCGGGCGAACGGAACCCGCAGCACGTGCCCCATCGAGACCCGGATGCTGCGCCGGTACAGCGGATCGGAACAGCCCTCGCCGAGCAGCACCCCGTCGACGCCGAGTGCGGCGGCGTTGCGGAACAGCGCGCCCAGGTTCTCGTGGTCCCCGACGCCTTCGAGCACCGCCAGCCTGCGGGCGCTCGCGATCAGCCGCTCGGGCTCGACCTCCGGCGCGCGGTCGGCGACCGCGAGCACGCCGCGGTTGAGGTGGAACCCGACCACCCTGGCCATCACGTCGGCGTCGGCGACGTAGGCCGGGACGTCGAGCGGGGCCAGCCGGTCGGCCAGGGCGTCGATGCGCCGCCGGACCCCGAGCAGCGAGCGCACCGGGTACGGCGAGTCGAGCAGCCGCTCGACCACGACCACCCCTTCCGCGATCACCAGCCCGCGCCCGCCGGGGCGGTCCGGGCGGCGGTCCGCCGTCGACAGATCGCGAAAGTCGTCGACCCTCGGGTCCTCGGCTCCACTCACCTCGACCAGCTGCACCACGCAACGCATTTTCGCATCCGGCGCTCGCGGGTCAGGCCGAGCGGTCGCCGAGGAACGCTCCGAAAGAAAGCCGGCTCCGGCCATGACCCGTCTCACATTGATCGCGGTGCGGCATAACTCGCACTCCCCCGTTGTTGTTGCTTGCTGAAAGCAACGATTTCGGCGGAGCAGGGACGCCCGCAAACCAAGAGGAGAACCATGGCCAGCGTCGCGGAAGACGCATCGAACCCATCTCGGAGAAAACTGCGGTTCGCGCTGATCCTGGGCGGGCTGACCGCCTTCGGACCGCTGTCGATCGACATGTACCTGCCCGCGCTCCCCGCGCTGACCGGGGAGCTCGGCGCCACCGAGGCGCAGGCGCAGCTGACCCTCACCGCGATGCTGCTCGGGCTCGCCTTCGGCCAGCTCATCGCCGGACCGGTCAGCGACGCGATCGGACGTCGCAAGCCGCTGATGATCGGCCTCGCGCTCTACATCGCCGCGACCGTGCTCTGCGCGCTCACCGACTCGGTGCACGTGCTCGCGCTGCTGCGCGCGCTCCAGGGCTTCGGCGCCGCCGCGGGCATGGTGATCGCCCGCGCTTCCGTGCGCGACCTCTACTCCGGGGTGGAAGCCGCGCGCTTCTTCTCGTCGCTGATGCTCGTCGTCGGGCTCGCGCCGATCCTGGCGCCGGTGATCGGCGGGCAGGTGCTCGCGCACACCACCTGGCGCGGGGTGTTCGTGGTGCTGACCGCGTTCGGCGTGCTGATCATGCTGATCGCGGCGGTCGCGCTGCCCGAGACCAAGCCTCGGGAGTGGCGCCAGCCCGCCCGCATCGGCGCGACCTTCCGCACCTTCGGCATGCTGCTGGCCAAGCCGTCGTTCCTCGGCAACGCGCTGGCGGCGGGACTGGCGATGGCGGCGATGTTCGCCTACGTGTCGGGATCGTCGTTCGTGCTCCAGAACATCTACGGCCTCTCCCCGCAGACCTACGCGATCGTCTTCGGGCTGAACGCGATCGGCCTGGTCGGGGCGGGCCAGATCAACGCCCGGCTGGTGGGGCGGGTCGCGAGCGAGGCGCGGCTGCTGGTGACCGCGCTGTGCGCGGCGTCGGCCGCGGGCGCGGTGCTGGTGGTCGCGACGCTGCTCGGGCTGCCGCTTCCGGTGCTGCTCGCGGCGCTGTTCGTGATGATCTCCTCGCTCGGCTTCGTCATGCCGAACACCACCACGCTCGCGCTGGCCGACCACCGCGAGGTCTCCGGCAGCGCTTCGGCTCTGCTGGGCGTAACCCAGTTCGTCGTCGGTGCGCTCGCGGCGCCGCTGGTGGGAATGGGCGGCGTGGGGTCGGCGTTGCCGATGGTGTTGGTGATGTTCGCGGTGGTGGTCGCCTCCACCGCCGTCTTCCTGACGCTGGGGCGCCGCACGGCGGCCAGCCGGACGGTCACCACGCACCAGGTGCGGGACTCCGCTCCCGTCGCTGTGGAGAACTGACCTTGGCGGAGAACTGACCTTGGCAGAAAACTGATCCTGGCCGCCCGCCCCGCGGGGAGGGCGGGCGGCCGACTCCGACGAAAGGTGACTTCGCGATCATGGCGAAGCTCGGCGAAACCGACCTCGACGTCTTCCCGATCTGCTTCGGCGGCAACGTGTTCGGCTGGACCGCCGACCGCGACGAGTCGTTCGCCGTGCTCGACGCGTACGCGGCGGCCGGCGGGAACTTCATCGACACCGCGGACGCGTACTCGCACTTCGCCGAGGGCAACGCCGGCGGCGAGTCCGAGACCATCCTCGGCGAGTGGCTGCGGGCGCGCGGCAACCGGGACCGGATCGTGCTGGCCACCAAGGTCGGCCGGTGGCCGGAGCGCCCCGGGCTCTCGGCGGCCAACATCCGCGCCGCGGCGGAAGATTCTCTGCGCAGGCTCGGCACCGACCACATCGACCTGTACTACGCCCACAGCGACGACCAGGACACGCCGCTGGAGGAAACCCTCGGCGCCTTCGACGAGCTGGTGCGCGCGGGCAAGGTCCGCCACATCGCGGCGTCGAACTACTCCGCGCCGCGGCTGGCCGAAGCGCTGGCCGTTTCCGACCGCGAGGGCTTCGCGCGCTACGCCGCGTTGCAGCCGCACTACAACCTCGTCGAGCGCGACGACTACGAGAACGAGCTGGCCGGTCTCGTCGCCCGCGAGAACATCGCCGTGCTGCCGTATTACGCGCTGGCCAAGGGATTCCTCACTGGCAAGTACCGGCCGGGCGGGGACACCCCGGAGAGCACTCGCGCCGGAGGAGCCTCCGCCTACCTGCACGAGCGCGGGGTCAAGGTGCTGACCGCGCTGGACGAAATCGCGACTCTGCGTGACATTCCGGTGCCTTCGGTGGCTCTGGCGTGGCTGCTGGGCAAGCGGAACGTGACTGCCCCGATCGCCAGCGCCCGGAACCCCGAACAGCTCTCGGGCCTGCTCCCCGCAGCCGAGAACCCGCTCACCGCGGCCGAGATGGAGCGCCTGGACGGAGCCTCTTCCACCCCGGCCGGGTGAGCCCCCGTCCACCGTTTTGGACGCTGTACCAGCGGGTATCGATGTGTCACGGTGGGTTCTCCCACACTATGGGCGCTGGCGTGCTTGGCCGACCGAGCGGGGAGACGGCATGGGAAGGCACGTGGAGAACCGGGCTTACACACCGGTGGATCGGCAGAGGTACCGGGAAAAGATGCAGCGGGGCCTCGACGCGCTCGCCCGCATGCTAGCCGAGGGCAACTTCTCCTTCCCGCGCCAGCAGATGGGCCTGGAGATGGAGCTGCACCTGGTCGACGAGCACATGGAACCGTCGATGTCCAACATCGTGGTGCTGGAGAAGATCGACGACCCGTCGTTCACCACCGAGCTGGGCCAGAACAACGTCGAGTTCAACGTCGAGCCCCGGGTGCTCGCGGGCGACGGCGCGCTGCGGCTGGAGGAGGAGCTGCTGGCCGCGCTGTCCCGCGCCGACAGCAAGGCGCATGACGCGGGCGCGAAGATGGTGATGATCGGGACGCTGCCGACGCTGCGCCGCACCCACACCGAGCCGCACTGGCTGACCCGGCTGCCCCGGTACCGGATGCTCAACGAGCAGATCTTCAGCGCTCGCGGGGAAGAGATGCTGCTGGACATGGAGGGCGAGGCGCTGCCCGGCGGTGCCGGCGACCACCTGCGCTGCTACGCCGACTCGATCCAGCCGGAGTCGGCCTCGACCTCCGTGCAGCTGCACCTGCAGGTGTCGCCGGAGGACTTCGCCGCGCACTGGAACGCCGCCCAGTGCGTGGCTGGCGTGCAGCTCGCGATCGGCGCGAACTCGCCGTTCCTGCTCGGCAAGGCGCTCTGGCACGAGACCAGGGTGCCGCTGTTCCAGCAGGCCACCGACACCCGGCCGCAGGAGCTGAAGAACCAGGGCGTGCGGCCGCGGGTGTGGTTCGGCGAGCGGTGGATCACCTCGATCTTCGACCTGTTCGAGGAGAACGTGCGGTACTTCCCGGCGCTGCTGCCGGAGCCGGAGGACGAGGACCCGCTGGCCGCGCTGGACGCCGGGCGGGCGCCGGTGCTGGCCGAGCTCCGGCTGCACAACGGGACGATCTGGCGGTGGAACCGGCCGGTCTACGACCTGGTCGACGGGGTTCCGCACCTGCGGGTGGAGAACCGGGTGCTGCCGTCGGGGCCGTCGGTCGTCGACATCCTGGCCAACGCGTCGTTCTTCTACGGCGTGCAGCGGGCGCTCACCGAGCAGGATCGTCCTTTGTGGACGCAGATGTCGTTCGCGGCGGCGGAGGAGAACTTCTTCGCCGGCGCCCGGCGCGGCATGGACGCGCACCTGTACTGGCCGGGCGCGGGCTGGGTCGCGCCGGACGAGCTGGTGCTGCGGCGGCTGCTGCCGATGGCGCACGAGGGGCTGCGCGCGTGCGGTGTGTCGGACTCGGCGCGGGAGCGGTACCTCGGGGTGATCGAGCAGCGGTGTCTCAAGCGGCAGACCGGGTCCAGCTGGCAGCGGGACACCGTTGCCGCGCTCGAGGGCGGGGGGATGGATCGGCAGGCTTCGCTGGCTTTTATGTTGCGGCGGTATATCGAGCTCGGGGAGAGCGGGGAGCCCGTGCATTCTTGGCCGGTGGGGTAGGGGCTTTTCCGGCGGTTCGGCTGCGGTTTCGTGGGTGGTTTCTGGGGTCCTCGCCGGCCCCAGACCCCTGGCAGGTCTCCGGGATGAGTGGGGGTTGTCCGGCTGCGGTTCGGTTGGGGTGGACTTCTTTGCGGCTGGGCGCTTGGGAGCGGTGGGTTACGCGATGCCGTGGAGGTCCAGGGTTGGTCGGCCGTCGGTGTGGCGGAGGGTTCCGCGGACGCCGAAGACCTCTGCCAGTAGGTGCTCGTCGAGCACGTCCGCCGGTGCTCCTGCGGCGGCGATCCGGCCGCCGTTCAGGACCGCTACGCGGTCGCAGTATTCGACGGCTTGGCGGAGGTCGTGCAGTGTTAGCAGGATCGCCAGTCCGTCGTTCGCGAGTGAGCGCAGGAGGTCCAGGATTCCGAACTGGTGGCGGAGATCCAGGTGGTTCGTCGGTTCGTCGAGCACCAGGATTCTCGGTCGTTGCGCTAGTGCGCGGGCGATTGCGACCCGTTGGCGTTCGCCGCCGGAGAGGGTTCGCACGTCGCGGTTGGCTTCGGCTTCCAGGGACGTCGCCGCCAGCGCCTTGGCAACGATGTCGCGGTCCTCGTCGCGCATTGGTTGCAGCAGGCCGAGATGTGGTACCCGGCCCTGCTCGACGACCTCGCGGACCGTCAGGGACGCGCGGTTCTCGGTCTCCTGCGTGGTCGCCGCGAGCACCTGTGCCAGGCGCCTGCGTCCTGTTGTGCGCAGCGGCAGTCCTGCCACCTCGATCGCGCCCGCTTGCAGCGGGGCCGTTCGGTAGAGGGTGCGCAGCAGCGTCGTTTTGCCGCTGCCGTTCGGTCCGACCAGGCCGAAGACTTCGCCCTTCCGAACCTCAATGTCCACATCGGACAGAACGGTCCGCTCGCCCAGTGCTACCTCGACACCCTTCGCGTCGATCATGCGATCCTCCGGCGTCGCCACAACATGACCAGGAACAACGGGCCGCCCACGATCGCCGTCAGCACCCCGACCGGGAGCTCCGACGGTGCGATGACCAGTCGTGCCACCAGATCCGCCATGACCAGGAACACCGCGCCCAGCACCGCCGACACCGACAGCATCCGGCGGGCTTCCGAGCCGACCAGGAAGGTCGCCGCGTGCGGCACCAGGAGTCCTACGAACACGATTCCGCCCGCCACCGCGACCGTGGTCCCCGCCAGCAGGGACACCGCCACCAGCGCCGCCATCCGGAACACCCGCGGGTTCATGCCCATCGCCGCCGCCGCGTCGTCGCCCGCGTGCAGCAGGTTCATCCACCGCCCCGCCGCGATCGTCGCGACCAGCCCGAGCGCCAGGACCGCGCCCGGCACCGGCAGCATCTCCCACCTCGCCGAACCCAGCCCACCTGTCATCCAGAACAGCACCTGCTTGGCCTGGTCTCCGGTCGCGAAGGCGTGCAGCACCAGGGAGGTCATGGCGTACGCGATCTCGCCGACCGCCAGGCCGCCGAGCACCAGCGTGGTCACCGATCCCGACCGGCCCGCCACCGCGAGGACGACCAGCAGCATCGCCAGTCCCCCGGCGAACGCCGCGACGGGCAGCCCGACCACCCCCGCGCCGAAGCCCAGCACGGTCGTCGACGCCACCGCCAGCCCCGCGCCCTGGGACACCCCGAGCAGGTACGGGTCAGCCATCGGGTTGGCGGTCACCAGCTGCGCGATCCCGCCCGCCAGCGCGAGGCCGGCACCGACCACGATCGCGGTCACCACCCTGGGCAGCCGGGAGTCCCACACGATCGCCGCCCGCACCTGCGTCCAGTCCTGCTCGACCGGCAGCACCGGCGCGGCGAGGATGCGCCACACCTGCGAGAGCGGCAGGTCCACCGACCCCATCGACACCGCCAGCGCGCCCACGAGGACCAGCGCGACGAGCAGCGCCGCGTGCACCACGACCGTCCTCATGCGCCGTGCAGCTCCCGCGCGAGGCGCTCGACGGCGTCCGGGAACCGGATGCTCTCGGTCAGCTCGACCAGCGGGATGGTGCTGTACCTACCTGCGCGGACCGCAGGCGTACCCGCCGCCATCGGGTGTCCTTCGAGGTAGGCGCGCTTGGGCCCGACCGGCGCGGCCAGGTAGTCCACCAGCACCACCGCCTTCGGCGCGCGGGCAGCGACCTGCTCCCAGCTCACGTCGGCGAAGGCTTCCGGGACGTCGGCGAAGACGTTGCGCGCGCCCGCGCGGGCCAGCGCGTCGTTGCCGACGCCCTGACCGCCGAGGGTGAAGGCGGCCTGCTCACCGGAGTCGTAGACGAACACGTCCACCGGCGGCACGTTCGCGAGCCGCTGCTCGACCGCGCGCACCCGGCCCTCGATCTCCGCGCTCAGCTCCCCAGCCCGCTCCTGGAGGCCCAGCACCTCGCCGAACATCGCGATGTCGTCGGTGAGCGTCCGCATCCCGGCGGGCCGCTCGGCGCAGGACTCGGACAGCAGCAGCGTCGGAATCCCCTTGCGCTCCAACGATTCCCGGCTGCGTCCCTCAGCCTCGTCGAAGGCGCTGGAGTAACCGCCGACGACCAGGTCCGGCTCGGCTTCGAGGATGCGTTCGACCGACGGGTAGCGGTCGGCCAGCAGCGGCACCGCCGCGTAGTCGGCGGCCACCGACTCCGGCGGCTCGTTGTCGTCCGGGTAGGCGGTGCCGACCAGCCGGTCGCCCAGGCCGAGCGCGAGCAGGATCTCGGTGGCGTGCTGGTTGAGGCTGACCACCCGCTTCGGCGGCGCGGGGAAGACCTGCGTCCGCCCGCAGTTGTCGATGCGCATGCCCGTAGCCGGTGGCGCGGCGGTTCCGCAGCCGGTGAGGAACAGGACGGTGAGCACCACGAGCAAACGTCGCATCGCGCCTTCCAGGGTCGGGGCCTGCGATGCGGCCCGGACGTGCCCGGGCGCGTCCCGGCCCCGACCGCAGACCACGGCGGTCGTAGGAGCCTCCGCCGCGAGCGGGTGATCGGGCTCGCCGGGCTGGTCCACCAGCCCGGCCCACCGTTGCGGGTCAGCGCCGGACTTCGACCGGACTTCCCCCGCTCGCGCGGTGTTCGCGCCGGATGCTGCCCCAGCTCCGGCGAACCGGTCAACTCGCCCGCCCCCTGGCCGGTCCGGGTCCGCCCTGGTCAGCCGCCCCCGCTCTCCCGCCAGATGAGATCAACGCCTCCCAGTCGGCGAACGGGGAACAGTTGCAACTACATTGCAGTTGCTAGAGACTGCCGACAGAGACTGACGCAGTAGGGAGAAGCTCCATGGCTCAGCTGTACGCGCTGCCCGAGTTGGACTACGACTACGCGGCGCTGGAGCCCG
>NZ_BAAAUX010000009.1:22537-32910 GCF_039534165.1 Saccharopolyspora taberi | reverse complement strand
CACCCGTCCCTTCGATGTCGTCGTTGCTGTTCAGAGCCGTTCAACCCGCCGGTGAGCGACGCGTTCCGATCGGGATCGGGTGGGCTTCGGTCCAGGTGTAGGTGTGCGCGACCGGATCCTGGCGGACCCGGGCCAGGTGGAGGGTGTCCACCGTCCACTGCGCCCGCACCGGGCTGCTGCGGACCCGCCGCAGCCGGGACGCCAGCCGTTCATGCCCAGCCACGTCCAGGTCGGCGGTGGTGTAGGCCAGCGACACGTGCGCCGGGGAGGTGGTCGCCGCTGGCGTGCCGGTGATCTCTTCGGCCACTGCGGCGATCCTGCTGGTCACCTCCGCCCAGGGCCCGTCGTCGGCGGTGTCGGTCTCCAGCAACGGGCCCACGCGGCTGGCCAGACCCGGGCCGACGGTGACCGTGACCGGCTCCAGCCCGGCGGCCGCGTCGCACAGCGCGGTGTGCAGCCGCCGCACCTCGCTCTCGGGGGCCTCCGAGGCCCACCACGGCACGGGATACACCGTCATGTGCAACCACTGCCGGTCCACCACCGACAGGTGCTCCGGAAACTCTTCGAGCACCCCGCGGTGCCGCGCGGCGAGCTCGGCCACCGCGCTGTCCGGGCCGGGGACGGCGTAGATCTCCCACTTCTCGTCCGGCCAGATGCTGGCCTCACCGCCGATCCACTGCCTCATCACGCCTCCTGCGCCGGGATCGCGGCGGGGTCGTAGTCGACCAGCACCGGCAGGTGATCCGAGGCCGTCAGCGCCAGCTCGGAGTCGACGACCGCGTAGTCCCGCAGCGCGTCCACGACTTCGTGGGTCACGCGGACGGCGTCGATGCGGCGCGCGCCGAACGGGTCGCCGGTGGGCCAGTGGCCGACGGTGGTCTTCCACGGCGCGTTCAGCGCGGCCGCGACATCCCGCAGTCCGCCGGCGTAGAGCACTTCGCCGGGCTCCCGATCGGCCCACCAACGGCGTTCGCCGACGTCGTTGTACTCCCACTTCGTCTGGTACACCAGGTCGCCGTGCCACTGCCGCGGCTGCCTGTCGGCGTCGAGGCCGGTGTAGGGGTCCGGGTCGTAGTAGACCCACCGGTCCGGCTCGGCGTCGTCCTCGGACACGCAGCCGGGCTTGAACACCCGGTCGGCCGACACCGAGTTCCAGTCGCCGCCGATCAGACCCGGCGGCCGGTTGTCCGGCCGGGTCATCGTCGACAGCACCCGCTCGAACTCATCGGCGCGCCGGTAGCGGCCGAACGGGGTCGCGTGGAACGCGCCGTGCCGCAGCGGCCGCGCCGCACCGACGTCGAGATCCAGCGTGACCAGGCTGTGCCAGACGTTGGTGCCCGAGTAGGTGCGGAACCCGCCAGCGGGTTCGATGCCCGGCTTCCACAGCAGGCCGACGTGGAAGCGGTGGTTGCCTACTGCTAGGGCGGGCTTACCGGGAGCGTGCTCGTACTCCAGGCCGGTGGCCTCGGCCAGCTGCGCCAACTTCTTGCCCGCCAGCGCGGCCTTGTCCGGGCCGCCCTCGTCGTCAGGGTCGTCGGCGATGACCTCCTGAACAGCCACCACGTCGGCGCCCAGGTTGCGGATGACCTCGTGCACCCGCTCGTAGCGGGCGGTGGCCTCCGCGGTGTCGGACAAGCCGTAGTCGAGCAAGTTGTAACTGGCGAAACGAATCGTCGTCACGCTGCTCCTTTCCAGGGGCGAAGCGGTCAACTCAGCACCGAACGGAGCTGTTCAGGCGGTCATGCTCGGGTTCGGGAGCCGCCGGGGTCGTCGAGGCGCCGACCACCGTCGCGTTGCTCCCGATCATGACCGTATCGCCAGCGGCAGGCCCCGATCGCCAGGTTCACGGAAATGGCCGACTCCCCCGCCATCGTGCGGCTTTCGCGGAAGCAGACGGCGATTCGCGCTGGTCACGAAGGGGTGCGGACCTACACGGGCCCTAGGACGCAGGCCCTGGCCATCGACATCGCGCACGCCCGTCACCATCACCGTCGATGGTCTCGCCGACGCCGCCGAACGGAGGGCCGCTGCTCGCATCGCCGGACCGAGAGCCGGGAAACCCCGCAAACCCCGCAAAACCTGGAAACACCGGAAACACCTGGGTTTCTGGGGTTCGTCGCCGCTGAGCCTGGCGCGCCCTGTGCGAGATCGCCGTTCGCGGTCAGGCAGCCGCGCCGTGTCGGTACTGTGCCGACACGGAGTGTGAGCCGAGACGAAGGACCGAAGTGATGTCAACACCCCAAGGGCTCGGCCCCGACTTCTTTCGCCAGGTGGTGCCGCCGGAGATCCGGGAACGCCTGGGGCTGATGAACGCGTGGGCACTGCGGATGGCGCTGGCCTACATGGGAGGCCAGGCCGACACGCTCGCGGATTACGCAGGCCGGATCTCCACCTACGACGACACGGTGGCCGACAGCCCCTACGCAGGCAAGTTCCCCGGGACGTGCTTCTCCTTCCCGGTGAAGCGCGCGATTGACCTGATCTCGATGATGCTGGAGGCCGCCGAGCGCCACCGCACCGTCCGCCTCGACAACGCCGACGTCGTGGCCGGGGTGCGGCAGTTGGTCACCGACCTGGTGCCCGCCGAGGACCAGGACGCCGCGCTCGCCGTCGTGGACCAGCAGCCCACCACCGGCGCGTTCGGCGGCTGGCGGCTCGAGGAGTCCACGGCCGGCATCGGCGAGCTCTACGTCGTGACCGCGCTGGCCGCCTGGCTCGCCGGCAACAGGGAAATCAGCCCCAGCCGGGAAGCGGCTCGCCGGGTCGTGATGCAGCAGGTCCACGACTTCGAAGCCACCGCGCGGGGCGTGCCGGAGGCCGAGCGGCTGGACGTGACCGAGCAGGAAGCCCTCGACCTGCTCGACGCCGTCCTCGGCACGACCAGCCCGGACCTCAGCGCATTCGGCATCGCTCCCGGCCAGTCCGCGATCACCCGTGACCGCAGCAAGCGCACCCTGGTGGAGATGGAGGTCGTCGAGGCGGCCAAGGCGCACCTGATTGAGCACCCGATCCGCACCGACGAGACCGACCGCATCTTGCTGGAGGCCATCGGCCGGGCGATGGACAGCTCGGAAGCCCCCAGCGACCGGGGCGATGGCATGACCGAGACCGAGCGCCGCCGGGCCGAGAAACTTGCCGCGCGCAAGGCCCGCCGCGACACCGGCGGTCGCACCGGAGGCGGAAAGCGGAAACGCCGCTGACCAGGACCCCAGTCCTCCGTGTCCGCGGCGGCCGGTGCTACTTCGAACCGTGTTCGGCCAGCACCGCCGCCGCTTCCGGATGCCCGCGACAGGCGGTGCGGAGCCGGGCCAGCGCGTCGGCGTAGCCCTCGCGCGGCGCTGCGTCTGGAGCGTGATTACGGGCCTCGGCCGCCCACGCGACGGTCTCGGTCAGCATCACGCCCGTCCACGGGCTGAGCTCGATCTCCGTGGGCACGCCGGGCGGCCCGGCGGCGGCCGCGCGGAGTTCATGCAGGACGTCGTCGTAAGCCGTGACCGCGCCGAGCCGGGCGACGTACCGGCGCTGCGTCGCCCACTCAATCACCCCGATCACGAACACCGCCGTTTCGGGCGTGAGCTCGGCACGCAGCCGCTCCCCATCGCACTCGGCACGCAGGAGTTCCTGCATCCGCGGAACCAGATCCGTCAGCGCCATCCCGGAGACCCCCTTTCGGCTCGATGAGCCGATCACAGCCGGGCGTCCGACAACACCGCCGCCAGCGTCGAACACGCCCGCCACCAGCGGAACCTGCCATGACATCGCCGCGCGACCACGGCCGCATCACCCCTGGCTCGTAGGCTTCCGGACAGGGACGCCACCGGCGGCGCACCTCGGACCCTCCCACCAACCCCGCAAACCCTGGCAACACCGGGAACCCCTGGGAATCAGGGGAAGAGCGGCGTCACCGGTGGCCAGGCGTCCCCGAGCACGGCACAGGACGAAGGGAGTCCGACGATGTGGCGGTACCAGGACGTCGGGCCGTGGGGACAGCTCCGGCTGCGCCCGCGCCACGCCGTGACCGCGCTGACGCGGTGGGGTACCTGGGAGGTCGAATGGCGGCATGGCAGCCACGACCCCGCGGTGCCCGCCCCGCAGCCCGCCGAGCCCGCGTGGCTGACCCCCGACGATCACCAGTGGCACCCGCTGGTGCTGCCCCGCGGCCGCCAGGCGGACGTGGTGCGCGCGGCCGCAGCCGAACTGCGCGCCAGCACCTCACCCCGATAGCCAGCACAACAGCGCGGCCCGTCCAGGTCAGCGCGTTGAACACGATCAACAACCCTGCCGTTGGTGTTACCCGATCGTGTCTGGGGTGCCGACCGTACTGTCCCGCACATGGGAATCGGATCTATGGCGCGACGACCTGGCGAGTCGTTCGCAGACCACTTCGACGGGCTGCTTGCGCAGTTCCGCGATCGGCTTCACGCCGAAGGGCACGCACCCGCGAGGTCGAGGCCGTCCTCAACGTCAGTGAGTTGACCGACGAAGAGGTCGAGATTGCACGGGACCGGGCTTCCACGGCTGGTATCGGACGGCTCGTGCTGGTCGACGACCACATCCCGGCGCGCCCGGAACCACGCCGCGGGCGTTGCTCAACCCGGAACAGCATTCAGTGCTGGCCGACGCCCGCGCTGCGCGCATTCTCAACCACCCGCACTGAGCGCTCGAGGAGAGGACGTCGGGTCGTGCCCTACAACCAGACAGTGAAGCGGCTGCGGATCGATGACCAGGAGATCACTGACATCAACGTGATCGTCAACGCTCTGGCCACCGCCAAACACCGGAAGCAGTACCCCGGCGCGGAGTCCTGCATCGCCATCGAGCTCGCCGCCGTACAGCACCTCCTCTCCCTAATCGCGGATCGGGTTGTCAGCGCCACCGAGGCCCGCGACGTTGTGAACCGGCTCGCCGAGCGCCTGCACGAGGACAACGATGACCTCCGCGTCATGAAGGAGATGGAAGCCGGAGGGCTTTTCTGACGGGCTGTTCGATCAGGATGCGCCGGTTGGCTGTTCGCGGCCGGCGCACCTGGTGCGCTCACACGTCCAGTTGGTGGCGCAGCGCGCTGCGTTCGGCTTCTTCCCGCGCCAGTGCCGCCTGGTGCACGTCTGGGTCGCGGTGGGCCTCGATCGCCGCCCGCACCACTGCGGCCAGCACATCCGGCGGCAGCGCCTCGGCCTGCGTGGTCGTGGTGCCGGTGAACGACCGGCGGTCGCTGGCCTTCGGCGGCGCCGTCGGCAGGGCGTAGCGCTCGACTTGGTCGGTGGTGACCGCGATCCGTTCGAACCGGATGCGGCCGCCCGCGGCGGCCGCGAACGCGGCGACGTCCTCGGCCAGGGCGCTGAACAGGTGAATTCCCGAGGGATCGAGGTCGCCGACGTGCAGCACGACGGTCTCCACCCCGCACGCGGCCGCCCGCTCGGCGGCGTCGTGCTTGCCGGCCAGCCCGTCGAACCCACCGCCGGAGTAGGTCGGCAGGCCGTACTCGGCGCCGATGCGGGCCAGCTGCGGCACCATGCCCGCCGTCTCGCACCACAACTCCAGCCGCACGGGCTGCCCGTCCTGACGGTTGCGGCGGTACTCCTCGGCGGCGCCGCGCAGGGCCCGCCAGAAGTCCGCCGGGTCGGCGAACGAGGCCGGGGCCTGCACCACGACCTGCGTGTCGTCCCTGATCACCGACCAGTCCAGCCGCCCCGAGCGCCGCGCCATCCCCAGGTGCTCGCACAAGTTTTTGTACGCCCGTTCGGTTTTGGGCAGGATCTCGTCGGAGACCAGCACGTAGAAGATCTGCCGCAGGCTCAGCGGGAGCTGTGCGGCGTAGCGGTCGAGCACGTCGTCGACCGCGGCCAGCACCCGCAGGGTCTGGCCATGCGGCCGCCAAGCCGGCACCGGTCCGCGGGGACGCCTGTCGGGCACCACAGCCTCCTCCCCGGACTCCCGTGCACCCGATAGTGCGCCAAGGCGTCCTTTCCGGGAAAGAGGCAGCTCACCGCCGGAACGAAAAAGGCGCCGCCCAGTGGGCGGCGCCTTTTCAAGCCATAACCCCAGCGGTTTGGCCTGTCACTGAATGTGACTACACAGGGACCGTTCTGGGGTCTTCATCAGCTACCGTACCCGACCGTGCTGTTCGCTCACAACTCGCACAACAACGAGCACGCGCGCAGCACTCTGCTGCTGTTCAGCCAGCCCCGGACGCAGGGCTACCTCGACGCCTGCGGTGCAGACGCCGAGGCGGCGCTCGAGCTGTACCGGTGGAACACCCAGATCAGCGGCGCGTTCTGGGAGACGCTGAGCCATCTCGAGATTGTTCTCCGCAACGCGCTGGCCGACCGGCTGGCCGGACGACACGCCGCCGCCGGCCGCCCCGGCTCATGGCTGGATGACCCCGCCCGCGAACTCGACGGGTTCGCGCGGAAAGACATCGCCAAGGCCCGGCAGCGTGTCCGCGCCAAGGGCAAGCCGGACTGCGACGGGCAGACCCTCACCGAACTCGGATTCGGCTTCTGGCGGTTCCTGCTGGCCAAGAGATATACGGCCTTGTGGCCCGATCTTGTCGGTGGCTTTCCCCGCGCCCCGGATCGTGCGCGCACCACCATCGAGCGACCGGTCATCGAGCTGCACGAATTCCGGAACCGGATCGTTAGTTGAGCGGATCTGGACCCAGCCGCTCAAGGACCGGCACAACGAGATCACGGCGCTGCTGAGCTACATCGACAACGACCTCGGCAACTGGGTCATCAGCGGCTGCCGGGTCGCCACTGTGCTGGCCGACTGCCCGATCGAACGCCCGCGGCCGTAGCTGCCCGGCGATCTATTCGGCGAGGGTGTCGGCCGCCCGCAGGCTTCCCCGGCCGGAGGCGAGCTCGAGCGAGCGCAGCCGGCTCAAGGCGTTGCGGAACCCGCCGCTGGCACGGCTGTAGCCGGTGCGGGCGGCGAGCTCGTCGACGCTGACCTCGTCCGGCCAGCAGCGCACCAGCTCGGTGAGGATCGTCCGCTCGGCTCGCCCGAGAAGGGTGCGGCACCACCACTCCAGCAGCGCAGACCCGGTCGGCAAGGGCTGCCAGGCACCGCCCAGCATCGTGCGGCCGGCTTCGGTGATGGCGATCTCGCCGCGCCCCTCGACCAGCCCGGCCGTGCGCAGGCGGCT
Source organism: Saccharopolyspora taberi (assembly GCF_039534165.1). Lineage (NCBI taxonomy): Bacteria > Bacillati > Actinomycetota > Actinomycetes > Pseudonocardiales > Pseudonocardiaceae > Saccharopolyspora > Saccharopolyspora taberi. The sequence continues at coordinate 25,766 of NZ_BAAAUX010000009.1, read as the reverse complement.
CAGCGCATTCCGGAAACCGCCACTGCGATGGCTGCGCCGGGTCAGCAACGCGACCTGGGTCCTCGTGCGCGGGCCGTGCTGGGCCAAGGCCACCAGGATCTCTCGCTCGGCCTTCCCGAGACCACCGTTGCCGCTGGTGGGCGTCGGCGTGACCTCGCTGCTGGGGGCCTGGAGGGATTCGGCATCAGCCTCGGGTTCCGCCGCCGGCGCGGCCGGTGCGGCATCGTGGGCGGGCGGGCGGGCGCGGCCCAGCGCTTCGGCGAGGGCCTGGGCCGATTCGGCACTCGCCTGGGCCACCTGTTCGAGCCGGCCTACCAGCTGGTCCAGCTCGGCCGTCTGTTCCTCGGTGACCACCGGCACTTCCACTTCGATCTCGCGCGGCGGAGGCGGCTCGGAAGCGGCGGCGAGCTGGCGCTCAAGGTCGCGAACTCGTGCCCGCAACCGCCGGGGATCGGTTTCGGCGCCTTTCTGCTCGGCGTCGGCGAGCCGGTATGCCAGGGCGGCGACGTCGACCTGCGCCCACTGCTTCGGCTGAAGGCGCACCTGCCCTGTCTTCGGGGTCGCCGACGAATCGAACGTGGTTCTCGCCCGCACGTGCACCCGCCGCAGCACGCCCAGCCATTCCGGGCTCCACACCCACGCCTCGCCGACCGGCAGTGCCGGCAAGGTCGCCTTGACCTCATGCGCCTGGGCTTCCTCGGCGTGCTGCCCCACCCACGCGTCGACCGCGCTGATGTCGTGCGGCGCGGTCATGCCCAGCACGATCAAGCTGTCGACCTGCGACAACACGGATTTCGAGAGCGCGGCCGCGCGCTGGGAGATCAGTGTGATCCCCAGGCCGCGGATCCGGCCGCGCCGCACCGCGTCCTCGGTCGCCCCCAGCAGCCGTTCCACCCCGGCATGGGCTCGCTGCGGCGCGATCTCATCGGCTTCGTCCAGGCACAAATGCAGGGGAAGCCGGTTCTTCCAGTACAACCGTTCCAGGAACTCGGTGGCGAACCTACGGCGTGCCGACTTACTCAACAACGACATGTCCAGCACGGCAGGAAAGCGCTGCTCGATGAGCACGTCGGCGATGATCGTGCCGCTGGTCTCGGGCAAGTCCACATCGCAGTGCTCACCACCGAAAATGACCACGGGCAAACCCGGCGCCGTGCCATCCGCCGACGAGCGCAGGCCCCACCAGGCCCCGGTCGGGTCGAGAATGCACGTGGGCACACCCTCACGGATCATCTCTTCGGTGAGCACCGAGGCGCAGTGGGTCTTGCCCCTCCCCTTCTTGCCCAAGATCGCGAACGTGCTGGTCACCATGTCCACGGGCATGGTGAAGTCCTCGGCGAGCCGAAGACCCTCCGACGAGGCGGCACCAGTTGAGGCGGTCATCTCAAAACCTGCGAATCCTGCACGTCATCCTCAGTGTCACCCCAGAACAGACGCGGGGAAACCCGGCCGGATGACCCTTCCGGAAAAGACCTCATCAGGCCCCAGGCCGAACGGCACCCGACTCAAGCACGAACTGCACGCACACCACCCTCGCCGGCGGCCCGGGGCCACCGGCGCGATCTCCTTCGAGAACCGGCCACGGCCCTGATCGGGTGGCTCGCGTACGGGGCCAGGCGTCATAAACCGATAACCCGGTCATGATCTCCGACCTGCCCACCACGCGCGCCCGCAAGCGGAATCGGCTCCTCGCGGGAAATCGCCCCTCCGATGAGATCCATTCGCTGTATCTCCGGCTCGAAACCTGCGCCGCGGCCGAGGATCTGGTGCTGATCCCCACCGGACTGAGCAACGTCGAGCGGCTGCCCCGGGCAGATTTCGGCCCGGAGCTCAGCCAGCACGATCTCGACGAGTTCGTCGCGATGATGGTCGGCCTCGGGGCGCGCGGGCTCTACGTCACCGAGGGCCTGGCACACATCCGGCACGTCTCCGATATAGACCATCTCGCGGTACCGGAAGGCCCGAGCTCGCTGCGGATTGAGTGCCTGCACGCCGGTGTACTGCACGTGTGGACCCACGCAGAGCGGTAGGCGCACGCCCAGGGACCAGCGGCGCCCGGACGGTAGCTGTCCGGGCGCCGAGCGGGTGGCAATGGGTCATTCGACCGCAGCGAGCAACGCGCGGCGGTGGTCCGGCCACATCCTGTCGAGCACGGTGGCGTAATCGGGCACCCAGCGCGCGGAGGTCGCCCGCTCCAGCGCGGGCAGCTCGGTGCCGGGCAGGTGGACCCGGACCGTCACGGTCATGGTCCAGGCGTGCAGCGTGTGCACGCTGCTCACCGGCCGGATACCGCGCACCAGCTCCGGAGTGGCCCAGCGGGGCACCACCAGCCCGGTCTCGGCTGCGGTGCGGCGCAGCGCGCCGGTGACGATGCCCTCGGCGGTGACCGGGCGGTCCCCGGTCTGCCATTGCGCCACGGTCCGGCCGAAATCAGACGGCGTGGTGTAACCGCCCGGCAGTGAGGGAATCCGGCCGGCGTCGGTATCGCGGTCGACGACCAGGACGTGACCCGTCCCCGTGGTGACAACGGCGTCAGCGACGACCGCTTCGCCGTACCACCAGCCGAAACCGAGCCCGGTGACCATGCCGATCCGGTCATCGCTCAGCAGCTGCTCGTGGCGCGGGTGCAGCGGCCGACCGTGCTGATCTTGCACCCAGCCCCGCGCGATGAACAGTTCCCGCAGCCGCGGGTCGACTTGCTGCACCGGCTCGCCGAACTCGGTGATGATGTCCGGGTCTGCCGCGCCTGGCACCAGCCCGGCCCGGTTCGGGTGATCGGCGGCGTCGAAGCCGGACGGCACCGCTGCCCGGCGGCCCCCGGGCTGTCCCGGCGTGTAGCCGCCGGTGTCGGCATGAAGCCGGGCCCCATACCCCAGCTGCTTGGATTCGTTGACGTTCTGGGCGATCTCGTTGAGCTCGGCGGCGGTGTAGGGCCGGATGCCCTGACCCCAGGTGTTCTCATCCGGCAGCAGCAACCGGTCGAGTGCGCGGTAATCAGTCATGACCTCAGCCAACCGCCGAACACCGCCGCAGGGAACGAGTTTCGTGTTTCCAGTTTCAACCGGAAACCCGGGGAAAGGACGTCGTTCCGGTGATCAACTCAGCGCCGCGAGGGCCCGGTGTTTCGCGAGGTGCAGCGCGAAGGCTGCGGCGGGGTGGTCAGCGGCGAGAACTTCATCGCGGTCGCCGAGCGCATCGTCGGCCGCCTCCAGCGCCATGCCGATCGAGA
>NZ_BAAAUX010000009.1:0-22481 GCF_039534165.1 Saccharopolyspora taberi | reverse complement strand
TCGTCCTCGATCGCCTCGGCGAGGTCGGTGGAGAGGTACCTGCCAAACAACACCCGCAGGGTCTCAAACTCGGACTCGGTGGGCGCAGGATGACGTGTCACCGGGCCCTCGGAGTCCAGGAGAAACGGCCACGGCCGCACGCCGTCGACGTCGTCCGTCGAATCGTCGACGTCGTCTGCTGAAGCCTCGTACTTGGCTCGGTCCGCCGCAGACATCCGGTAGCAGCCCCGGCCCGAGTCGCGTTGCTCGAACCACACCGCGCCGTCGACGTCGGCCACCGCCGGCGGGGGCGGCGACGGCAGCGTGGCCCCCGGGCCCCAGGTGGGGAGTTCGCCACGCTCGCGACGCACGATCGCTACGAGTTCGCGGGCGAGCCGGTCCGCGGCCGCCGTATCCGAAATACCGTTCGTGCGCAGGTGCCCCATGATCTGCGCCCACAGCCGCGCATCGTTCATTTCTGTCACCGTCTGGCTCCTTCGCGGTGGGCAGTCCCGTTTGGCACGATCATGCCCCAACGGTGACCTGACGATCGCGCTGCGTAGCAAGATTCAGCGCTCGGTAGCTCCCCGCTGCTTCGCTGAAGGTCGCCCGGTATGGCTTAGGCGCGGAACAGATCGCGGGCGCGCCGCCAGCGGCTACTCGTAGCCGCGCCGGTCGGCACCGGACCGTTCGTGCACCTGCCAGTGCCGGAGCACGACGTCGAGGTCCGCGTCCCACCGCTCGGCCCTGGTGGCGAACTCAGCGGCCAGGGCCACGCTGCGGTCTTTCCCGCCGGTGCACCCGAATCCGGCCCGCAAGATCGGCCGCGAGGGCGCGTCGATCAGCGCGAGGATGCGCGCTTCGGCGCGGTCGAGGATCTGTTGCGCCTTCGGCTGGGCGACGACGAACTCCCGCACGGGAGCATCGAGGCCGGACAAGTCGTGGTACTCGGCGAGCTTGTACGGGTTGATCAGGCTGCGGACGTCTTCGACGACGTCGGGCGGCGCGGCGCTCCACTCCGGCGGCGGGCCGGCGCGGTAGCCGAAGGAGTGGATCAGCAGAACCTGTCGCACCGGACGCGGCCCCGCTAGAACGCGGGCCCGGAGACCAGGACATCGTCCACGCCCTGCTGCCAGAACAAGTCGTCCAGCAGCATCCAGACCTGGTCCTGCCGGCATACCGGGGTCCACACGAGATTCCAGCCCGCACCGAGTGCATCCAGGGCGTCCTCCCACCGCCGCCACACGGGCGGATGCGGTTGGGACGGCGTTGGAATCGGCGCTCGCAGCATGTACTGCGCCTGCACCCAACCGCCCGGCCAGCCCGGATCCACATGGGGCGCCAACGGCGCCGAGCACAGTGCGGCGCGCTCGGCCAGCTCGAACAGCCGACGGTCCTCCCGGACCGCCACCGGGTCGCCGACGGCCGGGTGCTCGGTGAGGTCGTACAGGCTGTACCGGAACTGCGCGTACGCCCGCCGGAACTGGGCACGGACCTCACCGCTGGGGCTGACCGTGTCGATCTCGCTGCGCATTCACAGCAGCATCCCACAGCCCGCCCGTCGCGAGGACGATTCGCGGGCGAAGCACGAGCGCCCGTACTACGCCGCCGCAGCTTTCCTGGGCGGCTCGTCGATCGGCCGGTACCGCCCTCGGATGCCGAGGTCCTTGCGGGCCGCGGTGATGAACTCGTCGACCCGGAGCCGAAGCGCGTCGCGAGCTGCCTGCTGAACCTCGGTCGTCGGCTTCGCCGCTGGTTGCTCGTTGCGCATCATCGCGATGACCTCGACGTAGCGATCGGCTGCGGCCAGCACCTCGGGCCAGGTCCGCTGGACCGCCCGGCGCGGATTCCACAGCCACGTACCGTGCGTCGCCAGGTCCTTACGCAGCAGATCGAAGTTCGTCGCCTCGCCGGTGCGCGGGTCGACCAGCGGCGCCCGTAGCAGTGTCCCAGCCTTTTCGTTGAGCGTCGTGTACAGCTCGTACTTCCGTTTCAAGTCCCGGGCGTACTCGCTATCGGCACCAAGGTAGAGCCGCGTCCACCTGCGCATCCGTTCGATCACCTCGCCTCCTCCCTGCTGCGCCGATCAACGGTGGCCGAGGACATCGTAGGCGGCCAGCAAGGTCTCCAGCCGGTCAAGCACCTCGGTCAGCCCGTCCCGGGAGCGGTGAAGCCCCGCCAGAAGTCCCCGGACGATCTCCGGGGTGCCGATCAGGCTGCGCCAGGTCCCGTCGGTGGCGCGGTGCTCGAGGACGAGTGCCGCAGAGCGCTGATCGCGGTCCAGGGGCACGCCCGCTTCATGTCCCACGGAGTCGGTCAGCGCGGAGATCGCCGCGCGCCACTCGTCGGCGTGATCATGTAGCCACCGCAGCTGCGGCACGTCGCGCTGGTGCAGGTCCGGCCAGCGTTTTCGCAATGCGGATCGGTCGAGCCCGAGGTGGTGGCTCAGGCCGCGCAGCCCGGCGCCGTCGGCGACCTCGATCGCGGCATCGTGGCGCTGGCGACGGTCGACTTCGTCAAGCAGGAGGTGTCGGGCCTGCTCGGCGCTCCACATTCGCCGCAGCCCGCGCGGGCCTTCGCCGTCGGCGGGGCCGGCGATGTCGTTGACGAGGGTGTCGACGAGCTTGTCCACCTTCGTTCGCAGCTCCGGGTCGAGCATGTCGGCCGACACCGCCGGCGGGACGGCCGTGCCCGAACTCCCCTGGTCAGACGGCGGGTGGCCCGATTCCCCGCCCCGCAGGGTGGATAGCCACAGGTCGGCGGCGACCCCGACGACACCGGCGCGCTCCAGATACCCCAGCGCCGCGGTGGAATCGGGCCACCCGCGTTTGTCGGCGGTGCGCGCCAGGGCGTACTGAGCCTGGGCGAGCAGCGCGGCATCGAGACGTTCCGGGTACTCGACGACGCCGTGCAGGGTGTCGCCGCGGTGCCGCAGGCCGTGCCGTTCGGCCGGGTGCTCGCGCAGGTACGCCAGCGCGGCGGCGACGACCGCGAGCTCGGTGTGCTCGCGTCGCCAGCGCAGCTCGGCGACGTCCAGCTGCGGCAGGTGCCGAGTCGCGGCCTTGGCCGCCGCCCGCATCGCCTCAGCAGTAGGGCCGTCCACCCAGGACAACCGCCAGTGCCGGTCGTAGTCGTACTCGGCCTGGACTTCGACGCCGGTCCGCTCGGACAGCGTCGCCGCCAACTTGCGCACCCGCTGCGCCTGCCTGCTCATCGCCCACCTCCACCGCGGGCGGGGAAATCAATTCCCCGCCCTCTGACCAGCCTATTGACCCGTCGACTGTCGTGGCTTCACGCATGAAGACCAGGCCGGGACGGAGCGCACCGCGGCCCGCAGCAGCAGGCAATGCAGCACCGCGAAAGCGATCATCATCGGGACCACGAGGCTGCGGAGATCGAATAGCACCGCCGGTTCCGCGTGCAGGACGGAGGTGCACCACAGCACGGTCGCGCTGGCCACGCACCCGCCCTGCACCGCACACCACGCCGCCCGGTAACCAAGGCGGCTCCACCGCCGCACCAGCACCGGCGCGACCATCGGCGACGCGATCAGCACCAGGCCGCCGAGCATCACGCACCAGAACACGGTCGACGTCATCGCCCCCGCCCTCCGCAAAGGCGGGGAATTGGATTCCCCGCTCAATGACCAGGCGTTTTGATAGTTAACTACTCCTGTAGCTTCAGTGCCGAATGAAAGTAACCCCGGCGAAGCAGGGTTACGTCGCTGGGCGGGACCGTCACAAAGGGCCGGGACGATCGAGAGAAGAGCTGGTGCGAAGGTACGCATCCCGGTGTTCCCAGCGTTCCGGACGTCGTGCGCTGGCGACAATGCGCTGCATCAGCTCGCTGGCAGTCGGCCCGCAGGGAGCACCGGCGGCACCGGCGAGGGCCTGTGGGACCTCGTCGACCAGCAGCACGATCTCCTGGTCCGGATCGGGCGCCGGCATCCCCAGTTCTTCGGCGCGCGCCCGTCGCAGCTGGCGTGCTTGCTCCAGCATCGCCTGCGTGTCCGGCTCACCCATCGAGAACTCCCGCCGCGCGCAGCCGGGCGCGGCGCTGCCGCGCCCGCACGCTGACGTCGTGCCGGGCGCACCCGCAGCGCCCACCACCGGGTTCGGGGTCGAGGTAGTCACGGCCGGCCTCGGCCGCGGCGATCGACGCACGCGACTTCTCGCCGCCCCAGTGGCAGCGGCCCTCGATGCAGTCGCCGCAGGTGTGGTCGAGCTCGAGCCACATCAGCGCGTCCAGCAACGCTTTCCGCCTGGGTTCGTGGCTGGGGACGTCGAACTCCGGGTCTTCCAGAACCTCCGCGAGCGCGTCCGCGGCGGTGATCACCCTCTGGGGCGAGCTGCTGGTCACTTCTCCTCCAGGGCGTTGTCGTGGGCGAGCTGGGCGAGGTCACCGGGGGCATCGAGCACCCAGCAGCTGTCCGGGTACAGCCCTTGCGCGGGTTCCTCGTCACCGAGGCTTTCGCCGGTGACATCGATGGGCTCCAGGCGGGCCATCAGGGAACCGTCGCAGTCGGGAACGTAGCCAGTGACCCGGTACAGCATCGCGACGACGGTGCCCTCGGGAACCGGCTTGACCGGATCTTGGCGCAGCACCCGGACCTGCGGCTGGCCGGGCAGCCACTCCTCGGTGCGGGCGTTGGCCTGCTGGCTGATATCGGGAAGACGGCGGATCGCCATCGGATAAGTCTCCTTCGTCGTGGCCGTGGTGGGTTCGGCGTCGTCGGCTTAGTGAAAGGGACCAACGGTCTACAGATTCAGCCTGCGCATGGCACTCCAGCGCGCCGGATCCACCGAGGTGGCCGGTGAGATCAGCTCGGCGGCCCTGCGCAGATACTCGGCTGCTGCCCTCGGAGTCTCGGGCCGAGGTCCGAGGCGTTGCACGACCCAGTCTTGTGGTTCGGGCGGGCTTCCGATGTGCGGGAGGTAGGGCTCGCTGTGCCCGAACAGTACCGCCGGCGGCCGGAGCCGATAGGCGTCGAGGACCGCGGCCTGGCCGACTCCCTCCCACGTGTTGCAGCTGGAGCACAGCAGGCCACGGGTCAGCCCGCTGCGATGACAATGATCGAAGATCAGGCGCATCCCGCAGCCCGGCACGCCGCACAACGCGCACCGGCCCCGTGCCAGTCCCAGAAGTCCACCCCCGGACGGGGCGACGGCCAGCGATGGCACTGCGGCTCGGCCGGCGGCCCGGCCGGGGGTGGCGGCGACGGCCGGTACGGAGGAGCGCCGGGCGCGCTCGGATTCGGCGTAGTGGGCGGCGAGGCGGCGCGCGCGTTCGGCGCGCTCCTCGTTGGTGAGGTGCGCCTCGCATGCGGGCTCCCCGGGCCTCCGGCAAAAGGTTCCCGGTCGCTTGCGATTCGGCCGACCACACAACACGGGGTGTTCTCCTTCAGCTCTCGCCACCGCGGCCGAGGTACAGCGCGGCGTTGTCCCGCTCGCGGTCGACCTGCTCGATGTAGGCGTCGACCTGCCGGCTACCGGGCGCCCACCGTCCCTGGCGTTCGATCGCGACCCGGTCGGCGCCGCCACGGCGGGCCTCGGTGGCCATGCCATGTCGCATCGAGTGCCCGGTGAACGTCACCGTCAGCCCGGCACGGCGGCCGGCGGCCTTGACGATCCCGCAGACCGCGTTCGTCGACAGGCCCCGGCTCGGGTGCGGATGGTCCCAGCGATCCACCGGGCGCAGTGCGGGCCCGGCGGTCAGTCCGGCGGCGTCGCGCCATGCCTCCCACGCCCCGGCACCGTCGAGCGCGGGCCGGTCGGTGCGGCGGGGCAAGACGGGGTGCTCGTCGTTGCGCCCGGTCTTGGTCCGCGGCAGCAGGACCTGGTAGCCGGTGCCGAACGGGACTATCTCGTGGCAGGCCAGCCGGGACAGGTCGGCGTCGCGGGCGCCGATGGTCCAGCCGATTACCACCAGCGCCCGGTCGCGGAGCCCGGCTGCGGTGTCCGGGCACGCCTTGCCGATCGCCTCGATGTCGTCGGCTAGCAGCGCCGGTGCTGCCCCCCGGCCGTGCGGCAGCACGCCCTCCTTGTCGTCGCGAACCCGCTCCTCGTAGCGGGTGATGGCTTCCCAGGCGGCCTTGGAGGCGTGCTCGGGCACCAGGACGCGGGCCTGCTTGAGGCCGACGACGGCGCCGGCCAGGCGGCGCTCCACGGTCGCCGGCGCGTAGCCGCGGGCCACTTCCAGCCAGCGCACGAAGCCGACCAGGGAGCCGATGGTGGCCGCATACAGCGGGATCCCCAGCTCACCGGTGTAGTCCTCCCACGCCCGCCAGTCCGCGGCGTAGGCGCGGCGGGTGTGCGCCGGGCGCTCGCGCTCCAGGTACTCCCCCGCCGCCGCGTCCAGCGCGGCCAGCCGCTCGGCGGGCCCGGCCGTAGCCCAGGCCGAGTTCCCGGCGGTGACCAGCTCGCCGACGCGCTCGTCGGCGGGGCCCCCCAGTTTTTCGACCGCGCCCGCGGCGCCGCCGGCGGCCGCGTTCGCCTCCTCCGCCCCGCTGTCCGTTTTGCCCATTGATCAACCTCCGAGAAGTGACCTTATCACAGGTTGATCAGCGTGGATTAAAACCAATTGCGTAAACGGATTGCGAATTGTGATTACGCAAACGATGAAGTAGTCTGTGGGACATGATCGGTAACGGTGACGACGACGCCCCGACCGGCCCCGATGCGCCCGGCGAGGGCTCCGCGACCAGCGGCGCGGCGCCCGGCATCCCGGCGCGAACCGCGGAAATGCCGGAGCAAGGACCCCGACCCGGAAACGGGCCTGACGAAACCCGTGACGGAACCGGCGGGCGGGTGTGCCGCTACTGCGGGAAGGCGCTCCCGGTCTCCAGTGGCCGGGGTAACAAGTCGCCGTACTGCCAGGACGGCACGACCCACGGCCCGAAGAACCTCACCTGCAAGCAGGCATGGCTGACCGTGGAGAACTACCGGTCCCTGCCTGGCCATGACGAGCAGGCGCTCGATGACGCCTCCGTCGCCGCCCTCGGCGAGCACATCGACCGCGCCCTGAACCCGGTCGACGCCCTGCGTGAGGCCCTGGCCGCCATCCGCGGCGACCTCGACGGGGCCGTCATCGAGGCCCTGCGGGATCGGGATGATGCTGTTCAGCGGGCACGCGACGCCGACGGCCGCGCCAACGCCGCCGACCAGCGGGCCACGGAAGCCGAGCAGGCCGCCGCCGACGCCGACGACGCGGCCGCCGCAGCTGGCCGGCGGGCCGGCGCCGCCGAGGGCGCTCGCGACGCCGCGCTCTCCGAGCGGGATAAGGCGGTCACCGCGAAGAACCGGGCCGAAGCCCGCCTGGAGGACGCCCGCGACCGCGAGGAGCGCGCCGACCGCCGCGCCCGCGAAGCAGCCGAGCGCGCGGCCAGTGCCGAGGCCCAGGTCGCCACGCTCACCGCCGAACGCGACTCATTTGCCGATCAGGTCGCCCAGCTCCGTGTCGACCTCGACGACGAGCGGGAGCGCGCGGCGCAGTCCGCCCGCGAGGCCCAGCAGAAGAACGACGACCTCCAGCAGCGACTCGACGCCGAGCGCGAACAGCACACGACCGCCCTGGACCAGGTACGCACCGAGGCTCAGGCGAAGATCGACGAAGCCCGCTCCGCAGCCGAGACCGACGTCGCCGCCGCCCGCGACGAGCTCAGCCGGGCGACCAGCGACTACACCACCCAGCTCGGCGAGCTCCGGCAGCGGCTCGGCGCCGCCGAGCAGCAGGTCACCAGCCTCACCGACCGAGCCGACGCCGCCGAGGCCGCCGGTCAGCACGCCGCTGAACAGCTACAACACTGGCGCCGGGAACTGGCTGAAGCCCTGGCCGATCCCGCCGACGACGGCCCGCAGCTTGCCGCGCGCATCACTCGCCTGCTGAACCAGGACACCGACTCGGGCACGACCTCATGAGCACACGATGCTCGACCACGAATCGTCCGCGAGGCTGCGGTAGCCTGCCGCTGGAATGCCCGTGACATGGGAAGAAGCCGGTCGTGGATCTCGGGAAGTTGGTCGTCGTCGCCGCGGTGGTCGCAGTCATCGCCTACGGCGCGGTGTTGATCTACCGCTACGCGCGGCATCGCCGGCTGGACTGGCCGCGTACACCCCTCCTGCTGCTCTGCGCGGTCTGCGCGCTCGGAGGCGCACTGGCCACCTGGCTCCTCACGCTTCAGTGACCCCCTTCGAGCGCACCGCCAGGCCCCCGCGTCAGGGGTTCAGAGTAAAACTGAAGCCGTGAAGACCCCTCCCGTCGTCGCCGCCGCGCAGGCCGGCGAGGCCGCCGCGCGCATCGTGGAACGTCGCCGGACAATCGGCGACCCCTATCTCGATGAGTTCATCGCCGCAGGTCACGACCCGCGCGAGCTGATCCGGGTGGCGCTCAAGCGTTACCGCGGCCTCCCGGACTGGGTCGCCCAGGCCGATGTCGATGACGTGCTGGTGCTGCACGTGCGGCAATGGTGGGAATGGGCAGTTGATGATCTTGCGGTGCTGGAGCACGCCGAACGGCTCCTCATGAACCGACGGGAGGTCGGCGAACGGCTCAACCTCGGCAGCGGCCAGGCCATCGTCGATCGCATCCGCGCCCGCCGCCGCCAACGGGCCGCGCTGCGCGGCGAACCCGACCCGGCCGAGTTGGCAGACGTGCCGCCGCAGCAGGAGGATCGCACCGCCGCCCAGCAGCGCTGGCTGGATACCCACCTGGATGCCCTCGACCGAGCCCGTGCTGCGGTCCTGGAGCACAAGGACCTCGGTAGCGACGAGGCGTACGAGTCCCTGCTCGACGTCGCCGCCGAGCCGTGGAGCCCGGCGACGATGACCCTGATGAGCTACGCGGCGTTTGACCTGCGGCAGACGCCTGCGGTGGCTGCTCTTTCCGATGATCACCCGCTTCATGCCGCCCTCGATGAGTGGACCGCTCTGGCCGAGCAGTACCGCAGCGTCGGGTAGGAACGCCTTTCGGCGGCGGCGGTGCTCCGGTCCTACATCGGCCACAGCAGCCAGCTGGCCGCCTTCCACCAGCAGAAACCGATCCACACCGCCCACACCAGGAGCCAGGCGTAGGGTGTCACGCCGGTCTCCCGGTAAAGCGCGACGGCGTCGTTGTCCTCGGGCTGCTCGCCGGGTTCGGTGCGGAACCATTCGGCGGTCAGCTGCGGTACCCGCACGGCCGAGTGCGTCAGCAGCAGCCCCAGCACAGCGCAGGCGAACCACACCTGGACTGCGGGCGCGGCGAACCACAACACCAACGCCATCGTCACGCCGAAGGCCAGCACGAGCCCGATGGTGATTAGGTCCCGGGATACGAGGAGGACCAGCACCGCAAGTACGACGCCGAACCCGAGCACCAGCGGGGCTTTCCCACTCGCCAGCAGCGCGGCCACGCCGAGTCCAGCCAGCGGAGGAGCGGCGTACCCGGCCAGCGAGGTCATCACCGAGGGAAACCCGGAGCTGTTCCAGGTCCAGGTCACCCCCGAGCGCGTGCCGGTGAGCTCGATGATCTCGACCCGGCCACCGGTGATCAGCGCCGCGGCGGCATGTCCGGCTTCATGCACGATCAACCCGAGCAGATTCGCTTGGTGGAACCGGCTGCCGGGCAGGCTCAGCCCCACGCCGGCGCTGGCCATCACCAGCACCATCCACCACGACGGCGGGGTCGTGGCCGTGGCCAGGATCTGCCCCAGCCGCTCGCCGAAGTCCGCAGCACCGCCCTGCTCGCTCATCCTCACCCCAGTCGTGATCGCCAAGCGAGGCAAGTGTGCCGCACCAGAGGTCACGCAGGTGATCGGCCGCCAACGTCGCGGGTGCTCGCGGAAACGACGAGCACTCCGGGAAGGTCGCCCTCCCCGGCCGGTGTGCATCTCGGCTGAGTGATGCCTACGCGGGGCGCGCCTCCGCCGCAAGCCCCGCGCGAACTTCTCCGCTCGTACCTCGCTGCGAACTTCGCGCTCTGGCGGGCTTGCGGCTCCAGCCCGCCCCGCGTCTAGCGGCATCAGCCGAGATACACACCAACCGGCCGAGGAGGGTCGATCTCGATGCTGCGCAAGAAGAAGCGGAACAAAGCAAAGCAGCCTATGCAGGACCTGATCCTGGAAGAGCTCAAGCAGGATCCGCTCATCCAGGACATGGCCGCATCGGTGCGGATGAGTGGGCACAGCGAACACGAGACCCGTGCCGATCCGGACTTCCCCGCCCAGGCAAACGCCCGCTATCGCGCCAAGGGCGGCGGGACGCTCCCTGCGCGGGCTGATGCCGTGCCCACCGCTGTCATCGAGCTGGCGTTTCAACCGATGGAGGTCTGCGACGTCGTGATCCTCTGGCGCGGTGAGCCGCCTGGGCGGCTGTGGCATATGGCGGGGATCAACCAGTACCACATCGCGATGCACATGCGACGGGTCGCGGCTCGCGAGTACCGGATCAGCACCGACGAGATCACCATGCGGCTCTTTCCTGCGAATGCCAACTGGAAAGGCCGGGGCGTCGCCGAGCGGACCGACACCGGCCAGCCCTTGGCGGTCTACGGCTACAACCTCGCCGCCCCGGTCGAGTCCTTGCTTGGCCGATGGGGACTACCTGATTACGCAGGTTGAAATCCAGCGCTGCCGCGAGCAGCGCCTTGTTGTTCACGGGCGGGGACCGACCAAACCCCGCCCGAGTCCGAGTGAAAGGAACCGTTATGACCGACTGCCTGCCTCTGCACTCCGGGGAGCCGCTGGACCGGCACCGCGACCGGGCTGAAGCGAGGCTCAATGCCGCACGGGAAGAGCACTACCGGATGCAGCTGATCAACGTGGCCCGGATCGTCACAGCCGCAGTACCCGAAGCCGCATCGATCGATCTCGCCCGGGACGTGTTCGACTTCCAGAACGAGGTGTGGCTGGAAGCCGTTCACGCCGCCGACGGCACGCTGTTGTGGCACGACGCGCAGGACCCGGATCCGCTTGCCGGGTTCCGCTACGCCAACAGGGCGACCTGGACGCTGGCGGCCAAAGTCATCGTCGAGACCGTCGGCCAGGCCCTGGCCGGAGCGGAGATCACCGACGTCGCCGACCATCGGCCGGACTGGTCCCGCCCCAGCAGCTCCGGGCCAACCGAGCTCTTCCGGATCACCCTGCCCGACCGGCGTGTCGTCGAGCACCACACGACCACCCCACCCGGACCGGACGAACCGCGGGTGGAAGTCATTACCGATCGCGACCCGGACATGGCGACAGAGGTGCACGTCGTCGTCGACGGCGTGCCGATCCTCGCCGAGCATACGGACGTCGATCCGGGACGGGGCTGGGCTCTCAGCGACTGGCGCGAGCTCGCCGCCGAGCACGCTGCCAGCGCGAGCCCCGCGGCCGCGGAGCTGATCACCCAGCTCTTCCGGCAGGGCGAGTCCAGCGAGTACGTGACCGCCTGATCGTTTCGACATCAGCCCGGCGTCCTGGCCATCCCCAGGACGCCGGGCTTTTTCATGCCTACTTCCGCGGCGCGCGCCGCGATGACGCATCCCGGAGATCACCGTGATCACACGAACCCACCAACAGATTCCGCTGCTTCCGGCCCTCATGGCCACCCATCGCACCCAGGGCCAGCGCAGCACCGACTTCGCCTTCGCCCGCGACGGCGAGCTGGTCACCCTCGCCTCGGTCTGCGACCGCGACCGCGGCAACCCCGACGGTGGCTGCGGCTGCGGCCGTGCCTTCGCCGGCCTCCGCAGCCACAAGGCCACCACCACGGCCATCGTCGTCGAGATGGTCATGACCCGCGACGACTACCTCCACCGGATGCGGGCCAGCGCCCGCGACGCCGGATTCCTCCAGGACGGCGAAGACCCCACCGACATCGACGACCAGGCCGACGAACTGCTCGACATCGCCGCCGGATGGCCGATCGGCACCGTCGTCGAGCGGCGTGGCGACCTCATCCAGGTCCGCGAGTGGCCACCGCGGCAGCGGGCGTAACCCGCACGGGCCGGTGGGGCGTGCGCACTCTGCCCCGGCGCCGGGCGGGGTCAAGCCGCGAAAAGCGTGCGGCTTGACCCCTTTTCCCGGCGCCGGGGCCTGGACGAGTGCGCCCCACCGGCACACGGCGGGGCCGCCCGGAGCGCTCCCGGGCGCAGCCGAGGGAAAGGACCGCGATGGATCACGCCACCACCTGGAGGAGCGTCGCCTGCACCGGTCACCGGCCGCAGTACCTGCCGCCCGGCAGCCAACAGTGGCTGGCCGGCGAGCTCTCCCGGATCGCCGTGCGGCTACGCGACGAGCACGGCACCGAGGTCGCCCTCAGCGGCGGCGCGGCGGGCGTGGACCTGCTGTGGGCCGAGGCAGCCCACGACGTTGGGCTGGCGACCTGGCTGTACCTGCCTTTCCCCGACCAGGACGACCGGTGGCCGTGGCAGTGGCGGGACCGGCTGGCCGCCGCCCGGCACCGGGCCGACCGGGTGATCACACTCGGCCAGCGCTACAACGTGGCGCTGCTGCACGAGCGGAACACGCGCCTGGTCGCCGACGGCAACGTCCTGGTCGCCGCGCATGACCCCGCCCGCCGCTCCGGTGGAACGGCCTCGACCATGCGCCACGCCTGGGATCAGGGCCGACCGATCATCCGCGTCGACATCCGGCACCGCCGCACCACCCTCGCGGCGACTCGGCCCTGACCTGTTCCTTCCCGCCCCTCCGAACTCACCGGCCCGCGGCCACGTGCCGCGCGCCGGTGCACGCGGAGCCCGCACGGGCCTCGCGTCCGCGCACCCGGGACCGGCCAAACCCGGTGCGCAACCACCGAAATTCCGAGTGAAGGAGAACCCATGCACAACGGCAGGGATCCCTACCTGCGCCGCGAACTACTCAGCGGTGCCCTGGCGGCCTTCCTGGAGGCGTTCGACGTCTCCGAGCCGCAGTGCGCGCGCCGCGGCGCGCGCCTGGACTGCGCCGAAGCGCTCGGCCTGGCGGGACTGCTCGCCGACCTCGGCTACCTGGACCTGGCCCGCCGGTGGCTGGGCCGTCACCGCCACGACTGCACCCGGCCCGCGTGCCGCGACGAGGCCGCCGAGCAGCTGATGCTGTGGGAAATCTGCGCCGTCATCACGGAAAGGGCGGTCGAGGCCGATGACCCGGCACAGCCGCAGTGGCGCGTCGCGGTGCATCGCGACCTGACCACCTGGGTCACCGTCCGCGCCGCCGACGCCGGTACCGCCCGCGCGAAAGCCCTACACCGCGCCGACTACGGCGATGGCGACGTGCGGATGTACGGCCTGTCCTGGCCCAGCACCGAACGACTCACCGGCGCCGACCAGCACTAACGCGCGCAGCCCCCGCCTGGCGCGGTGGGGCGTGCGCACTCTGCCCCGGCGCCGGCCGGAGTCAAGCCGCGAAAAGCGTGCGGCTTGACTCCTTTTCCCGGCACCGGGGCCTGGACGAGTGCGCCCCACCGGGCACGGCGGGGCCGCACCACCACACGGTGCGCGACCAGGAAAGCACCTGGTCCGGAATCTCTTTTCTCTTTTATCGCAAGGAGTTTTTGGCATGTCCGCATCCGTCCTCACCAGCTCCGACGTCGTCGGATTCATCCAGGAGCGTGCTGACGAGCACGACCTCACCACCGTCATCGAGGCAGTCAAGGCGCGCCGCCAGATGCTGCGGGACCAGGCTGCGGCCGCAGTGAAGCCGGGCCTGGAGGTCGTAATCGACGACATCAGCCCGAAGTACCTCCAGGGGCTTCGTGGCGTGGTGAAGAGCATCGACTCGGGCCGCAAGCGGCGAGCGGTCGTGACCCTGGACCGGGAGTCCACCACCACGCTCGGGCTCGCCTCGTCGAAGTTCGGCTTCCTCGTCGGTCGCGACAGCTACGACCTCGACGGAATCCCGGTGACCTGCTGCAAGGTCACCGGCGCCTGATCCACGCCAGTTCCCGGCCCGGCCCCGGTTCAACAGCCAGGGCCGGGCCTTTCTCTTGCCCGCTGACCGCGAGCGGACCGACCAAACCGCCTGCGCAGCACCGCAATTCCGAGTGAAGGAGGACATATCGCCATGTCTGGCACCACGTTGACGATTCGGCACAGCTACGAGAGCGGCACGACTGTCGAAGGCACCGAGAAGAACAGCCCCGCCCACCACGCGATCAAGGCCAATCGTTCCTGGACCTGGTCCCGGTACGCCCGCGCGTGGCTGCTGCGCTCGTCCCGGCACCGCCGCCCCAAGTACGGCGACATCGACATCATGGAGCAGGCCCTGACCGAGCTGGGCTATACGGTCACCCGCGACATCGACGAGACGATGCCGACGGTCGAGCAGCAGGAAGCCGACCTCGCCGAGCGCATGGGCGACCGCGCCGACCGGCTCGCCGAGCGCGCCGACAAGCAGGCCAGTGCGGCCGCGGCGACGCGTGAGAAGGCCGACGCGGTGTTTCGCAACATCCCGTTCGGGCAGCCGATGCTGGTCGACCACCACAGCTACAACGCCGACCGCAACCGGCGCGAGAGGGCCAGCAACAACCTCCGCAAGTCCTTCGAGCAGGCCGACTACGCCGCCGAGCTGTCCCGCCGCTCGAACACCGCCGCGGTGCATATGGGCGCCCGGCACAATCCGGTGACCGTCGGCAACCGCATCGCCAAATTGGAGTCCGATCGCCGCGCCGTGCAGCGCCGGCTTGACGGCGAAGGCGCTCTGGAGTCCTACACCGACGAGCACGGCCACCCCTGCGAACGGTCGGTGACCCGCCCACCGCAGGGCGAGGCACGGGAGCGGCTGCTCGTGGACGCGGCCGAGCTGGACGAGCAGATCACCTACTGGAAGCGCGTCTACGCCGAGCTCCAAGCCGCGGGCAAGGCGTCCACCGCGGGGCCGGACACCGTCGCCAAGGGCGACTGGGTCCTCGTCCGCGGCGACTGGTACCGGGTGCGTCGAGTCAACAAGAAGACCGTCAGCGTCCCCAGCCACCTCGTGACCGCACCCGAGCCGGGTAAACGCGAGTGGACCAACACCACGCCGTGGCACGAGGTGCGCGAGCACCGCACCACCGAGCAGATGCCTGCCGCGTTCGTCGACGCCTACGAGACTCCCGGAACCAACCGGCTCCGGCTCGCACCGGCCCAGTTCCCGGACGACGGCCACGACGGCGACCGGGGCGACACGGCATGACGGCGCTGCACGACCCGCTCGGTGACCGTGTCGCCGAGCGGGTCGCGACCCAGGCCGTTCGCCAGGCGCAGGCCGCGCTCGGCCTGCTGCGCCCGTCATCGCCGTCAACGTCGCGGCCGCTGATTTCGGTCCGCGGCGAACCCCCGCCGCGGGTGGTGCTCGGGTTCGGGCTGGGCTGCGACTCCAGCGCAGTCCTCGCCCGCTGGCTCACCGACCCGTCCAGCCGCGACTTCGAGCTGCACGAACTCGCGGTGATAACCGGCATGACCGGGCAGGAGTGGCCAGCCACCCGCCGGCTGGTTGAGAAGCACCTGCTGCCTCTCATGGCCGCCACTGAGGTTCGCTACCTCCAGGTCGCCCGTCGCGGCCCACGGCAGGCCGACGGGGTTGACATCCTGTCCGACACCCGCAGCCCGGATCGGCTGCACCTTGTCGGCGCCTGGACGCTCGCCCACGAGATGTTCGACGGTGGCACCGTCCCGCAGACCACCGGAGACCGGCTTTGTAGCCAGCACTTCAAGGCGTGGCCGCTGGACACGGTCATTGCCGAGCTCACACAGGGCCAGCCCTACCGGCACGTCATGGGCTACGAGCGGGGCGAGTCCCGCCGCGCCGAACGCGACGCGCAGTACAACACGACGCTGCGCACCGGCGAGTACCCGCTGCGGGCGTGGGGCTGGGACCGCGCCGCGGCCCAAGCGTTCCTGCGGGAGACCTTCGGCGTGGACGAGTGGGTCAAGAGCGCCTGCACATACTGCCCGTTCGCATTAGCGAACAAGGCTGGTCGGGTCGAGACCGTGGCCCGGTTCGTCGACGAACCGGGCGCCGGCGTGCTCGCCCTGGTGATGGAACTGGCCGCGACCGCGCTCAACCCCACCCAGGGGCTGATCAAGGGGCAGCGGCTGTTGTCGCTGCTGCGGGTTTCGCCCGGCACCACCGCGGTGATCGCCGCGTTCGAGCAGCGACTGGCCAGCCTGCCGTGGGCGGTCTACGACGTGCGCCGCACGCTCTCGCCCCGCTCTGACGGCAAGGCCAACCACGCGCGTTCGGTGCGCATCCTCGACGTCGGCCCGCACGGCGAGATGCGCGCCCGCCTCGACCAGCGCGCCCGCTGCGCCGGCGTGTCGGTGACCGTCGGCGACCCGGCCTTCCCGGATGACTCCCATCCCCGTGTCTGGCTGCGCCGCCGCGAGCCGCAGCTGCTCGCCGACGGCACACCGACCGCCGAGCAGTTCCTCACCCTCGCGCCGGCCACCGCGCTCAGCAAGACCGGCCCGGCGTTCCCGGCGGCCTGGGCCGCTGCCTCCCAGCTCCACCTCACCGTCTGAAACCCGCTTCTGACTGGACTCGCGGGGTGCGGTCCGGCGGCCGCGTGAGGTCGGCGAGCGCGCTGGCCGGGCCCGGTGGTTTCGCCGTGCAGCGTGCTCCGCCGAGTCCGGGGTGTCCAGCAAAAAGCGCTGGACACCCCGGCCCCGGCGGAGCCGGGCGGCGGGCGCAACACCGGACCAGGCCCGGCGGCGCAGCGCCCGCTCGCGCCGCCTTTTGTCGATTCCGATGAAGGAGCCCGACCGTGGCCAAGCTGACCAAGAACGAAGCTCGCCTGCACCGCCAGGCGTGCGAGCTGATCAACCTCACACGCGACCTCACCGAGGACGAGAAGCACTTCGTCCTGGAGCACTGGCAGGAATCCTCCACCGCAGCCAACAGCCTCGACGGCGCGTTCTTCACGCCGTTGGGACTGGCCCAGGACGTGGCGATCGAGATGGGCGAGCGTCCCCGCCGGGTCATCGACCTCGGTGCGGGGATCGGCCACCTGACGTTCGCGTGCCGGCGTCTGTTCGCACATCGGTGGAATGGCGAACCCCGCCGGGAGCTGGTGTGCGTGGAGCGCAACCCCGACTACGTCCGCGTCGGCCGCAAGATCCTGCCCGAGGCGACCTGGATCTGCGCCGACATCTTCGACCTGCCCGGCATGAACCTCGGCGTGTTCGACTGCGCCATCGCGAACCCGCCCTTCGGTGCGATCACCCGCGCGGGCAACGCGCCCGGCTATTCCGGCCGCCGCTGCGAGTACCACGTCATCGCCATCGCCGCGGGCCTCGCCGGTTCCGGCGTGTTCATCGTGCCGCAGGAGTCCGCGCCGTTCCGCTACAGCGCCAACCCGGAGAACTACGAGGAGCACGCCGACGCCGAATACGAGCGTTTCCGCCGCGCCACGGGCATCGAGCTCGGCAACAACTGCGGCATGGATACCTCCGCCTACGACGAGGAATGGCGGGGCGTCTCCCCGCGCGTCGAGATCGTGACTTGCGACTTCACCAGCCACGTCGGCGTCCCGGGCCCCGGCGCCGCCTCTGACGGTCAGCTCTCACTGGTCCTGAACTGACTTCTCCACCCAATCCCAGACCTGCGGACGGGACCGACCAAACCCGCCCGCCGGAACACCGCAATTTCCGAGTGAAAGGAACACCTCCCGCTATGTCGCACTACTCCGTCACCGTCGCGGCCGGCGCCGAGGACGCCGAGCTGGCAGCCGAGGCAGTGACCATGCTGCTCACGCCGTTCGACGAAAACCTCATGGTCGCGCAGGAATACGACGAGGAGACCCAGGACTGGCACTGGTACAACCCGCAGGCGGCCTGGGACTGGTACCAGATCGGCGGCCGGTTCAGCGCCGATCTGCCGCTGCGTGCCGGGGCCGACTCCGCCGACGTGCTCACCGGCGAACGCAGCTGGACCAACCGGGACCGGGACCTGGATCCCACCTGCGTCGACGGCGCCCGGATCCGGGCGCTGGATCTCGAGCGCAAGCGCGCGGCGGCCGCGGAGCAGGGCGGCCGGGACTGGGATGAGTACGCCCACGTGGTCGCCGGAACCCCGCAACACCGGCCTTGGGCGGAGTTCATCACCCGTGTCGCCGAAGCCGAAGCCGCCGCGCCGAAGTCCTGGACACAGCTGGTCGAGCAGGCATACGACGAGGCCCGTCGCGCTGTGTCATTCGTCGAGGCCAGCGTCGGGGCCGACTCCCCGCGGCGGCGGCGCTACGACGCGCTGGTCCGCCAGGAGCTCGACAAGGCGCGAGCGGCTTTCCAGGCGAGTCTGAGCTACACGCTCGACCAGGCCCGCGACGACTACGCCGCCCAGCCCCGCATCGCCGCGATCCGCGCCCACTACCAGGGATTCTGGCTGGAAGGCCCGGAGGACATCTTCGACCACCTCAGCCGCGACGAGTTCGTCCAGCGCCAGCGTCTGCACGCGATCCCCGGCTTCGCGACGCTGACCCACGACGCCCGCTGGCTGGCCCCAGGCCGCATGGGTTGGTTCGGCATGTCCAACGACACCGACGAGTCCCAGCGGGCCTACCTGGACGAGGCCAACGACTACCTCGACGGCCTCGACGACGAGATGTGGCTGGTCGTCGTCGACTGCCACATCTGACCGGGCCCACCACCAGAGACGCCTGTCCACGTACGCGCGTGCGCGCGTACCCGAGTGCGCGCCAGGCGATGACCGGCCGGTGGTGGTGCCCGTTCTCGGTGGGGCGTGCGCACTCTGCCCCGGCGCCGGCCGGGGTCAAGCCGCGAAAAGCGTGCGGCTTGACCCCTTTTCCCGGCGCCGGGGCCTGGACGAGTGCGCCCCACCGAGACGGGCAGCACCACCTCCGTGTGTGCACAGGGGACCGACCAAACCCCTTGCACACCAACACCATTTCCGAGTTGAGAGGAAACCTGATCCCGATGGCGACACGTTCGCTGATCGGCGTCCTCGACGCCGACGACCACAGCTTCCGGGCCCGGTACTGCCACAACGGCGGGTACCCCGACCACCAGGTCCCGAAGCTGGGACTGGCCCTGCACCGCTTCCACGACGGCGATGTCGAACGGCTCATGACCGAACTCCTCAGCCGGGAGTGGTCGGCGATCGATCCGGCCGCCGCCAGCGCCGAGTGCGCCGACCAGCCCGGCCTCGGTGACGAAGTCCGCCAGCCGCGCCCGTCGCATATCGAGCCCCACGGCGGCATCGGCTTCTACTACACCGACGTCGACCCCGACGAGGAACCGCTCGACGGCGACCTCGGCGAGGACCCCGACCTCGCCTACGAGTGGCTGTACCTGTTCACCGGCGACCAGCTGCGCGTGTTCGCCAACCAGCCCAGCAACCAGCACGCCAGGCGATGGGCCCCGTTCGGCGACTTCCCGGTCAGCGAACTGGCCACCATCACCGCCGACGAGACCACCCGTCGGCTGCACGCCCGCCGGTAACCCCCGACCGGGTGCGGGCCGGGTCACCGACCAAAGCCCCGGCCCGCACTCGGAATTCCGAGTGAAAGGGACCGAGATGAGCCCATCAGTGGAAATGGTCATCGGTTACGACGGCGACGGCCGCCCGCACGACGTGATCGTCGTCGACGGCCATGAAGCCGCCGTCACCTACTACGAGCTCGACTCCGATGCCCGGCTGCTCCGCCGCGGCCGCGCCCAGGAATGGCTGCACCAGCAGGAACAGCGCGCCACACAGGCGTCACCGCAGGCCGGGCGGTGGATCCGGCGCTGGGCCCACCAGACCGCACAGAGCGGCGCCATCGCGGTCCACGGGGGTGCCTGATGCGCCACAAGTGGGTCCGCCACGGCGACAACACCCGCACCTGCGAAGCCTGCGGAATGTCGGTCGAACACAAGCCAGACCGGCGTTACGCCTGGTCACTGCGCCCCAGCAAGTCGGTGCTCGTCGCAGGCAAACATACCTCGGCAGGGCAGGTATCCACCCTGAAGACCTTGCCCGGGTGCGTTACCGACCAGCTGACAGTCCCAGCCGACCAGCAGGTCCAACCCCGCTACGGCGTCTTCGCCCGACTCGCCGGGGACAAAGCAGTTCTACGGATGACCCCGGCCGGAAACACCACCGCAGGCGAACTGCACGCCGCGGTGTTCCCGAACGAGGACTGCGCGCAACGCCGCGCAGCCGACCTCCGAATGCGGCTGGACACCCAGCACCCCGGCAGCGAGGTGTGGACCGCCCCGCTGTGACCCCTTTTCCCACCTGCGGGCGCGGGCCCGGGACACGACCAAACCCCGTCCCGCGCCCGAGTTTCGAGTGAACAGGAGCCCGACGATGACCGTGGAGATCACTCCGCCACCCGGCTACCGCGAGACCCGGATGCGCGGGTTGTGGGCGCGCTCCGGGTGCACCGACTGCGGCGGCGCCGGCGAATTCCTCGTCACCGACGACGAGGACCCCACCCTGCGCTACCCGCAACCCTGCGACTGCCTGTGGTGCCCGGAGGCCGAGTTCGAACGACAGATAGAGGAGCAGGACGACCCTGCGCAGCAGGCCGAGCTTGAGCGCGACCTGCACCGCTACCGAGCTGCCGTTGCCTGGCAGCAGATCGCCGAGGAGATCGGCCCTCGCCAGGCCGGGCGCCGCTACTGGAGCGGCTACTCGCGCAGCGGGTACACGGTCGAGGACATCACCATTACCTGCCCCGACGGCGACGCCACCCGTCCGAGCTGGTCAATGACGGTGCGCTGGGATGACGGCCGTCGCAGCACCCACTGCACGCCGTGGAACCCCGGCCTCGGCGACGGGCAGCCCCCACCGCCACGGCCGCCGGGACCGGTCCCGCTGCCGCCAGAACTGCGCGCGCCTTTCCGCCGGCACGACGACTGCCCCCGCTGCACCTCCCGGTTCGCGCTGATCCGCGCGGCACACCGGCTCGGCCTGCTCTGACCGGCCCACCGCGAACCCGCACCACGAGGAGCCATCCCATGCTCACCAGCACGCTCACCGACCAGCAGTTCCAGCGCTACCGCGCGCTGCGCCGCGACGGCGTCGGAGCCGCCACGGCCTACCGGATCGCCGTCGCGGCGCAGCCGGCTCCGGCCTACCGCATCGGGCCGGGTGACCAGATCACGTTCGTCTTCGACGACCGGCCCGATCTCGCGGAGTTCACCGTCACCGCGACATCGGTGCCCGACCTGGACCCCGACCTCTCCTGGCTCGGCGAATTCCGGTCGTCCCGCAGCCGGCCGCCGGAGGCGATCGAGCTTCCCCGCTCCCTCCAACGAGGCCGCCACCGCTGCTACTTCGTGCCCACCTACTCGCTGGCGCAGCGCCGGGCCGACCTGTCGGCCCGCGGCTACGCGCGTGGAGTTGCCCACCTGCTGGCCGAACGCGGCGTCCGCGACGACGCGCACCTGGTCCTCGACCTCGACTACCGCATCGTCACCGTCGAGGTCCGCAAAGCCGGCGTGCTCCTGGCCACCGCCTCAATGAGCACCGACGTCGCTCCGGACGAGTGCCCGGACGACGCGCTCGCCGCGGTCGCCGACGACTGCGGCCTGATCGACGAAGCCGTCGCCGACGCGCGCGCCACACTCCCCGGCCTGCTCACCGCGCTGGCCGCCTGACCAGCACCTCGACCTCAGCGGAACCTCGATCGCCGCTGCTGGCACCTGAACCCCGCGAATGGAAGGAGAACCGCCACCGTGCCCCAGCACAACCTCAACGACGCGAAGACCGACACGGTGATCCAGACCGGCCACGGCACCATCCGGCGCTACGCCGACGACGGCAAGGGCATCGTCATCAACATCAATACCGGCGACGTCGCTCGCGACCTCACCGACGAGCTCACCGACGAGTACGGCGACGTGCACGGCGACATCGAACTCTGAACGGCCGGCAACGGCCAGAGATCCATACCCCGCACCGCGGGCAGGGACCGACCAACTCTGCGCGCCGGGAGCGGCCATCCCGATTCCGAGTGACCAAGGAACCCTGCGATGACCAGTGACAAGGACTGGCTGGGCGCCCACGGCGAGGATGCCCAGACCTGGATTGACCCCGACAGCACCGAAGGCGCCAAGATCATCAACCTGTTCCGGCAGCTGAAAGCCATCGAAGAACCCGATGGAAACTGGCCCGGCGCCGACGTCGTCGACGAACTCAATGTCTGGCTGACCAGCATCGGCCTGCACCCCGACGACGACCCCGACCAGGCCGTGCAGCGCCTGCGAACCCGCCCGCACGCCTGGACCGTCGTCGGCTTGCGTGACAACGACGCTGAGGGCGAAACCCTCATCGCCGCGGTTTTCGCTGGCGAGATCAGCTGCCGCGACACCGACCCAGGCGATGAGGGCGGCTACCAGAGGGTCGCCGAATCCGTTGTCGCCGCCGACCCGGACGAAGCCGAAGTCAAGGCGTACGAGCTGTTCGAGGCCGCCCGCGACGACTGAGTCGTCACCAAGCCAGGCCGGTGGTGGTGCCCGTTCTCGGTGGGGCGTGCGCACTCTGCCCCGGCGCCGGGCGGGGTCAAGCCGCGAAAAGCGTGCGGCTTGACCCCTTTTCCCGGCGCCGGGGCCTGGACGAGTGC
>NZ_BAAAUX010000008.1:0-17166 GCF_039534165.1 Saccharopolyspora taberi | reverse complement strand
CCCGCCGGCTTCGCCGGAGCGCCCCCGCCCGCCGGCTTCGCCGGACCGGCCGCGCCCGCGCGGCGCCTCGCGCCGCTTCGGCTCGGTGACCGCGACCCCGCTGGGCGTGCGCGCCCCGGTCAGCCGGGCCAGCTCCGCGTCGTCCGGGCCGATCTTCGTGGTGGTCGCCTGGACACCGGCTTTCGACGCCATGGCGCGGAAAGCGCGCTTCTGGTCGTCGGTGACGATGGTGACGACAGTGCCCGTCGCGCCCGCGCGGGCGGTGCGGCCCGCCCGGTGCAGGTAGTCCTTGGGGTCGGCAGGCGGTTCGACGTGGACGACCAGGCTGACGTCGTCGACGTGGATGCCGCGCGCGGCCACGTTGGTGGCGACCAGCGTCGAGGTCTCGCCGGAGCGGAACTCCTCCAGGATGCGGGTGCGCGCGTTCTGCGCCTTGCCGCCGTGCAGCGCGCCCGCGCGGACGCCGACCGCGCGCAGCTTGCGGGTCAGCCGGTCGGCGTGGTGCTTGGTGCGGGCGAACATGATCGTGCGGCCCTCGCGCGCGGCGATGCGGGTGAGGACCTCCTGCTTCTCCTCGGCCGCGACCAGGAACTGGTGGTGGTCCATGCTGTCGACGCTGGCCGCCGGGGGCGCCAGGGAGTGCACCACCGGGTCGGTCATGTACTCGTGCACGAGCTTGTCGACGTCGCCGTCGAGCGTCGCGGAGAACAGCAGCCGCTGGCCGTCCGCGGGCACCAGGTCCAGCAGCTCCCGGACCTGCGGCAGGAAGCCCATGTCGGCCATCTGGTCGGCCTCGTCCAGCGCGGTGCGCTCGACCTCGGAGAGCACGCAGGTGCCCTGCCGGACGTGGTCGGCGAGCCTGCCGGGGGTGGCCACCAGCACGTCGACGCCGCGGCGCAGCGTGTCGGCCTGGCGGGTGAACGACATGCCGCCGACGACCTCGCGGACGAACAGGCCAAGCGCCTTGGCCAGCGGCTTGAGCGCGGTGGTGACCTGGGTGGCCAGCTCGCGCGTGGGCACCAGGATCAGGCCGCGCGGGTGCAGCGGCCGGGCGCTGGAGTCCTGCATGGCCAGCAGCGGCAGGCCGAAGGCGAGCGTCTTGCCGGAGCCGGTCTGGCCGCGGCCCAGCACGTCGCGGCCGGTAAGCGCGTCCGGGATGGTGGCGGCCTGGATCGGGAACGCCTCGGTCATGCCGCCGTCGGCCAGCGCCCGGACCAGCCGCGCGGGCAGGCCGAGCGAGTCGAACGGAGCCGGGTCGACCGCGGTCACCCCGACCTGGTCGAACAGGCTCATCGCGGGTGCGGCGGCGGGTTTGCTCGGCTGCGGCCTGCGGCGCCGGGGCCTTCGGTTGTTGGCGCGCGCAGGCGACGAAGACGGACTGGATGGCACGAAAGAACCTCCGGAGATGCGGCACGTCTCGGGGAGGCCAACGCGGTGACCGCGTGCGATCGCAAGGACGGGCCCGGCGCGACAGCGGCGCCGTTGGTCGGTTTCGGGTGCGCCGGCGGTGATCTCGGGGAGGAGTCCGGAATGGACCCGGCCGGTGCTCGCGAAAGTCTATCCGATCGGGCGACGCACCGGCCGGGCCGCCTCACGCCGGGCGGGCGGCGCGCGCCAGCGTCCGGTGCAGCGCGTCCGGATCGGCCAGCTCGGGGCCCAGGCCGCGGGAGCGGAACCAGCCCGCGATGTTGTCGACGTCACGCCGCAGGTAGCTCTCGCCGACCGGGTTGGCCGCGAGGTCGACCGCCTGCGGCAGGTCGATCAGCATCAGCGCGCCCTCGTGGACGAGGACGTTGTAGGCGGACAGGTCGCCGTGGGTGTAGCCCTGCTCGGCCAGCGCGACCAGCGCGTCGACCAGTTGGCGCCAGAGACCGGCGAGCTCGTCCGGACCGGGGCGCAGGGCGGCCAGCCGCGGCGCGGCGGTGCCGTCGGGGGAGCCGACGAACTCCAGCAGGACCTCGGTGCCGATCCGCTGCACCGGGTACGGGACCGGGGCGCCCGCGTGCCACAGCGCGGACAGCACGCGGAACTCGGCGACCGCCCACTGCTGGGCGATCATCCCGCGCCCGAAGGAACTCCGGCGCTCCATCGCCCGGTTCTCCCGGGACCGGCGCATCCGCCGCCCCTCCAGGTAACCGGCGTCGCGGTGGAACATCCGGTGATCGCTGTCGCGGTAGCGCTTCGCCGCGAGCAGGCAGGACTTCCCACCGTCGGGCACGCTGCGGCGCAGCAGGTGGACGTCGGCCTCCTTGCCGGTCTTGAGGACGCCGAGCTCGTGGTCGACCGCGGCGAGTTCGGTGACGACCCAGTCCGGGTGCGGCAGCGGGCCGCGCTCGCCGGTGTCCCATGTGGACCACCGGTCGCCGCCGCCAGGGAGCGGCTGCGGTTCGGGTTCGTCCCGCAGCGCTTCGAGGTGGTCGCGCTCTTCCTTGGTCAGCCGTCCCCGGCGGACGGGCTCGTCGTCGAACCCGCGCCGTTTGCGGGGCTGCTGCTTGCGCTTCTTGGGAGTGCGGGTGGTGCGGATCGGTTCGTCGTCGTACTCGTCGTACGAAGGCACTTCGGGATGCTCCTCACAGTGCGGAATCTTCCGCCGGAGCACCGAGGTTCAGCGCGATC
The DNA here is from genome assembly GCF_039534165.1 of Saccharopolyspora taberi. Taxonomy (NCBI): domain Bacteria; kingdom Bacillati; phylum Actinomycetota; class Actinomycetes; order Pseudonocardiales; family Pseudonocardiaceae; genus Saccharopolyspora; species Saccharopolyspora taberi. The sequence goes on along the minus strand of NZ_BAAAUX010000008.1, from coordinate 14,550 downwards.
GGGCGGAAGGTGGACAAATCGGGAGGCGTCTGCGCGCGGGCGTGCGCGGGTGCGGGACAACGGCCAACATGTCGCCTCCTTCCTTCCGCAGTGGTGATCGCAGTGAACCGGACCGCCGTGGCCGGGGGCAACTGGTTTTTCCCTGCCTCACCGCAGGATCGCCGCCAGCTCGCGCCACTGCGGCAGCGGGAGCTCGCCCCGCGGGGTCAGCACCTGGACGCAGACGTGGTCGGCTCCGGCGTCGAGGTGCTCCCGCACCCGCCGGGCGATGACGTCGACGTCGCCCGCCGCGGCGATGGCGTCGACCAGCCGGTCGCTGCCGCCGTCGGCGAAGTCGGCGTCGTCGAAGCCGAGCCTGCGCAGGTTGTTGACCTGGTGCGGTGCGCCCAGGTATCCGGCGACGTTCTCGCGGGCGAGCTCCCGGGCGCGCCCGGCGTCGGAGTCCAGGACGACGTGCTGCTCCACGGCGAGGAAAGCGTTGCGCCCCAAGCGTTCGCGGGCCATGGCGGTGTGCGCGACTGGGACGAGGTAGGTGTGCGCGCCCCAGGTTCGTTCGGCGGAGAGATCGAGCATCTTCGGCCCCAGCGCGGCCACCACGCGGCGGGGCGGGAGCGACGGTGCCGCCGCGCTCAGCGGCACCCGGTCCAGTGCGTCGAGGTGGTCGCGCATGTCGGCCAGCGGCCGGGGAGAGCTCGGGATCCGGTATCCGGCCAGCTGGTTCGGTGAAGCGGGCACGCGGTGGCCGCCGAGCCCGAGCACGAATCGGCCAGGGTGCTGCTCGCCGAGCGAGCGCTCGGCGGCGGCGGTGGTGATCGGGTCGCGGAAGTAGATGTTGGCGATTCCCGTCGCCACGACCACGCGTTCGGTGGCCCCGAGCAGCAGCGCGGCCTGCGACACGGCGTCGCGGCCGAACGCCTCGCCGAACCAGAGGGCGCCGTAGCCGAGGTCCTCCAGTTCGGCGGCGGCCTCGCGGACCCGCGCGGCGGGCTGCGGGTCGAAGGCGAAGGTCCAGATGCCGAGCCGGCCTGGCGACTGCTGTCCGGGCATGGTGCACGCTCCGAGCTAAGGTGAGGGTTCCTCCGGTTAAACATACGGAGGGTGCCTCCGGTTTGCAACGAGGAGTTCGAGCATGTCCGCGATGCGCGCCGACGCCCGGCGCAACTACGACCGCCTGCTGGCCGAGGCGGAAGCCGCGTTCAGGGAACGGGGAACCGGCGCCCCGCTGGAGGAGATCGCGCGCAGCGCGGGAGTCGGCATCGGCACCCTCTACCGGCACTTCCCGACCCGGGACGCGCTGCTGGAAGCCCTGCTGCACGACCGCTTCAGCACGCTGTGCGAGCGCGAAGCCGAGCTGGCCGGGGCGGACTCGCCGAGAGCGGCCCTGATCGACTGGCTGCGCGACTTCGCCCGCTCGTCCAGCCGCTACCGGGGCCTGCCCGACTCGGTCATGGCGACGCTCGCGAACGAGGAGTCCGCGCTCCACGCCTCCTGCCACGCGATGCGCGAAGCAGGAGCGCGCCTGCTGGCACGCGCGCAGGAGGCGGGGGAAGTGCGGGCGGATCTGCGGCCCGACGAACTGCTGCTGCTCGCCGCGTCGGTCTCCTGGGCAGCGGAGCACCAGGAAGGGGACAGCGCGGAGCGCCTGCTCACGCTGCTGATCGAGGGCATCGACCCGCGCTGATCCGGGTCAGGCGATCAACCCGCCACGACGACGCAAATCCCGCGAGCCCCCTCGCGCTCGACGCGCATCCCGGCGGCCTCGGCCACCTCGACGACGTCCTCCACAGACTCCGGCTCCGCCGAAGTCCGAGCCAGAGCGCGGGCCAGCCGCCCCTTGTGCGCCTTGTTGTGGTGGCTGACCACCTTCCGCTTCCCGGAGGCGTCCTCGGACAGCACCCGGACCGCGACGGCGTGCGGAATCCGCGCGAGCGCGGCGTAAGCGCCGGACCGCAGGTCCACGACCAGCTGGGAGGAGTCGGCGAACAGCGGCTCCAGCACCGGCCGCCAAAGCGCCCGCAGCGTCCCGAGGCCGGGCAGCGTGCTGCCGCCGGACAGCCGGTAGGCGGGGATGGAGTCGGTCCCCAGAGCGAGGCCGAACAGCGCGGAGGCCACCGCGAGCCGGGTGTCGGCCTGCTTGCGCTCAGCGGGCGACAGCGAGCCGACGTCGAGCGCGTCGTAGAGAACTCCGGTGTAGCGCTCCAGCGCGGGCGCGGTCGGCGCGTCCCGGAGCTCGGCGTTGCGCCGCACCTCGTCGACCTGCCGCTCCGACAGGCCCAGCGCGGCCAGGCTGGCGGGCACGTCGCCGGCGAGCGAGGTCAGCGCCTCGATCAGCTTCCCCCTGGTGGGGTTGAGCTCCGGGTGCGACAGCGCGGACAGGTCGAGCGGTCCGCCGTCGCCGCCGACGGCCTTGGTCTCGGAGGGAGGGAGCAGGACGAGCACAGCCCGACAGGGTAGCCGCCCGGGTCACCGCCGGGCCGCGGCGCGGGTCGCGGCGACCGGCAGCGCGGACAGGCCGTGGATGATCGACGTCGGCCTGCGCACCAGCGCACCCGCCCGGCGCAGCTCGGGTGCTCGGGTTGCCAGCGCGCGGAACGCGATCTCGGACTCCATCCGCGCCAGCGGCGCGCCCAGGCAGTAGTGGATGCCGCCGGAGAAGGCCAGGTGGTCGGCGCGGTCCTCGCGGGTGATGTCGAAGCGGTCCGGATCCGGGTGCCGCCCGGGATCGCGGCCCGCCGCGGCCAGCATCACCAGCACCGGCGCGTCCCGGGACAGCCTCCGGCCCGCGATCTCCACCGGCTCGTGCGCGATCCGCATCGTCATCTGCACCGGCGGGTTCCAGCGCAGCGTCTCCTCCACGACCGCACCGGCAAGGTCCGGATCGGCGCGCAGCCGCCGCCACTGGTCCGGGTGCTCCAGCAGCGCCAGGGCGCCGTTGCCGATCAGGTTCACCGTCGTCTCGAACCCGGCGACCAGCAGCACGTTGCACAGGTCCACCAGCTCGGCACCGTCGAGCCGATCGTCCTCGAACGCGGTGACCAGATCGGTGACCACGTCCTCGCCGGGCTCGCGGGTGCGCTGCTCGATCAGGTCGCCGAACAGCTCGCCCAGCGCCCGCGAGGAGCGCCGCATCGCGCGCAGTTGCCGCGGCGAGCGGATGCCGTCCAGCGCCCCGGCCAGCACCCGGCCGTGCTCGGCCAGGTGGCCTGCGTCGACCCCGGACAGCCCGATCAGCTCGCAGATCACCCTGATCGGCAACGGGGTGGCGAAGTCGCGGACGAGGTCGAACTCGCCGCGGGCCAGCGCCCGGTCCAGCAGCTCGTGCGCGGCCTCCTCGACCCGCTGCCGGTAGCCCTCCAGCTTGCGCGGGCGGAACGCGGGCGCGGCGAGCTTGCGCAGCCGCGTGTGGTCGGGCGGGTCGAGTTCGAGCAGCGACAGCGGCACTTCGGCCGCGGCTGCCGACGGATCGCCGTAGGAGCCGTCGCTGGTGCGGACGCCGAACCGGCGGTCGCGGAGGATCGCGTCGCACACCTCGTGCGTGGTGGCGGCCCACAGACCGAGCTTGCTGCGCGCCAGCGGTCCTTGGGCGCGAAGCGTCCGGTAGATCGCATACGGGTCGTCCCGCCACGGGGAGTGCATCAGGCGGGCGGCGGGATCGCCGAGCCTGGCGGTGGTCCAGGTGACGGCGTGCTGGACGGCGAGCCGCAGGCCGAGGACGAGCTCGGCGCGCCGGTCTGCTGCGGCGGTGGTCATCGGCGACCTCCCGTGAATTTTTCCCCGCATCCGAGTTCACACCGTTCACAGGTGGTTCGGCAATGCGCCGATCGGCGCACCTCGGCGCCACGAACAATCCGCTGGTGATGCCCCCGGGGGTGCTCGCTACGCTGCTTGGCACACCAGTCCGGGCCTTTTTCGAGGAGCGAGCAGCCGTGATCACGAGGATGTCGACGTTGTTCCTGCGTACCCTGCGCGAGGATCCGGCCGACGCCGAGGTGCCGAGCCACAGGCTGCTGGTCCGCGCCGGTTACGTGCGGCGGGTCGCCCCGGGCATCTACTCCTGGCTGCCGCTGGGCCTGGAGGTGCTGCGCAACATCGAGCGGATCGTGCGCGAGGAGATGGCCGCCATCGGCGCGCAGGAGATCCACTTCCCCGCGCTGCTGCCGAAGGAGCCCTACGAGGCCACCAACCGCTGGACCGAGTACGGCCCGAACCTGTTCCGGCTCAAGGACCGCAAGGGCGGCGACTACCTGCTCGGCCCGACCCATGAGGAGCTGTTCACGCTCACCGTCAAGGGTGAGTACAACTCCTACAAGGACTACCCGGTCACGCTCTACCAGATCCAGACCAAGTACCGGGACGAGGAGCGCCCCCGCGCGGGCATCCTGCGCGGCCGCGAGTTCGTCATGAAGGACTCGTACTCCTTCGACCTCGACGACGAGGGCCTGGCCGACTCCTACCAGCGGCACCGGGACGCCTACATCCGGATCTTCGACCGGATGGGCCTGCGCTACGTCATCGTCGCGGCGACCTCGGGCGCGATGGGCGGTTCGGCCTCCGAGGAGTTCCTGGCCGAGGCCGAGACCGGCGAGGACACCTTCGTCCGCAGCACCGCCTCCGGCTACGCGGCCAACGTCGAGGCCGTGGTGACCCCGGTGCCCCCGGCGGAGTCCGTCGAGGACAAGCCGGCCGCGCAGGTCCACCACACGCCCGACACCCCGACCATCGAGACCCTGGTCGACTTCCTCAACGCGCACGGCGACCGCAAGTTCACCGCCGCCGACACGCTCAAGAACGTGCTGGTCAAGACCCGTCAGCCGGGCGCGAAGGAGTGGGAGCTGCTGGCGATCGCGGTGCCCGGCGACCGCGAGGTGGACTTCAAGCGGCTGGAGGCCGCGCTGGAGCCGGCCGAGGTGGCGCTGCTGGAGGAGTCCGACTTCACCGCGAACCCGTTCCTGGTCAAGGGCTACATCGGCCCGAAGTCGCTGCAGGACAACGGGGTCCGCTACCTGGTCGACCCGCGCGTGGTCACCGGCACGGCCTGGGTCACCGGCGCGGACAAGAGCGACCACCACGTGGTGGACCTGGTCTGCGGCCGGGACTTCACCCCGGACGGCGTGATCGAGGCCGCCGAGGTCCGCGAGGGCGACCCGTCGCCGGACGGCCAGGGCACCCTGGTCGCCGCGCGCGGCATCGAGATCGGCCACATCTTCCAGCTGGGCCGCAAGTACGCGGACGCCTTCGGGCTGGACGCGCTCGGCCAGGACGGCAAGCCCAAGCGGATCACCATGGGCTCCTACGGCATCGGCGTCTCCCGGCTGGTGGCGGTCATCGCCGAGCAGAGCCACGACGACCTCGGCCTGGTGTGGCCGCGCGAGGTCGCGCCCGCCGACGTGCACGTGGTCATCGCGGGCAAGGACGACAGCGTCCGCGAGGGCGCCGAGCGCATCGCCGCCGGGCTGGACGCGGCCGGGGTGCGGGTGCTGCTGGACGACCGCACGTCGTCGCCGGGCGTGAAGTTCGCCGACGCCGAGCTGGTCGGCGTGCCGACGATCCTGGTCGTCGGCAAGGGCCTGGCCAAGGGCGTCGTGGAGGTCAAGGACCGCCGCAGCGGCGACCGGGTCGAGGTTCCCGCCGACGGGGCCGTCGAGCACCTCGTCCAGCTCGTCCGGGGCTGAGCTTTTGGGTTGTTGGCCTCGTTTTGCGTTGCGGTGCGGGTGGCCCGCCACGAGCCGGTGGGGGAGCCGCGCCGAAGTCCGCGCGGTCTACGGCGGATTCGGCGTGGCCGTCGCGGCGGTGCTGCTGATCGCGCTGGCCGCGGCATTGTTGACTGATCTGTACAGAACTGCCTAAGCTGCGGATCATGGGCAGGCCCCGCGAGTTCGACCACGGCGAGGTCCTCGCCGCCGCGATGCGGACGTTCTGGGCGAAGGGCTACGAGGCGACCAGCACCCAGGACCTCTGCGAGGCCACCGGCCTCGGCCGGGGCAGCCTCTACAACGCCTTCGGCGGCAAGCAGCAGCTCTACGAGGCCGCGCTGCGCCACTACGCCGACGTCGAGTTCCAGCCGGTGCTGGACATCCTCGGCAGGCCGGGGCCGGTGAAGGACCGCTTCCGGGGGCTGATGATCTGGGTGATCGACCTCGATCTCGACGACCCGGGCCGCCGGGGCTGCATGGCCATCAACTGCGCCGTGGACGCGGCGGGCCGCACCGACGCGGTGGCCGACTTCGCCCGCCGCGAGTTCGAGCGCACCGAGGGCCTGTTCCGCGACCTGATCGCGCTCGGCCAGCGCACGGGTGAGCTCGGGTCGGACCGGCCGCCGGTCCAGCTCGCCCGCTCGCTCCAGAGCACCTACTACGGCCTGCGCGTGCTGGGGAAGGTCCGCGACCGGGAGTCCCTGCTCGACGTGGTGGAAGGCGCGCTGGCCGTCCTCTGAATCCCTTCCGGTGACCGCCGGGGTCTTCGCGCGCCCTGATTTTGTACAGATCAGTAAAGAACATGGAGAGCTGATGAAACCGACCGTGCCGCTCGCGGTGCACGTGCTGGCGATGGGCATCTTCGCGATGGTGACCAGCGAGTTCGCCGTCGCCGGGCTGATGCCGCAGATGGCCCAGGGGCTGGCGGCGACCATCCCGCAGATCGGGTACCTGATCACCGCTTACGCGGTGGCGATGGCCCTCGGCGGCCCGGTGCTGACGATCGCGCTGATGCGGATGCCCCCGAAGCGGGCGCTGCTGCTGATCTTCGGGATCTTCCTGGCGGGCAACGCGCTGGCCGCCGCCGCGCCCGGCTACGCGGTGATGGTGGTGGCGCGGGTGGTCACCGGTGCCGCCGCGCAGGCGTTCTTCGGCATCGGGCTGTCGGTGTGCGCGCAGCTGGCCGCGCCCGAGGTGCGCGGCCGGGCCATCGCGGTGGCCACCAGCGGGCTTATGCTCGGCACCCTGCTCGGCCTGCCGCTGTCCACATTGGTCGGTGAGCGGTTCGGGTGGCGCGCGGCGTTCTGGGCGATCACCGCGCTGGCCGCCCTCGCGGCGGCGTGCACGACCGCCGGGGTGCCGAGGCTGGACCGCCCGGCCGACGGCGGCGGTTTCCGGGGCCAGGCGGACGCCTTCCGCAAGCCGCGGCTCTGGCTGGCGCTGTCGAGCAGCATGCTGGTCATCGGCGCGACCTTCGCGGCGTTCAGCTACTTCACCCCGATCCTCACCGAGATCACCGGGTTCGGCGCCGGAACCGTTCCGCTGCTGCTGATCGCCTACGGCGCGGCGACCGTGGTCGGCAACAACGTCGTCGGACGCCTCGCCGACCGGCACACCTCCGCGGTGCTGCTGGCAGGTCTGGTGCTCAACGCGCTGTTCCTGGTCGGCTTCGCGCTGCTGGCGCACCTGAGCGTCGCGGCGGTGGCGCTGATGCTCGGCGTCGGTCTGGTCGGCGTGACCATGAACCCGGCGATGATCACCCGGGTCCAGCGCGCCGGGAACACCGGGCCGCTGGTCGGCACCGTGCACACGTCGTTCATCACGATCGGCGTGACCATCGGCTCCCTCGGCGGCGGCATCGGCATCGAGCTCGCCGGGTTGCGGGCACCGCTGTGGCTCGGCGCCGCCCTGGCCGCGATCGGCGTTCTCACGGTGCTGCCCGAACTCCGGCGCGGGCCCGAACCGGCCGCCGAGCCCGAAGCGCACCGCGCGGCGGTCGGCTGATCAGCCGGGCAGGAAGCTCAGCCGCACCCGGCGGACGGGGTTGTCCACGTTGGTGTCCACCAGGCACACCGACTGCCAGGTGCCCAGCGCGAGCTCACCGCCCAGCACCGGGATCGACGCGTAGGGCGGGACCAGCGCGGGCAGCACGTGGTCCCGCCCGTGGCCGGGGGAGCCGTGCTTGTGCCGCCACCGGCCGTCGGCGGGCAGCAGGTCGCGCAGGGCCGCGAGCAGGTCGTCGTCGCTGCCCGCGCCGGTCTCGATGACGGCCAGTCCCGCGGTCGCGTGCGGCACCCACGCGTTGAGCAGCCCGTCCTCGGCGCCGGCGTCGGCCAGGAAGCGGTCGATCTCGGCGCCGAGGTCGTAGACGACCTCGATGGAGCCGGTGCGGATCTCGATCTCCTCGCTGCGCATGTCCCCCACGGTAGGCGACCGGGCGGCGGTCGACACCGGCTCTCCGCGTCGGCAACGATGCTGGGGTGCGAGAGGCGTTCGGAGCGGAGTTCGATGTCCCCGCCGGTTACCTGAACACGGCCAGCATCGGCGTCCCGCCGGTGGAAGCTGCCGAGGCCGTGAGCCGAGCGGTGTCGCGGTGGGCCGCGGGACTGGACCGCTCGACCGACTTCGACGACGCGATCGCCACGGCCAGGGCGGCGTACGGCCGTCTCGTCGGCTTCCCCGCGGAGCGGGTCGCGATCGGCGCGTCGGTCTCGCAGCTGATCGGGCTGGTCGCGGGGTCGCTGCCGGACGGCGCGCGGGTGCTGGTGGCAGCGGGGGACTTCAAGAGCGTCTCGTTCCCGTTCGCCGCGCACCAGGACCGCGGGGTGACCGTCACCGAGGTCGACCTGGCCGAGATCCCCGCCCGCGCTGCCGAGTTCGACGTGGTCGCGGTGAGCGTGGTGCAGTCCGCCGACGGCCGTTTCGTCGATCTCGACGCCCTGCGCGCCGCCCGGTCCGCGTCGACCAGGGTGCTGCTCGACGCGACGCAGGCCGCGGGCTGGACACCGCTGCGGCTGGACTGGGCCGACTGGGTGGTTGCCGCGGGGTACAAGTGGCTGCTCGCCCCGCGCGGTGCCGCGTGGATGGCGGTGCGCGCGGACGCGCCGCTGCGGCCGGGCAACGCGAACTGGTACGCGGCCGAGGACCCGTGGGCGAGCACCTACGGCCTCCCGCTGCGGCTGGCCGGGGACGCGCGGGCGCTGGACCTGTCGCCGACCTGGTTCTCGCAGGTGGGTGCGGCCGTGTCGATGAGCTGGCTGGCCGGGCTGGACCTCGCCGAGGTCGCCGCGCACTGCACCGGGCTGGCCGACCGGCTGCGGGAGGGGCTCGGGATGGCGCCCGCGGGGAGCGCCATCGTGTCGGTCGAGATCCCGGACGCCGTGGCCAGGCTCACCGGGGCCGGAGTGCGCTGCGCGGCCCGCGCCGGCCGGGCCCGGTTGGCGTTCCACCTCTACAACACCGGGGAAGACGTCGACATCGTGCTCGCCGCGCTCCGGCGGTGAGGCCCACGTCGTGTTCTGATCGAAATCAGTAGCCGCTACCGTTGGTGCCCGTGCCGGACCCGAATGGTGCGCCCGATGAGATGACGGGATCGCTCTCCAATACTCAGCGCGAGACCGCGCCGCTCAAGCGCGACAACTCGCGAGTGCGACCGGATGCGCCCGCCTTCGAAGAGGCGACCCGCCCCGCGTTCGGACCGCCCAGGCCCCCGCAGCAGCCGTCCGCTGCTCCACCGCATGCGCAGCCGCCGTCCTCGCAGCCTGCTGCTCCGCAGTCCGCGGGTCCGCCTTCGCAGCCGCCGCGGCCCGGGCCGAACCCGACCGCCAGGCAGGCGGTGCCGCAACCGCCGCCGCCCGCGCGGCAGCCCGCCCGGTCCGGCGGTGTCACGCCGATGGGCTGGGTGCTGCGCGGCCTCGGGCTCTGCGCGATCGCCGTGGTCTCCGGGCTGCTGTGGACCGCGCTGCGCCCCGACGCGCCCGAGCCGGTGGCGCAGGACCCAGGGCCGGTCACGAAGTACCAGTTCACGCCGGTGAAGAAGGAAGAGGCGTTCCAGGGCTGCAAGAACGTCAGCAACGCCAAGATCGCGCAGTTCTTCGCGGCCAAGGAGTGCGACCACCTGACCCGCGCGCTCTACACCACGACGTTGCCCGGCGGCGAGCGCGTGCTGACCTCGGTGGTCACGGTGCTGATGCCGGACGTGCAGAGCGCGACCGAGCTCAACGAGCTGACCACGAAGAACAACACCGGCAACATCAAGGACCTGGTCGACGACGGTCACCAGGGCAAGCCGCGGTACCCGGCGCTCGACGACGACGGCTACGCGTCCCAGAGGCAGGAGCGGCTGGTCGTCATCGGCGACTCCGCTTACTTCGACAAGCCGACCAGCGCGAACGATCCCGTGCTGCGCGAGGTGACCAAGGACGCTCTCAAGCTCGGGAAGCCTCAGGACCAGGCTCCGCAGTAGCAGTGGGCGGGATTGCCGGTTCGGGTTCTTTTGTGTGGGTGGTTTCCGGGGCTCTCGCCGACCCCGGCCCCCGGCAGGTCTCCGGGACCGAAGCGGCTTTGCCGGTTCGGAGTCCGGTAGGGCTCGTAGTTCTGGGGCCCTCGCCGGCCCCAGACCCCCGGCAGGTCTCCGGGATGAGTGGGGGTTGTTCGCTGCGGTTCGGTTGGGGTGGTTCTCATCCCGTCGACCTCCACGGAGGGCTATCAGACCGCGTCAAGGGGGCCGTTTGTGTTGGTCCGCTGCGGTTTTGCTTGGTTGTGCCCCCTTGACACGGCCTGATCGGGCTTTGCCAGGTCGACGGGATGAGAACCAAACCCCGCCCTTGTAGGTGGGACTTCGTTCCGGTTTCGTCGTGTGCGTTTGCTCGCGTTGTGACGTTGCGCCGTGAGTGGCCGAAGCCGTATCCGCTGCTCAGGGCTTCCCGGGAAACTCCGGGGCCGCCGGGTGCTGGCCGATGGTCAGCCGCCAGCGGGTTGCGCGCGTTGCCGAGGTGGTGAGTCCGTCCAGGGCGGTGCGGCGCAGTTCCGGGTCCTCGGTGTTCTCCAGCACCGAGCGCCAGCCGATCTGGCAGTCGTTCTCCACCTTGATCAGCAGCTGCACCGCCGACTTCTCGTCGGTGAGCGTGCCCGCGTCGTAGGCGGGTTGGGCCGCTGGCGGGGTCTGGCCCGCGGCGCGGATCAGCCGGTCGGCGCCGTCGCGGTGGCCGCGGTGGGTGTTCATCGCGTCTTCGATGGCTTCGCGCACCCTGGGCTTGTCCGCGAAGGCACCGGCCAGCCCGTAGGTCCAGATCGCGGCGTGTTCGGCGCCCAGCGCCGCTCGCAGCGCTTCCGCGGCTTCGTCGGACAGCTCCGTCACGACAGCACCTCCAGCAGGCACGCGCAGCCGGCCGAGACCGATCCGGCCAGGCCCGCGCGGTAGGGCGGCAGCGACGGCACCAGGGCCGCGGCCTGCTGCTGGGCCGCGCGGGCGGCTGCCCTCAGCTGCTCCGTCGCTTGATCGGATGAACTCGGGGCTTGCGCGGGCGGTGCTTCCGGCACCGAGGGCGGGGCTTCCGGATCCGGCGGGTTGACCCGGTCGATCTCCTGCTGCAACGCCTGCGCGTGCGCCTTGCGGACGGTCGCGACCTCGCCCGCGGCTTCGGCCAGGCCGGCGTGCGCACGGCCGACTGCCTCGGCGAGCGCCGCGTCCGCCTTGGCCGCGCGGGCCACCTCCAGCAGCACGTCGGGTTCCGCTTCGCGCGGAGCGCACGCGGTCGTCAGCGCCGCCGCCACCGGGGCCAGCGCGAACAGGCGCAGGGCTGCCCGGCGGCCGAACGCGTGCCGGGTTCGCGAAGGGGATTCCACGTCGGCCTATCCTGCCAGGCGATCACCCGCCGCCGCGGTCTGGCCCGGCCACGCCGCGCTGGTCGGCAGCCGGACGCGATACGCTGGGCGACCGCGGCCGGCACGTGCAGCACTGGTCGTGGGGTACCGCGCACTCTCCGGAGGGGCATCTCTCCGGAGGGGCATCTCTTCGGAGGGGCATCTCTTCGGAAGGGCATCCCCTGGAAGGGACGCGGGACCGCGGCGCCGCAGGCGCCCCCACACGCTGTAGGTCCGAGAAGACCCCGGAAGAACCTGAGGGAGTGCCAACGTGTCCAGCCCGCCGCGCGGTGCGGTCGCCGCGCAGCTGGAGCCCGTCGTAGCCGAGGCCGTGTCGGCCGCCGGCTTCGACCTCGAAGAGCTCGACGTGCAACAGGCCGGGCGCCGCCGCCTGGTCAAGGTCGTCGTGGACGCCGACGACGGCGTCGGGCTCGACGAGATCTCCGCAGTCAGCCGCGAGGTGTCCAAGGTGCTCGACGCCCACGAACACGTCCTCGCGGGTTCTTACACGCTCGAGGTGACCTCGCCCGGCGTCGACCGCCCCCTGACCAAGCCGCGGCACTGGCGGCGGGCCCGCTACCGGCTGGTCAAGGTGCGGTCCACCGAGGGCGCCGATTTGGTGGTCCGGGTCGGCGAAGCCGATGATGAGGGCGTGGTCGTGCTGGTCGGCGGCGAGATCCGCAGGCTGGCCTACCGCGAGATCGAGCGCGCAGTGGTCGAGGTGGAATTCCAGCAGCCACCGGCGGAGGACCTGGTCAGGCTGGAGCGGGCTGCGGACGGCGCCCCCGGAAGCGGGGACGGCCGGGAAGACACGGAGGAGTCGAGGTGAACGTCGACATCGCGGCGCTGCGGGCGATCGAACGCGACAAGGACATCCCGTTCGAGACGGTCCTTGAGGCGATCGAGTCAGCACTGCTCACCGCCTACCGCCACACCGAGGGGCACCAGCCGCACGCCCGGGTGGAGGTGGACCGCAAGACCGGTGTCGTGCGGGTGCTCGCCCACACCCTGGCCTCCGACGGCACCGTGGAAGAGGAGTGGGACGACACTCCTGAGGGCTTCGGCCGGATCGCGGCGACCACCGCGCGGCAGGTCATCCTGCAGCGCCTGCGGGACGCCGAGCACGAGCGCACCTTCGGCGAGTTCTCCACCAAGGAGGGCGAGATCCTCGGCGGCGTCATCCAGCGCGACGCCAAGGCCAACTCCCGCGGCATGGTCATCGTGCAGGTCGGCGACAGCGAGGGCGTGATCCCCGCCGCCGAGCAGGTCCCGGGCGAGCGCTACGAGCACGGAACCCGGATCAAGTGCTACGTCGTCGGCGTCTCGCGCAGCGCCCGCGGCCCGCAGATCACGCTGTCGCGCACGCACCCGAACCTGGTCCGGCGGCTGTTCGCGCTGGAGGTCCCGGAGATCGCCGACGGCACCGTCGAGATCCCTGCGGTGGCCCGCGAGGCCGGGCACCGCTCCAAGATCGCGGTCCGCTCGACGGTCAGCGGCGTCAACGCCAAGGGCGCCTGCATCGGCCCGATGGGCGCGCGGGTGCGCAACGTGATGAGCGAGCTGGGCGGCGAGAAGATCGACATCATCGACTTCTCCGAGGACCCGGCGACCTTCGTCGGCAACGCCCTCTCGCCCGCCAAGGTGGTCTCGGTGGAGGTCGTCGACGAGCGCGCCAAGACCGCGCGGGTCGTCGTCCCCGACTTCCAGCTCTCGCTGGCCATCGGCAAGGAGGGGCAGAACGCCCGGCTGGCCGCCCGGCTGACCGGCTGGCGGATCGACATCCGCAGCGACGCCGACCCGGGCTCGCCGACCACCTCGGCCGGGCAGCCGCCCGCGTCGGCGGCCGGACTGGACCCGGCGGTCGGTGGCGTGCCGACCGTGGGTTCGGCCGAGTGAGGGCGTCGGGTTAGAATCACAGTTGGCTCGACGCGAGGGAGCGACAATCCGCGCAACAAATCCCGCTGACCGCGACATCGCTCGCGGTCCGGTTCGGACGTGTGTGGGTTGTCGGGCCCGTGCGTTGGCCACCGAGCTGCTGAGAGTGGTGGCCGAGGACGGTCGTGCGGAGCGCGCCGCCGTTCCGGATCCCCGATGTCGGCGATCGGGGCGGGGCGCGTGGCTGCACCCCGATCCCGAGTGCCTGCGTCTGGCCGAGCGGCGTCGGGCGTTCCCGCGGGCACTCCGGGTGCCGGGGCCACTCGACCTCTCGGCCGTGCGGGAATATCTGGACCGCCCGGAGCGGTTGAACACATCCGGATCCGGTCCGAGCCACCCGGTGGCTCATGCAGCGACCGACGCGGGAACCTCCCGCGCCAGGCATTGAAGGAAGCAGGTCGACCCGTCATGAATCAGCCGTGAAGCTGAAGCCATGAACGCGCATCGGCGATAGGACGAGGTCGAGCGGGACTGCCGCCCGGCCTCACCAGATGAGGAGAGCAGTGGCAGGCAAGGCCCGCGTACACGAGCTCGCCAAAGAGCTCGGCGTGACAAGCAAGGAAGTTCTCAACAAGCTCGCCGAACAGGGCGAGTACGTCAAGTCTGCGTCGTCCACCGTGGAGGCCCCGGTGGCCCGCAGGCTGCGCGACGCGTTCCCCCGCTCCGGCGGCAAGAAGGACTCCGGCCGTTCCGGCGGCGCGAAGCCGGCTCCGCCGGTGCGCCCGCCCGAGGGCGCCCGCCCGGAGGCCCCGGCGGCCAAGCCCGGTCCGCGACCGGGCCCGCGCCCGGAGACGCCCGCGGGCGAACGCCCGAAGCCCGGCCCCAAGCCGGGACCGAAGCCGGGCCCCAAGGCGCCCGCGCCCGAGACCAAGCCCTTCGAGGAGGCTCCGGCCGCCAAGGCCGACGCCCCCGCGCAGCCGCGTTCCGAGCGCTCCGAGCGCCCGGCGCCGAAGCCGGGTGCGCCCAAGCCCGGTCCCAAGCCGGGACCGAAGCCCGGGCCGAAGCCGGGCGCCGACGCCGACGGCGGTGTCGTGCCCCCGAAGCCGCAGTCGCCCAA
>NZ_BAAAUX010000007.1:48553-190646 GCF_039534165.1 Saccharopolyspora taberi | reverse complement strand
CGGCGGTGGCCGTCCCGGGGGCGGTGGTGGCCGCGGTGGAACCGCGGGTGCCTTCGGCCGTCCCGGTGGTCCGGCGCGCCGCGGCCGCAAGTCGAAGCGGCAGAAGCGCCAGGAGTACATGGAGAACATGCAGGCGCCGTCGGTCGGCGGCGTCCGCCTCCCGCGCGGCAACGGGGAGACCCTCCGCCTGCGCCGCGGTGCTTCGCTGACCGACTTCGCCGAGAAGATCAACGCCAACCCGGCCTCGCTGGTGCAGGCGATGTTCCACCTCGGCGAGATGGTCACCGCGACCCAGTCCGTCTCCGACGAGATCCTCGAGCTGCTCGGCCAGGAGATGAACTACAAGGTCGAGATGGTCAGCCCGGAGGACGAGGACCGGGAGCTGCTGGAGTCGTTCGACATCAGCTTCGGCGACCCGGGTTCCTCCGACGAGGAGCTGATGTCGCGTCCGCCGGTCGTGACCGTCATGGGTCACGTCGACCACGGCAAGACGCGGCTGCTGGACACCATCCGGAAGGCCAACGTCCAGGCGGGCGAGGCCGGCGGCATCACCCAGCACATCGGCGCCTACCAGGTCATGACCGAGCTGGAGGGCACCGAGCGGCCGATCACCTTCATCGACACCCCGGGTCACGAGGCGTTCACCGCCATGCGTGCCCGCGGTGCGAAGTCGACCGACATCGCGGTGCTGGTCGTGGCCGCCGACGACGGCGTCATGCCGCAGACGGTGGAGGCGCTCAACCACGCCCAGGCGGCCGGGGTGCCGATCGTGGTCGCGGTCAACAAGATCGACGTCGAAGGCGCCAACCCGGCGAAGGTCCGCCAGCAGCTGACCGAGTACAACCTGGTGGCCGAGGAGTACGGCGGCGAGACGATGTTCGTCGACATCTCCGCGCGCCAGGGCACCAACATCGAAAGCCTGCTGGAAGCGATCCTGCTGACCGCCGACGCCACCCTGGACCTGCGGGCCAACCCGAGGATGGAGGCCCAGGGCGTCGCGATCGAGGCGCACCTGGACCGCGGTCGCGGTCCGGTGGCCACGGTGCTGGTGCAGCGCGGCACGCTGCGGGTCGGTGACTCGGTGGTCGCCGGTGACGCCTACGGTCGCGTCCGCCGGATGATCAACGAGCACGACGAGGACGTCACCGAGGCGCTGCCCTCGCGTCCGGTGCAGGTCATCGGCTTCACGTCGGTGCCGGGTGCCGGTGACACCTTCCTGGTGGTCGACGAGGACCGGGTCGCCCGGCAGATCGCCGACCGGCGCGGTGCCCGCATCCGCGAGGCCCAGAACGCGGCCAAGCGCAAGCGGGTCAGCCTCGAGGACCTGGACAAGGTGCTCAAGGAGACCAACCAGCTGAACCTGATCATCAAGGGTGACAACTCGGGTACCGTCGAGGCGCTCGAGGAGTCCCTGACCAAGATCGAGGTCGGCGAGGAGGTCGAGCTCCGCGTCATCCACCGCGGCGTCGGTGGCATCAACGAGAGCGACATCAACCTGGCGACCGCCGAGAACACCATCGTCCTGGGCTTCAACGTCCGGGCCGAGGGCAAGGCGGCCGAGGTGGCCAACCGCGAGGGCGTGGAGATCCGGTACTACTCGGTCATCTACCGCGCGATCGAGGACATCGAGCAGGCCCTCAAGGGCATGCTCAAGCCCGAGTACGAGGAGGTCGAGCTCGGCCGGGCGGAGATCCGCGAGGTCTTCAAGTCGTCCAAGGTCGGCACGATCGCGGGTTGCATGGTCACCGACGGCATCATGCGGCGCAACGCCAAGGCGCGTCTGCTCCGCGACAACGTCGTGGTCGCCGAGAACCTCACCGTCAGCTCGCTGAAGCGGTTCAAGGACGACGCGACCGAGGTCCGCGACGGTTTCGAGTGCGGTCTGACCCTGAGCTCCTACAACGATCTCAAGGTCGACGACATCATCGAGACCTACGAGATGCGTGAGAAGCCCCGCGCCTGAGCAGTAGTCTCCGGGGGTCGCTTCGGCGGCCCCCGGAGTTCCTGCGGCGAGGGAAACGCCTATGTATGTCGCTGTTCTGGAGCTGGACGTGCTGCTCGGCGACGTCCGTTCGCTCAAGCAGAAGCGGTCCGTGGTCCGGCCGGTGGTGGCCGAGCTGCGGCGCCGCTACGAGGTGGCCGTCGCCGAAGCAGGCGACCAGGACCTCTACCGCCGGGCCCGGATCGGCATCGCGACCGTGTCCGGGGACGCCGCGCACGCGAGGCAGGTGCTGGACGCGTGCGAGCGCACCGTCGCCGGGCGTCCCGAGCTGGAACTCCTCTCCGCCCGCCATCGCCTGGTCGGGCCTGAAGACTGACCCGGAGCCCCCGAGCTCCGACATCCCCGAAGGAGGTGCGCCGTGGCCGACACCGCGCGCGCCCGCAGACTCGCGAAGCGCATCGCCCAGATCGTCGCGTCCGGCCTGGAGTACGAGGTCAAGGACCCGCGGCTGGCGATGGTGACGATCACCGACGCCCGGGTCACCCCGGACCTGCGGGACGCCACCGTCTACTACACCGTGTTCGGCGACGACGCCGACCACGCCTCGACCGCCGCCGCGCTGGCCAGCGCCACCGGGGTGCTGCGGTCCAGGGTGGGGCAGCAGACCGGGGTGCGGTTCACCCCGACGCTGACCTTCGTCGCCGACACCGTGCCCGACGACGCGCGGCGGCTCGACGAGCTGCTGGCCAAGGCGCGGGAGGCCGACGCCGAGGTCGCCCGGCTGGCGTCGACCGCGGAGCACGCGGGCGACGCCGACCCGTACCGGGCGGACACCGAAGATGACGTCGAGGACACCGAGAGTGCCGAAGTCGACGCCGATGTGCGGCGTGGGCCACAGAGTGGTTGAGTCCGGGCGCGTGACGCACCAGCGTCACGGGTGTCCGCGCGAAGCGCGGATGCGGTATCCGGGATTCCTGTGCCGCGACACCAACGCGAGCCACGGATTTCCATGGAGGTGAGCCGGTGAGCGGCCATACCGCGCGGTCCGACCTCGCGACGGCGTTGACCGACGCGGCGCGACTGCTGTCCGACGCCCAGGACGTGACGCTGTTCGCGCACATCAACCCGGACGCGGACGCGCTCGGCAGCGCGCTCGCGCTCGGCCGGGCGTTGCGGGCGCGCGGTGCGACCGCGCGGGTGTCGTTCGGCTGGCCGGGAGAGCCCCCGGTGTCGCTGCGCAGCCTCGACGGCGACGGGCTCGTGGTGCCCGCCGACGAGGTCCCGGCCGCCCCGCCGACGCTGGTCGTGTGCGACACCGGCAGCCTCCAGCGGCTCGGGCCGCTGTCGGACCGGGTCGCGGCGACGATCGCGGCGGGCGGTGACGTGGTGGTGATCGACCACCACGTGGCCAACACCCGCTACGGCACCCACCACGTGATCGACGAGCACGCCGAGGCGACGGTCCTGATCGTCCTGCGGCTGCTGGACGAGCTCGGCGCCGAGGTGGACCTGCCGATCGCCCGCTGCCTGTACGCGGGCCTGGTCACCGACACCCGGTCGTTCCGGCACGCCAGCGCCGACACCCACCGCGCGGCGGCGCGGCTGCTCGACGCCGGGGTCGATCCCGAGGCCACCACCCGGCCGCTGCTCGACACCCACCCGTTCCGCTGGATGGGGATGCTCTCCGGCGTGCTGGGCGAGGCGAAGCTGGAGGAGTCGGCGGCGGGCGGGCTCGGTTTCGTGCACGCCACCGTGCGGCTGGAGCACGCCGCGGGGCTGGGCAGCGAGGAGATCGACAGCGTCATCGACGTCGTGCGCACGACCAGCGAGGCCGAGGTCGCCGCAGTGCTGAAGGAGACGGCGCCGGGGCGCTGGTCGGTGTCGCTGCGGGCGGACAGCCTCGTCGACGTCGGCCGCGCGGCGGCGGCGTGCGGCGGTGGCGGGCACCGGCTGGCGTCCGGGTTCACCGCCGAAGGCGAGCCGGAGGACGTCCTCGCCGCGCTGCGCAAGGCGCTCGACGAGGCGCCGCGGCTCGGCTGACGGAGTCGGTTGATCACGGGGATCTCCCGGGCTCGGACGGTGCCGGTCGCGGCTGCGGGCTGTTCTTACCGAGGCCGGGAGCGGTGTTGATCACGGTTCGTCGCTGCGGGGGATCGGGCAAGGAACTTGGACGGCGTCGGCTGCGGCGCGCGGTTCGTCGGCGCTGAGGCGATGCGAAGCCCGCGCGGTGTCGACCCCCGCCGCCCAGCACGCCTGTCCGCTCAGGCGCGGCGGCGGGCGCGGAACGCGGCGACGTGGACGCGGTTCGCGCAGCGGGCCGAGCAGTAGCGCTTGGCCTGGTTGGTCGAGGTGTCCAGGAAGTAGGTCCCGCAGCCGTCGGCGCCGCAGCGGCCCCAGCGCCGGGTGCCGTGCGCGACCACGCCCTGCGCGAGGCCCCACGCGGCGGCTGCCGCGACCTCGGTCGCGGGCGGCGCGTCGGGTCCGGCCACGTGCACGTGCCAGTTCGGCACCCCGGGCGCACCGCCGTGCCCGGACAGCCGGGGGCGGGGCGGGTGCGTTTCGAGCAGCCGGTTGGTCTCGGCGAGCACCGCGTCGTGATCACCGCGGATCATCGCGTCCAGCGCCCGCCGCAGGCCCGCCGCGACCTCGCGGAGCACGTCGAGGTCGCGTTCGTGGAGCCGGTCGGCCCACCACGGTTCGTCGTGCAGCGCCGCGCGCAGGTCGTCGAGCCCGCCGAAGTCGGCGTTGGCGAGCCGGAGCGCGACCTCGGTGTAATCAGCGTTGTCCATGAGCGATCCTTACCGGTACCCTGCGTCAGGGGCCAAACCGTTGTTCGCAGCTTACCGGGAGTGGGTGTGTCCGAGTCGCAGGTGTCCGCGCGGCGATTGCTCGCGCTGGCCGTTCCGGCACTGGGCGTGCTGGCGGCAGAACCGCTCTACGTGCTCGTCGACACCGCGGTGGTCGGACACCTCGGCGCCGTCCCGCTGGCCGGGCTCGCCCTCGGCGGGACGCTGTTCACGCTGGTCTCCTCCCAGCTGACGTTCCTCTCCTACGGCACCACCGCCCGCACCGCGCGCCTGCACGGCGCCGGCCGCCGCGCCGACGCCGTCGCCGAAGGCGTCCAGGCGACCTGGCTGGCCGTGGGCGTCGGCGTGCTCCTGCTGCTGCTCGCGCAGCTGCTCGCCGTTCCGGTCGCCGAGGCGCTGGCCGGGCCGGGGCCGATCGCCGACGCCGCCGCGACGTGGCTGCGGATCGCGCTCATCGGCGCGCCGATGGTGCTCGTGACGATGGCGGGCAACGGCTGGATGCGCGGTGTGCAGGACACCGTGCGCCCGTTGCGCTACGTGCTGGCGGGCAACGGCGTTTCCGCGGTGTTGTGCCCGGTGCTGGTGTACCCGGTCGGCTGGGGGCTGGAGGGTTCGGCGATCGCGAACCTGGTCGGGCAGAGCATCGCCGCGGCCCTGTTCATCCGGGCGCTCGTCGTCGAGCGCGTCCCGCTCAAGCCGCACTTCGGCACGATGCGCGCGCAGCTGGTCATGGGCCGCGACCTGGTGCTGCGGACGCTGGCGTTCCAGGTCTGCTTCCTGTCGGCCACCTCGGTCGCGGCCCGCACCGGAGCGGAGGCCGCCGCCGCGCACCAGGTGGTCTGGCAGCTGTGGAGCTTCCTCGCGCTGGTGCTGGACTCGCTGGCGATCGCGGCGCAGTCGCTGGTCGGCGAGGCGCTTGGCGCGGGTTCGCAGCGCCGCGCGAAGGACATCGCGAAGAAGGTGACCTGGTACAGCCTCGGGTTCGGCGTGCTGCTCGGCGTGGCGTTCGCGGCACTGGCGAGACTGCTGCCCGCGGTGTTCACCAGCGACGCCGCCGTGCTCGCCGAGGTGCCGCACGCCTGGTGGTTCTTCGTGGCGATGCAACCGGTCGCCGGTGTGGTCTTCGCGCTCGACGGGGTCTTCCTCGGCGCGGGCGACGCGGCGTACCTGCGCACCGCGACGATGCTCAGCGCCGCGATCGGCTACCTGCCGCTGATCTGGGTCTCGCTGGCGATGGGCTGGGGGCTGGCCGGGATCTGGACCGGGCTGAGCCTGTTCATGGTCCTGCGGCTGGTGACGCTGCTGCTGCGCGCCCGCTCCGGCCGGTGGGCCGTCACCGGTGCCGCGCCGGTCGGCGCGACGGCCGCGTGATCACCAGAACCAGTCGCTCTCGCGGATCTGGCGCATCGCCTCGCGGCGCCGCTGCGGGTCGAGCCGCTGCACGTAGACCACGCCGTCGAGGTGGTCGGTCTCGTGCTGGAGCGCGCGGGCCATCAGGCCGCTGCCGGAGACGGTGACCGGTTCGTTGTCCAGGTCGACGCCGCGCACCACCGCGTGCCGGGCGCGCGGAGTGTCGAACCACAGGCCCGGCACCGAGAGGCAGCCCTCCGGACCGTCCTGCTGCTCCTCGGAGACCTCGACCAGCTCGGGGTTGATCACGTAGCCGATCTCGCCGTCGACGTTGTAGCTGAACGCCCGGATGCCCACGCCGATCTGCGGCGCGGCGACCCCGGCGTGGCCGGGCGCGTCGACGGTGTCGAGCAGGTCGGTGATGATCGAGCGCAGCCGGCCGTCGAAGGCGGTCACCGGTTCGGTGCGGGTGCGCAGCACCGGATCGCCGTACCGCCGGATCTCCCGGAACGCCACCGCGGCACCTCCCGTTGTTCGCGCGTTCACCCTATCGGCGGCCGGTTGCCGGGCCGGTGAACGGGTCGGGGATGATGTGCGGCCGTGTCAGAGCGTTCTCGTCGGAATCGTCCCGCCGTCCCGCCCGGCCTGCTCGTGGTCGACAAGCCCGCGGGCATGACCTCCCACGACGTCGTCGCCCGGGTGCGGCGGATCATGGGCACCCGCAAGGTCGGCCACGCCGGGACGCTGGACCCGATGGCGACCGGCGTGCTGGTGCTGGGCCTGGAGCGGGCGACCAAGCTGCTCGGCCACCTGGCCATGGACACCAAGGCGTACCTGGCGACCGTCCGGCTCGGCGCGGCGACCACGACCGACGACTCCGAGGGCGAGGTCCTGTCCGAAGTGGACGCGTCCGGCGTGGACGAGGCCGCGGTGCGGGCCGGGATCTCCGGGCTGACCGGGGACCTCCAGCAGGTGCCGAGCTCGGTGAGCGCGGTCAAGGTCAACGGGCGGCGGGCCTACGAGCTGGCCCGGTCCGGCGAGCAGGTCGAGCTGGCGGCGCGCCCGGTCACGGTGTCCCGGTTCGACGTGCTGGCGCTGCGCCGCGAGGAGCGTGCGACCGAACTGGACGTCCTCGTCGAGTGCTCGTCGGGCACCTACGTCCGGGCGCTGGCGCGCGACCTCGGGGCGGAGCTGGGCGTCGGCGGGCACCTGGCCGCGCTGCGGCGCACCAGGGTCGGCCCGTTCGGGCTGGCCACCGCGCGCACGCTGGAGGCGCTGGAAGCCGAGCCGGGGCTGTCGATGGACCTGGACACCGCGGTGCGCACCGCCTTCCCGCAGTCCGAAGTGGACGACGTGGCGGCGCGCGCGCTCGCGCACGGCCAGCCGATCCCGGCGGCCGGGCTGGACGGGACCTACGGGATCTTCGGTCCGGGCGGCCGGGCGATCGCGCTGGTCCGCGATCAGGGCGCGGTGGCCAAGCCGGTCCTGGTGCTCGCTCCTGCTTGATTCCGTAGCCCGAAAGAGTGTGTCGGGCGTCACAAAGTTGCAACTGGCGCTGACCTGAGCCGTCTCAAGATCAGATTCGAAGGACCGAGACGTTCAGGAGTGTTCATGCGCAAGCGATTAGTCGGGACGGTCGTCGCGGTGGCGGCGGGAATGGCGCTGAGCGGATGCGCGGCGGGTGGCCCGGAGGGCCCCAGCGCCCCCATCGGCGGGGGTCAGGCGCAGGGCCAGCAGGGGGGCCAGCCCGAGCAGGAGAGCCAGGAGCAGTCCAGTTCCGAGTCGGCGACCGGGGACAGCGGTGACAACGGCCGTGCCGCGCGGCCCTGCGAGGCGTCCGACCTCGACGCCAAGTTCTCCAGCCACGAGCAGGCCGGTGAGTTCGCCAGCAGCGGCAGCTTCTTCGTCACCAAGACCAGCAACGACATGACCCCGTGCGTGCTCGACGGATACGCCGACGTCAAGTTCATGGCCGGATCCGAGGGCGGCTCGACGCTGCCGGTCAAGGTCGAGAAGACCACCGACGACAACGGCCAGGCGGTGCCGATGGTGCTGGAGGGCTTCGGCGACCAGGCCAGCTTCAACCTGACCTGGACCGCGGCCCAGGGCTGCGGCGACACCCCCGGGGCGCTCTCGGTGACCCCGCCGGAGGCGGGCGAGGCCAGCGAGGTGCGGGTCAACACCGGCGCGGAGAACAAGATGAGCGTGTGCTCGGACTCGACCGTCCGGCTGGTCGAGTTCGGCGACTACACCGGTTGAGCAGCGGTCCTCGGCGCGCCACCGGCCGCCCGAACCGGTGGCGTGCCTGCGAGGCGGGGAGCAGTAGGCTGCCAACCGTGCAGCGTTGGCGTGGTTTGGAGCAGATCCCCGGCGGCTGGGGCAGGTGCGTGGTCACCATCGGGGTCTTCGACGGCATCCACAGAGGGCACCAGCAGCTGATCTCCCACGCCGTGCGGCAGGCGCGCGGCCGGAACCTGCCGTGCGTGCTGCTGACCTTCGACCCGCACCCGGCCGAGGTCGTGCGGCCCGGCAGCCACCCGGCCCAGCTCACCACCCTGCCGCGGCGGGCGGAGCTGGCCGAGGAGCTGGGCGTGGACGTGTTCTGCGTGCTCCCGTTCACCCCGGAGGTCTCCCGGATCCCGGCCGACCAGTTCGCGCACGAGGTCCTGGTGGAGCGGCTGCACGCGGCGCTGGTCGTGGTGGGGGAGAACTTCCGGTTCGGGCACAAGGCGGCCGGTGACATCGCGGTGCTCAACCAGCTCGGCGAGCGGTTCGGCTTCGAGGTCGAGTCCGACCACCTGCTGACCGGTCCCGCGCTGCGCGACGGCGCGGCCGACGGCTCGGTGACCTTCTCCTCGACCTACGTCCGGTCCTGCATCGACGCCGGTGACGTCGGCGCGGCCGCCGCGGCGCTCGGCCGCCACCACCGGCTGGAGGGCATCGTCGTGCGCGGTGCCGGCCGGGGCGGCAAGGACCTCGGCTTCCCGACGGCGAACCTGTCGACGCCGGCGTTCGCGGCGATCCCCGCCGACGGCATCTACGCGGCGTGGTTCACGCACCGTCGCCGCGGCGCGACCGAGCCGGGACCGGCGCTGCCTGCGGCGGTGTCGATCGGCAGCAACCCGACCTTCTCCGGGACCGAGCGGACCGTGGAGGCGTTCGTCCTCGACGTCGACGCCGACTTCTACGGCGAGCACGTGGAGCTCGATTTCGTGCGCAGGCTGCGCGGACAGGTGCGCTTCGACTCCGCCGACGACCTGATCGAGCAGATGAACCGGGACGTCGCGCAGGTCCGCGAGATCCTGCGGGCGGACGGGTGAGGCAGCGCACCCGGACCCCCGGACCGGCCCGTCCGGGCCGCACCCGTTCCGAGAGGTTTTCCGGTTCTCGTCCTCGCACAGAGCGTGACCTGGCAGTATTCAGGCCGGTATATCGCGAGGCGGCAGGTAGCGCGAGCGACGGCGGCACCGGGGGAGCGAAAGTGGAGGAACAGAAGAGCGTGCAGCGGAACCTGGCACTGCAGCGGCAGTGGTACGGGGAGCCCCTCGGCGACCGGGTGCGCAGGCTCGTGGTTGCGTTCCGCATCTCCCAGGCCCAGCTCGCCGACGTGCTCGGCATCAGCGCGCCGATGCTCAGCCAGGTGATGAGCGGCCGCCGCGCCAAGATCGGCAACCCGCAGGTGCTGGCCAGGCTGGTCATGCTCGAGCGCAAGGTGCTCATCCCGGGCGTCGCGGCGGGCGACTCCGAGGCGATGGCGCACGCGCTGGAGGACGTGCGCAACTCCCAGCCCGCCGTCGGCCGCGACAACCTGCCGGTGATGCACACCAACGGCGAGGAGAGCGCGTGGCCGATCCTGCGCGAGGTGGCGCGCCCGAACGAGCTGGAGGCCGCCGCCTCGATGATCGACGGCCAGTACCCGGCGCTGGCCCAGCTGCTGCGCCGCGCCGCCAACGTCGACCTGCCGTGACCGCCGGGTGACAGCCGCGCCGCGAGCTGCCACTGTCGGGCCATGCGCCTGTTCACCGCGTTGTGGCCGTCGGGTGCCGCGATCCGGCACCTGTCGTCCGCTGTGGACGCGGTCGCTCCGGACCGGCTGACCGAGGCGGCCGAGGGGCTGCGCAAGTTCCGGTTCGTCCCGTCCTCGCGCTGGCACCTCACGCTGTGCTTCCACGGCGACGACGCCGATCCCGACGAGGTCGGCGACCGCCTCGAACGCCGGATCGCCCGCCTGCCGCAGGCGGAGCCGCCCCGGACCCGGCTGCGCTCGGCGGGCACCTTCCGCGGCGTGCTCTGGATCGGTACCGAGGAGACCGACCTGCCCGCGATGCGCGCGCTGGTGCGGGCCGCCGGGGGAGACCCGCACGACTACCGAGGGCACATGACGATCGCCCGCTGGGCGCGCGGGCGCCCGCGCGGGACGCTGCTGCCGGAGCTGTTCGGCGACTACACCGGACCGTGGTGGAGCACCGCCGAGGTCTGCTTGGTCAGCAGCGAGCAGGGCGAGGGCGGACCGGTCTACCGGACCGTGCGCCGGGTTGCGCTGGCACGCCCTTAATCGGGGCGACCAGGGAGTTCACCTCCTCCCTGATATCCTGGCCGTGGTTCCGGCTGCAGTCCGTGGCGGCCGGGATCCGGTTCGCGCCCGCAGCCGACGGCTGCCAGGTCCCGGACCGTTCCCCCGGCGAGCGCCGGGCGTTGTGACCACGGGACGTAACGAGGAGTCAACTCGTGGCTTTGTCCACTGCAGAAAAGAAGCAGATCCTGGCCGACTACGGTCTGCACGAGACCGACACCGGTTCGGCCGAGGCCCAGGTGGCCCTGCTGACCCAGCGGATCATCGGCCTGACCGAGCACCTCAAGCAGCACAAGCACGACCACCACTCGCGTCGTGGTCTGCTGCTGATGGTCGGTCGGCGCCGCCGGCTGCTGAACTACCTGACCAAGGTGGACATCGAGCGCTACCGTTCGCTGATCCAGCGACTCGGTCTGCGTCGTTGACAGAAGCCGAGGGGAGTGGCCTTCCGGGCCGCTCCCCTCGGTGCATGAAGAGCAGGCAGCAACGCTGCCGCAAACTGCAGAGCGCTCACGGTGACAGCGGGCAAGCGTCCGCCGGTCCTCGGTAGTGGTCCCCGGGCTTGAGCTCCCGCGGACTTCGATCGATGGCCGGCCTCGTCGGACCACGACCCGGACGTGCTGCCGTGGGCCTCGTGACAACGAGGAGTATCGGCTTTGACTGAAGCGCAGTCGATTGACGAGGGCGTGTACGAGAGCACGGCCGTGCTGGACAACGGCGCGTTCGGCACCCGCACCGTCCGGTTCGAGACCGGCAGGCTTGCCAAGCAGGCCGCCGGGAGCGTCGTCGCGTACCTGGACGACGAGACCATGCTGCTGTCGGCCACCACGGCCTCCAAGCAGCCCAAGGAGCACTTCGACTTCTTCCCGCTGACGGTGGACGTCGAGGAGCGGATGTACGCCGCGGGCCGCATCCCCGGCTCCTTCTTCCGCCGCGAGGGCAGGCCCTCCACCGACGCGATCCTGACCTGTCGGCTGATCGACCGGCCGCTGCGCCCGTCCTTCGTGGACGGCCTGCGCAACGAGGTCCAGGTGGTCGTCACGGTGATGAGCCTGGACCCCAAGGACCCCTACGACGTGCTGGCGATCAACGGCGCCTCGGCGTCGACCCAGCTGTCCGGCCTGCCGTTCTCCGGCCCGATCGGCGGCACCCGGATGGCGCTGATCGACGGCCAGTGGGTGGCGTTCCCGACCTACGAGCAGCTCGAGCGCGCGGTGTTCGACATGGTCGTGGCCGGTCGCATCGTCGGTGACGACGTGGCGATCATGATGGTCGAGGCCGAGGCCACCGAAAAGACGGTCAACCTGGTCGCGGGCGGGGCGCAGGCCCCGACCGAGGAGGTCGTGGCCGCCGGTCTGGAGGCCGCCAAGCCGTTCATCCGCACCCTGTGCCAGGCCCAGCAGCAGCTGGCCGCGGCGGCGGGCAAGGCCACCGAGGAGTTCCCGGTGTTCCCGGCCTACGCCGACGACGCCTACACCGCCGTCGAGCAGGCCGCCTCCGCCGAGCTGGCCGAGGCGCTCAAGATCGCGGGCAAGCAGGAGCGCGAGTCCCGGCTGGACGAGATCAAGGCCGCCGTGCTGGACCAGGCCGCCACCGGCGAGGGCGAGCAGTTCGAGGGCCGCGAGAAGGAGATCGGCGCGGCGTTCCGCTCGCTGACCAAGAAGCTGGTGCGGCAGCGGATCATCCGCGACCAGGTCCGCATCGACGGTCGCGGCCTGACCGACATCCGCAGCCTGTCCGCCGAGGTCGGGGTCATCCCGCGGGCGCACGGCTCGGCGCTGTTCGAGCGCGGCGAGACCCAGATCCTGGGCGTGTCCACGCTGAACATGCTGCGGCTGGAGCAGACCATCGACTCGTTGTCCCCGGAGACGACGAAGCGCTACATGCACCACTACAACTTCCCGCCCTACTCGACCGGTGAGACCGGCCGGGTCGGCAGCCCGAAGCGGCGCGAGATCGGCCACGGCGCGCTGGCCGAGCGCGCGCTGATCCCGGTGCTGCCCACGCGCGAGGAGTTCCCGTACGCGCTGCGCCAGGTCTCCGAGGCGCTGGGCTCCAACGGTTCCACCTCGATGGGCTCGGTCTGCGCCTCGACGCTGTCGCTGCTCAACGCCGGTGTGCCGCTGAAGGCTCCGGTGGCGGGCATCGCGATGGGCCTGGTCTCCGACGAGCTGGTGGGCACTGACGGCAAGTCCGAAACCCACTACGTCGCGCTGACCGACATCCTCGGTGCCGAGGACGCGTTCGGCGACATGGACTTCAAGGTCGCGGGCACGAAGGACTTCGTGACCGCGCTGCAGCTGGACACCAAGCTCGACGGCATCCCGTCCGAGGTGCTGGCGCAGGCGCTGGGCCAGGCGCGCGACGCCCGGTTCACCATCCTGGAGGTCATGGCCGAGGCGATCGGCAAGCCCGACGAGATGAGCCCGCACGCCCCGCGGGTCACCTCGATCAGCATCCCGGTCGACAAGATCGGCGAGGTCATCGGCCCGAAGGGCAAGATGATCAACTCGATCACCGAGGAGACCGGCGCCGAGATCACCATCGAGGACGACGGCACCATCTACGTCGGCGCCGCCGACGGCCCGTCCGCGGAGGCCGCGATCGACAAGATCAACGCCATCGCGAACCCGCAGCTGCCCAAGGTCGGCGAGCGCTTCCTGGGCACGGTGGTCAAGACCGCCGCGTTCGGCGCGTTCGTCTCGCTGCTGCCGGGCAAGGACGGCCTGGTGCACATCTCCAAGCTGGGCAACGGCAAGCGCATCGGCAAGGTCGAGGACGTGGTCAACGTCGGCGACAAGCTGCGCGTGGAGATCGCCGACATCGACAGCCGCGGCAAGATCAGCCTGATCGTGGTGGACGACGAGGCGGAGAAGGCCGAGGGCTCGGACAAGCAGGACGAGGGGTCCGAACTTGAAGCGCCCGGTGGCGCTTCGAGTGACGCGTAGCGTCCTCCGCGCCTAGCGCGGATCCAGCGCAGAACACGTACGGCCCGTCCCGGATTCCGGGGCGGGCCGTATCGTTTGTCCGGACCTCGGTTGTGGGCGGAAAACCCGCTCACGGCCCCCGCGAACCGACAACCCGGGGACGATGAAGCAGCAGAACCACACAGAAGCCGGACATCTGCAGAGGCCGGGCACGACCCGAGTGCTCGGCCGCGGCGGTGACGGGGAGGCGATGCGGCGGACCGTGCTGCCCGGTGGGCTCCGGGTCGTGACCGAACCGGTGCCGGGAGCCCGTTCGGCCTCGGTCGGGATCTGGGTCGGGGTCGGCTCCCGCGACGAGTCCAGGCAGCAGGCGGGCGCCGCGCACTACCTGGAGCACCTGCTGTTCAAGGGCACCGCCAAGCGCACGGCGGTGCAGATCGCGCAGGAGATCGACGCGGTCGGCGGTGAGCTCAACGCGTTCACCTCCAAGGAGCACACCTGCTACTACGCGCACGTCCTCGACGAGGACCTGCCGCTGGCGATCGACATGCTCTGCGACGTCGTGTTCGCCGCCGTCAACACCAAGGCCGACGTGGACGTCGAGCGCAGCGTGGTGCTCGAAGAGATCGCCATGCGCGACGACGATCCCGAGGACCTGCTGCACGAGCTGTTCACCACCGCTGTGCTCGGCGACCACCCGCTGGGCCGGTCGGTGCTGGGCACCGAGGAGTCCATCGAGGGCATGAGCCGCGCGCGGGTGCACGGCTTCTACAAGAGCACCTACCTGCTGCCGAAGATGGTCGTGGCGGTGTCGGGCAATGTCGAGCACGGCCGGGTTCTGCGGCTGCTGCGCAAGGCCCTCGGCGACCGGCTCGACGGCGAGCGCCTGCCGTCGCCGCCGCGCGGTGGCCGCGCCCGGCTTCCGCAGCAGAAGGGCCTGGTGCTGCACGAGGACGAGACCGAGCAGGCCCACCTGCTGATGGGCTGCCGCGGCATCGACCGGCACGACGACCGCCGGTTCGCGCTGGGCGTGCTCAACGCCGCGCTGGGCGGCGGCATGAGTTCCCGCCTGTTCCAGGAGATCCGGGAGAAGCGGGGCCTGGCGTACTCGGTGTACTCCTCGACCACCGCCTACGCCGACGCGGGCACGTTCTCGGTCTACGCGGGCTGCATGCCCGACCGCCTCGGCGAGGTCGCGGCCGTCGTGCGCAGCGTGCTGGCCGGGGTCGCCGCGGACGGGCTGACCGACGACGAGGTCGCGCGGGGACGCGGGCAGCTGCGCGGCGGGCTGGTGCTGGGGCTGGAGGACACCGCGTCCCGGATGACCCGCATCGGCAAGAGCGAGCTGAACTACGGGCGGCACCTGAGCGTGTCGCAGACGCTGGAGCGCATCGACTCGGTGACCTCCGAGCAGGTCGCGGAACTGGCCGCGGAGCTGCTGCGCCGCCCGCTGACCACCACCGTGGTCGGTCCCTACTCCGACGTGCGGGACCTACCCGATGGGCTGTGACCGCGGGCCGGTCCGGCAGAATCGGGTTCGGCACAACCCAGGTGGAAAGGCGGTCGACAGGTGATCAAGGTCGGCGTTCTCGGTGCTCGTGGCCGGATGGGGTCCGAGGCGGTGCGCGCGGTCGGCGAGGCCGCCGACACCGCGCTGGTCGCCGCCGTGAACCGGGAGGACAGCCTGGACGCGCTGGTCGCGGCGGGCGCGCAGGTCGCGGTCGACCTGACCCACCCGGACTCGGTGCTGGACAACGTGCGCTTCTGCGTCGAGAACGGCATCCACGTGGTGGTCGGCACCAGCGGTCTCGGCCCGGCCGAGCAGGAGACGATCCGCGGCTGGCTGGCCGAGCGGCCGGAGGTCGGCGTGCTGATCGCCCCGAACTTCGCCATCGGCGCGGTGCTGTCGATGAAGTTCGCCGAGATGGCGGCGCGGTTCTTCGAGTCGGTGGAGATCGTCGAGCTGCACCACCCGAAGAAGGCCGACGCCCCGTCCGGCACCGCCGCGCGCACCGCGGAGGTCATCGCGCAGGCCCGCGCCGACGCCGGTCTCGGCGCCCAGCCGGACGCGACCACCAAGGAGCTCCAGGGCGCCCGGGGCGCCGACGTCGACGGGGTCCGTGTGCACTCGGTGCGGATGACCGGTCTGGTCGCGCACCAGGAGGTGCTGTTCGGCACCGAGGGCGAGACGATGACGATCCGCCACGACTCCTTCGACCGCCGCTCGTTCATGCCGGGCGTGCTGCTGGGCGTGCGGGAGATCGGTTCGCGGCCGGGCCTGACCGTCGGCCTCGACGCGCTGCTGGGGCTGTAAGTGAGCCGCCGGCGGACGAACCCCATGATCATGGCGTTCGTCGTCGCGGGCGCGCTGCTGGTGTACCTGGTGCTGCTCGGCGGGCGCGCGCTGATCATGATCACCAGCGGGCAGCCGGTGTTCGTCGCGCTCGGGCTCGCCGTGCTCGTGCTGCCGGTGCTCGGCGGGGTCCTCGTGGCCGACCAGCTCCGGTTCGGCGCGAGCACCGAGCGGCTGGCCCGCCGCCTGCACGACGAGGGCGCGCTGCCGGACGTCTCGCACCTGCCGACCCGGCCGTCCGGCCGGGTCGAGCGGGACGCCGCCGACGCCTGGTTCGACGAGAAGCAGGCCGAGCTGGAGGCCGCGCCGGAGGACTGGCGCGCGTGGTTCGCGCTCGCGCAGGCGTACGACCTCGCGGGCGACCGCAACCGCGGACGTAGGGCGATGCGGCACGCGATCGATCTGGAGAAGCGCGAAAGCGGACGAAAGTAGGTCCGCCCGGAGCAGGTCGGAAACCGCTGTTCGGGTGAATCCGGATGAGTTGCATTCCGCCATCGGTAAATGGCGGTGCGATTCTCATGAGTTGGTCGGTCGTTGACACTCCGAACGATTCAACGCACCATTTCGCTCATGTCGAGATTTGCCTTTCTGGTGGCTCGCCTGCACGTTGATCTGCGGCACCAGGCAAGTGCTCTGTGTTGCCGGTGACGGCTGTCTGACAGCGGCTCGCGCCGCTTGACGGGTTCATCCCCTCGGCATCGGGGGCGACCCTCGTCCTCGTTCAATTCCGTTCCGCCGCTCGAATCCCGATGGGCGGACGGTTCCTGCTGAATGCAGTCCACCAGCGGAATGCGGCACAACTGTGCCCGCATCCCGCGAACTCG
The DNA here is from genome assembly GCF_039534165.1 of Saccharopolyspora taberi. Taxonomy (NCBI): domain Bacteria; kingdom Bacillati; phylum Actinomycetota; class Actinomycetes; order Pseudonocardiales; family Pseudonocardiaceae; genus Saccharopolyspora; species Saccharopolyspora taberi. The sequence goes on along the minus strand of NZ_BAAAUX010000007.1, from coordinate 173,870 downwards.
CTGTTTCTCCCATTTTCCGGAGTGCTGATGAAATTCAGGTTGCACAGAAGATGGCCGACGGGAGTGGTGGCCGTGCTGCTCGCCGTCGGCGCGGTCACCCTCCCGGTTCCCGATGACGCGTACGCCGACGTCGAGGTGTCCACGCACAAGGTGCAGGGCGCCGACGGCAAGGAGTACTCGGTCACCAACCACCTCGTCGGCGGCGCCGCCGAGCCCGGCGGGCAGCGCAAGGAGTGGCTGCTGGTCTGGGCGGGCGACGAGAACATCGCCGACACCGCGGTGAAGGACGTCAAGAACCTCCCCGGTTCGCTCGCGGGCGGCCTGGACAAGGTGTCCAACGCGCTGCCGGGGCCGGACTTCCTCGCGGTCATCGACGCCACCAAGGGCTCGAAGACCTACGGCCAGGTGGTCAACACCGCGACCGTCGGGCCGCTGGTGGAGAACGAGCCGCACCACATGCAGTACGTGTGGCACAAGGGCGACACCATCTTCGCCGGTGCGCTGTTCGGCGCGGCCACCTACGCCTTCGACGTCTCGGCGCTGCCCAACCTCAAGCTCAAGGGCATCAGCCTGCCGTCGCAGACGCTGGGCGGTTCGGTGCCGGACGCGTACTGGACGCTGAAGGACGGCACCGCGTACGCGACGTACATGGGCGGTCCGGTCGCGCCGGGCCCGTTCCGGTACGACGACGGTTCGGTGCACCTCGGCAACGGGTTCGCGGGCAGCCCCGGTGAGGTCGTGCGGTTCGACCCGAACGGCAAGGTGCTCTCGCAGTCGCCTGCGGCCACCCCGGGCGGCGACAACGAGAAGCTGTGCGCCAACCTGCCCAGGATCGGCACCCCGACCTGCGCCAACCCGCACGGAATCCAGGCCAGGGAGGACCTCAACACGCTGGTGACCAGCGACTACGCCGAGCCCAGGAACATCATCCTGGACCCGGTCAAGCAGCCGTCGCCGTACCTGCGGCGGCCCACGGTGCGCACCTGGGACATCTCCGACCGCAACCACCCCAAGCTGCGGGCGGTCTCGTACCTGCCGGACGGGCCGCGAGCGGATCCGGAGGACCCGCTGCACGCGGAGAGCCGGGCGGTCATGGAGACCACCGTCACCAACCTGCCCGGTCACAAGGGCGCGTTCGCGCAGACCATGCAGGGCGGCGCGGTGTTCTACACGCCCGACATCACCGCCCCCGAGCCGCACTGGGTCGAGGTCTTCGACGACGGAGCGGCGAACAAGGCGTTCGACCCCGCCAACGACTCCAACGGCGGATCGTCGAACGGCGGCTGGATGCAGACCAGCCCGGACGACAGGTTCCTGTACCGGGCGATCGTCGGCAGGCAGCCGGGCGCGCTGGGGCCGGACGACCCCGGCACCACCGGCGGTGTCTACACGCTGGACATCTCCAAGCTGGTCGCCGCGGGCACCGACTTCAAGTGCAACATCGACACGCTGGAGGAGGCGCAGCGCGGCGGCGGGGACGACTGCCCGACGCTGGCAGGCGCGACCCCGATCAACCCTGGGGTTCCCGGGGCCGGGCCGCACTGGGGCGCCTACGACAACTTCGAGCTGGGCCAGGACGGTCTCTACCAGGAGACCAGCGTCCCGAACCGGCTCGCGGTGTCGAACTACTTCGTCGCGCGGTCGGGGCTCGACGGTGACCACAAGGTCAACGTGGTCGACCTCGGTCCGGACGGGAAGGTCTCGGTCGACGACACCTTCCGGGACGAGGTGACCGGCGAGGTCGGCGTCAACTTCAACCGGCGGTCGTGGCCGCACGGGGAGTTCGGCAACGCCAAGCCGCACTCGGAGTTGTTCGTGGTCGCGGACTCCGACGTCCGCTGATCGGGTCCGTGGGTCCGCCGCCCGGCGGGCCCACGGGTTCCCCCTGGTTCCCCTCGTCCAGTGATGGTGAGTCTGAGCATGGATCCGCATGGTATGCACGCGACCGTGTCCGATGTGGACACGATCGCGCTGGTGCTGCGACTAGTCCTGTTGTCGAGCACCGCCGTGGTCGCCGGGGTCGGCCTGCTGCGCCCGTTCGTCGACGTCCCGGCCCGCTGGGTCTCCGGGGTGGCCGCCGCGCTCGCGGTGACGGCCGGCCTGGTCTCGATCCCGCTGTCGGCCGCCGACCCCGCCTTCGCGATCGGGCACGCGGTCGTGGTGGCCGCGGCCCCGTTCCTGCTTCGCCGGCCTACGGCCGCGGCTTATCTCGGCCTGGCCACGACGGCCCTGCTGATCGCGGAAACGGCCGCCGGGCACTCGTCCTTCCAGTTCCTCGTCGACACCGTCTACACCGCCGCCGCCGTCGTCTGGCTCGGCATCGCCGTCCACATCGGACGAACGCGGTCCGGCCTGCGGCTCGGCTCCGCCGCGCTGACCGCCGCGGTCGCGCTGGCGCTGGCCGGGCTGGCGCAGCCCGCGCTGTCCGGGCTGCTGGACCGCAGGCTCTTCGGCAGCGGGCAGGGGTTGGCGCTGCTGCTCATCGCGGTGTCCACAGTGGCCGTCGCCGGGATCGCCGTGCTGCTGCGCCGGAACGTGCGCAACGTCTTCCGGTTCGGTGCCGTCGGCGTGGCCGCGGCGTTCCTGCTCTGGGGCGCGCTCCCCGCGATCCCGCAGCCGCACGAGCTCCCGGTGCCCGGGATCGCGCGCGTGGTCCACGCCCAGCTCGACGGGCAGAAGCTGCCGGTCCTGGTCAGCCCGCACCGGCCGGGGCCGAACCTCGTGCACTTCCCGGCGAGCGCGGGCAAGGGCATCACCGTCGAAGTGGGCGGCCGGGTCGTCCCGGCGATGGCGCGCACCGGCGCCGAGGGCACGTGGGCCGCCGTCGATCTCCCGCAGGGGCGCAGCGATCTGAGGATCGGCCGCGGGGACGAGACCGACAGCGTCGAGGTCGACACCGGTGCGGAGCCCGGTCCGGCCGGGGTGACCGGACCGGACGGGCCGGAGTGCGCAAGTGCGGCACTCGGGGGAGTGGTCGCGGGCTCGCGGGCGCCGCTGGCGGCCTGCCCCGCCGATGCGCTCACCGCTGCCGATGAGGCGGCGCTGCGGTCGCTGGTCGACTTCCTGGCCTCGAACACCGCGCCCGCGATCACCCTCGTCGCCGACGATTCGCCGCGCTCCCGCCGAGCGGCGGAGGTCGTCCGCGAGCAGGCCGGGGTCCGGAACGTGCCGATCAGCCCGGGACCGCAGGAGGAAGGGGCGCTGGTGGTGGTGTCCGGCTGGGCGCCCGCCGTCGACGAGCTGACCCGCCCCGGCCGCCACTACATCTACGGCGTGCACCTCGCGCCGTGGCTGCTGCACGCCCCGGTCGTCAACTCCGTCGCCAGCTCGACGGTGCCGCTGCGGTTCGACCCGCGCGACCAGCGGTCCCTGTCCTACGGGCTGGCGCTGGCAGGCGCCTTCGGCGGCGAGGCGCCGTCGGTGGCCGGGTTCGAGTCGTGGCTGGCGTCGCGCGGGATGGCCCCGCGTGGGCCGGTCAGCATCTACGCCGCCGCCCAGGTGGACGTCATGAAGATGACCATGCCGGGCATGTCCCACGGCGGATCGTCGGTCGGGACCTGGAACCCCAAGGGCACGATCGTCGCCGTCTCGGCGCCGCTGTCCCCGTGAACGCTAGGAGTTCTGAATGTCCACTGTGGAATTGGTTGGGCGGGAGGCGCCGCAGGCCCCGCCCCAGGCCCCGGCGAGACCGGGTGTCGTCACGGCGGCGGTGGTGCTCGCCGTCGTGGTCGGCCTGGCCGTGCACAACGCCGCGGGCTGGAAGCTGACCGTCCTCTACGCGGTGGGGCTGGCGCTCGGCCTGGTGCTGTTCCACTCCCGCTTCGGGTTCACCTCGGCCTGGCGGCAGCTGGTGGCGGTCGGGCAGGGCCGGGCGATCCGGGCGCACATGCTGATGCTCGCCGTCGCGTGCGTGCTGTTCTCGGTGATCCTCGGGACCGGGATCGGCCTGTCCGGGCCGCCGGAAGGCACCGTCGCGCCGGCCGGGCTGGGAGTGGTGCTCGGCGCGTTCCTGTTCGGCGTCGGCATGCAGGTCGGCGGTTCGTGCGCGTCGGGCACGCTGTTCGCAGTCGGCAGCGGGCAGACCGCGATCATCTACACCCTCGGCGGGTTCATCGCCGGATCCGTGGGCAGCGCGTTCATCGCGAACTGGATCAAGGCGGTGCAGAGCACCGGTCCGAAGATCTCGCTGGCCGACACCCCGCTCGGCTATCCCGGAGCGCTGCTGTTCTCGTTGCTGATCATCGGCGCGGTCACCGGGGTGTCCCTGCTCGTGCAGCGCCGCCGCAACCCGCCGCCGATCGAGCCGGTGCCCGCGGCGCGCGGACTGCTCCGGGTGCTGCGCGGCTCGTGGCCGTTGTGGGCGGGCGCGCTGCTGCTGGCCGGGCTGAACGCGCTGACGCTGTTCATCTCCGGCGGGCCGTGGGGCATCACGTCCGCGTTCGGACTGTGGGGCGCCAAGATCCTCGGCTGGATCGGGATCGACGTGTCGGGCGCGGAGTTCTGGCGGATCCCGGAGAACGCGGCGAAGTTGCAGGCCTCGGTGCTGACCGACCGGATCTCGGTGATGGATTTCGGCATCATGATCGGCGCCCTGATCGCCTCCGCCCTGGCCGGTGCGTTCGTGCTGCACCGGAAGGTGCCGTGGCGGCTGGCCGTCGGCGCGGTGCTCGGCGGGATCGTGATGGGTTTCGGCGCCCGGCTCGCGGGCGGTTGCAACATCGGCGCCTACTTCTCCGGCGTGGCGTCGTTCAGCCTGCACGGCTGGCTGTGGGGCCTGGCCGCCATCGGCGGCACGTACGCCGGGGTCTGGCTGCGCCCGCTGTTCGGGCTGGGGAATCCGAAGCCGACGGACTCGGTCTGCTGAGGAGTTCGAAGCTTCCGCCGACGGGGCGGAGGGAAGAGGAGGTGCACGAATGAGGAAATCGACCGCGCGCTGGGTGGTCGCCGCGGCGGCCGGTGCCGCGCTCACCGGGCTGACCGGTGGCGTGGCGCAGGCGGAGCCGACGCCGGTCTGGGTGCTGCCCGGGGTGGACGCGGGGGCCGTGCTCGGCCCGACGGCGCAGCTGCCAGCGCAGGCGCTGAAGCCGGTCCAGGACGTCGTGTCGGGGCTCCCGCAGGGTGCCGTGCCGGGTGTGCCGGGCGCCGTGCCCGGGCTGCCGGGCTTGCCGGAGGTGCCTGGGCTTCCCGGGGCGGTGCCGGGCCTGCCGGAGGTCCCCGGTGCTCTGCCAGGTCTGCCGGGTGCCGTTCCGGGGCTGCCCGAGGTCCCGGGTGCTCTGCCGGGTCTGCCGGGCGCGGTGCCGGGCTTGCCGGAGGTCCCGGGTGCTGTCCCGGGTGTGCCGGGTGCGGTTCCGGAGGTGCCGGGTGCCCCGGGTGCCACGCAGGCGTCGGCTCCGGCCGACGACCACGGCGGCGTCGCGATCGTCGACGAGCCGGACACCAGCGGTCTGCACAACAAGTGGACGTTCGCCCCGGCCGGTGTCCCGGTCCTGGGCGTGATCGACTCGGTGCAGGGCATCCCCGGCCGGATCTCCTGACGGGCGCACTGCTCCCGCAATGCCGCGGGAGCAGTCGTTCCGGCCGAATCGTGATCCGGAAACGATTAGTTGCGGAATACATTCGCTCGGCAGTTCCGCCTCGGATTCGCCGAGTTTCCGGACGGGAATTGGAACGGATCCAACCTGGAAGGAAGCTCAGCCCGGGCCGGAGGGGAACTCGGCCCAGCCGGAAGCGGGTTCAGGCCCGGCGGAAGCGAGCTCAACGTGGCCGGAAGCGGGCTGGCCCGGGCCGGAATCGCTCAGATCCAGGCCACGAGCGCGCCCGGCGCGATCGCGAGCAGCCCGAACCGCAGGAACCGTCCGATGAAGCCGGTGACGAGGAAGGTCGACAGCGGAACCTTGGCCCACCCCGCGACGAACACGATCGCGGCGAACGGCGGCAGGCTCGCGGTTGCGCTCACCAGCAGCACCCCGCCGGTCCACAGCGGGCGCTTGCGGCAGGTCGCCCGGAACCGCTCGATCCAGGCCGCCCACCGGCCCTTCGACTTGCGCTCGGTCCGGCGGCGCAGGAACGCCGGGAGCCGGATGACGCCGCGCGCGGCGTAGAAGTAGAGCATCTTGCCGATGATCTGGCCGGTCGCGATGACCAGCGCCAACGCCCACCACGGCAGGTCGGGGCTCTTGAGCACGAGACCGATCACGAACAGCTCGACGCTGATCAGCGGCATCAGCGCAGATACCACTGCGACCCCGAAGGTCGTCGAGAGCAGACCGATCACTGCCAGCACGGTTCCCCCAGCGCGGAAGGACGCATTGCCGAGAAGGCTAGCAAGCAGACCGCGGCGCCACGCGGACGTGTCGCTTTTTCGATTTAGCGGAAACGCAAATCGAGCGAACCGGACAATCGCAATTCGCGCACCGGACGGCCACCCGCGTCGAGGGTGCGGACGGTGCCGTCCGGGTCCCAGCCGACCCCCCGGAAGAAGGACACCGATGCGGTGTCGGCCTCCGGCACCCAGGTGATGCCCCGGGTGGCGCCGAGCCCGGTCATCTTCTGCGCCATCGCCCCCAGCAGACGGCCGCCGTGCCCGCGGCGACCCCACCGGGGCTCCACCAGCAGGCTGCTCACCAGCGCGACCTCGGCGGCGTCGTCGGGAACCGAGCCGTCGGCGGACGCGGTCTCCGGCTCGGGAGCGGGCCCGGCGGCGCAGAACCCGACCAGCCAGGTCCCCTCGGTCGCGACCAGCACCGACGCGGGGCCCTCGGTTAACGTGCGGTGCCACTGCGCTTCGGTCTCCGCCGCGTCCAGCTCGTCGAGCACCGCGGCCGGGAGCAGGTCGGCGTACGCACTGCGCCAGGTGCTCAGCTGGATCCGGGCGATCTCGGGCGCGTCGGACGGTGCGGCATCTCGAACCTCGGCTTCGGCCATGCCGTGAACCTAACGTGCCCACTCGGGCACACCCCGGAACGGCTGCTGTGTTCCGGACGGCTGCCGCGGCCGGGAACGGCTACCGCGGCCGGGAACGGTTGCTGCGTCCCGGGAGGCAGCCGCACGCCGGAGAACGCCGCAGCCTGGACCGGCCCGCCGCGCCCAAGGCGTTCAGGCGACTTCGGCCCGGAGTCTCCTTGCTGTCGGTGCGTGGCTGTGCTGTCGGTGCGTGGCTGTCGGTGCGTGCTGGCACGATCACCGGCGTGCAGACCATGAGCATCGACACGGCTCGCCGGGTGGCGCTGGCCGCGCAGGGGTTCGCCGACGTCCGGCCGCAGGGTGAGGTGAACCGGAGGCACCTGCAGCGGGCGCTGGGGCGCACGAAGCTGCTCCAGCTCGACTCGGTCAACGTCGCCGTCCGCGCGCACTACATGCCGCTCTACAGCAGGCTCGGCGCCTACTCGCCGGAGCTGGTCGACTCGGCGGCCTGGTCGCACCGGGCCAGGAAACCGCGGCTGCTGGTGGAGTACTGGGCGCACGAGGCGTCGCTGATCCCGGTGGAGGACTGGCCGCTGCTGCGGTGGCGCATGCGGGAGTACGGCGGGGCCTGGCGCCGGCGGTACCGGACCCTGCTCGACCGGGCTCCCGAGCTGGTCGACGACGTGCTCGCGGCGGTCAAGGAACACGGCCCGATCGGTGCCGGAACGCTGGAGCGCGAACTCGGTGGCAGCGAGCGGCAGGGCAGCGGGCCGTGGTGGAACCGGTCCGACACCAAGCACGCCTGCGAGCTGCTGTTCGGGATGGGCGAGCTGACAACCGGCGCCCGCCGGGGCTTCGAACGGCTCTACGACCTGCCGGAACGGGTGCTGCCTGCCGAGGTTCTGGCCGCCGAGCCCGAGGACGACGTCGCGATCCGCACGCTCGTGGAGCGCTCCGCCCAGGCGCTGGGGGTGGCCACCGAAGCCGACCTGCGTGACTACTACCGGCTGCGCCCGCCCCAGTCCAAGCAGGCGGTTGCCGAACTCGTAGAGGAGGGCGTGCTGGAGCCGGTCACCGTGCACGGCTGGCGGCAACCCGCCTACCGGCACGCGGACGCGCGCAGTCCCCGTCGGATCACCGGCCGGGCGCTGCTGTGCCCGTTCGACCCGCTGATCTGGGAGCGGTCGCGCACCGAGCGCCTGTTCGGGTTCCGCTACCGCATCGAGATCTACGTCCCGGAGCCGAAGCGCGAGTACGGCTACTACGTGTTCCCCTTCCTGCTCAACGGAGAACTCGTCGCCCGCGTCGACCTCAAGGCCGACCGCGCGGCAGGAGTCCTGCGGGTGCCCGGCGCCTTCGCCGAGCCGGGCGCGGACGTCGGTGCCGTGGTGCCGGAACTCGCCGGTGCGCTCCAGGACATGGCCGGGTGGCTCGGGCTCAGCGGCATCGACATCGGCGAACGCGGTGACCTCGCGATACCGCTGCGGCAGGCCACGCGGGGTCTTGGTTGAGCGGCGGCGAGGAGGCCATGAACGGTCCCGCCTGAGCGCGGCCCGGAAGCCGTGCGCGGTCCTGCCCGAGCGGTGTCAAGCAAGCCGTGAGCGGCCTTGCCTGAGCGGCACCAAGAAGGTCTCGCGGGGTCCCGTCTGGGCGGCGTCAAGGACGCCACGCGCGGTCTCTCCCGGCGGTGCCCGCAAGCCTGCGCGGCCTCGCCTGAGTGCGCGGTCCGGAAGCCGTGCATGGTCTCGCCGGAGCGCGCCTCCGGTGGGCCATCGCGGGGCCGGTTCGCGTGCCCGCTGGTCGCGCCGCACGGGCCTCCTGGAGCCAGCAGACAGCTCGGTGACTCCGGCGGTCGGTGACTCCGGCGGTCGGATGGCTCACATCGCCGATCCCACCAGTACGTCGCCGTTGCCGGTTCGGCCGAAGATCCGCAGCTTCGGTTCCTCCTCCGGTGGCTCGTCGGCCACCGGCAGGTCGCTGCTGGCGCTGCCGGTCGACGAGGTCAGGTCCACCTCGGCGAGGACGCCCCGGCGGATGGAGACCTGGAGTTCCCCGGACCCGGTGATCAGCTCGACCTGCCCCTTCGCGGCATCGGCGACGGTGATGTCACCGCTGCCCGAGCGGACCAGGACGTCGTTGTGCACCTCGCCGAGCCAGACGTTTCCGCTGCCGGTCACCACCGACGACGCCGCTTCCAGCGCGCCGATCTCGACGTCACCGCTCCCGCTGCGGGCCTGGACGCCCGAGCGCATCGTGCCCAGCCGCATCTGGCCGGAGCCCGTCCTGGCGCTCGCGGTCCCGGTCACCTCGTCCACGATCACCTCGCCGGAGCCGGATCTCAGCTGCAACCTGCTCACCGCACCGGACACCGCGACCTTCCCGGAGTCGGTGTGCACTCCCAGCTGCGAGTCCAACGGCGCCTTGATCGTGATCTCCAGCGGGATCCCGCGCAGCGGTCCCGAGGCCGGGCTGCGCACCGCGAGCCTGCTGCCGGTGAGGTCGATGCGGGTCTGGCGCACCGCCTCCGCGAACGGTTCGCTCTGCAGGCGGCGTCCGACGTCGACCGAACCTGGTCGCAGCCCGGACTCGCCGAACTGCTCGGTGACCCAGTTCAGCAGGCCGCTGATCCCACCGCGCCAGTCCATGCCGCCCGCGCTCGGGTCGTGCCGGACCTCGACGTGGGTGAGCTCGGTGTCGGCCAGCTCGACCCGGATCGTGCCGGAGCTGTTGCCGATGTCGATCTCGATGGGCGCCGAGGTCTCGAAGTCCTGCGTACGCACCAGCTCGTTCGGCTCTTCCTCTGCCGAGGACTGCTGCTCTGTCATCTCGTACCTCCTCAACCCTGGACCCAGCCGTGGACGCGCGAACCTGGTCCGTTCGCGCCTTCGGGCCGCCAGCGGGCGCGGGAACCGGGCGGCGGCGTCCACCGCGCACCTCGACCCCGGCGCGGGTGGTCCCACGGACCGCGTGGGCGTCCGCCGTGCAGCGCGCCCTGGACGGCCTGCGCGACCCAGGTGTTCAGCGACACGCCCTGGACGGCCGCCGCCTGCTCGGCCTGGGACTTGATCTCGTCCAGCAGCCGCAGCGTGATGCGGCTGATGTCACCGCTGTCGCCGCTCGGCGGCGGTGGCGGGGGCTGTTCGTCGTCGGTGGCCTGCTGCTCGCCGGACGAGCCGCTGACCACCACCCGGACGTCACGGCCGTCCAGCCGGATGTCGACGACCGGCCCGTCGAGGTGGGTCGTCACCTCCGCTGCCAGGTCGGACAGCGCGTTCATGATCGCCAGCCTGGCGGCCGGCTCGATGGCGGTGGCGAGCACCGCCGCGGTCTGCCGGGTCTGCTCGTCCCCGGCGGAGGCCGCGGACGTGAGGTCGTCCCGCAGCTGACTGATGTAAGGGCTCAGATCCATGACGCCAGGATGACACCACGTATGATGTCGTGCAATGACTCGATGGTGTCATCCTGCGTCAGCTCGGGCGGGCACGTTGCGTCGCGGTCTCCCGTTAGGCTCGAAAACCGCGGATGGGTGCGGTGGTCGTGGACCGCCGCTGAACAGCAGGGAAGGGTCTGTTCGCTGTGACTGAGATCGTGCCGCCGAAGGTTCAGCTGATCGGCAAGACGGAGTTCTTCCCGCCGGCCGACGTGGACTGGACGACCGACGCCGAGGGCGGCGAGGCGCTGGCCGAGTTCGCCGGGCGGGCGTGCTACCAGTCGTGGCGGAAGCCGAACCCGGCCACGGCCACCAACCTCGGCTACCTGCGCCACATCATGGAGGTCGGGCACCTGTCGGTGCTGGAGCACGGGACGGTGTCGTTCTACCTCTCCGGCATCTCGCGGTCGCTGTCCCACGAGCTGATCCGGCACCGGCACTTCTCGTACTCGCAGCTGTCGCAGCGGTACGTGCCCGAGCGCGACGCCGCGGTGGTCGAGCCCGACATCATCGCTGGTGACCCCGAGCTGCACGAGAAGTTCGTCAAGGCCACTGAGGCCAGCGCGGCTGCCTACAACGACCTGCTGGAGGCGTTGCAGGAGAAGTTCGCCGACGAGCCCAAGGCCACGCTGCGCCGCAAGCAGGCCCGGCAGGCGGCGCGGGCGGTGCTGCCGAACGCGACCGAGACCCGGATCGTGGTCACCGGCAACTACCGGGCGTGGCGGCACTTCGTGGCCATGCGGGCCAGCGAGCAGGCCGACGTCGAGATCCGCGCGCTGGCCGTCGAGTGCCTGCGTCAGCTGCGGAAAGCCGCGCCGAACGTCTTCGGGGACTTCGAGATCACCGCGCTCAAGGACGGCACCGAGGTCGCGTCCAGCCCGTACGTCACCGAAGGCTGACCGGAACCGGAAGCGCGTTCGCGAGGTCCAAGAACCCGATCGCTCGTCTGCTTGGATGAGCCATCGGGTTCTTCGTGTGAGCGCTGCGTGATCGTGCGCGCTCCGGTCGGTGGAGGATGACGCAGTGGTGCAACACCCCGGGACCGGGCGGCAGGCCCGCGTGATCGGTGGCCGCTACCAGGTGACCCAGGAGCTCGGGCGCGGCGGCATGGGGATCGTCTGGCGGGCCTGGGACCAGGTGATCGGCCGCGAGGTCGCGATCAAGGAGTTGCACCTGCCGGACGGGGTTCCGCCCGCCGAGCGGCAGGTCTACGAGGAGCGGGTGCTGCGCGAGGCGCGGACCGCGGGCAGGCTCAACGACCCCGCGGTGGTCACGGTGCACGACGTGCTGGCCGAGGCGGGCACCACCTACATCGTCATGGAGCTGGTGCAGGCCGTCACGCTGACCGAGCTGGTCGCCCGGCGCGGGCCGCTGCCGCCGGACCAGGTCGCCGACCTCGCGCGGCAGCTGCTTTCGGCGCTGGAGTCGGCGCACGCGGCCGGGATCGTGCACCGCGACGTCAAGCCGAGCAACATCATGGTCGCCGACGGCAGGGTGAAGCTGGCCGACTTCGGCATCGCGCAGATCCTCGACGACCCCCGGCTGACCAGCAGCGGCGCGATCGTCGGATCGCCGTCGTTCATGGCACCGGAGCGGATCCAGGGCGCCGACGCAGAGTCCCCGAGCGATCTGTGGTCGCTGGGGGCGACGCTGTTCTTCGCGGTCGAGGGCTGGATGCCCTTCGAGCGCCAGACGACCGCGGCGACGCTGAACGCGGTGCTCAACGAGCCGCCGCGCCCGACCCGCCCGCACGGCGCGATCGGTCCGGTGATCACGGGTCTGCTGATCAGCGACCCGAAGGCCCGGTTCACCGGACCGCAGGTGCGCGCGCTGCTGGACAGCGCGAGGACGGTGGACCAGACCCGTCCCGTCGGCCCGGCTCCAACGGCGATCGCCGCCCCGCGCCGGAAGGGGCCGTGGATCGCTGTCGCGGCCGTCGCGGCGGTGGTGCTGTTCGCCGCGGGGCTGCTGGTCGACCGGTTCGCCTTCGGCGGTTCCCGCCCGGTGGCGATGGATCCGCCGCTGGTCTACGGCGTCGGAGGGGACCTGGAGCAGGTCTACTTCGACTCCACCGGCTGCTCGAACGGCAAGCTGGAACCCGGCGGATCGTTCCGCGAGTCCGACTCCACCTCCTGCACCGACCCGCACGACCACGAGATCTTCGCCATCGGCGAGATCTTCGGTTCGAGCGGCGATGTCGACTACCCGGGCGTGGACCGGCTGAAGGTTTACGGCGAGGGGCTGTGCTCGTCGTACTTCGCGTCCAACAAGATCGTCATCCCGGGCAAGGACACCGCGCTGCGCTACGTCGCGCTGGTGCCGAGCGAGGAGATCTGGAACCTCCGGCGCACCGTGGAGAACAACGCCGGCTCCGAGGACGACGACCAGGGCTCGCAGACCGTTTACTGCGGTCTCAGCAGCGCCGACGGCAGTCCGCTGACCACCAAGGCCACGCTGAACTGATCAGCCGCTCAGAACCTGGCCGAAGTACCAGATCCGCCGACTCGTCATCTGGTTGGATGACGCCACGATCCGGTGTGTGCAGGGGGAGGACGACGCAGTGGTGCATTACCCCGGGGGTGGGCAGCAGGCCCGGGTGATCGGCGGGCGCTACCAGGTGATCCGGGAGCTCGGGCGCGGCGGGATGGGCGTCGTCTGGCGCGCGTGGGACGGCGTGATCGGCCGCGACGTGGCGATCAAGGAGCTGCACCTGCCGGACGGGGTTCCGCCAGCCGAGCGGCGGCTCTACGAGGACCGGGTGCTGCGCGAGGCGCGCACCGCCGGGCGGCTCAAGGACCCGGCCGTGGTCACGGTCCACGACGTGCTGGCCGAGCACGGCGTCACCTTCATCGTCATGGAGCTGGTGGAGGCGGTCACGCTGTCCGAGCTGGTCGCCAAGCGCGGCCCGCTGCCCCCGGAGGAGGTCGCCGACATCGCCCGGCAGGTGCTGTCGGCGCTGGAGAGCGCGCACCGCGCGGGGATCGTGCACCGCGACGTCAAGCCGAGCAACATCATGGTCGCCGAGAGCCGGGCGAAGCTGACCGACTTCGGCATCGCGCAGATCCTCGACGACCCCCGGCTCACCAACAGCGGCGCGATCGTCGGATCGCCGTCGTTCGTCGCGCCGGAGCGGATCCAGGGCGCCGACGCCGCACCGGCCAGTGACCTGTGGTCGCTGGGGGCGACGCTGTTCTTCGCGGTCGAGGGCTGGATGCCCTTCGAGCGGCAGACCACGGCCGCGACGCTGAACGCGGTGCTCAACGAGACCCCACGCCCAACCCGCCCGCACGGCAGTGTCGGACCGGTGATCGCGGGACTGCTGATCAGCGACCCCAACGCGAGGTTCACCTCCCAGCAGGCGAGGGCGTTGCTGGACAGCGGGCCCCGGCCTGCGGCCGCAGTGCCGCCGCAGCCGCAACCGCGCAAGCGGGCTCCGTGGATCGCCGCGGTCGCCGTGACGGCCGTGGTGCTGTTCGTGGTCGGGCTGGTCGTCGGCAGGTTCGTGTTCGCCGAGTCCGCGCCGGCAGCCATGGACCCGACGCTGACCTACGGCGAGGGCGGCGACATCGCGACGTACTTCTTCGACTCCAACAACTGCTCCAACGGGCAGCTGGCACGCGGCGCGACCCTCACGAAGGCGCAGTCCGCGGACTGCTCCACGCCGCACGACTTCGAGATCTACACCTACGGTTACGTGTTCGGCAGCGGCGAAACCGATGTGGACTACCCCGGCCACGACCGCCTCGTCGCTTTCGGCGAAGGGCTGTGCTCGGCCTACTTCGCGTCGAACAAGATCGTGTTCCCCGGCAAGGACGCCGCGCTGCGCTACGTCGCGCTCGTACCCACCGAGCGCGCGTGGGACCAGCACCGGCAGGCGCAGGCCAACAGCAACGCCGATGACGACGACCAGGGCTCGCAGGCGGTCTTCTGCGGCCTTTACACCGCCGACGGCGAGCAGCTGACGGCCAAGGCCACCGCGAACTGATCACCGCCCGCCACCTGTGCGGCTACAGTGGTCACATGGGTGTGGCCAACGACGAGCGCCGGCAGCTGTGCGATCTGCTCGACCAGATCGGACCGGACGCTCCCACCCTCTGCGGGGGGTGGACCACGCGGGACCTCGCCGTGCACCTGGTGGTGCGCGAGCGGCGGCCGGACGCGCTCGCGGGCAAGCTGGTCAAGGCGCTCGCCGAACGCGGGGAGCGGATCGAGGCGGAGCTGCGGGCCAAGCCGTGGGGCGAGCTGGTCGACCAGGTGCGCCAGGGGCCGCCGAAGTGGAACCCGCTGGGGCTGTCCGCAGTGGACGAGACCGTCAACAGCGCCGAGTTCTTCGTGCACCACGAGGACGTCCGCCGGGCCCGGCCCGGCTGGCAGCCGCGCCCGGCCGACCCGGAGCGCGAGGAGGCGCTGTGGAAGGCGCTGTCGCGGTCGGCGAAGGTCTTCTACGGGCGCAGCCCGGTCGGGGTGGTGCTGCGCCGCCCGGACGGCACCGAGATCGCGGCCCGTCGCGGACCGCGCACGGTGCGCATCAACGGGGAGCCGAGCGAGCTGCTGCTGCACGCGTTCAGCCGCCGCGAGGCGCGCGTGACCTTCGACGGCAACGAGGCGGACGTGATGGCCGTGGAGGACCTGCGCCGCTCGGTCTGAGCGGAAAATCCGGCCGGGGCCGAGGCCGGGAGCAGGAAGAACCACAGTTTCGCCGAACCGTTCGCGCGGGGTTTTCACACCCGCGTCCGGGCGCGCTGACCGGTGGGCTGACCAGGTAGCGTCATGGGCTATGACCGTCTGCCCCACTGCCACCCCGGGCCGTCCGTTCGGCCGGGTCCTGACCGCCATGGTGACGCCCTTCGACGAGGAGGGGAAACTCGACCTGCACCTGGCGCAGGAGCTCGCCGCCTACCTCGTCGACCACGTCGGCAACGACGGGTTGGTCGTCAACGGCACGACGGGGGAGAGCCCGACGACCAGCGACGGCGAGAAGGCGCGCCTGCTGCAAGCGGTGGTCGAGGCCGTCGGTGACCGGGCGACCGTGGTCGCCGGTGCCGGCACGAACAACACCGTGCACTCCGTGGAGCTGGCCCGCGCGGCGGAGAAGGCCGGTGCGCACGGCCTGCTGGTGGTCACGCCGTACTACTCGCGCCCGCCGCAGGAGGGCCTGCTCTCGCACTTCACCGCCGTCGCCGACGCCACCGGGCTGCCGGTGATGCTCTACGACATCCCGCCGCGGTCGGTGGTGCCGATCCAGGTCGACACCCTCAAGCGGCTCGCCGAGCACCCGAGGATCAAGGCGGTCAAGGACTCCAAGCACGACCTGCTGGCGGGCAGCGAGGTCATGGCCAACACCGGCCTGGCCTACTACTCAGGCGAGGACCCGCTGAACCTGCCGTGGCTGTCGGTCGGCGCGGTGGGCTTCGTCAGCGTGATCGGCCACGTCGTGGGCGACCGGCTGCGGCAGATGCTCGACGCCTACGAGTCCGGCGACATCACCGCCGCCCGCGAGGTCCACAATGGACTCCTGCCGGTGTACCGGTCGATGAACTTCGTCGGTGGCGTCATCTTCTCCAAGACCGCGCTGCGGCTCTGCGGGTACGAGACCGGCCAGCCCAGGCTGCCGCTGCCCGCGGCGACCGACGAGCAGGTGCGCCTGATCACCAGCGACCTGTGGGATGCTGGCCTGGTACTGGTCAATCCGGATGCCGCAGCAGAGGTGACCCAGCGTTGAGCGCGAAGGCGACAGCCACCGAGTACCACGCGGTGACGCCGACATCGGCGACACCACCGCCGCCACTGGCCGACGGCGGCCTGCGGGTGGTGGCGCTCGGCGGCATCGGCGAGGTCGGCCGCAACATGACGGTGTTCGAGCACGCCGGCCGCCTGCTGATCGTCGACTGCGGGGTGCTGTTCCCGGAGGACGACGCGCCCGGCGTCGACCTGATCCTGCCGGACTTCGAGCCGATCGAGTCCCGGCTCGACGACATCGACGCGCTGGTGCTCACCCACGGCCACGAGGACCACATCGGCGCGGTCCCGTTCCTGCTGCGGCTGCGCCCCGACCTGCCGGTGGTGGGGTCGAGGTTCACGCTCGCGCTGCTGGCCGCGAAGTGCAAGGAGCACCGGCTCAGCCCGACGCTGGTGGAGGTCAGCGAGGGTCAGCGCAGCACCCACGGCATCTTCGACCTGGAGTTCTTCGCGGTCAACCACTCCATCCCGGACGCGCTGGCGGTGGCGATCCGCACGCCGGCCGGGGTGGTGCTGCACACCGGTGACATCAAGCTCGACCAGCTGCCGCTGGACGGCAGGCTGACCGACCTGGCCGGGTTCTCCCGGCTCGGCGACGAGGGCGTGGACCTGTTCCTGGTCGACTCCACCAACGCCGAGGTGCCCGGGTTCGTGACCCCCGAGCGCGAGATCGGCCCGGTGCTGGACCGGGTGATCGGCAAGGCGACCCAGCGGCTGATCGTCGCGTGCTTCGCCAGCCACGTGCACCGCGTGCAGCAGGTGCTCGACGTCGCGGTCCAGCACGGGCGCAAGGTGTGCTTCGTCGGCCGCTCGATGGTGCGCAACATGGGCATCGCCGCCGAGCTCGGGCTGCTGAACGTCCCGGACGGGCTGCTCGTCGAGCTCGACGCGGCGCTGGACCTGCCCGAGGAGCAGGTGGTGTTCGTCTCGACCGGGTCGCAGGGCGAGCCGCTGTCGGCCCTGTCGCGGATGGCGCGCGGCGAGCACAAGCAGATCAGCATCCGCGCCGGGGACACGGTGGTGCTCGCCAGCTCGCTGATCCCGGGCAACGAAACCGCGGTGTTCGGCGTGGTCAACGGCCTGGTCCGGCTGGGCGCCGACGTGATCCACCAGGGCGGCGCGAAGGTGCACGTCTCCGGGCACGCGTCGGCGGGGGAGCTGCTCTACCTGTACAACGCGGTCCGGCCGAGCAACGTGATGCCGGTGCACGGCGAGTGGCGGCACCTGCGGGCCAACGGCGAACTGGCGCGGCTGACCGGGGTTCCGGCGGACCGGGTGGTCATCGCCGAGGACGGCGTGGTGGTCGACCTGGTCGACGGGATCGCCGCCATCGCGGGCCGGGTCGAGGTCGGGCACGTCTACGTCGACGGGCTGTCGGTCGGCGACGTCGGCGAGTCCACGCTGTCGGACCGGCTGATCCTGGGCGAGGGCGGGTTCATCGCGATCAACGTGGCCGTCGAGGCGGCGACCGGGCGCGCGGTGTCCTCGCCGACGATCTCCGGGCGCGGGTTCTCCGACGACCCCAAGGCGCTCGACGAAGTGGTGCCGCTGGTGGAGATGGAGCTCGCGCGCACCGAGTCCGAGGGCATCACCGACACCCACCGGATCGCGCAGGCGGTGCGCCGGGTGGTCGGCCGGTGGGTGGCCGACACCTACCGGCGGCGGCCGATGATCGTGCCGAACGTGCTGCCCGTCGGTTCCTGACCCCGCGGCGGATCGGCAACTCGGGTCACATCGACGAGTCGCTGCACAGCGCCAGCTCCCACGCACCGACCGAGGTCGTCTCGTCGATGACCTCGCCGTCGACGGTGATCCGGCAGGTGATCGGGCCTTCCTCGGCGTTCTGCGCGGACAGCGTGAACACCTGGAACGCGGCCTCCTCCAGCCGGAACTCCTTGCGGAAGGGCATCGGCGCGTTCTGCTCCTGCGCGGTGTGCGTGCCGCCGTCGTCGGTGTAGGTGATGTCGGCGACGTCACCGTCTCCGAAGACCTCGTAGACCACGTGCCGGGCGGCGTCGGGGACGCCCTCGGCGGCCGGGCGGGGGAAGATCGAGTAGCCGACCGCGGCGAGCGCGAACAGCGTCGCGGCTCCGACGAGCGCGGCGACCTTGGGTTGTGTTCGCGGGGCCTGGCTCACCTCGAAGTCCTTCCGGGGCGTTGGTGGGTACGTGGCCTTTTCTACACGAACTCGCCGACCGGGACGCCAGCAGCGCCCCGGCCCGAGGTGGGCCGGGGCGCTGCTGGGACCGAGGTCAGCGCCAGTTGGACTGGAGCGCTTCCTGGAGCGCGGCGGGCTGCTGCGGCCGGGTGCTCGCCACGCCAGGGGCTTCCGGCTCGGGCTGCGGCAGCGGCTCGCACGTGGTGTCGGGTCCGTCACCCTCCTTGCGCTCGGGCAGCTTGCCGGTCGCCAGGTAGTCGGCGATCTGGTCGTCCAGGCAGGTGTTGCCGCCCAGCGAGCCCGAATGCGTGGTGCCGCCGGGCAGGCTGATCAGGCTGGCGTTCGGGAAGCGCTTGCGGGCTTCCAGCGCGCCCGGGAACGGCGTGGCCGCGTCGAGCTCCTCGCTGATCAGCAGCGCGCTGCCGACCTCACCGCCGTCGACCTCGACCGGCTTGCCGGGCTTGGCAGGCCAGGACAGGCACGGCGCGTTGTACCAGGCGTTCGCCCAGGTCTCGAACGGCGCCTTCTCGTGGGTGGCCCAGTTGTCCTCGCGCCACTGCTCCCACCGCTTCGGCCACTGGAGATCGCTGCACTGCACGGCGTTGTAGACGGCGTAGCCGTTGTCGTCGCCGGGGGTGTTGGCGCTGTCGTAGAGCTCCTTCAGCGGCGCCCAGTCACCGTTGTGGACCCAGCCGGAGAACGCCTTGGCCCGCTTGTCCCAGCCGGTCTGGCTGTAGCCGGCGCGCAGGAACAGATCGGTCCACTCGTCGGAGCCGATGATCCCGCCGGCGGGCTCGGCGTCGAGGCGGGCGCGCTGGTCGTAGAACTGCTTGGCGACCTCGGCGCCGGTGGTGCCCAGGTGGTAGGTCGAGTCGTGCCGGGCGATCCAGTCGAAGTAGATGTTGATGTTGCGGTCGAACGCCACGTCCTGGTTCAGGTTGGCCTGGTACCAGATGTCGTTGACGTTGACCACGCCATCCATCACGACCCGCCGCATCCGCTCGGGGTGCAGGGTGCCGTAGACCTGGCCGAGGTAGGTGCCGTAGGAGAAGCCGTAGTAGTTGATCTGCTCGGCGCCCAGCGCCTTGCGGATGCTCTCCATGTCCTCGACCGAGTCGGTGGTCTTGATGTGGTCGAGCAGCTTGCCGTTGTTCCCGCACGCCCTGGCGTAGCCCTCGGAGCGGGCCAGCCACTCCTGCTCCAGCTCGGGCGTGGTCGGCACGTAGTCGGGCCGGTTGTAGGAGAAGTGGTTCGGATCGCAGGACAGCGCGGGCTTGCTGGAACCGACGCCGCGCGGGTCGAAGCCGATCCAGTCGAACGCCTTGCCCGCGTCCTTCGGCACGGACGCGCCGAGCGTGGACAGGCTGAGCCCGGAACCGCCGGGTCCGCCGGGGTTGACCAGGATCGGCCCCTGGAACTGGTCGCCGGGCACGGAGTGCTTGATCCGGGACACCGCGAGCTGGATCTGCTCGCCCGCCGGGTCCGCGTAGTCGAGCGGCACGCCGAGCATGCCGCATTCCGCTCCGGCCTTCTGCAGTTCCTCGTCCTGGCAGGGGCCCCACTGGATCGGGGCCGGGGTGAACTCCGGCGGTGCGGCGGTCCCCGTGGCCGGGGCGATGGCGAGCCCGCTGAGCACGAGGCCGACTGCCGTCGCGGCGGTGGCGATCTTCTTCATCGCGATACCTGTCTGTCCGGATCCGCAGGATCTTCGAGTGAATCGGCGCTCAGTGTGATCAGGCGCGACGACGTTCCGCCAGTCGATGCGGGATGTTGGCGCAAACTGGCCTCACCCGTTCGCCGGACTCGATCACTCCTTCGGTTTTTTGCGTGCTGCGCTGGGTGATCTCGCGTCAGCTTCCCGCGACCGGGACGGTGTGGGTGACCCAGCACGCGCCGGTGTCGAGGTGCAGCAGGAAGGACGCCGGTTCCGGGAGGAAATCGGGGACGCCGCCGCTCAGCGCGAGTCCACTTTGGAGGTGCGTGCTGGGAGCGACGGTCAGGGTGGTGCCCGCGAAGGCGGCGGTCGCGGGCCGGTGGGCGTGGCCCGCCAGCACCCGGGCGACGTTGCGGTGACCCGCGAGCACTTCGGCCAGTTCGGGGCCGTCGGCCAGCGCCATCCCGTCCAGGAAGGGGATGCCGATCGGGACCGGCGGGTGGTGCAGGCAGACGATCGCCGGAACGTCCGGCCTGCGCGCGAGAACTCCGCCGAGCCATTCCAGCTGGGCCGTTCCCAGGTGCCCGCCCGGCGAGCCCGGCACGTGCGAATCCAGGACGACCAGTGTGAACGCGGAGTAGTTCACCGCGTAGTGCGATTCTCGCGCACCGCCCAGGAAGCTCGTTCCGCCGAACTCCACCCGCAGTGCTTCGGGGTCGTCGTGGTTGCCCGCGGCGAGGTGCAGCGGTAGCGGGAAGTCGTCGATCACCTCGCGCAGCGCCCGGTACTCGTCCGGCTCGCCCCGGTCGGCCAGGTCACCGGTGATCACCACGCAGTCCGGTCGCGGGTCGATGGCGAGGACGCGGGCGAGCGCGTCGCGGAGCGCCGCCGCCGGTTCGGCCGGACCGTCCGTCACGAGGTGGGGGTCGCTGAGATGTGCGATCGCTGCGGTCATCCCCGGAGCGTTCACGACCGGGGACGCCGGGCTCAACCGAATTCGGTTCAGGCCCGCCAGGGGCTGGGCTTGTCGGTGACGCGATCGGACCCGAGGACAACGCGAACTTCCCTCTTGTACGCTGCGTGGTCGGATTGCTACGTTGGTCTGTTCGGTTCACGCTTCTGGGGAAGGGCGATGATGGCTGCGGACGAACGTCCGGTCGAGCAGCAAATGGCGGAGTTGGCGCGGCAGTCGCCGAACTTCAGCTTTCTGACCAACGAGGACCTGTTGTTGGCCGCACTGGGGGCTAGTGCCGAGCACCACGTCTTTTCCGAACCGTCGATCGCCGCTCTCCGGGCGCGGCAGTTCGCCGAGGTGCTGGTGAAATGGCTCTGCACGCGAAGCGGTCTTCGGTTCGGTGCGAGAACCATGCTCGGACCGCGCCTCGATGCACTGACCGATCAGGGCGCAGTCGATGGCATGGTGCTCGATGCGTTGTCCAAGCTCAAGGATCTCGGCAACCAAGCCGCGCACGAGTACTACGCCTCACGTAATCAGGCGTTGGACGCGGTGCGACGGTGCTTCGTGCTGGCGAGTTGGCGACTGCGGATCGAGACCGACGACCGCACGGTGCGTGCGTTCGCTCCTCCCTCGCGCCCGGAGGTCGAGCCGAAGCCGACGTCGCTGGCCGAACGTGCGGAGCTGAACAAGCTGAACGAGGAGGTCGACCGGTATCGGACCGAGCTCGACGAGCTGCGTTCGTCGTTGGACAATGCGGAGAGCGCGCGAAACCAGGCCGAGCTCGATCTGGAGCAGTCCCGCGCGGAGCAGGAGCACTGGCGGTCGGTGGCCGATCGGCTCTCCGACGATCTCCAGCGTTTGTTGGAGGAGCGGGAGAACGCAAAGCCGGAGAAGGTTTCCACGCGCGAGCGCGAGGACTTCGTGCGTCGCTCGCGGCGTGCCTGCGAACCGCCGCTGACAGAGGCACAGGTTCGCGAGCGCCTGGACGAGCTCCTGAACGCGGCGGGGTGGGCTGTCCAGGACGTTCCGAACAAGGCCCTGGGCGTGGCTACTGGTGTGGCGGTCAAGGAGGTCTACACCGACGGTGGCTATGCCGACTACTTGTTGTATGTGAAGACCCGGCTGGTCGGTGTCATCGAGGCGAAGCGTGAAGGCGAGGATCTGACCAAGGCACAAGCGCAGGCGTCCCGCTATGCCGAGGGCTTGACGCAGGACCAGCGGTCCAACGCTTGGCGTGCGGAGCTGCCGTTCCAGTACGCCACCGATGGCAACGAGACTCGGTTCCGCAACGAGCTGGACCCCAAGCCGCGGAGCCGGCGGGTGTTCGCTGTCCACCAACCGGAGACGATCGCGGCGTGGATGCGGAACGCCGACAAGGACGAGACCCATCCGACGCTGCGTGCGCGACTCACGCGGTTGCCGGATGTGCCGTTGGACAAGACGAAACTCCGCGCCGCACAGTTCGACGCCATCACCGGCCTGGAGAAGTCGTGGGCTGAGAACTTCCCGCGCGGACTGATCCAGATGGCGACCGGCGCGGGCAAGACGTACGCGGCGGCCGGTTTCAGCTACCGGTTTCTCAAACATGCCGGGGGAAAACGGGTGCTGTTCCTGGTCGACCGCAACAACCTGGGCGACCAGGCGTTGTCGGAGTTCGAGAACTTCACCACCCCGGACACCGGGCGGAAGTTCGGGGAGCTCTACAACGTGGGCTGGATGTCGGGGTCGACAGTGCTGGACTCCAGCAGCGTGGTCATCTCGACGATCCAGCGGTTGTGGCTGGCGCTGACCGATCGGGAAATTCCCGCTGACGTCGCCGATGATGACGACCTGGCAGGTCTGCCAGATGGACCGGCCGAGGTAGGCTATAACCAGAAGATCCCGCCGGAGGCGTTCGATCTGATCGTGGTCGACGAGTGTCACCGGTCGATCTATGGCAAGTGGCGGGCGGTGCTGGAGTACTTCGACGCGTTCCTGGTGGGGCTGACGGCGACCGCGCTGCCGGTGACCCACGGCTTCTTCGACGCCAACGAGGTCAGCCGCTACAGCTACGAGGATTCGGTGATCGACGGCGTGAACGTGCCGTTCGAGGTCTATCGGATCGGGACCCGGATCGGGGAGCAGGGTTCGACGATCGGTGCCGGCAATGTGGTGCAGATCCGCAACACCAAGACCCGCAGGGAACGGCTGGAGGACTTGGATGAGGACTACGTCTACACCCCGAACCAGGAGGGCAGGAAGGTCCTTTCGAAGGACCGCCTGCGCACTGTGATCACGGAGTTCCGAGACAAGCTGTTCACGCACATCTTCCCGCCGGCGGTCACCGGGCGGGAACGCAAGTACGTGCCGAAGACGCTGATCTTCGCGCGAACCGACGAGCACGCCGAGGAAGTGGTCGCCGAGGTTCGCCGGGTGTTCGGTGAGGGCGATGCGTTCTGCCAGAAGATCACGGCGAATGCGAAGAAGGCGAAGGACCGGTTGCAGGAGTTCCGGAACTCGGCGGAGATGCGGATCGCGGTGACGGTCGACATGATCGCGACCGGGACCGACGTGAAGCCGCTGGAGTGCGTGTTCTTCCTGCGGGAGCCCAAGACGTGGTCGCTGTTCGAGCAGATGAAGGGCCGCGGTGCCCGCACGATCGATGCGGCCGATCTGCGCCGGGTGACGCCGGACGCGGCGGAGAAGACGCATTTCGTCATCGTCGACGCGGTGGGCGTGACCGATTCGCCGCGGATCGAGACCAGGCCGTTGGAGCGTTTCACCGAGCGGCAGATCAGCCTGGAGAAGCTGCTGAAGAAGGCCGGGTCGCTGACGCTGGATTCCGACGAGGCGCAGACGCTGGGTGCGCGGTTGGCCGCGCTGAACCACCAGCTCCATGACGACGAGCGGGCCGGGGTCGAGGACATGGCCGGGCAGCCGTTGCAGGAGATATCCCGTGGACTGGTCCATGCCGGGGATCCCGAGCGACAGGCGGAGGTGCGGGAGCAGGCGATCGAAGCGGCCGGTGGTGACGTGTCGGCGGGGAGACCTGCGGTCGAGCAGATGCTTGCGGACGCGATCCGGCCGCTGGCCGACAATCCGGAGCTGCGGGAACGGGTTCTTCAGCTCCGGCGCTCGCACGACCTGGTCATCGACGACATCAGTAAGGACGAGATCACCGTCAGCCGAGGCTTGACGGAGGAGGAACGCGCACAACAGGTCGTCGACTCGTTCCGCGACTACCTGGCCACGCACCGGGACGAGATTGCCGTGTTCGAGCTCGCGTTCCGTGAACGCCGCAATCCGCGCGAGGTTTTCGGGAAGCTTCGAGACCTGGCGAAGAAGCTGGAACGGCCGCCGTTCAACTGGACCTCGGAACGTTTGCTGGACGCCTACGACAAGCTCGGCGCGGTCGCCAAGCGCAACGGGAACAGTCCGGGGGTCGCGGAGCTGATCACGATCCTGCGGCACGAACTCGGCATGGACGACAAGATCCGCCCGTACGGCAGCATCGTGGAAGAGCGGTTCGCGGGCTGGCTGCTGCGGCAGGAACAGCAGGGCACCACGTTCACCGTGGACCAGCGGTGGTGGCTGGACCAGGTGGTGCGGGTCATCGCCAAGAACGTCACCTTCCAGACCGCCGACCTCAACGACGTACCCTTTGCCGAGCACGGCGGCAGCCGCGCCTTCGCCTCCGCCTTCGGCGACCGCGCGAAGGACATCCTCGACGACCTGAACCAGGAGCTGAGCGCGTGAGCGACCTACCCACCGGCTGGGAATGGACGACCTTGGGGGAGATCGCGGAGGTGCGACTCGGTAGGCAACGGTCGCCCAAAAACCACAACGGCAGTCAGATGCGTCCGTATCTGCGTGCCGCCAATGTGGGCTGGGACGGATTGAAGCTCGATGATGTGAAGGAGATGAACTTCACCGACGACGAAGCTGAGACCTACCAGCTGCGCAGTGGTGACATTGTTTTGAGTGAAGCGTCGGGGAGTGCTTCTGAGGTAGGAAAACCTGCCATGTGGAACGGTGAGATCGATGGATGCTGCTTTCAGAACACGTTGATCAGAGTTCGGCCGAGCAAGGAAGTCGACCCGAGGTTCCTGCTTTTGTTTTTGAAAGGAGAAGCTCTTCGCGGGGCTTTCGTCGAGCACTCTCGCGGCGTGGGAATCCATCATCTTGGGGCGGCGAGGCTAACTGAGTGGCATACCCCTCTCCCGTCGCTGGCGGAACAGCGCCGGATCGTTGCAAGTCTCGAAGGCTACTTGTCCCGTGTCGACGCGGGCATTGGGATTCTTCGAAAAATCGGGAACCTTTCAGGTGCAGAAGGACGTGCAGAGCAGCTTCGCCGGTCGTTGCTGCGGGAGTCGTTCGCCGGGCGATTGGTGGAGCAGGATCCCACCGACGAGCCTGCCTCCCTGCTGTTGGAGCGGATTCGGGCGGAGCGGGAAAGCGCATCTAAGGTGAAGCGGGCGCGGAAGTCGCGGGCGAAGGCGGCTGTGCCTGCACGAGAGAGCAAGACTGACCGGTCGTTGCCGGAGCCCAACAAGCAGGACGCGCTGGATCTTGGGCTGTGAGAGACGCGGGTGCCTGGCTGTGGCACCCGCGTCGGCGCGTTACCCCTTGAGGTGGTTCAGGAACCGGGACCACGCTGCGCCGTCGAAGACGAGCGTGCCGCCGTCGCGGTCCTTCGTGTCGCGGACTCCGACGACGTCAGGCCCGAGCGCGATTTCGACGCATTCGTCCTGCGTCGGGCTGTAGCTGCTCTTGAACCACTTCGCGTCCGATAAGTCGTGCTGACACATGGCGGGACCTCATGTTCGTTCCGAGTGCTCCTGTCCTACGGAGTGTATGAGGTCCAGCGACTCCTTCGGGCCGAGCGCTGCTGCCTGAAGTCGGTTCCACAGCCCGTTGTATGCGGCGACGGCGTCCTTCGAGTCGAGGTACCGGGCGTCGTCGAAGCACTCGACGTAGACGAACTCCAGATCGGCGGCGATGCCGTTGGACGGGATCTGAAGCAGCGTGAAGTCGTAGGAGATACCGCCGGTCGAAGTTGCTGCATTGAACGGCATAACCTGGATGTTCACGTTTGGCCGCTGAGCCAGATCACGGAGGTGGTCTAGCTGTTCGCGCATGACCTCGGTGGTGCCGACCTGTCGGCGCAGGCATGACTCGGACAGCACGAACGACAGCGTCGGTGGCTTGTCGCGTTCGAGCGTCCGCTGTCGTTCCTGCCGAGATGCGACCAAAGCATCGACGCCTTCGTCGTCACGGCGGACCGAGGCGGTGTGCAGCGACCGCATGTACGCCTCGGTCTGGAGGACGCCCGGCACGATCTCCGTCTTCGCCTGGCGAAGGTTCTCCGCGTCGGTCTCCAAGTCGATGTACATGCGGAACCACTCCGGGAAGACCGCGCGATAGCCGCTCCAACGGCCACGGGCGCTGCGGGTCTTGGCCAGCTCGAACAGCCACTGGGACTCCTGCGGATCGACGCCGTAGAACTCCAGCAGCAGCTTGAGATCGCCCTTGCTGATGCCGCCGGTGCCCTGTTCGAGACGGCTGATCTTGCTGTCCGCGCAGTCCAGTTCCTTCGCGGCTTCCGCCTGCTCGCGGCCTGCCTTCAGCCGCGCGTGGCGGAGTTCGTTGCCGAGCTGGAGCCGTCGAACCGTCGGTGTTGCCATCCATCGCCTCCTCGTGGTCCACGCGAAGAGTATTCGATAAGTCGCACCCACTCGAAAGTAATCACATTGAGCGACTAGTAAAACTGCATCTGCGTTTTTAAGCTTGCGGCGACTCGGTTGATCAGATGGGAGCGTGTCGATGAGCGAACCGGTGCGGCGGCACTACTGGCTTCCGGTGCCCGATCCGACCCGGCAGACGTTCGTGCGGCACGCGTTTCGTGGTCGGCGCTGGGAAGCCAGTCGAGCGACATCGCCGTCTGCGGTGCGCAGGTGGCGATGGCCAAGTCCAGCGAGATGGACTGGTGCACCGCGCCGACCTGCCTGGAATGCAACACGGCTCTGATCGAGGAGTTCCGGTGGTGAACTCCACCTGATCCCGCAGGCCGGTTCGATGCCGATTGCCCCCGACCACTCGGCATCGAACCTTCGCGGCCGGTCGGCGCGCCTCCCCTCCCCCGAGCGCCGACCGGCCGCACTCATGTCGTGCGTCCGTGGGAAAATCGTTTGTTCCGGCGAGCAGTACGCGTCCGGTCGCGTCAGTGAGGAGCACGGTGAGCACCGCCCAGAACCAGGCCGAAACCCGTCGTTTGGTCGACAAGCTGTGGAGCTACTGCAACGTCCTGCGCGATGAGGGCGTCTCCACCATCGACTACGTGGAACAGCTGACCTTCCTGCTGTTCCTCAAGATCGCGCACGAGCGGGAGACTGACCCACTGGCCCCGGAGCGGATTCTGCCGAGCAGTTGGCAGGGGCGTGGTTGGGAAGAACTCGAAGGCACCCAGGGCGACGAGCTCAAGCACCGCTACGAACGGCTGCTCGCCGACCTCGGCGACCAACCCGAAGGCACGCCGCTGAACCTGATCTTCGGCAAGGCGCAGAACCGGGTCCAGAACACAGCCAACCTCTCGAAGCTGATCAACGATCTGATCAACAAGGAGATCTGGTCGGGCAAGGGCACGGACGTCAACGGCGACGCCTACGAGCAACTGCTGTCCCGTGGCGCCGCCGACACGAAGACCGGTGCGGGCCAGTACTTCACGCCGCGACCGCTGGTCGACGCGATGGTGCGGTGCATGCGTCCGACGCCGCAGGACACCATCACCGACCCGGCCTGTGGCACAGGCGGATTCCTGCTCGCCGCGTACGCGCATATCGTCGACAAGCACGCCGCCGAGCTCGACCGTGACGAACTCCGTGCGCTGGCAAGCAAAAACATCTGGGGAACCGAGCTGGTGCACGGAACCGCGCGGCTGGCGGCGATGAACCTGCTGCTGCACGGCATCGGATCCTGGGACGGTGGCCAGGTGATCCACGTCGAGGACGCGCTTGCCATGGGCGGCCGGAAATCCAGCCTGGTGCTGGCTAATCCGCCGTTCGGCAAGAAATCCTCGATCACGGTGGTCGGGGAGGACGGTAAAGCGACCCGCGAAGACGTCGCCTACAGCCGTAACGACTTCTGGGTCACCACCACGAACAAGCAGCTGAACTTCGTCCAGCACATCGCCAAGCAGCTCGACATTCCCGGCCGTGCTGCCGTGGTTCTGCCCGACAACGTGCTTTTCGAAGGCGGCGCCGGCGAGACGATCCGGCGGAACCTGCTGCACGACTACGACGTTCACACCCTGCTTCGGCTGCCGACCGGGATTTTCTACGCCGGCGGGGTCAAGGCGAACGTGCTGTTCTTCGACTCGAAGGTGCCCACCCCAGGGCAGCCGTTGACCAGTAAGCTCGCCGTGTACGACTTCCGCACCAACCAGCACTTCACGCTCAAGACCAAGGCGCTGCGCGCCGACCACCTCGACGACTTCGTCGACTGGTACCTGTCGGCCGACCGTCCCGAGGACCGCAAGCCCAACGACCTGGTCCAGATCTTCGACTACGACGAACTCGTCGCGCGGGACAAGGTCAACCTGGACTTGATCGGCTGGGTCAAGGACGACTCCGCCGAGGACGCCGACTCGCTGTTGCCGCCGGAAGTGATCGCCGCGGAGATCGTCGAGGACCTGCAAGCCGCGCTGTCCGAGTTTGCTGCCGTCGCCGAGGCACTGGGAACCACGGCGAAGGAAGACGAATCTACCGACTGAATCGGACTGCTCTCCTCGTGTGACGGGTAGTCACAGCATGATCACGTTGGTGTGCAACGTAATCCAGGTCTGCTGTGGTTGCCCGTACGGCCCCGCGACGCGCCACCTCGGCTGGCGCGGCGGGGTCGACGACGTTCGAGGAGAAGCGACGAGGGA
Organism: Saccharopolyspora taberi; assembly: GCF_039534165.1. Lineage (NCBI taxonomy): Bacteria > Bacillati > Actinomycetota > Actinomycetes > Pseudonocardiales > Pseudonocardiaceae > Saccharopolyspora > Saccharopolyspora taberi. The sequence continues at coordinate 145,125 of NZ_BAAAUX010000007.1, read as the reverse complement.
GTCGTATGCTGGGATACCGCAGCGTTTTCGAAGTGGAGCAGGGGAATCGGGACATCCCCGCGCTCACTTGCGAGCAGCTGCGCTCTTGGTTGGTGCATAAGAAGTACGACGCGGACGCGCTGCAGCTCGGTGCCTCGGCGCGATTGGCTGACGACGTCGACGGCATCATGCTCGAACGCATGGGGCTGGACGGTTCGTACGCGATGCGCGTGCGCATCGTCGAGAATCAGCCGCAGGGAGCGTGGACAAGTCAGCTCACCGTCCTGGTCCCGGGCAAGGACGATCCTGCCGTCGTGTGGCTGGATGTCACGAATCCCGAAGTGCTCTCCGACGATGATGATGAGCCTCGGCAACGTAGGCAATGGACCGCCACTCCAAGGCTCGTACGCGATCTGCTAGCTGTACTTCCTGCTCGGGACAGCAGCGCCCGGCTCGAAACCGGACCACGTCGCGTTTTCGGAGACGAAGCTCTGGAACTCGTCGACGTCGTCGGCGATCCCAAGCGCCGAGGCCCGGTCTATCTTGCTGGAAGCGCTGACCTCCTGCCGCAGTACGACTGGCTCAAACACGTCGGGAAACTGCTGAACCAAACCGTTGGCATCGGGTCCGGCTACGTGCTGGACCCCGAGGCCACCGAGATCTTCTCCCGGGCGGTGGGACGAAGTCATGCGGTGGTTCCCGGAACGATGCGTACGTTCCTGCCCGGGGTGGAGTTCGGCGACGCGGCCGACGCCCTCCGGCATCGAGTCCTCAGCACCAGCCGGATCGTCAAGGACGACACGCAGCGTCTCGCCAGATTGCTTGGCTGGCGTGCCCGGGATCTTGCTATCGAGTCCCGACTGCCTAAAACGATTACCAGGTTGGATCAGCACTTCGAGAAGCAGCTCGACCAGATCCTGGTCGGCGACGACGCGGAACCGGTTGCCGTACGCGGGGCCGCGACCTCGCAAGGTGTTGTTGACACGGGCCTCCCTGGTATTCGAGCCGATCGGGTCGCGGTCGACCTCCGGGACGCCGAGCTGCTCCGGGTGCTCCACGACGAACTCGATGGCGAGCTGAGCGTCGAACGACTGCGGGAACTCATCGGCTTCGCCGAAGCAAGGCAACGCGAACAGACGAACCGGGCTGCTCTGTCGCAGCGGTTCGAAGAACTGCAGAAGCGCAACGCCGAACTCCAACGTTCACTCGACGAGATCAGCGAACAACTGGATGACGAGACGCTGGAGCTCGCCGAGGCGCGGGCGGACCTGAAGAAGGAAACCGCCACGACCGGACACCTTCGACGGCTGCTCGCCGATGCCCAGCGATGGGACGACGCGTGGTCACAGCCGGTGGAATCCGAGCTCGATGGCTTGCCGGAGTCGTTTCTCGACGTGCTTGCCCGGTTCGACGAGCTGTCGTACGTGGAGTTCACCGGGGACAAGGAGAAAACCTTCGAGCTGGAAGAACGGGACCGGATGGGAGTCTGGGCAGGCAAGACCTGGGAGGCGTTGCTTGCCCTGGAGGACTACGCGCGTGCGTCGGCCGAAGGGCGATGCGACCGCGACGTCGACGGCTATCTCCGCAATCTGCCGGACCGGTGCCACGGATACTCGCCCAAGAACCACGCCAGGGACGAGAGCGAGGACGTTCGCCGCAACGCCAAGCTCCGGGGTGCTCGGGAACTCCCTGTGCCGCCCGAGTTCGACGTGAGTAGGCGTGCGTACATGGGTGCCCATTTCAAGATCGCCAAGTTCGGGATGATCAGCCCCCGGATGCACTACCTGGACGCCACAGCCGCGACTGGCAAGGTGTACGTCGGTTACATCGGTGCGCACCTGCGAACCAAGATGACCAACTGAAGGTCCCGGTACGTGCCCGTGGGTTCAGGCCCGCCAGGGGCTGGGCTTGTCGGTGACCGGCCGGGTCGGGTCCTGGTGCGCCGGGAAGTCCGGCTCGTCGGCGCGGAGCGGGACGAGTCCCTCGGTGATCGCGCGCATGATGCGGTCGCGGGCGCGGGCGGCGTCGCCGGTGCGTTCGGCGGCCAGGTCGCTGAGGTCGACCGGCGCGCCGAAGTGCACCTTCATCGTCGGGCGGCGGCGGATCGCGCGCAGCCACGAGGAGAACAGGATCCACAGGTCACCGCGGCTCTCGACGCGGACCATGCCGTAGCACATCGCCTCGTGCGCGCCCCACTGGCTGATCGGGACGACCGTGGCGCGGGAGGCCAGCGCCATGCGCGCGACGCCGGTCTTGCCGCGTTCCGGCCAGAAGCCCGGTTCGAGGCTGATGCGGCCCTCCGGGTACATCAGCACCGGCCGGTGGTCCTCCCGCAGCGCGTCGACGACGCGGTCGAGCGCTTCGGCGGCGGTGGCCTTGCCCCGGTCGGCGCGCACGTGCTTGCTCTTGCGCAGCACCCAGCCCAGGACCGGGGCGTCGAACAGGCCGCCGGTGGCCAGGAAGCGCGGGGCGATCCGCCTGCGGCGGCAGGCCGCGATCAGCACCAGGGCGTCGAGGTTGCCGATGTGGTTCGACGCCAGCAGCAGCGGCTTGCCGCGCAGCGCGTCCGGCACGTCGCCGGTGACCACCAGCTTGCCGGTGAGCGCGATGACCGCGCGGTCCACGAGCATCAGCGCACGCCACAGCCTCGGCGCGTCGCGGTAGAGCTTGTCCCGATCGCTTCGGCGTGTCGGCTCGTGCGGTGTCGACGGCAGGGCAACCATGATGTCCGAGCATCCCACGAACCACGCCCGCGCAGGAGCGGATCACCCGAAAATCCAGCGCCCGCTCACTCTCCTGTGGCTGGTGTGACCGGAGAGGTGGGTAAAGATACCGTGTGGGGCATGGCGAGCCGGACGACTGGGCCTACCGGAGGGACGCGGAAAACCCCTGCAAAGGGCACTTCCGGGGGGTCCTCGCGGAGCAAGGGCACGACCCGGAGTAGCGGCTCCGCGGCGAAGGGTGGCGGAACCCGGCGGAGCTCTTCGAGCGGAGGTTCCGCGCCGCGACCGTCATCGACCCACGCGCCGCGCCGCACCCCGCCGAAGAAGAGCTCCGGAGCGAAGCGGAGTTCCGGATCGCGGAAGAACGCGGGCGTCGGACGCGGTCTCGCCCGCGGTGTCGGCGGCATGTTCCGCGCGCTGGGGCGTACCAAGGAGCTCGACCCCGCGCACCGCCGCGACGGGCTCGCGCTGATCTTCCTGGCCATCGCGGTCGTCGCCGCCGCCGGGGTGTGGTGGCACGCGGGCGGTCCGGTCGGCCAGTGGTTCGACTGGGGTCTGCGCTCGATCATCGGCGACGCCGCGGTGGTGCTGCCGGTGGTCCTGCTGATCACCGCGGTCGTGCTGATGCGCACCGAGACCAACCCGGAAGCGCGCCCGCGCGTGGTGATCGGTGCGTTGCTGCTGGTCCTGGCCGTCCTCGGGGTTCTGCACATCGCTTCCGGCGCGCCGAAGGACCTCGCGCTGTGGCCCGGCGCGGGCGGGGCGATCGGGTTCGTCGCGGGCGGTCCGCTCGCCCAGGGGCTCACCGGTTGGGTCGCGGTTCCGGTCCTCGTGCTGGTCGGGCTGTTCGGGTTCCTGGTGCTGACCGGCACCGCGGTGCGGGAGATCCCGGCGCGGCTGCGCGGGCTGGGCCAGGACGAGGAGCAGGCGGCGGAGCCGCCGGACGAGCGCGAGCCCACCGAGGTCAAGCTCCGGCGCCCGTCCCGGCGGCGGCAGGCCGCGATGTCCGAGGACTCGCAGCTGTCCCTCGACGACGTCGAGCCGGAGCGGCCGAAGCCCAAGCCGAAGCCGGCGCCCAAGCCCGCCGAGGTTCCCGCGGCACCGCCCGCCGAGGACGACGCCAAGCCGCACATCAGCCGCACCGTCGAGGGCGACTACCAGCTGCCGCCGCTGGAGGCGCTGCAGGACGGCGACCCGCCGAAGGCCCGCAGCAAGGCCAACGACTCGATGATCGAGGCGATCACCGCGGTCCTGGAGCAGTTCAACATCGACGCGCAGGTCACCGGGTTCACCCGCGGCCCGACCGTCACCCGCTACGAGGTCGAGCTCGGCCCGGGCGTGAAGGTCGAGAAGATCACCGCGCTGACCAAGAACATCGCCTACGCCGCCGCGACCGACAACGTCCGGCTGCTGGCACCGATCCCGGGCAAGTCCGCGGTCGGCATCGAGGTCCCCAACAGCGACCGCGAGATGGTCCGCCTCGGCGACGTGCTGCGCTCCTCGAAGGCCACCGCCGACGGCCATCCGCTGGTGATGGGGCTGGGCAAGGACATCGAGGGCAACATGGTCACCGCGAACCTGGCCAAGATGCCGCACCTGCTGTGCGCGGGCTCCACCGGTTCCGGCAAGTCCAGCTTCGTCAACTCGATGCTGGTGTCGCTGCTGGCGCGGGCCACCCCGCAGGAGGTCAGGATGATCCTGATCGACCCGAAGATGGTGGAGCTCACGCCGTACGAGGGCATCCCGCACCTGATCACGCCGATCATCACCCAGCCCAAGAAGGCCGCGGCGGCGCTGGGCTGGCTGGTGGACGAGATGGAACAGCGCTACCAGGACATGCAGGTCAACCGCGTGCGCCACATCGACGACTTCAACGCGAAGGTGAGCTCCGGGGAGATCACCGCGCCGCCGGGCAGCGAGCGCGAGTACCGGCCGTACCCCTACATCCTGGCGATCGTCGACGAGCTGGCGGACCTGATGATGACCGCGCCCCGCGACGTCGAGGACGCGATCGTGCGGATCACGCAGAAGGCGCGGGCGGCCGGTATCCACCTGGTGCTGGCGACCCAGCGGCCCTCGGTGGACGTGGTCACCGGTCTGATCAAGACCAACGTGCCGTCCCGGTTGGCATTCGCCACTTCCTCGCTGACCGATTCGCGGGTCATCCTCGACCAGCCGGGCGCGGAGAAGCTGATCGGCATGGGCGACGCGCTCTACCTGCCGATGGGCGCGTCCCGGCCGGTGCGGGTGCAGGGGTCGTTCGTCAGCGACGAGGAGATCCACCGGATCGTCTCCTTCACCAAGGACCAGGCCGAACCGGACTACACCGACGGCGTCACCGCGGCCAAGGCGGGGGAGAAGAAGGATGTCGACTCCGACATCGGCGACGACCTCGACGTCCTGCTCCAGGCCGCCGAACTGGTCGTGACCAGCCAGTTCGGGTCGACGTCGATGCTGCAGCGCAAGCTGCGGGTCGGGTTCGCCAAGGCGGGCAGGCTGATGGACCTGCTGGAGTCGCGCGGCGTGGTCGGGCCGTCGGAGGGGTCGAAGGCGCGCGAGGTGCTGGTCAAGCCGGACGAGCTGGAGAACGCGCTGTACTCGATCCGGGGCGGGCCTCCGCCCGGCGGAGAGGAGTGACCAACGGCTCGGCGTTCCGGACGCCGGGCCGTTGCCGTTTTTCGCATTTCACTTCTCGTTTTCCCGATAGTTCTCGGCCATTGTTCGCGTTGCTCCGTTCGGAGTCTTCCGGATTGCCCTGAATGAATTCTTCAGTGCGGTTTAAGTGCCGGTTTGGTGCGATATATTCGCCGCCGCAGATCTGAGGTCGGTATTGACCACGGCCGGTGATTCCGCGATTTTTCCGGAGGTTCCCCCGACATGTCCGGCAGGAAAGTCCGCGCAGGTTCGGCGATCGTGCTGTCGCTGTTGATGATGGCCGGTCTGCACCAGACCGCGGTGGGAACGGAGCCGCCGGCGAGTGACGTGGCTCCCGCTGACGTGGAGAAGGGGGAGATGCTGCGGCAGGGCGGCAGCAGCTACCCGCGGGCGATCCGGCTGGAGCACGGCGAGGGCAGTGGCCGGGTGCTGGCGAGCATGACGACCTATGTGGACAACGCCGGGCGCGCGGTGATCTACGAGAGCACTGACGAGGGGAAGTCCTTCCGGCAGGTCGGCGAAATCCGCGACCCGGAGGGCGAGAACACCAAGGGCATGTGCTGCTCGACGATCTACGAGCTGCCGCGGCAGGTCGGTGACATGCCCGCCGGGACGCTGCTGTGGGCGGGCACCGCCGGTGTCGGCGCGGATGCCGAGGAGCGCGAGGCCAGCATCCGGGTGTGGCGCAGCGACGACCAGGGGCGCACCTGGAAGTTCCTGTCGACGATGGTCGACGCGCCGCGCGGGCCGGGGGTGTGGGAGCCGGAGTTCACCGTCTCCGCGCAGGGTGAGCTGGTCGCGCTGTACTCCGACGACGGCGATCCCAAGCACGACCAGAAGATGGTGCAGGTCCGGTCCAGGGACGGGTTGAACTGGACGGATCTCAAGGAAACGATCAAGAACGACAAGTTCACGGTCCGGCCCGGCATGGCGGGCGTGCGGAAGCTGCCGGACGGCACGTACGTGATGGTCTACGAGGTCTGCAACTACGACCCGGACCACATCTGCACCGTGTACATGCGCACCTCCGAGGACGGTTGGGACTGGGGCGACCCGTACGACCTCGGCACCGAGATCACGTCGAACACGGGCGCGCAGCCGCTGGGGACGCCGACGATCGCCTGGGCGCCCGGGCCGGGGCGCAACGGGAGGCTGCTGCTGGCGTACCAGCTGCTGGCGCTGGACCGCGGTGGGCTGGCGCCGGGCAACGGCAGGACGCTGCTGGTGAGCGACGACCCGTCGAACCTGGGCAAGCCGTGGCGGGAGATCCCCGCGCCGGTGCAGATCAACTACAACCACGGCAACGTCTGCCGGAACTTCAGCCCGACCGTGCTGCCGACCGAGGACGGCGAGTCGGTCATCCACATCACGACCGATTACGAGAAGTACATCGGCGGACCTTGCGAGGCCTGGTTCGGCGTCGGGCCGATCGACGGTGCCGGCGCTGCCGCGCCCGCGGCGCGGCCGATGGACTCGCGGTCCGGGCGCTGAGGGGCGGGGGCTGAGTCTCGGGGGCAGTGGGGCGGGTTTGGTTGCGGTTGGCGGGGTTGGGTTGTTTCGGCGGGCCGTGGCTTTCGAGGCGCTGACACGCGTCGGTGTGTCGGGGTGTTGAACCGATCCTGATCCAATCCTGATCCCATCCGACACGTATCGGCGTGTCGGACGTGGCTGGTGCCCGACACGCCCGGGCGTGTCGGGGAGATGAAGCCGGACGCGTGCGAGCGTGTCGGTTGTTGATCGAGTCGGACATGCGCTGGCGTGTCGGGGACCGGCGGGGCTGCCCGACACGCGCCGGTGTGTCGGTTGTTGGCGGGGCTGCCCGACGCGCGGCGGCGTGTCGGGGTGGTATGAGCGCCGGGGCCGCGACACGCGTGCGCGTGTCGGCCGCCGGTTCGGTGTGGGCGTCGGGCGGACGCGCAGCGCGAGCCGCCGAGTAGCGGCTCGCGCTGAAAGGTGCCGACGCCTCAGCGGCGGAGGGCGGCGTGCGAGCTGTCGAGCTCACCGACCGAGCGGACGCCGAGCAGCTGCATGGTCCGCACGATCTCGGTCCGCAGGATGTCCACCGCGCGCTGGACGCCGCGCTGGCCTCCGGCCATCAGCCCGTACAGGTACGCCCGGCCCACCAGGCAGGAATCCGCGCCCAGCGCCAGTGCCGCGACGATGTCGGCTCCGCTGAGGATTCCCGTGTCGAGCAGGATCTCCGCGCGGTCGCCGACCGCTTCGCGGGCGGCGGGCAGCAGTTCCAGCATCGTCGGCGCTCGGTCCAGCTGCCGGCCGCCGTGGTTGGACAGGATCACCGCGTCCGCGCCGAGTTCGACCACCCGGCCCGCGTCGGCCGCGTTCTGGATGCCCTTGATCACCAGCGGGCCGTCCCAGGCCTCGCGCAGCCACTCCACGTCGCCGAAGTTCAGCGTCGGGTCGAACATCTCGTTGATCAGTTCCGCGACCGTGCCCTCCCACCGGCTGAAGGTGGCGAACGACAGCGGCTCCGTCGTCAGCAGGTTGAACCACCACGCCGGGTGCATCGCACCGTCCGCGATCGTCTTCAGCGTCAGCGCCGGCGGAATCGTCAGCCCGTTGCGCAGGTCCCGCAGGCGGGCACCCGCGACCGGGGTGTCGACCGTGAGGATCAGCGACTCGTAGCCCGCTTCCTTCGCGCGCTGCACCAGGTCGCGGCTCGCCGCGCGGTCGCGCCAGACGTAGAGCTGGAACCACTTGCGCGCGTCCGGGGCCGCTGCCGCGGTGTCCTCCAGGGACGTCGTGCCCATTGTGGACAGTGCGTACGGGATTCCGGCCTTCTCGGCCACGCGGGCCACCGCGGGTTCGCCCTCGTGGTTCATCATCCGCGTGAACCCGGTGGGGGCCAGTGAGAACGGCAACGCCGACGGCCGGCCCAGGATCGTCGTAGTCGTGTCCACATCGGACACATCTCGGAGCACGGAGGGGTGGAACTCCACGTTGCGGAACGCCCGTCGCGCGCGGAGCAGGCTGGTCTCGCCCTCGGCCGCGCCGTCGGTGTAGTCGAAGACCGCGCGGGGCGTGCGGCGCCGGGCTATCGACCGGAGGTCGCCGATGGAGTGCGCGCGGGCCAGCCTGCGCTCGGTGAGGTCGAGCTTCGGCGGCTCGATCCGCAGCAGCGGTCGGAGTTCGGACCAGCGGGGCAGTTGTCGCCGTACCATCGGGAACCGTTCCTTTCTCGCGCGTGCGAGAGGCACGTTACCGATCTCCGCGTGGCTGAACCGAGGCCGCGACGCTCTGCGCGGCCGACCCGACCACGCGACCGCCTCGACCGCGCCCCGGGACGCCTCAGCGGACCTCGACGACCTCGCCGGCCGCGGTCCGCGCCGAGTACGACACGACCTCGCCGCGCGCGCCGTACGTCGGCTTGACGTCCGCCTGCTGGAGCGCGTCGGCGGTGGACGCGCTCGACCCGCCGAACTGGCGGACCGCCAAGTAGTAGACGTTGGCCGCACCCTTGCAGGCCGCGTCGTCGCCGCAGCCCGAGTACATGTCCGCCTTGAAGTTGTCGTCGATCCGCAGCCGGTTGTCCTCGCTGAAGCGGTCCTGCCGCTTGTAGTTGCGGTAGCCGAAGTCGTGGCGGTCGCAGCTGGAGGAGAAGTCGTAGCCCAGCGGCTCGTCCGGCGACCACGAGCAGCTGTCCGACGACCAGTCGAGCTGGTCCGGGTACGGCTTCTCCGCGCGCACGTCCACGAACTCCGGCAGCGAGATCTCGAACAGGTACCGGTCGGTGATCTGCCGCAGGTCGTCGTCGGCGTGGGCGGTGCCCGCGGTCAGCAGCAGGGCTCCCGAGGCCGCCGCCGCGGCGGCGAAGCGTCGCCCGGGTGAGTTCTTCACGGTGATCTCCTCGGATCAGGCGAATGACTCACCGTGTTATATCGGTCGCGGCCGGTGTCCGGGATGCGCTCGCGCGATCTCCACGTGAAAGGACGATTACGGTTCGGTGCTCAGCCGTGCAGCTCCAGCAGCATCCGGGTGTTGCCGAGCGTGTTCGGCTTGACGAACGGCAGATCCAGGAACTCGGCCACGCCTTCGTCGACGCTGCGGCGCATCTCCGCGTACACCTCGGGCGTCACCGGCGTGCCGTCGATCGGTTCGAAGCCGTGGCGGCGGAAGAACTCCGTTTCGAAGGTGAGCACGAAGATCCGCGCCAGCCCCAGCTCGCGCCCGGCCTCGATCAGCCTGCGGACCACCTGGTGCCCCACGCCCTTGCCGCGCACGGTCGGGTCGACCGCGACCGTCCTGATCTCGGCGAGGTCCTCCCAGAGGACGTGCAGGGCTCCGCAGCCGACGATCACGTCATCCGCCTCGGCGACCCAGAACTCCTGGACGTCTTCGTAGAGCGTGACGAGCTGCTTGGTGAGCAGCACCTTCCCGGCGTACTTGTCGACCAGCGCCTTGATCGCCCGGACGTCCGCGATCCGGGCTTTTCGGATCACTATCGCTTTGGGCGCATAGTCATGCATGGGGGACATGTTAGCCGTCCCGGTTCCCGTGGGCATGCGGTATTCCGCATGTGTCGGGATGCGCCAGCTCAGGCGTCCGGAACGCGCCGGCTCAGGCGTCCAGGTGCAGGAGCATGCGCGTGTTGCCGAGCGTGTTCGGCTTGACGTGGGCGAGGTCGAGGAACTGCGCGACGCCTTCGTCCGGCGAGCGCCGGATCTCGTCGTAGACCTCCGGCGGGACCGGGGTGTCCCGGATCGGCACGAACCCGTGCCTGCCGAAGAACTCCGTCTCGAAGGTGAGCACGAAGATCCGCGCCAGGCCGAGGTCGCTCGCGGTGCCGATCAGGGACTTCACCAGCGCGTTGCCGATGCCGAGGCCGTGGCTCAGCGGGTTGACCGCGACCGTCCTGATCTCGGCGAGGTCCTCCCAGAGGACGTGCAGGGCTCCGCAGCCGACGATCACGTCATCCGCCTCGGCGACCCAGAACTCCTGGATGTCCTCGTAGAGCGTGACGAGATCCTTGGCCAGCACCACTTTGCCCGCGTAGTGGTCGATCAGGGTCTTCATGGCGCGCACGTCTCGGATGCGCGCGGGCCGAACCTGCACAGACGTCATAGTTAGGTAAGCCTAACCTGAACGGTGCTGACCGGGGAGGGTAACGTCGATCTCGCCCGGCTCCGCCGGAGGCAGGCTCGTGCACGGGCCGGAAAGCCCTGGGCGATACGCTCGACGCATGTCTGTCGAGCACTCTTCTCGCCGAGTCGCCATGGTCACGCTCGGTTGCGCGCGCAACGAGGTCGACTCCGAGGAGCTCGCGGGCAACCTGCACCAGCGCGGTTGGGACCTCGTCCACGACGAGTCCGGCGCCGACGTCGTCGTGGTCAACACCTGCGGCTTCGTCGAGTCCGCCAAGAAGGACTCCGTCGACACCCTGCTGGCCGCCTCCGACACCGGCGCCAAGGTCGTCGCCGTCGGCTGCATGGCCGAGCGCTACGGCGCCGAGCTCGCCGAGCACCTGCCCGAGGCCGACGCCGTGCTCGGCTTCGACCACTACGGCGACCTCGCCGACCGGCTCGACGACGTGCTCGCCGGCCGCGGCATCGAGGCGCACCAGCCCCGGGACCGCCGCAAGATGCTCCCGATCACCCCGGTCGCCCGGCCCGCCGCGGCGGCCGGGATCTCGGTGCCCGGCCACGGCTGGATCCCCTCCGCGCGCGGCATCGCCCGCCGCAGGCTCGACGACTCGCCGGTGGCCGCGCTCAAGCTGGCCTCCGGCTGCGACCGGCGCTGCTCGTTCTGCGCGATCCCGTCGTTCCGCGGCTCCTTCCTTTCGCGGTCCGCCGAGGAGGTCCTCGGCGAGGCGGCGTGGCTGGCCGAGCAGGGCGCCAAGGAGCTGTTCCTGGTCAGCGAGAACTCCACCTCCTACGGCAAGGACAGGTCCGACCCGCGCGCGCTGGAGACGCTGCTGCCGCAGCTGGCGGGCGTCGACGGCGTCGACCGGGTGCGGGTGTCCTACCTCCAGCCCGCCGAGACCAGGCCGGGCCTGGTCCGGGCGATCGCGAGCACCCCGGGCGTGGCGCCCTACTTCGACCTGTCCTTCCAGCACTCCAGCGAGAAGGTGCTGCGGCGGATGCGCCGGTTCGGCTCCACCGAGTCGTTCCTGGCGCTGATCGACCAGATCCGCGAGCTCGCCCCGGAGGCGGGCATCCGCAGCAACGTCATCGTCGGCTTCCCCGGCGAGACCGAGGAGGACTTCGCCGAGCTGCAGGACTTCCTCACCCGCGCCCGGCTGGACGCGATCGGCGTCTTCGGCTACTCCGACGAGGACGGCACCGAGGCCGCGGGCTTCGACGGCAAGCTCGACGCCGACGTCATCGCCGCCCGCGTCGACCAGGTGTCCGGCCTGGCCGACGAGCTGGTCGCGCAGCGCGCCGAGGACCGCGTCGGCACCGAGGTCCGCGTCCTGGTCGAGCGCACCGACGACGAGGTCGCCGGCCGCGCCGAGCACCAGGGCCCGGAGGTGGACGGCGAATGCCTGGTCACCGATGCTGGGGAGGTCGCAGTGGGCGACGTGCTCCGGTGCCGGGTGGTCGGCAGCGAAGGCGTCGACCTCGTGGTGCGGCCGTGTCAGGAGGAGGGCGCATGACCGGGGTTCGTTCTTCTCGCGGCCGACCGGGCTCGGCGGGGTGGACATGACGCGGGAGGGCGCGGCCGAGGAGCGCGTGGTGCCGCTGTTCAACATCGCCAACGTGCTGACCATGTCGCGGCTGGCGCTGGTCCCGGTCTTCCTGGTCGCGCTGTTCTGGGACGACGGCCACGACGTGCTGTGGCGCTGGATCGCGACCGGCGTGTTCGCGGTGGCTTCGATCACCGACCGCATCGACGGGGACCTGGCGCGCAGGCGAGGTCTGGTCACCGACTTCGGCAAGGTCGCCGACCCGATCGCGGACAAGGCGCTGACCGGTTCCGCGCTGGTGGCGCTGAGCCTGCTCGGCGACCTGCACTGGTGGGTCACGCTGGTGATCATCGGCCGCGAGCTGGGCGTGACCGCGCTGCGGTTCTGGGTGATCCGGCACGGCGTGATCCCGGCCAGCCGCGGCGGCAAGCTCAAGACGCTGCTGCAGGCGCTGGCCATCGGCCTGTACCTGCTGCCGCTGGGCGACTGGGCGGACCCGGCCCGCTGGATCGTGATGGGCGCCGCCGTCCTGGCGACCGTGATCACCGGCATCGACTACGTCGTGCGCGCGCTGCGGCTGCGCGCGGTCGGCAGGCGGGCCCGGCACGCATGATCGTCGAAGCGCTGGGGGTGCCCCGGCAGCAGGTGGTGTCCGTGCTGGACGCGCTGCGGTCGCGCGGCGAGACGGTGGCGACCGCGGAGTCGCTGACGGCGGGCATCCTGTCCGCCGCGCTCACCGACGTGCCCGGGGCGAGCGACGTGGTCCGCGGCGGCATGGTGGTCTACGCGACCGACCTCAAGGCGAGCCTGCTCGGGGTCGACCCGGTCCTGCTCGACGAGCAGGGCGCGGTGCACCCGGTGGTCGCCGAGATGCTGGCGACCGGCGTGCGCGGGCGCTGCGCGGCGGACTGGGGCATCGGGCTGACCGGTGTCGCGGGTCCCGATCCGCAGGACGGCATCTCGCCGGGGACCGTGCACCTCGGTTTCGCCGGGCCCAGCGGGACCACGGTCCGGTCCGTGCACCTCGGCGGCGACCGGCACCTGGTGCGGGCTGCGGCCGTTCGGGTGGCGTTGGAACAGTTCCTGGAACTGCTGCGTTGAGTGATCCGACGGACCGGATCGACCGTGCGCAGCGGCAAGTCGCGCTTCCCACCCGACGGGCGGCACGTTCGCCCTTGGCGGACTTGTCGCTGATCGTTCTCGTGGATGGCACTTGATGAGTAACGTAGGGAGCGATGGCGCGTAGCGCACGCGGAAGGCGACGAAGAAGGGAGGCGCGAGATGACCGTGTTGTTGCGGGAAGCTGTCGGTGAACGACTGCGCCGCGCCCGGACCGCTCAGTCTCGGACCCTGCGGGACGTCTCGCGCGCTGCCCGGGTGAGCCTCGGCTACCTCTCGGAGGTGGAGCGGGGCCGCAAGGAGGCGTCCAGCGAGCTGCTGGCCTCCATCTGCGACGCCTTGGAACTGCCGCTCCCGGAGCTCCTGGTGACGGTGGCCGGTGACATGGACGGCTCGCTGATGGCCCCGGCCACGGTGGAGCAGGCCACCGACATCGACGGCGGCCGGCTGGTGCCCAGCCTGATCGGCACCCAGCTGTCCGAGTCCGAGCTGTCGGCGGGCGAGCTCGCGGGAGCGGAGGCGCACCAGGAGCCGGACACCAGGGTGTCCATCGAGGACTCCGCGGGCGACCTGCGCCTGCAGCCGGTGCTCAGCCAGCGCATCGGGGCCCCGGTGCGCACCTCCGGCGGCGTGGTCGTCGCCGCCTGAGACCTGCCCGGGCCCGCGGTCGGATCTGAACCGATCGCGGGCCCGTTCGGCCTGCGCGGCGCGGGTTCGTCGCGGTCAGGTTGCGACTCGGGGAAAATCCCGGAGATCTCCTGGGTCTGGTGGAAGCGCGTACCACGACCTGACACGATGGAACCTGTGGGCACACGGCTTCGTTGTGCCTCGTGGGAGCCGAGCAGGAGAGAAGGCAGGCGGAGGAGATGGCCAATCCGTTCGTGAAGGCTTGGAAGTACCTGATGGCGTCGTTCTCGTCGAAGGTCGACGAGCACGCCGACCCGAAGGTGCAGATCCAGCAGGCCATCGAGGAAGCTCAGCGGCAGCACCAGGCGCTGTCGCAGCAGGCCGCCTCGGTCATCGGCAACCAGCGCCAGCTGGAGATGAAGCTCAACCGGCAGCTCGGCGAGGTCGAGAAGCTGCAGGCCTCCGCGCGCCAGGCGCTGGTGATGGCCGACCAGGCCCGCAACGAGGGCGACGAGGCCAAGGCCCAGCGGTACGAGGAGACCGCCACCCAGCTCGCCAGCCAGCTGGTGACCGCCGAGCAGGGCGTCGAGGACCTCAAGACCCTGCACGACCAGTCGCTGGGCGCCGCCGAGCAGGCCAAGCAGGCCGTCGAGCGCAACGCGCAGGTGCTCCAGCAGAAGATCGCCGAGCGGACCAAGCTGCTCAGCCAGCTGGAGCAGGCCAAGATGCAGGAGCAGGTCTCGTCCTCGCTCCGGCAGATGACCGAGGTCGCCGCGCCGGGCAACACGCCTTCGCTGGAAGAGGTCCGGGACAAGATCGAACGCCGCTACACCACCGCGCTCGGCGAGGCCGAGCTCGCCCAGAACAGCGTGCAGGGCCGGATGCTGGAGGTCCAGCAGGCGTCGGTCGACGCCGCCGGCGCCAGCAGGCTCGCCCAGATCCGGGCGTCGATGGGCGGCGGTGGCCAGCAGCAGGTCACCGGTGGCCAGCAGCAGGTGACCAGCGGGCAGGACGCCGCCGAGCCGGCCACCCGCCAGCAGCAGCAGAACCCGCAGACGGGCCAGAACTGACAGCCGGGCCGGAACCGACAGACGGGCGGGAACCAGCTGGAACCCTCCGGCGGACCTGCATTGGGGAGCAGCGGTGAAGCGGGGCAGGAACGAACTCGCGGAACTGGGCGAGGCCGCGCTGGAACACCTGCGCGGCCCCGGTCTCAGCAGCGTCCGCCGGCTGGTGGCGAAGTGGCGCGATCCGCGCGCCCGGCTGATCCGGCAGCGCAACCGGGCGCGGCGCGCCACCATCGGCGGCGCCGTGACCACCGGGGTGCTCGGGGTGAGCTCGTACGGCTCCTACGCGCTCGACGCGATGTGGTCGGCAGGCGGCGCGATCGGTGAGGTCGCGCAGCAGGGCGCGGTCTTCGGCCTCGGCGGCCTCGCGGTCGCGACCGGCGCGGCGACGGTCGGAGCCGGGGTGCGCTACCGCAGGCTCAAGCGGACCCCGCTGCCGGAACCGCCGCCACCGTCGGTCGAGCTGCCGCCGGTCGGCTCGCAGGCGCGGGAGCCGATGCAGCGCCTGCGGGACGCCGAGCGCGGCCTGCACGGCGCGCTCGCGCAGCTCGCGTCGACCGGCAGCGGGAGCGAGGTCGCCGACGCGCGGGCGACCGCCGAACAGACGGCCGTCGCGTTGCGGCAGGTCGCGGACCGGTTGCAGGCGGTGGAGGCGGCGATGCCGCACGTCGCCGCGGCCGACCGGGACGCGCTGACCGCCGACGTGCGCAGGCTGCGCGCCGAGCTGGACGAGGGCGTCGAGGGGTACGGCGGCCTGGTCGCCGCGGCCGGGCGGGCGGTGGCCGCCAGCGGTGCGCCGGAGCAGAAGCACCTGATCCAGGACGCCACCGACCGGCTCGCCGGGCTCGCCGAGGGCCTGCGGGAGATGTCCGGCCCGGGCCGGGTGGCCGATCTCACCGATCCGCGCTCGGTGCGCCGGGAGGGCCCCGGCCAACCCGCGTGACCTCGTCCGAGCGACACGCCGACCGGCTTGGCATAACGGCTGGTAGTTGAGTTTTCCCCCGAACGAGTTCAGCGTGTCTTGATTGTGTGATGCGAAATAGTAATCTTCCCGTTGTCACCACGGACGGTGGTGCGATCCCCGGTCGGGCGGGGAGGTCGGGGAGGACGACGTGGCGTTGTGGACCGTGCACGGCAACGGTCGCAACCTGCTCAACGACGCCGTCGTCAGCTCCGGGGAACGGCTCAGCTGGCCGCTGACCGTCGGCCTCGGCATGCAGCACCTGCTCGCCATGTTCGGCTCCTGCACGCTGGTGCCGCTGCTGACCGGGTTCCCGATCACCACGACGCTGCTGTTCTCCGGGCTCGGCACCCTGCTGTTCGTCGTCGTCACCCGCAACCGGGTGCCCTCCTACCTCGGCGCCTCGGTCGCGTTCGTCGTGCCGCTGGGCGCCGCGGCGACCACCGGCGGCGCGCCACCGGCCGCACTGCTCGGCGGGATCGTGCTCGTCGGGGTGGTCCTGGCGATGGTGGGCATCGCGGTCAAGGCCCTCGGCGTTCGGCTGCTGGAATCGGCGATGCCGCCGATCGTCACCGGCGCGGTGGTGCTGATGCTCGGGCTGAGCCTGGCCCCGCAGTCGGTGTCGTCCATCGACAAGCACCCGGTCGCCGCCGCGATCACCCTCGGCACCGTCGTGCTGGGCACCGTCCTCGGCAGGGGCCTGTGGGGCCGCAGCTCGGTGCTGCTCGGCGTGCTGCTGGGCTGGGCCTACGCCGCGATCACCCGGGAGCTCGACCCGGAGCGGCTCACCGCCCTGCACGACGCGCCCTGGTTCGGGCTGCCGGAGGTGATCTCGCCGCAGCTGCACCTGTCGGTGATGCCGTTCCTGCTGCCGTTGGTGATCGTGCTGGTCGCCGAGCACGTCGGGCACCTCAAGGCGGTCGCCGCGCTGACCGGACGCGACCTCGACGGCAGCGTCGGCGACGCGTTGATCGGCGGTGGGCTGGCGACCACGCTGTCCGGCTCGGCGGGCGGTTCCGCGCTGAGCACCTACGCCGCCAACGTCGGCGTGATGGCCGCGGCCCGGGTCTACTCGACGGCGGCGTGCGTGGTCGCGGCGCTGGCCACGGTCCTGCTGTCGTTCTGCCCGAAGCTGGCCGCCCTGATCAACACCATCCCGCTGGGCGTGCTCGGCGGCGCGACGCTGGTGCTGTTCGGGATGCTCGCACTGGTCGGCGTGCGGATCTGGCTTGAGGCCAGGGTCGACTTCGCCGATCCGGTCAACGTGGCGGTGCTGGGCACCGCGGTGATCGCCGGGGTCGGCGACCTGACGCTGTCGATCGGCGCGCTGCGGGTCACCGGCCTGGTGTGGGGCTCGGTCGGGATCGTGCTGCTCTACCCGATCCTGCGGCGGCTCGCCGACATCCGCGACGCCCCGCGCTGACAGTTCGGGCAGAAGTACGCGACGCGCTCCTCGGTCCCCTGCGTCCCGCGGCGGACCGGACCGCCGCAGCGCAGGCAGGTGCGGCGGCCGTAGACCCAGTGCCGCGCGCCGCGCCTGCCGGTCGTCGACTGCTCGGGGTGCCAGGCGTTGCGGAGCAGCAGCTCGTGCGAGAGCCGGACCGCTTCGGCGGCGTCGACCTCGGACACCGGGCTCCACGGCGTGCGCCCGAGCAGGAAGCACACCTCGGTCTTGTAGATGTTGCCCACGCCGGCGAGAACGGTCTGGTCGAGCAGGGCCAGCCCGATCTCGCGGTCCGGGTCGGCGGTGAGCCTGCGGACGGCTTCGGCCGGATCCCAGTCCGGGCCGAGCACGTCCGGACCGAGGTGGCCGACGAGCCGGTGCTCGTCGGCAGTGCGCACCAGGTGGAGGTCGTGCAGGTTGAAGCCGACCGCGGTGCGCTGCGCGGTGCTCAGGATCGCGCGGGCCTGGTGACCCGGCCGCCGCCAGCGCTCGCCGGGGGCGTACAGGTGCCAGGCGCCGTCCATCCGCAGGTGGCTGTGCAGGGTGCGGTCGTCGTCCAGCCGGAGCAGCAGGTGCTTGCCCGCCGGGCGCACCTCCCGGACCGTCCGCCCGGCCAGGTCCGCCGTCGCGAGCCGGGGATGCCGGAGTTCGCCGCGCGTGAGCTCCTCGCCCGCCAGCGCGTCGTGCAGCCGATGGCAGGTCAGGAAAACCGTGTCGCCCTCCGGCAGTCCCGGTTCACCGCCCTTCGAGCGCGAGCTTCAACCCGAGGCCGACCAGCACGCTCGCGGTGACCCGGTCCATCCACGCCCGCACCCGGTCGCGCTGGAACAGCGCCCTGGCGCGCCCGGCGATCCAGGTGAGCCCGGTCAGCCACAGCAGGCCGAGCGAGACGTGCACGCCCACCAGCAGCGCGCCCCAGGCGGGCGCCTGCGGACCGGCGGGCAGGAACTGGGGCAGCAGGCTGATGTAGAAGACGCCGACCTTCGGGTTGAGCAGGTTGGTCAGCAGGCCGGTGCGCAGCGCGGCCCAGCTGCTCTGCCGCCGCGCCGGGAGCTGCTGCTCGTCGACCGGTTTCCGGTTGCGGGGCAAGGACTTCCACAGCGCCGTGCCGCCCAGGTAGAGCAGGTACGCGGCTCCGGCGAGTCGGACCACGTCGTAGGCCAGCCGGGACGCCGTCAGCAGCGCGGTCAGGCCGACGATGCTCGCCGTTCCCCACACCACGCAGCCCAGCGAGATCCCGACGACCGCGGCCACGCCGGTCCGCCTGCCGCCCAGCAGCGACTGGCGGAGCACCAGCATCACGTCCAGCCCGGGGGTCATCACGCCGATGGCGGCCACGAGGACGAACCCCGCGAACAGGGTGCTGGTCATTCCGACGCCTCCTCGAACTCGTCCTCGTCGAACTCCTCCGGTTCGGCGTAGCGGTCGGCGCGCCCGGCCCGCAGCGCGCGGGCCAGCAGCAGGTTGAACGCCAGCGCGACCTCGCGCGCACCCGGAGTGCCCCACTGGTGGATCGGCATGCAGGCGCCCTGGGCCTGCTGCACGGCCAGCCGGTCCGGCAGCGCGACCGGCATGACCAGCGGGCCGAAGATCTCGCGCAGCTCCTCGATGCGGAACTGGTGCTCGTGCGACCGCGGCCGGACCCGGTTGACCACCACGCCCAGCGGTTGCAGCCGGGGGTTGCTGCTCTCGCGCTCGGCCTGGACCGCCTCGAAGGCGCGCTGGACGCCGGAGACCGCGAAGATCGTCGGTTCGGTGACCAGCAGCGCGCGGTCGGCGGCGACCAGCGCCGACCGGGTCAGTCTGCCCAGCGACGGCGGGCAGTCCAGCAGCACCAGCTGGTAGGGCAGCTCGCCGTCGGCGATCAGCTCGTCCAGCCGGGACAGCGCGGTGGTCAACCGCGCCAGCTGCCCGTCGTCGGGGTGGTGGCCGTTGTGCAGCTCGCCGTCCTCGGAGCCGACCAGCACGTCGACCTCCTCACCCCAGGCGCTGGGCGCGACCGCGGCGCGCAGGACCTCCGGGGTCGGGTCGGCGAGGACGTCGCCGAGTTCCTTGGCGGTGTCGTCCGGCTCCAGGCACGCGGTCGCGTTGCACTGCGGATCCAGGTCCACGACCAGGGTTCGCACGCCGCGGCGCATGGCGGCCGATGCGAGGCCGAGCACCACGGTCGTCTTGCCCACGCCACCCTTGAGACTCAGCACTGCCACCGTATGCACGCCCGTAGCCTACGGAACCGGGGAACCCTCCTTCGAACTCGTCTTTGACTGCGGTTCTTCGAAGGCCAGGTCGCCGGGCAGCTGATCCACGAGCCCACGCCAGCTGCGGGGCCCGGGTGACCGGCCATTACGCTGCAAGCCATGAGATCCGACGCCGTCCACCAGGTGCTGGAAACCGAAGTCGCGCAGGCCCGCCTGCGCCGGGGCGGCGAGCCGCCGCGGGTGCTCGACGTCGGCGGGGGCAGCGGGGTGTGGGCGGTGCCGCTGGCGTCCGCGGGATGCGCGGTGACGGTGGTGGACCCGAGCCCGAACGCGCTCGCGACGCTGCAACGCCGCGCCAGCGACGCCGGGGTGGCCGACCGGATCACGCCGTTGCAGGGCGACACCGACGCGCTGCACGTCGTGCGCCCGGAAGGCGGCGCCGACCTGGTGCTGGGGCACGGGCTGCTGGAGGTCGTCGACGACGTCGCCGGGGCGCTGCGCGAGATGGCCGCGGCGACCGCGCCCGGCGGGGCGGTCTCGGTGCTGGTGGCCAACCGGCACGCGGCGGTGCTCGGGCGGGCGCTGGCCGGACGGGTCGCCGAGGCGCTGCGGCTGTTCCAGGATCCGGACGGCAGGCTCGACGACGGGACCACCGATCCGCTGCTGCGCCGCTTCGACTCCGCCGGTCTGGAGCGGTCGATGACCGAGGCCGGGCTGACCGTGGAGCTGATCCAGGGCCAGGGCGTGCTCAGCGACCTCGTGCCGGGGTCGGTGCTGGAGTCCGGATCGGACGCGCTGGCCGAGCTGGAGCGCGCCGCCGCCGTCAGCTCGCCGCTGCGGGAGATCGCCTCCAGGCTGCACGCCATCGGCCGGGTGGCCGGCTGATCACGGTCCGTCAGCTGACGCTCCGCCGAGCGGACCAGCGGTGCGCCGGACGCGCCGGACGCTTGCTGCGAGTGAGGGAAGGGTCCGGGCGCACTGCCCCGACGGGATGATGTCGGCAACTCCCGTCGCTCTCGTCGCGGGACCGGGTAGTCGTCGCGTCGCCGGAACCGTATCCTCAAGGGTGACGCCCCCAAGCGTTCGCCGGATCCCCCGCCCGCAGGGAAAGACTCCCTCCGGGTCTCCGGCGCCACTGAGACACTGTGCCGGAGGAGGAGCCATGCCACTCTCCGAGCACGAGCAGCGACTGCTCGACCAGATCGAGCGCGCGCTCTATGCCGAGGATCCGAAGTTCGCCTCCACCGTGCGCGGAGGACGGTTGCACCGTCCCTCCCGGCGGCGGCGCCTGCAGGGCATCGCCGTGTTCGCGCTGGGGTTGATCCTGCTGGTGCTCGGCGTGGTGATACCGGTCAAACCGGCCGATATCCCCGTGGTGAGCGTGGTCGGCTTCCTCGTGATGTTCGGCGGGACATTGATGGTTTGGTCTGCCATGCGCGGCGGCGGGGAGGACACCGAGGCGGAGGCCGAGGGCAGCGGCGGGAAACCCGCCGCGGGCGGTGGTCGCCGCAAGCCCGAGCAACGGGGCCGCAGCTCGTTCACCCAGCGCATGGAGGAGCGCTTCCGAAAGCGCTTCGACCAGTAATCCGGCTTTCAGCAACGATCGCCGTCCGCTTCGCGAACGGCGATCGTTTGCTCTGCGCCGGACGTTCCCGGGCCCGCGCG
Source organism: Saccharopolyspora taberi (assembly GCF_039534165.1). Taxonomy (NCBI): domain Bacteria; kingdom Bacillati; phylum Actinomycetota; class Actinomycetes; order Pseudonocardiales; family Pseudonocardiaceae; genus Saccharopolyspora; species Saccharopolyspora taberi. The sequence goes on along the minus strand of NZ_BAAAUX010000007.1, from coordinate 124,047 downwards.
GGATGCAGTCGCGCCCCCGCTGATCCCGGTCGCGCGCCCGCTGATCCCAGCCCTCCGCCGGATGCTCGCAGCGCCCGCGCTCCTTCCGATCCTGCTGGCGCGATCCCGCGCGGTCCGGTCCCGCGCGGCGTGATCAGCCCCGGCCGAGCAGGCCCAGCACCGACCGGGGCAGCAGCCGCGCCTGCCAGCTGAGCGGTTCGCTGCGGTGCAGGCTGTCCACGGCTTCCCGCAGCGACGTCCTGACCGAGTCGTCCGGGACGCCGTCGCCCGGGCCGTACCACTGCTTCTCCACCGACGTGACCAGTTCTCGCACCGCGCGCGAGCCTTCGGCGTCCAGCGCGTGCTGCTCGACCAGCCCGGCGGCCACCCGGCGCGCGGTGTCGGTGTCCTCCGGTTTCGAACCCCGGTCCCAGAACTCGTCGAGCAGTTCGCGCCAGGCCAGCTCCGCCGAGTCCGGCGCTCCGGCGTCGACCGCGCGCAGCCGCAGGCGCCTGCGCGCCTCGCGCACCCCGGCCGGAGTCGCCGCGAGCAGCGCCAGCACGACCACGAGCAGCAGCACCAGCGGCCACACCGCCGGAGCGGTCTCGCGTTCCTGCGGCTGGTCGGCGATGTGCTGGTCGCCGGTCTCCGGCTGCCCCGGCTGCGGGACCTGGCCGCTCGGCGGGGGAGGCGCGGGGGTGTTCTGCCCCGGCGGCGGAGGCAGGGCCTGGGGCTGGCGTTCCTGGTGCAGGTACTCCGGCAGCGCGGTGCGCCCGTCGTCGAGCGGGGTGGGGTCGAACGTCGTCCAGCCCCAGCCCGGGAAGTACGCCTCGACCCAGGCGTGCGCGTCGTCGGTGGTGATCACCCGCGAGTCGCCGTCCCGGTAGCCGGAGGTGAACCCGACCGCCACCCGCGAGGGGATGCCGGACGCGCGCAGCAGGACCGCCATCGACGACGCGAACTGCTCGCAGTAGCCGCGCTTGCCGCGGAACAGGAAGTCCGACAGCCCGTCCCCGCCGGTGGGCGGCGCGGTTTCGAGCTCGTAGTCGAAACCGTTGGCGGGGTCGGTGAAGTAGTGGTTGAGCGCCGCGGCCTTGTCGAAGTCGGTCGGTGCGCCTGCGGTCAGGCGCTTGGCGAGATCGGCGACCTGCGGCGGAATACCGCTGGTGTCGAGGTAGGCGGGGTCGATCCGGACGGGACCGCCGGCCTCCCGCAGCTGCTCCGGGGTGGGCGAGGGCACGAACAGCTGCTCGCTGTAGGGGCGGCTCTGCTGCCGGGTCTGGGTGAACACGATCCCGGCGGCCGGGTCGTAGCGCCAGTCCGGCCCCATCCCGCCGACCACGGTGGGCGTGCCGAACACCGGCAGCCACGGGTCCCGGTAGCCGAGCGGTTCGATGTCGACCTTCATCGGCGTTCCGACCGCGTATTCGGTGCCGTCGGGCAGCGGCAACTCCTGCTGCGCGTCCACGCCCTGGGTGAGCCCGTCGAGCTCCCAGCCCTTCTGCGGGTTGAACTTCCGCAGCGTGAGCGCCCGCAGGTAGGTCTCCTGGGTCAGCCCGCGGACCCGGAACAGGTCGACGGTGCGGCTGCGGTCGAGCTGGCCGCGCAGCGAGGTGAACGGTTGCAGCCCGATCCCGCCGCCGGTGCCGCCGAAACCGGCGGTCCCCGCGCCCGGCAGCCGTCCTTCGGTGCCGACGCCGGTGAACACCGACCCGGTCAGCAGGGCGATCACCGCCGCGACTCCCGCCACCGCGGTGGTCGTGCGGCCGAACAGGGTGCCTGCGACGGTGTCGCCGCGCTCCCGGCGCTGCCACCGCCGCTGCGGCCCGCCGGACGCGAGCAGCAGCGCGAATCCCAGCGCACCGGCCGCGAAACTCCACCACGGCAGCATGTTGTCGGCCAGCGAGGCGGGAATCGCGAACACGCACAGCAGGACCAGACCGGCCACCGCCGGGGCACCTCCGGCGACCGCGATGACGTCCACGAACACCGCGACCACGCCGAGCCCGAGGCAGACCAGGCACTGCAACTGCGGTTCGGCCGGTACCGGGGGAACGCCCTCGCGGACCAGGTCCAGCGCCAGCCCCAACTGGTCGGCGAGCTCGCCGAAGGCGGCCGGGCCGGGCAGGAATCCCAGCACGGCCTTCCCGGAGAACTGGGTCGCCAGCACCATCATCAACGCCGCGAGCTGGGCGAGCGCCGTCGCCACCGGCCACCAGCGCTGCGAGCGGCCGAGCACGCCGACACCGGCGATGATGCCGACGGTGCACGCGGCGGGCAGCACCCAGCGCGCGTCGGCCAGGACACCGGAGAACGCGGTCGCCGACAGGACGACGGCCAGCGCCGCCGCGATCGTGGCGACCACCGAGGTGTCGACGTTCCTGGCGGTCACGACGCCACCTCCGATCCGGATTCCGCGCACAGCCGGGACCACACCTGCGCGATCGGCGCGCGCGGCCCGTCGACGACGACCACGGTCCAGCCCGCGGTCCGCAGCCTGCGCGCGGTCAGCTCCGGGTCGAAGCCGCCGTCGGCCTGCCTGGCCCAGGCCCGGACGTCCAGCAGCACCGCCAGGCTCCGAGTCCCTTGTGGACGGAGCCGGACCAGCTCGGCGACCCCGGCGGTCGTGGTCTCGCCGAGCACCGCGATCAGCTCCTGGCCGCCGCCGGGATCCTGCCCGCAGACCAGGTCCCGCTGCGTCGACGGGCGCACCGCGGCCAGCGCGTCCAGCACCGCCGCGTCGTCGTGACCGCCGTCGGCGGGGCCCGGGCCGCCCGCGAGCACGTGGCCGTCCTCGGTGAGCAGGCGGACGTGCTGGCCGTGCCGGTGCAGGTGCGCGCAGATGCTCGCCGCCGCCGACACCGCCCACTCGATGCTGGCCCGCGGCCCGGTGCCGCGGTGCGCGGCCGAGCGCCGGTCGAGCAGCACCGTGACGCCGCCGTGCCACGGGCGTTCCTCGACCCGGACCATCAGCTCGTCGCGGCGCGCGGTGGCCTTCCAGTGCACCCGCCGCATGTCGTCGCCCTGCCGGTACTGCCGCACCATCGCGTCGTCGTCGCCGTGCCCGGCGCGCAGGCGGGTGGTGCCGTCCTCGCCGGTGCCGAGCCCGGAACCGGGCGGAAGTCCGCGCAGCGGGAAGACCTCCGGCACCGCGACGAGCCTGCTGCGGCCCGCGAGCTCGCGTTCGAACTCGGCCAGGCCGAACGGGTCGCCGACGCGGGTGCGCAGCGGGCCGATCTGGTGCACCCCGCGCAGCGCCGGCCGCACCTTGTACTCCAGGACCGTGCCGCCGCGCCGGGGCAGGTCGTGGAGCCGGAACCGGGGACGGCCGCCGAGCGCGTGCGGGGTGCCGTCCTCCAGGTTCAGCCCGCCGACCGGCAGCCGCCCGCCGCCGGAGACGTGCAGCCGGACCACGGACCGGGTGCCGACCGGAACCCGCGACGGCACCAGCTCGCGCCGCGCGGTCAGACCGACGCGGGAGCGCCCGGACAGCAGCGCCGCCAGCAGCGGCAGCGCGGCCACGAACGCCGACACCCGCAGCAGATCGCGCTCGTCGAGCACGAGCGAGCACACGCCCGCGGCCACCCCTGCCGCGAGCAGGCAGCGACCGCGCACGGTCAGTCCGGAGAGCACGGCCTACCTGCCGCCCTCGCCGCGCGGTACCGGGATCCGCGCCAGCAGCTGGCGGACCAGATCGGACGCCGACCGGCGGGTGGCGCGGGCCTCGCTGGTGAGCACGAGCCGGTGCGCGAGCACCGGGACGGCCACGGCCTGCACGTCGTCGGGGATCACGAAGGGGCGCCCGGACAGCGCGGCCTGCGCTCTCGCCGCGCGGACCAGTTGCAGCGTCGACCGCGGCGAGGCGCCCAGCCGCAGCTCCGGCAGGTGCCGGGTCGCGGTGACCAGCTCGATCACGTACCGGCGCAGTTCGGTGCTGACGTGGATGCCGCGCACCGAGCGCAGCAGCGCCTGCACCTCGGCGCCGTCGGCGACCGGCCGCAGCTCGCGCAGCGGGTCGTGGCCGGTGTGCTCGTCGACCATCGCGAGTTCGGCCTTCGCGTCCGGGTAGCCGATCGAGACCCGCGCGGTGAACCGGTCGCGCTGGGCCTCCGGCAGGGCGTAGGTGCCCTCCATCTCGATCGGGTTCTGGGTGGCGATCACCATGAACGGGGCGCGCAGCGGGTAGGTCTCGCCGTCGACGGTGACCTGGTTCTCCTCCATGCACTCCAGCAGCGCGGACTGCGTCTTCGGGGAGGCGCGGTTGATCTCGTCGCCGACGACGATGTTGGCGAACACCGGGCCGGGGCGGAACTCGAAGGTCTCGGCCTGCCTGCTGTAGATGGACACGCCGGTGATGTCGCTGGGCAGCAGGTCCGGGGTGAACTGGATGCGGCTCACGGTGCAGTCGACCGACCGGGCCAGCGCCTTGGCCAGCGAGGTCTTGCCGACCCCCGGGACGTCCTCGACCAGCAGGTGGCCCTCGGCCAGCATCGTCACGAGCGCGATCCGGACCACCTCGGGCTTGCCGACGAGCACCTGCTCGACGTTGGCGGCGATCCGCTGGACGGTGCGGTGCAGCGCTTCGACGTCCACCGGACCCGGTGGCACCGGGCCGCGCCCTCCGCCGGCCGCGTGGGCGCCGTCACCGGTCACCGCCGTGCCGGACGTGTGGATCTTGGACGTCACGCAACCTCCAGGTGCTCTCCCGGGTTTCCGCGGCCGTCGGCGAGCCCGAGGGCGCCGGGCTCGTGCGGTCGCCCCGGAACGACAAGTCGATCATCTCGCTCACCGCGGCGCGCCCATGCAGTGTGCCAAACCGGGACCCGGTTCCGAAGCACCGGCCGCGAGCGGCGGCTCCCCACTCCGCCCCACCGCCGTGGCGGGGGTGGAGGTGGGGGCCCGAGCATAGCGGCGACCGCCGCCGCGGTGGCCGGGCTCGGTGCCCGGAATCCCCCACCCCGCCCCACAACGGCGCTACCTGCACAAATGGCCTAAGGCTTCCGGGGGCGACCGCGACGATTCGTGTTGACGGTGGAGCGAAGTGGGGTAGTGTGGGTGACGGTGGGGCGAACGGGGGTCCTGCTTCCAGAGCAGTTGGTCGGGCAGAGCAGTTGGTCGGACAGAGCAGCTGTCCAGCCGAAGCAGTCGGTCGGCCGGGTAGCTGGCCGTCCGGGCAAGGCGGCCGGTGCGGGCCGGCGCTGACTCGCTCGTGCGCGGCCGGCGGGGGAGGTGGCCGGGATGTTTCTCGGTACGCACCACCCCAAGCTGGACGACAAGGGGCGCCTGACGTTGCCCGCGAAGTTCCGGGAAGCACTGGCAGGGGGGTTGATGGTCACCAAGGGACAGGACCACTGCCTCTACGTCTTCCCGCGCGCGGAGTTCGAGCAGATGGCCCGCAAGGTGGCCGAAGCGCCGTTCACCAACGAGTCCGTCCGCGCCTACCAGCGGTACCTGTTCGCGGGCACCGACGAGCAGCAGCCGGACGGCCAGGGGCGGATCTCGGTCGCTTCGGAGCTGCGCCGGTACGCGGGGCTGACCAAGGAGTGCGTGGTCATCGGCGCGATCAACCGGCTGGAGATCTGGAACGCGGAGCGCTGGCAGACCTACCTCGACGAGCACGAGGAGGGCTACGCGCAGGCCCGGGAGGAGGTGCTGCCCGGGGTTTTCTAGGAGGGGTTCGACTGAACACGCGACGACCTGCGACCGGGTTTCGTGAGGCCTCGGTCCGCTCGGCTATCGCACGCCTGGTGCACCTTCCCCGGCATCAGGACGCGACGGGCGGGCGGGGACCTGACGGGATCCGGTTTCTGGGGGGACATCCCGTGCACCGCACGACCGGCGTTCGCACGCCGCGGACCGGTTGCGGTGCTCGGCGCACCAGGCTTGCGGGAGGGAGGGACCGCGATGGCCGGCGATGAACAGTGGCAGGGCGGCGGTCCCGCGCGGGACCGGCACGTCCCGGTGCTGCTGGAACGGACTCTTGAGCTGCTGGCGCCCGCGCTGTCCGGCGGGCCCGCGGTGGTCGTGGACGCGACCCTCGGCATGGGCGGGCATTCGGAGGCGCTGCTCGCGGCGCACCCGGAGCTGACGCTGGTCGGGCTCGACCGCGATCCGGAGGCGCTGCGGCTGGCCGGGCAGCGGCTGGCCCCGTACTCGGACCGGATCCACCTGGTGCACGCCGTCTACGACGAGTGGGGCGAGGTCCTCGCCGACCTCGGTCTGTCCAGGGTGGACGGAGCGCTGTTCGACCTCGGCGTTTCCTCGCTCCAGCTGGACGAAACCGGCCGCGGCTTCGCCTACGCCCACGACGCTCCGCTGGACATGCGGATGGACTCCGGTGCCCCGCGCACCGCCGCCGACGTGCTCAACACGTACTCGGCGGGGGAGCTGGCCCGGATCCTGCGCGAGTACGGCGAGGAGAAGTTCGCCTCGAAGATCGCGGCGGCGATCGTGCGCGAGCGCGAGAAGGCGCCGTTCGAGCGCAGCGAGCGGCTGGTGCAGCTGCTCTACGACGTGGTTCCGGCGGCCAGCAGGCGCACCGGCGGGCACCCGGCCAAGCGCACCTTCCAAGCGCTGCGGATCGAGGTCAACGCCGAGCTCGACGTCCTGCGCCGGGCGCTGCCCGCGGCGCTGGACTCGCTGGCCGTCGGCGGCCGGATGGTCGTCATGTCCTACCACTCGCTGGAGGACCGGATGGTCAAGCGCGCCTTCGCCGAGCGGGCGAAGTCGCGCACCCCGGTCGACCTGCCGGTCGAACTCCCGGGGCACGGGCCGGAACTGCGCCTGCTCACGCGCGGCGCGGAACTGGCGGGAGAGGCGGAAACGGCGGCCAACCCGCGGGCCGCGTCGGTGCGGCTGCGCGCGGTGGAGCGGATCCAGGAGGGCCCATGAGCGAGCAGGTTTCCCGGCTCGTGCGGCCGATCGGGGGCGGGTGTCCCGCGGGGCGCGTCCGTCCGCAGGAGCGGACCGGCCGGGTGCGGACGCCCCGCATGACTGAGGAGGCGGTATGACAGCACCGGCGCGCACCAGGACGACCACTTCGCGGACCGGTACCACCGAACGCGAGCAGACCGAGAAGAAGAAGCGGACCCGCTCGGCCGCGGCCGAACGCGCCTACGCCCGCCGCGAGGAGCGGCGGGACCGCTCGCTGCGGGAGGCCACCGAGCGCAGGCCGCGCACGCAGCGCCAGCCCGGGGAGCAGCGGCGCCCGCAGCGGGTCGGCCGCTCGGCGGCCAAGCTGCAGGAGAAGGTCGCCGGTTCGCGGGCCTCGCTGGTGGTGGCCGGGATGGGGATGCTCACCGTCGGCCTGCTGGCGACGCTGTGGCTGTCGATCGCCGCGGTCAGCGGGTCCTACGAGCTGCAGCAGAACGAGGCCCGGATCAACGCGCTCAACGAGCAGAAGGAACAGCTGATGCTCGAGGTCAGCGCGCTGGACTCGACGCCGGCGCTGCAGCGCGAGGCCGAGCGGCAGGGCCTGGTCCCGGCGCCGCCGCCCGCGCACCTGGTCCCGAACCCGGACGGCACCGTCACGGTCGTCGGTGACCCGCAGGCCGCCGAGGCACCCAAGCCGCCCGCGCCTCCGGTGCAGGCACCGCCGGTGCAGGCTCCGCCCGCGCCGCCGCAGCAGGCCGCGGGTGCTCCGGCGGTCGAGGCACGCTGATGGCCCGCAGCGGCGTGCGGCCCGGGCGCCGGACGGCGCGCACGGATGTCGCGGGCAGCCACCGCAGGCTCGCCGTGGGCCGCATCCTGCTGGTCGTCGCGCTGGTGATGACCGCGGGCAAGCTGATCTGGGTCCAGGGCTTCGAGGCGAGCGCGTTGTCCAACGAGGCCGAGCGCCAGCGGCTCACCCGGGCCGCGATCCCCGCGCAGCGGGGCGCTTTCTTCGACCGCAGCAACAACGTGCTCGCCTTCAGCAGCGAGTCCAGGCAGCTCTACGCCAACCCGCGCGACCTGGTCCAGAAGCAGGACGAGGCGCACGTGAAGAACCCGAAGGAACCGACCGGCGAGCAGTACAAGCGGGAGATCGCGCGGTTCGTCCACGAGCGGGTCGGTGCGGCGCTGCCCGAGCAGGCCGTCTACGACGTGCTGTCCTCGGGCCAGCAGTTCACCTACTTCGGGCCGCTGGTCGACCCCGCGGTCGCGCGGGAGATCACCGAGAAGTACCCGCAGATCGGCGCCGAGTACCGCGCGGTGCGCGAGTACCCGGCCGACGACGTCGGCGCCAACATCGTCGGCGCTGCCAAGTGGCAGATGGACGAGCGCAAGGTCAAGGGCCTGTTCGGGCTGGAGAACACGCTCGACAAGGCGCTGGCGGGCCGGGACGGGGTGAAGGTCTCGGACACCGCCAGAGGCAGCAACGACCTGGTGATCCCGGGCACCGAGCGGGAGCTGGAGGCGGCCACGCCGGGGTCGGACGTGCAGCTGACCATCGATTCCGACCTGCAGTTCAGGGTGCAGAACCAGCTGGCGTCCTACGTCGCCGAGAGCGGGGCCAAGGGCGGCAGCGCCGTGGTGCTGGACGCCAAGACCGGCGAGGTCTACGCGCTGGCCAACGGCAAGAGCTTCAACCCGGGCGACGATCCGGCGACCTGGGCCAAGGACGCGCTGGCGAACCCGGCCGTCACCACGCCGTTCGAGCCGGGGTCGGTGAACAAGGTGATCACCGCGGCCGGCGCGATCGAGCACGGGGTGGTCCGGCCGGAGGAGGTGCTCCAGGTGCCGGGCAGCGTGAAGGTCGCCGACTCGACGGTCCGCGACGCCTGGCCGCACGGGACGCTGCCGCTGACCTTCACCGGCGTGCTCGGCAAGTCCTCCAACGTCGGCACCCTGATGGTCGCCGACCGGCTCGGCGAGGAGCGGTTCAACGACCTGGTGCACAGGTTCGGCCTCGGCAGCACGACCGGCATCGAGCTGCCCGGCGAGAGCGCGGGCGTGGTCCCGCCGCGCTCCAGCTGGTCGGGCACGACGTTCGCGAACCTGCCGATCGGGCAGGGGCTTTCGATGACGGTGCTGCAGATGGCCGGGATGTACCAGGCGATCGCCAACGACGGGGTGCGGGTTCCGCCGCGGGTGATCTCCGCGGAGATCCGGCCGGACGGAACCCGGGTGCCGCGGCCCGCGCCGGAGCCGGTGCGGGTGGTGAGCCCGGAGACCGCGCACACGGTCCGGGACATGCTGCGGTCGGTCGTGCAGGACGCGCCGCACCAGCAGGGCACCGCGCCGTCCGCGGCGGTGGAGGGCTACCAGGTCTCCGGCAAGACCGGGACCGCGCAGAAGATCGATCCGGCGTGCGGCTGCTACAGCCAGTCGCAGCACATGATCACCTTCGCCGGGATCCTGCCCGCCGACAACCCGCGGTTCGTCGTGGGCCTGATGCTCGACGAGCCGGTCCGGAACAAGACCGCGGCGCCGCTGTTCCACGACATCGCGTCGTTCATGACGCAGCGGTACCAGATCCCGCTGTCGAAGGAGCCCGCGCCGGTGCAGGTCCTCCAGGTGCCGTGAGGCCGGGGTCGTGAGCGGCCGGGCCGCTCACGACCCCGCGGGATCAGGCCGGGACCTGCGGGTCGCTCCAGCCGAGGTAGTTGCCGAAGTAGGACAAGCTGTCCTGGTGCCCGATGGCGCCGTCGATGCCGCTGGAGTAGAAGCCGCCGTTGCCGTCGGCGATGCCGACGTGGCCGTACTGGCTGATGTTCCAGTACACGAACGCGCCCTTGGGCGGGTTGGTGTCGCCCTTGTGCGCCTTGCCCGCGCTGACCGCGCCCTCCCAGTGCGCGATGGCCGACGGCCACACGCCGGTCGTGCCCCAGGCGTTCTCGACCGCCTTCTCGCAGAGCCCCTCGTAGGAGGTGTTGCCCTGCTTGCCCTTGAACCACTCGATCGCGCCTTCGGCGGTACCGTCGGCCGGGTCGGCGGCGGGGGCGACGACCGGGGCCGCCTCGGCGACCGGTGCGGGCGTGGTGGTGAGCGGGAACAGGGTGACGGCTGCGGCTGCGGCACCGGCGAGGGCTAACCGGCTCAGGCGTCGGTTCACGTTTCCTCCTAGGTGAGGCATTTTCCAACCAGGCGGAACGGACGTTATCGATCACCACGGCCGTGCACCACGAAGTTCGGATGAACAGCGCAGCGCCCTGTGGCGAACGGTCGTGCGGGCGACCGGCGGGGCCACGGGCGGAGTTCGCCGGATTCTGCTGCGAAAGGGCCAGCGGCTTGATCCGGGCGGAGCAGGCGCTCGGTTGTCGAACGCGCGGCCGACCATGAGGATGACCCGACAGGTGGTACCGGTAGCCTGTTGCGACGTGCCTTCCGCGGTCGCGACAGCCCCGCCTCGCCCCAAGAGCGTCGAGCCGGTGGACACCGAGAAACTTGCCGGACTGATCGGCGCGCGCATCGCCGCCGTGCCTGGTCAGGACCCCTCCGCGCCACGGTCGGTGACCGGCGCGACGCTGCGGGCGCAACACGTCCGCCCCGGCGATCTGTTCGCCGCGCTGCCCGGCACCCGGGTGCACGGCGCCGACTTCGCGGGCACCGCGCTGGACGCCGGTGCGACCGCGGTGCTCACCGACGAGACCGGGGTGGTCAGGGCGGGTCTGCTGGAGCACCCGGAGGTCACCGCGGGCCGGGTCGCGCTGCTGGTGCACGACGACCCGCGCGCCGTTCTCGGATCCGCTGCCGCGGCCATCTACGGCCACCCCTCCGAGAAGCTGTCGATCCTGGGCGTCACCGGCACCTCCGGCAAGACCACCACGACCTACCTGCTGGAGTCCGCGCTGGCCGCGGCCGGGTTCACCACCGGGCTGATCGGCACCGTCGAGACCCGCATCGCCGGTGAGCGGCTGGACAGCGCGTTCACCACGCCGGAGGCGCCGGACCTGCAGGCGCTGCTGGCGGTGATGGTCGAGCAGGGCGTCACGCACGTGCCGATGGAGGTCTCCAGCCACGCCCTGGCGCTGGGCCGGGTCGCGGGCACCCGCTTCGCGGTCGGCGGGTTCACCAACCTCTCCCAGGACCACCTGGACTTCCACCGGGACCTCGACGACTACTTCGGCGCGAAGGCGCTGCTGTTCGACGGCCGCTCCGAGCGCGAGGTCGTCTGCGTCGACACCGAGTGGGGCGAGCGGCTGGTCGGGCCGGGCACGATCACCGTGTCGACCACCGGCGACGCGACCTGGACGGCCACCGAGGTGACCGCTTATCCGACCGGGGAGCAGGAGTTCACCGCGCACGGCCCGGACGGGCTGGAGCTGCGGATGCGGCTGCGGCTGCCCGGTCCGTTCAACATCGCCAACGCGCTGCTGGCCATCGGCGTCCTGCACGCCGCGCGGGTTCCGGTCGAGGCGATCGAGCGCGGGCTGGCCGAGGTCGACGTGCCCGGCCGGATGGAGCGTGTCGCGCTCGGGCAGGACTTCACCGCCGTGGTGGACTACTCGCACAAGCCGGGCGCGGTGTCGGCGGTGCTGGACGCGGCGCGTGCACAGGCCGCGGGCCGCGTGATCGTCGTCCTCGGCTGCGGCGGCGACCGTGACGTCGCCAAACGGCCGCTGATGGGAGAGGCCGCCGCACGCCGGTCCGAACTACTGATCGTCACCGACGATAATCCCCGTAGCGAGGACCCCGCCGAGATCCGCGCGGCGATGCTCGCGGGCGCCGCGGAGGTTCCCGCGGCCGAACGCGGCGAGGTCGTCGAGATCGGCGACCGGCGGGAGGCCATCGCCGAGGCGGTGCGGCGGGCTTCCGGCGGCGACGTGGTCGTCGTCGCGGGCAAGGGCCACGAGACGGGACAGGAGGTGGCGGGCGTGGTGCACCCCTTCTCCGACCGGGAAGAGCTCGCCGCCGCGCTGCGCAGGCGGCTGGGAGGGCCGAGCAACGGAGCCCACCGGGATGCTCCGCGGGTTCCGGGTGCGGGTGCCCGGCAGGACAACTCGGGTTCCCCGCGGGACAACTCGGGTGCGGGTGCCCCGCAGAACACCGAGGAGGCTCGATGAGCCAGACTCTGTCGTCGGCTCGTGAGGACCGGCCGGGTGCGGGGGCCCCGCCGCGGAACAACCCGGGTTCGGGTGTCCGGCAGAACAGCCCGGGTGCGGGTGTCCCGCAGAACACCGAGGAGGCAAGGTGATCCGGCTCAGCCTGGCCGACATCGCGGAGGCGGTGGGCGGCAGGCTTCATCGCGCGGACGGTTCGGAAACCGTGACCGCGAGCGTGGAGTTCGACTCCCGGAAACTGGCCCCGGGCGGGCTTTTCGTCGCCGTGCCGGGAGAACGCGTGGACGGCCACGAGTTCGCCGCGCAGGCGGTGGCGGGCGGCGCGGCGGGCGTGCTGGCCGCTCGGGAGGTCGACGCCCCGGCGGTGATCGTGCCGCCGGTCGAGACCGGTGGCCCCTCCGGCGTCATGGCGCTGGCGGGCGACACCGACGGTTCCGGGGCCGCGGTGCTGGCGGCGCTGGCGAAGCTGGCCAGGTACGTCGTCGACCGGCTGCCGGAGCTGACCGTGGTGGGCGTGACCGGCTCGTCCGGCAAGACCTCCACGAAGGACCTGATCGCGCAGCTGCTGGAACCGATGGGGCCCACGGTGGCGCCGCCGGGTTCGTTCAACAACGAGCTCGGCCACCCCTGGACCGCGCTGCGCGCCGACGAGGACACCCGGCACCTGGTGCTGGAGCTGTCCGCCCGCGGCGTCGGGCACATCGCGAAGCTGTGCGAGGTGGCGCCGCCGAGGATCGGCGCGGTGCTCAACGTCGGGCACGCGCACCTCGGCGAGTTCGGCTCGCAGGAAGCCGTCGCGCGGGCCAAGGGCGAGCTGGTCGAGTCGCTGCCCGCCGACGGGGTCGCGGTGCTCAACGCCGACGACCCGCTGGTCGCGGCGATGGCCGCTCGCACGGCCGCGCGGGTGGTTTTCGTCGGGGAGGCGCCCTCCGCGCACGTGCGCGCCGAGGACGTCGAGCTCGACGAGCACGCGCGGCCGACCTTCACGCTGGTGACCGCGGAGGGCTCGGCCCGGGTGACGCTGCCGCTGCACGGCGAGCACCACGTCGGCAACGCGCTGACCGCCGCGGCGATCGCTCTCGAACTGGGCGCGTCGCTGGAGCAGGTCGCGCAGCGCCTGGGCGAGGTGCGCCGGGTGTCGGCGCGGCGGATGGAGGTCGCCGAGACCGCCGAGGGCGTCACCGTCGTCAACGACGCCTACAACGCCAACCCGGAGTCCATGCGCGCGGCGCTGAAGACGCTCGCCTCGATGACCCGCGGCCGTCCCGGCCGGGCCTGGGCGGTGCTCGGCGTCATGGGCGAGCTGGGCGAGGCGGGAGCGGAAGCGCACGACGAGATCGGGCGGCTGGCCGTCCGGCTCAACATCGACCGGCTGGTGGTCGTCGGGGACCAGGCGGCGGGAATGCACCACGGTGCGTCGCTGGAAGGTTCATGGGGAGAGGAGTCGGTTCTGGTGCCGGATGTCGACGCCGCCGTCGCGCTGCTGCGCGCCGAGCTGCGACCCGGTGATGTCGTGCTGGCCAAGGCGTCGAAGGTGGCGGCCCTGTGGCGGGTCGCCGAGGCGCTGCTCGACGAGCGCCCGAGCGGGGGTGCGGCGTGAAGAGCATCCTCGTCGCCGCCGCGGTGGCGCTGGTGGTCTCGATCCTGGTCACGCCTTACCTGATCAGGGTGTTCTCGCGGCAGGGCTTCGGCCAGGAGATCCGCGAGGAGGTGCAGCAGTCGCACGCCGCCAAGCGCGGCACGCCCACCATGGGCGGCATGGCGATCCTGGTCGCCATGTGGGCCGGCTACCTGGTCACGCACCTGACGGTGAGCGGGCCGACCGAGTCGCCCTCGGTGTCCGGCCTTCTGGTCCTCGGGCTGACCACCGCGCTGGGCGTGGTCGGCTTCCTCGACGACTTCATCAAGATCCGCAAGCAGCGCAACCTCGGGCTGAACAAGACCGCGAAGCTGGTCGGCCAGCTGGTCGCGGCGGTGCTGTTCGCGATCCTGGCGATCCAGTTCCCCAACAACGCCGGGGTCACCCCGGCCTCGGAGCACCTGTCGTTCATCCGCGACATCACGGTGATCTCCTTCGGCTCGGTCGGGTTCGTGATCTTCGCCTACATCGCGATCAGCGGCTGGTCGAACGCGGTCAACTTCACCGACGGCATGGACGGCCTGGCGGGCGGCACCGCGGCGATGGTGCTCGCGGTCTACGTGGTGGTCTCGTTCTGGCAGTTCCGCAACAACTGCGCGCTCGCGGCCTCGCTGACCGGCTGCTACACGGTCCGCGACCCGCTGGACATCGCCGTGGTGGCCGGTGCCGCGATGGGCGCCTGCGTCGGGTTCCTGTGGTGGAACGCGGCCCCGGCGAAGATCTTCATGGGCGACACCGGTTCGCTGGCGCTGGGCGGTCTGCTGGCCGGGCTGTCGATGGTGACCCGCACCGAGCTGCTGATGATCATCATCGGCGGCCTGTTCGTGGTCGAGGCGCTGTCGGTGGTCATGCAGATCGTGGTGTTCCGCTCGACCAGGCGGCGGCTGTTCCGGATGGCGCCGTTCCACCACCACTTCGAACTGGCCGGCTGGGCCGAGACCACGGTGATCATCCGGTTCTGGGTGCTCGCGGCGATCAGCGCGATGTTCGGCCTCGGCCTGTTCTACGCGGACTGGCTGCCCGCGGGCGTGGGCTGACCGGGTGGCGGGCAGCAGGGCGACGACGACGGGAGGCTCGGTGACGACAGGTCGGTTCGACGGGCAGCAGGTGCTGGTGGCCGGGGCCGGGGTGTCCGGCAGGTCGGCCGCGGAGGCGCTGCTGGCGGCGGGTGCGTCGGTCACCGTCACCGACGCGTCCAGCGACCGGCTGGCGGCGCTGGCCTCGTTGCAGGCGCAGGGCGCCGAGCTGGTGGCGGGCCTGTCCGAGCCGCCCGCGGGCACCGACCTGGTGGTCACCAGCCCCGGCTGGCGGCCGGAGTCGCCGCTGCTGTCGGCGACCGCCGCGGCCGGGGTGGAGCTGATCGGCGAGGTCGAGCTGGCCTGGCGGCTGGACCAGGAGAAGGCGGAAGCCGGCCCGGATCCGACGGGCAGGCGGGCGGCGCCGGCCACCTGGCTGGCGGTGACCGGCACCAACGGCAAGACCACGACCGTCGGCATGCTGGAGTCGATCCTGCGCGCGGGCGGTGTCGACGTCGTGGCCTGCGGCAACGTGGGCCTGCCGGTGGTCGACGCGGTGCGGGCCGGGCACCAGGTGCTAGCGGTGGAGCTGTCGAGCTTCCAGCTGCACTGGTCGGACTCGCTGGCCGCGCACGCGGCCGTCGTGCTCAACCTCGCCGCCGACCACCTCGACTGGCACGGCACGCTCGACGCCTACGGCGAGGCGAAGTCCAAGGTCTACGCGGGCAACGCGGTCGCGGTGCACAACGCCGACGACGAGTGGTCCGCGCGGCTGGCCGACGCGGGTGCGCGACCGCGGGCCCGGCGGGTCTCGTTCACGCTGTCCGCCCCGGCGGAGGGCCAGCTCGGCATCGACGGCGGCGAGCTGGTCGACCGCGCCTTCGGCGACCGCGTCCCGCTCGCGACGCTCGCCGACGTCCACCCCGCAGGCCCGCACAACACCGCCAACGCGCTCGCCGCCGCCGCGCTGGCGCGCGCCTACGGCATCGGACCGCACGCGGTCGCCGACGGGCTGCGCTCCTTCGAGCCCGGCGCGCACCGCTCGGTCCCGGTCGCCGAGGCCGCCGGTGTGTCCTATGTGGACGATTCGAAGGCGACCAACCCGCACGCCGCCGCGGCGGCCCTGCGCGCGCATCCGCGCGTGGTGTGGATCGCGGGCGGTCTGCTCAAGGGCGCCGACGTCGAGGAACTGGTCGCGAGCAACGCCGACCGGCTGGACGCGGTGGTGCTCATCGGCCGGGACCGGTCCCGGTTCGCCGAGGCGCTGGCCCGACACGCCCCGGATGTTCCGGTCCGGGAGGTGGAGTCGGGAGACGATGCGGGCATGCTTCCCGCTGTCCGCCTGGCGAGTGAACTCGCGCGGCCCGGTTCGGTCGTCCTGCTGGCCCCCGCCGCCGCTTCGATGGACATGTTCACCGACTACGCCCACCGCGGCCGGGCCTTCGCCGACGCCGTCCGCGCGGTGCTGGCCGCGGTGCCGGCCAACGGCGGGTGAGCAGGCGATGCCGAGCGCGACCCGGACCCGGCAGGCCAACCGCGGCCCCGCCGCGCTGATCACCCCGCTGACGGCCTGGCTGACCCGGCCGCTGGCCTCGTTCCACCTGCTGCTGGCCGTCTTCGGCCTGATCACGGTGTTCGGCCTGGTCATGGTGCTGTCGGCGTCCAGCGTGGACTCGTTCAACAAGGCCGGCTCGACCTACAACGTCTTCGGCAGGCAGGTGCTGTACTGCCTGGCGGGACTGGTGCTGTTCTACATCGCGGTGCGGGTGCCGGTGCGCCTGATGCGCCGCTACAGCCTGATCATGCTGACCGGCTGCCTCGGGCTGCTGGTGCTGGTGCTGACCCCGCTGGGCGCCACCGTCAACGGCGCGCAGAGCTGGTTCATCATCGCCGGGATCTCCTTCCAGCCGGTCGAGTTCGCCAAGGTCGCGTTCGCGCTGTGGGGCGCGCACGTGCTGGTCACCAAGCGCGGGCTGCTCGGGCAGTACCGGCACCTGCTGGTCCCGGTGGTGCCGGGCGCGCTGCTGATGTTCGCGCTGGTGATGCTGCAGCCCGACCTCGGTTCCACGCTCACGCTGTTCATCGTGCTGGCCGCGCTGCTGTGGTTCGCGGGCGCGCCGCTGCGGCTGTTCGGGGTCGTGCTGCTGGGCGCGCTGACCGCCGGGGTCGTGCTGACCTACGTCGCCGACTACCGGATGGCCCGGCTGACCACGTTCCTCGACCCCGGCTCCGATCCGGCGGGCCGCGGCTACCACGCGCAGCAGGCGAAGTACGCGCTCGCCGACGGCGGCCTGTTCGGCCGCGGGCTCGGCCAGGGCTGGTCGAAGTGGCAGTACCTGCCCAACGCGCACAACGACTTCATCTTCGCGGTGATCGGCGAGGAGCTCGGGTTCGTGGGCTGCACGCTGGTGCTGGTCCTGTTCGGCACCACCGCCTACGTGGGCATGCGCATCGCCGCCCGCAACACCGACCCGTGGATCCGGCTGGTCTCGGCGACGCTGACGGTGTGGCTGGTCGGGCAGGCCGCCATCAACGTCGGCTACGTAGTGGGGCTGCTGCCGATCACCGGCCTGCCGCTGCCGCTGATCTCCTCCGGCGGGTCGTCGGTGGTGACGACCATGCTGGTGTTCGGCCTGCTCGCGAACTTCGCCCGGCACGAGCCGGAGGCGATCGCCGCGCTACGGTCTCTGGGACCGGGCCGGGTCGGCAGGCTGCTGCGGCTGCCGACCCCGCAGCCCTACCGGCCGCCGGTGAAGCGGCGGCCGACGCGGGCGAGCACGCCACCGAGCCGCCCCGGGGTGAAGACCCCCGGGGCACCGGCCAAGCGCCGGGGATCCGGGGAGGCGCGGGCGCGCGGCGCGCGCAGCGGGCCCGGTTCCCGGGCACAGACACGAGGAGGACATCGTTGAGCGGGCAGCAAGCGGCCGGTTACGGCGCGGGTGACGCCATGGCGCGGCGGGCGCCGTCGGTCGTGGTGGCCGGGGGTGGGACCGCGGGCCACATCGAACCCGCGCTGGCGCTGGCCGACGCGGTGCGGCGGCTGCGGCCGGACGCGCGGATCACCGCGCTCGGCACCGAGCGCGGACTGGAGAACCGGCTGGTCCCGGCCAGGGGCTACCCGCTGGAGCTGGTGCCGCCGGTGCCGATGCCGCGCAAGCCGAACGTGGACCTGCTGAAGCTGCCGCTGAAGGTGCGGGAGTCGGTCAGGCAGACCCGGGCCGTGCTGGAGCGGGTCGGGGCCGACGTGGTGGTCGGGTTCGGCGGTTACGTGTCGCTGCCCGCCTACCTGGCGGCCCGGGGCCGCCTCCCGATCGTGGTGCACGAGGCCAACGCGCGGGCGGGGCTGGCGAACAAGGTCGGCGCGAAATTCGCCGAACGGGTGCTGTCGGCGACCCCGGACAGCGGGCTGAGCGGGGCGCAGACGATCGGCATCCCGCTGCGGGAGTCGATCACGCGGCTGGACCGGATGGCGCTGCGCATGCAGGCGCGGCAGTTCTTCGGCCTGCACCCGCACGCGCCGACGATCCTGGTCTTCGGCGGATCGCAGGGCGCCCGCACGCTGAACAACGCGTTCTCCGGCGCCGCCGAGGCGCTGGGCCGCTCGGGCATCGGCGTGCTGCACGCGCACGGGCCGAAGAACACCCTTGCGGTGCAACAGGTTCCGGGCGCGCCGCAGTACACGGCGGTGCCGTACCTGGAGCGGATGGACCTGGCCTACGCGGCGGCCGACCTGGTGGTCTGCCGGTCCGGCGCGATGACCGTGGCCGAGGTGTCGGCGGTCGGCCTGCCCGCGGTGTTCGTGCCGCTGCCGCACGGCAACGGCGAGCAGGCGCTCAACGCGCAGCCGGTGGTCACCGCGGGTGGCGCGCGGCTGGTGTCGGACGAGGAGATGACCCCGCAGCGGGTGGTCGAGGAAGTGCTGCCGCTGGCGCGGGACGCGCAGCGGCTGCAGGAGATGACCCGGGCGACGCTGAGCACCGGGCACCGCGAGGCGGACCGCGTGCTCGCGCAGATCGTGCTGGAGGTGGCCGGGCGATGAGGACCGACGCGGTCGGCGAGCCGCGGCTGGATCCGTCCACTTCGGACGTGGCTGGTCTGCTGGAGCGGATGCACCTGGTCGGCATCGGCGGGGCCGGCATGAGCGGCATCGCGCGCATCCTGCTGGCCCGCGGGCAGCAGGTGTCGGGTTCGGACGCCAAGGACTCGCGCACCGTGCTCGCGCTGCGGGCGCAGGGCGCTCGGATCGCGCTCGGGCACCAGGCCGACAACCTCGACCAGTTCGACCAGGACCCGAGCGCGATCGTGGTGTCCACCGCGATCCGCCGGGACAACGCCGAGCTGGTCGCCGCGCAGGAGCGCGGGATCCCGGTGCTGCGCCGGGCCGAGGCGCTGGCCGCGCTGATGGCCGACCACCGGGTCGCCTGCGTCGCGGGCACCCACGGCAAGACGTCGACGACGTCGATGCTGACCGTGGCGTTGCAGCACTGCAGGCTGGACCCGTCGTTCGCGATCGGCGGCGACCTCAACGAGTCCGGCGCGAACGCCCACCACGGCGACGGCGGGATCTTCGTGGCCGAGGCCGACGAGAGCGACGGTTCGTTCCTGGTCTTCGCGCCGTCGGTGGCGGTGGTGACCAACGTCGAGCCCGACCACCTCGACCACCACGGCACGGCCGAGGCGTACACGGCGGTCTTCGAGCGGTTCGTGGAGCGGATCGAGCCGGGCGGGGTGCTGATCGCCTGCGCCGACGACCCGGGCGCGGCGCTGCTGGCCGACCGCGCCGAGGCCGAGGGCGTCCGGGTGCGCCGCTACGGGCACGCGGTCACCGGCGATTCCGACGCGCGGATGGTCGGTTACCGGCCGGAGCACAGCTCGGGCGTGGTGACCGTGGAGCTCACGGGCCGGCTGGTCGACGTCGTGGTGTCGGTGCCGGGCGAGCACATGGCGGGCAACGCGGTCGCCGCCGTGCTGGCCGGGCTGGAGCTGGGCGCCCCGCTGGAGGGGCTGCTGGAGGGGCTGGCCGCGTTCGGCGGGGTCCGCAGGCGCTTCGAGTTCAAGGGCCGCGCCGACGGGGTGCGGGTCTACGACGACTACGCCCACCACCCGACGGAGGTGGACGCGCAGCTGCGCGCGGCCCGGCCGGTGGTCGGGGACGGCCGGCTGGTCGTGGTGTTCCAGCCGCACCTGTACTCGCGGACCGCGGCGTTCGCGGCGGAGTTCGCGACCGCGCTGGGGCTCGCCGACGAGGTCGTCGTGCTCGACGTGTTCGGCGCCCGCGAGGACCCGCAGCCGGGTGTGACCGGTGAGCTGATCGCGGGCGACGTGCCGCTGCCCGCGGAGCGGGTGCACTACGAGCCGTCGCTGAGCGCTGCCGCGCCGCTGGTGGCTGGGCTGGTCGGGCCCGGTGACCTGGTGCTGACCATGGGTGCCGGGGACGTGACCATGCTGGGCCCGGAGATCCTGGCCGAGATCGACCGCGAGCGGGGCGCGGAGGAGGACGAATGAGCTCGCCCGGCCGAGGGGGTGCGGCGGGATGAACGCCCCGTCGCGCGACCGCAGCACCGCTCGTCCCGGGGTGCGCCGCAGCACCGGGGGACGGCCGGTGCGCGGTGGCGTGGCGGCCCGCGGCTGGGGTCGGTGGGTGGTCCTGGCGGTGCTGGCGCTGGTGACGCTGCTGGTGGTCGTCGGGTACTTCACGCCGCTGCTGGGCGTCCGGACCGTGCGGGTCGAGGGCACTTCGAAGCTCACCGAGCAGGAGGTGCTGTCCGCGGCCGGGGTGCAGCTGGGCGAGCCGATGCTGCGGGTCGACTCCGAGGAGATCGGCTCGCGGCTGAGCGCGCTGCCGAAGGTGGCGGCGGCGAAGGTGGAGCTGTCGTGGCCGTCGACGGTGCGGCTGGTGGTCGAGGAGCGGCTGCCGGTGGCGTACCGGGTGACCGAGACCGGGTTCCAGCTGATCGACGCGGCGGGCGTGCCGTTCGACCAGGCGCCGCAGGCGCCCGCCGACCTGCCGCGGCTGGAGGCGCGCTCGCAGGCGCCGGACGATCCCGCGGTGCGCGGTGGGATGGCGGTGCTGACCTCGCTGCCGCCGCAGGTGCGGTCGGAGGTGCTCGCGGTGGTCGCCGACAACCAGCGCGACCTGCGCCTCCAGCTGCGGGGCGACCGCGAGGTGCACTGGGGCGACGTGCGCGATTCGGCGCGGAAGGCGGCCATCCTCCAGCCGCTGCTGACCCGGCCGGGCCGGGTCTACGACGTGTCCAGCACGGCGCTGCCGACTGTCGGCAGGTAAGGACCGGCTGCCGCTCAAGATCGGCTTCGTCGCGCTAACGTGTGACCTGTGTTCAGGGTGAGTGGCGAAGCGCCGGAGTCGTTCTTCTCCGGTGCGAGCAGGGCTTCGCAGCCGACCAGGCGGCTCCGCGTCACCAATCTCCGCTCGGCGCAGGCGAAAGCGGTGGACGTCGCCGAAGCCGAGGAGTTCCTCCGGATGTTCCACGCGGAGAACCGGGATTCCGGTTCGTTGCAGCAGCGGCTCGACCGCATGCGGTACGAAGTGGACACCGTCGGCACCTACCGGCACACCGAGGCGGAGCTGACCTTCGGTGCCAGGGTGGCGTGGCGCAACAGCGCGCGGTGCATCGGGCGCCTGTACTGGAAGAGCCTGAAGGTCCGCGACCTGCGGGACGTGCACACGGTCTCCGGGGTGGCGGCGCACTGCGTGCAGCACCTCCGGATGGCCACCAACAACGGCAAGATCCGCCCGGTGATCAGCATCTTCCCGCCGGAGACACCGCGCAGACCGGCGCCGCGCATCTGGAACGAACAGCTGATCCGCTACGCCGGGTACCAGCGCCGCGACGGCAGCGTGCTCGGTGATCCCCGCTACACGGGTTTCACCGCGGCGGTCCGCAGCTTCGGCTGGCGACCGCCGCGCGAACCGGGAGCCTTCGACGTTCTCCCGCTGGTGGTGGAAACCCTGGACGAGGGCCCGCACATGTTCGCGCTGCCCGCGGACGTGGTGCGGGAGGTGCCGCTGACCCACCCGGACCTGCCGTGGTTCGGCGCCCTGGGCCTGCGCTGGCACGCGGTCCCGGTGATCAGCAACATGCGCCTGTCGATCGGCGGAGTCTCCTACCCGGCGGCGCCGTTCAACGGCTGGTACATGGGAACCGAGATCGGAGCGAGGAACCTGGCCGACCCCGACCGCTACGACCTGGTGCCGATGCTGGCGGAACGCCTCGGCCTGGACACCTCGCGCGAAGACACCCTGTGGCGAGACCGGGCACTGGTGGAACTGACCCGAGCGGTCCAGCACTCGTACCACGAGGCCGGGGTGACGATCACCGACCACCACACGGAGTCCCACCGCTTCCTGACCCACCTGGCGAGGGAGGAGTCGGCGGGCCGGAAGTGCCCGGTGGACTGGAGCTGGATCGTCCCCCCGATGTCGGGCGCCCAGACCCCGGTCTTCCACCGCTACTACGACAACGACCGCCAGCTACCGGACTTCTTCACCGACGACGACGCGACAAGACGCGCCTTGCACGGCGGACCACCGCGGTTCGCTTAGCGGGAGCGGAACCACCCCAACCGAACCGTGCCCAATCACCGGCCCACGTCGGTCCACTCAGGACGCCGAACCCCGTGCAGGTTCCGGTAAGCAGCGCGAGGCGGCGAAGCCCACCCCTCCAAAAGCCCCGCCTCCGCCCGGTAAACCTCCACCCCGAGAGGCCGGCAAACCTCCAGCGGATCCCGGGCCTCCGGCCCCCACAACGGCACCGACAGATCCCCGCCGGGACAGGTCGACAACGCGAGCAGCAGGTCGATCTCGGCGAAGAACTCGAAGTAGTCCCCGGCCCGGGCCGGAGAAGCCTTCATGAAGTACCGGTCCTCGTCGTTGAGCCCGGTGCACTGGAAGACGTTGAGCACGTCGTGCACGTCGAACTCGGTCAGCCCGTGCGGCAGCACCGCCCTGGTCAGGTTCGAGTGGCAGTGGAAGTCGAAGTCCTCGCCGGTGAGCATCCGGTTCACGTACGGGTCGCAGCGGCTGCCGAGCAGGTCGTGCACCCGCCCGCCGTGCTCGTCCTCCCCGTACCCGGCCAGCGAGTCGGCCGTGACGGTCAGCAGCGGGCGCAGGAACGGCAGCGTGGACCAGATCCGGTCGTAGGTGCTGATGTGCGCGCGCTGGAGCTGGCGGGTGCGGGCGGCCCACATCCGCTCCCGCGGGTCGTGGGCGTTCCAGACGTTCAGGTCGCCGACCTGCGGCCCGGCGACCGAGACGATCCGGCACAGGTGTCCGGCGGGCACGTGCCACGCGCGCCCGGACCGGATCGGGACCTCGAACGACTCGACGAGCTCATGGGTGCCGGGGGCGACTGCCACCCGGTCGTAGAAACCGGTGTCGACGTCGAGCGCGCCACCCTCGGTGGCCTGGTACGCGGCTGCCCGCTCGTTCAACTTCGCTCACTCCGTTCGCCGATCGGGAACTCCTCGGATGCGAACGTACCGCGTACAGGTGTCGGAGCGTGCTGGCATGATCACGATCGGAAACCACGCACGATGCCCTGCAAGCCAACCCGGGAGCGGAACACAGCGCTATGCGGTGCAACCCGAGACCCGCCATCCTCCTGCTGATCGCCCTGCTGCTGACCGGCTGCGCACCGACCGCCGCGACCCCCGGCGGCGGTCCTGACCTGGTCGCGCCCGGCAAGCTCACCGTCGGCGTGGACCTGACCTACCCGCCGTACAACAGCATCGACGCCGGCCGCCCCGCCGGGTTCGACATCGACTTCGACCGCGAGCTGGCCGCCCGGATGGGGCTGGTGCCGGAGTTCGTCGACACCAGCTTCGAGCAGCTGATCGCCGGGCTGAAGGCGCGCCGCTACGACGTGGCGATCTCGGCGCTCTACATCACCCCGCAGCGCGCCGCCGAGATCGACTTCGTGCCGTACTTCACCACCGGCAACTCGCTGGTGGTGCGCTCCGACTCGGCGGAGCGGCCGGTCACCCCGGCTCAGCTGTGCGGCCGCCGGGTCGGCGTGATCAAGGGCGGGCAGATCGTCACCCAGCTCCGCGAGCAGGCGAGCGCGGACTGCGCGGGCCGGGGGCAGCCGCCGGTCGACGTCCGGGAGTTCGCCAGCGATCCGGTCGCCACCCAGGCGCTGATCGCCGGGCAGCTCGACGCGCAGGCCACCGACGCCGCGGTCGCCAAGGCGGCCGTCGACCACTCCGGGCGGGCGCTGGTGATCAGCAGCGCCGAACTGCTGTACCCGACCTCGGTCGGCATCGGCCTGGCGCACGGCGATCCGGAGCTCAAGGCGCAGGTCGAGCAGGCACTGGAGCGGTTCAAGGCGGAGGGCGGCTACGACCGGCTGCTCCAGCGGTACAACCTGCGCCCGGTCGATCCGGACCTGGTGCGGGCCAACCTGGGGGACCGGACCGCCGCCGACGCGCCCGGGTTCGACTGGGCCTACACGCTCAGCCTGTTCGGCAACGCCGAGCTGTGGAAGGCGGCGCTGATGGTCGCCGTGCTCGCGGTGCTGGCCTGGGGCATCGCGACCGTGCTGGGCATGGTGCTGGCGCTGCTCAACCGCTCCCGGCTGCGGGTGCTGAGCGCGCCCGCGGCGGCCTACGTCTGGTTCTTCCGCAGCCTGCCGCTGCTGGTGCTGCTGATCTTCGTCTACAACCTGCCGCAGGTGATCCCCGACCTGCGTCCGGTGCTGGGCAGCCCGTTCGTCGTCGGCCTGGTCTCGCTGGTGCTCAGCGAAACCGCCTACATCGCCGAGATCCACCGCGGCGGGCTCAAGGCGGTGTCGGTCGGCCAGGGCGAGGCGGCCCGCGCGCTCGGCATCCCGTACTGGGGGGTGCAGCGGCTGGTGGTGATCCCGCAGGCGTTCCGGGTCGCGCTGCCCGCGCTGGGCAACCAGTTCATCACCATCCTCAAGCTGACCTCGCTGGTCAGCTCGATCTCGCTGGCCGAGATCCTGCTCGTCGGGCAGCGGCTCTACACGCAGAACTTCAAGGTGCTGGAGACCCTGCTGGCGGTGGCGATCTTCTACGTGGTCCTGGTGACGCTGTTCGACCGCGTCCGGGCGGTCGTCGAACGGCGGCTGGACGTGAACCGGAAGGCGCGGGAGGGCCGGTCCGGCAGCTCGCCGGGCGCCGATCTCGACGTCGTCGGCACGCCTCGGATGGCGCGGCGGCGCGTCCCGCACACGGGCAGCGAGGTCGTGCGGGTCCGCGGCGTGCGCCGGTCTTTCAACGGCCGCGTCGCGCTCGACGGCATCGACCTCACGGTGCACCAGGGCGAGGTCGTCGCGGTGGTGGGGCCGTCGGGTTCGGGGAAGTCGACGCTGGCGCGGGTGGTCAACCACCTGGAACAGCCCGACGCGGGCACGGTCGAGGTCGGCGGCCGGGTCATCGGCAGGCGGCCGGACGGGCGTCCCGCGAGCGGTCGGGAGCTGGCCGCGCAGCGGCGCGACGTGGGCATGGTGTTCCAGCACTTCAACCTCTTCCCGCACCTGACCGTGCTGGACAACGTGCTGCTCGCGCCGTCGTACCTGCGGATCGGCGCGCCGGAGGAGATCCGCGCGCGGGCGGCGGAGCTGCTGACCAAGGTGGGGCTCGCCGAGCACTGGCAGCGCTACCCGCACGAGCTGTCCGGCGGGCAGCAGCAGCGGGTGGCGATCGCACGGGCGCTGGCCATGGACCCGAGCGTGCTGCTGTTCGACGAACCGACCTCGGCGCTGGACCCGGAGCTGGTCGGCGAGGTGCTGTCGGTGATGTCGGACCTGGCGCAGGAGGGCCGGACCATGCTGGTGGTCACCCACGAGCTGCGGTTCGTCCGCGACATCGCCGACTGGGTCGTGTTCCTGGACAACGGCCGGGTGCTGCGGCAGGGCAACCCGTCCGAGATCCTGCGCGGTGCGGGCGACGAGCGCATCGAGCGGTTCTTCGCCAGCGTCAGCGGCTGATCGGCGTACCAACACGATTCCGGGCACCAACACGAATGGCGCATTGACGTGGTCAAGAGCGCGGTCCTAGCGTCAGCAAACGTTTTCCGAGGGGGTGCTGGGGTGCGATTAGCGGGAACCGGGTTGAGCAGGCGCGGATTCCTGCGCGGCGTCGGCGCCGCGGCGGTCGCCGGGCCCGTGCTGGCCGGCTGCGCGCCCGCGCGGAACCCGCGCGAGATCAGCCTGTGGAACTTCTACGGCCCCGGCGGGCAGACCAAGAGCCAGAGCGACTGGTTCGTCCAGCTCGCCGAGGACTGGAACGCCACCCACGACGTCAAGGTCCGGCTGCGCTACGTGCCGAACAAGGACTACAAGTCGGGCCCGACCCTGCAGACCTCGTTCAGCGCGGGAGCCGGACCGGACGTCTTCCTGCTCAGCCCCGGCGATTTCCTGCGCTACTACAACGGAGGCGCGCTCGCCGACATCACCCCGCACCTGGCACCGGGCGTGCGGGAGGACTTCCTGCCGGAGGTGCTGGAGACCAGGCTCGTCGACGGCCGGGTCTACGGGCTGCCGATGGAGATCGAGCCGCTGGCGCTGTACTACGGCGAGCAGGCGTTCGAGTCCGCCGGGCTGTCCGAGGGCGATCTCCCGCGCAGCTGGGACGACCTGCTCGGCCTCGCCGAGCGGCTGACCACCCCGGACCGCTTCGGGCTGCTGTTCGAGACGAACCCGGGCTACTACCAGAACTTCACCTGGTACCAGTGCATGTGGATGGCGGGCGGGGAGGTCTTCGCCCCGGGCCAGAGCCGGGCGGCCTTCTCCGGCAGGCAGGTGCAGGCGGCGCTGCGGTTCTGGCAGGACGCGGTCCGCGCGGGCGCCGCGCCCCGCCGGGTCCAGGGCGAGGGCGGCAACGACACGATCTCCAACATCGCGGGCGAGTTCTGCGCGATGCAGCAGACCGGCATCTGGGGGATCGCCGAGATGGCCGAGCAGGCGCCGGACTTCCGCTACGGCGTCACCCCGCTGCCCGCGCCGTCCGGCGGCGCCTACACCACGGTCCTGGGCAGCTGGGCGATGGTGGCCAACGCCAGGGGTGCGAACCCGGAGGCCGCCGCGGAGTTCGTGGCGTGGGCGCTGGGTTCCTTCGAACCGTCCTGCATCGACCGGATGCGCCGCTGGAACACCGAGGCCAAGTCCAACCTCCCGCCCCGCTACTCGGTCCGGCGCGCGGCCGAGGAACGCGGCGCCTTCGGCGACGGCCCGATGCGGGTGTTCGCCGACCAGGTGATGGCCGAGGCGCGGCCGGAACCGCGCTACCCGCCGGAGGTCTACCGGGCCGTCTCCGACGCCCTCCAGGCGTGCCAGCTCGACGGTGCCGACCCGGCCTCGGCAGCGGCGTCGGCGGCCGAGCAGATCGACACCTTCCTGTCGACCTACGAGGGGGCGGCGATCCAGTGAACCGCCGCCGATCCGACTCCGCAGCCGCGTTCGCCTTCCTCGCCCCGGACGGCCTGGGCCTGCTGCTGTTCGTGCTGGTGCCGACCGCGCTCGCGCTCGTGGTGGGCCTGTTCGACGTCGACGGCTTCGGCAACGTCGAGTGGGCGGGCCTGGACAACTTCCGGCTGATGGCGGGCGACGGCCTGCTGTGGCGCAGCTTCGGGATCACCGCGATGTACGCGCTGATGTTCGTGCCGCTGACCTTCGTCGTCGCGCTCGGGCTCGCCCTGCTGGTCAGGGACCACTTCCCGGGAGTGGGCGCGGTGCGCGCGGCGCTGTTCCTGCCCAACGCGGTCAGCCTGGTGGTCATCGGCCTGCTCTGGCAGTTCATGCTCACCGACAAGACCGGCGTGGTCAGCCGGATCTCGGCCGCGGTCGGGCTGGAGGGCGTGTCCTGGCTGGGCGATCCGGGGCTGGCGCTGTTCACGCTGGTGCTGATCAGCGTGTGGTTCCTGATGGGCTACCAGATGCTGATCTTCCTCGGTGGGCTCCAGGACATCCCGCGCGAGTACTACGACGCGGCCACTGTGGACGGTGCGGGCCGCTGGCACCGGTTCCGCCACGTGACCTGGCCGATGCTGCGGCCGACCAGCTTCTTCGTGCTGGTGACCGCCACCATCAACGCGGTCGCCGGGCTGCAGGCGTTCGACCTGGTCTTCGTCACCACCTCCGGCGGTCCGGCCAACGCCACGTCCACCGTCGTCTACTACGCCTACCAGCAGGCGTTCCAGTTCGGCCGGTTGGGTTACGCGGCGGCGATCTGCGCGCTGCTGGTGGTGCTGCTCGGCGCCGTCACGGCGGGGTTGTTCGCGCTGACGCGGGGAGGTCGTTTCGACCATGCGTAAGCACACCGGCCGCGCCGTGGCGGCCTACGCGATCGCGCTCGTCACCGTCGCACCGCTGCTGTGGCTGCTGCTGAGCGCCTTCCGGCCGGAGTCGGAGCTGTACTCGGCGGGCTGGCCCGGCGAGCTGACGCTGTCCAACGTGGTCTACGTGCTGACCGAGGTGCCGTTCCTGCGGTACCTGGCCAACAGCGCTTTCGTCGCGATCACGGTCACGGTGATCGCCTTGTTCCTGCACTCGATGGCCGCCTACGCGCTGGCCCGGCTGGCGTTCCGGGGCAGGGGGTTGGCGTTCGCGTCGGTGGTGGCCACGCTGCTGATCTCGCTGCCGGTGATCCTGGTACCGCTGTTCATCGTGGTGCGCGGCCTGGGCATGGTCGACTCCTACGCGGGCCTGATCGTGCCCGGCCTGTTCAACGCGTTCGGGATCTTCCTGCTGCGGCAGTTCTACCTGGGCGTCCCGCGCGAGCTGGAGGAGGCCGCGCACCTCGACGGCTGCGGGCACTGGCGGATCTACTGGCACGTGATCCTGCCGCTGAGCCGCCCGATGCTGGCGGCACTGGCGGTGCTGTTCTTCCTGGCCAACTGGAACTCGTTCCTGTGGCCGCTGGCGGTGACCCAGGACGAGTCGCTGCGGGTGGTGCAGGTCGGCATCGCGTCGCTGCAGGGCCAGTACGCCAGCAAGCAGCACTACGTCATCGCCGCCGCGATGCTCGCGGCGATCCCGACGGTGCTGGTGTTCCTGATCGGCCAGCGCTGGCTGGTCGCCTCACTCAAGACCACCGGCCTGAAGTGAGGTCGTCGGTGATCTTTGAAGCGCGTCGGCCACTAGGCCAACGCACAAGGGCGGGGTAGAGGTCCCCACCTACAAGGGCTGGGTTGAAGTCTCCCCGCACAAGGGCGGGGTTCGGTTCTCATCCCGTCGACCTGGCGCCAGCCCGATCAGGCCGTGTCAAGGGGGCACAGACAAGAAAACCGCAGCGCCCGAGCAAAACCGCCCCCTTGACGCGGTCTGATAGCCCTCCGTGGAGGTCGACGGGATGAGAACCACCCCAACCGAACCGCAGCGAACCGCCCCCACTCATCCCGGAGACCTGCCGGGGGTCCGGGGGCGGCGAGCGCCCCGGAACCACGAGCCCTACCGGACTCCGAACCGGCAGAGCCGCTTCGGTCCCGGAGACCTGCCGGGGGTCTGGGGGCGGCGAGCGCCCCAGAACCACGAGCCCAAAAGAACCCAACCCGCCAAAGCCGCTTCGGTCGACGACAGGCTGGGCTTCATGCTTCCACCCCGCTGTCACCCCCCCGTCGTACCCTCCCACCGCAATGCGTGCATCTAGATTGATCTCCCTGGTGTCGCTGCTCCAGATCCGAGGGACCATGACCGCGGCGGAGCTCGCGCGCGAGCTGGAAGTGTCCGAGCGGACGATCACCCGCGACGTGCTCGCCCTGTCGGCGGCGGGCGTTCCGGTCTACAGCGAGCGCGGGCGGGCAGGCGGCTACCGGCTGATCGAAGGGCACCGCTCGCGGCTGACCGGGCTGCACCGGGCCGAGGCCGAGGCGCTGTTCCTGGCCGGGGTGCCGGGACCGGCTCGCGACATGGGCCTGTCCGAGGCGGTCGCGGCGGCCCGGCTGAAGTTCTCGGCGTCGCTGGCCCCGCCGTTCCGGGACGCGCCGAACCGGGTCGGCCAGCGGTTCCACCTCGACGCCCCGCGCTGGTTCCGGGAGCCGGAAACCCCGCCGCGGCTGGCGGAGGTGGCCCGCGCGGTCTGGGGCGACCTGACCATCGCGGCCTGGTACCGCCGCGGCGAGGGCGAGGTCCGCCGCGAGCTCGAACCGCACGGCCTCGTCCTCAAGGCGGGCGTCTGGTACCTCGCGGCCCGCAGCGGCCACCGGTTCCTGGTCTACCGGGTCGACCGGTTCACCCGGGTCGAGGTGTCCGAGGAGCGGTTCAGCCGTGACGAGACGTTCGACCTGCCGGAGTTCTGGGAGCGTCGGGCGGCCGAGTTCGCCAGGTCCCTGCTGACCACCCGGATCGTCGTCCGCGTCACCAGGCCCGGCCTGCGCAAGCTCCAGGTCGTCGCCGACCGCGCGGCCCTCGGCGAGGCGGTCGCGGGCGAACCCGACGAGCAGGGCCGGACCACCGTGACCCTGCCCGTCGAGTCGCTCGACGTCGCCTACGACCAGATGCTCGAACTCGGCCCGGAGGCCGAGGTGCTGGCTCCGGCCGCGCTCCGGGAGCGGATGGCCGCCAGCGCCGCCCGGCTCACCGACCTCTACCGGTAGCCGGTGACGTCGGCGGGCCTGCCCGCCCACTCGACCTCGGTGATGTAGGGCCAGGCGTCCGGTCGCGAACCGTCGAGATCGGTGAACCCGTAGACCTTCGCCAGCTCGCCGCTGGACAGCGATTTCCCGTTCCAGCGCGCGACTTCCGGATCGGCGGCCAGCGCCGCGACCGCCCGCCCGACGTACCGGGGCGTCTCCGAGATGGCGAAGTGCGGGACCGTTTCGATCGCGTCGCGCCAGTTCTGCTCGGTGACGCCGAAGTGGTCGAGCATCATCTCCGACCGCAGCCACCCCGGCGTCAGCGACACCGCAGTGCCGCCGTGCGGGGCCAGCTCTTCGGCCTGCGCGCGGGCGAAACGGTGCGCGGCGCTCTTGGCGAGGTCGTAGAACGCGCCCTCGGCGCCGCGGTAGAAGCGCTCGGCGACCTCCGCGGTCCCGTCGGTCAGCTCGACGACGAGCCCGCCCGGCCTGCGGATCATCAGCGGCAGCGCGAAGTGACTGGTGATCATGTGCGTGTCGATGCCCAGCCGCAGCCGCAGCAGGCCCTTGTCCAGCGGCTGCTCCCAGACCGGCTTGTGCCAGTACATGAGGTGTTCGCCGCCGATGTCGTTGACCAGCACGTCGAGCCGCCCCCGCTCGGCGTCGATCCGCTCTACCAGCTCGCGGACCTCGCCGGGCACCAGGTGGTCGACCCGGACCGCGATCCCGGTGCCACCGGCCCGGGACACCAGCTCGGCGGTCTCCTCGATGGTTTCCGGCCGGTCGTAGTCGGAGCGGTGCTCCGCGGTGGTGCGCCCGGTGCAGTACACGGTCGCCCCCGCCGCGCCGAGCTCGACGGCGATTCCCCTTCCCGCGCCCCGCGTCGCGCCCGCCACCAGCGCGACCCTGCCGTGCAGTGCTGTGCTCATCCCTGACGTTTTCCTTCCCGGCACTGGGAGTTCAGCCGACGCTTCCGATGGTCGGGACGAAACCGGACACCGCGAGTCGGGATTTCCGGCAGAATGCGGGGTGCCCGACACCGGTGCCTCGTCCAGGGTGGCGGTGCGCGCGGTACGGTGTTCCACGGTGATCACGTTTCGGACGCGATCGCCGCACTAAGGGGAGGACCGAGCTCGGCTCTGAGCGCGGCGCGACACACCTGGTACGGCGCGCGGCGTGGCTGCTGGACTCACGGGCATCGGCATGCCTACCGTCCGCACGGGGTTGACAACGCCCGGCGGAGGTGTCCCGGCGGTCGAGTCAGCAGGAGAGCACAGAGCCACGATCAGGAAGGCGGATCCGATGACGCCCCCGCACAACTATCTCGCGGTGATCAAGGTCGTCGGCATCGGTGGTGGCGGTGTCAACGCCGTCAACCGCATGATCGAGGTCGGGCTCAAGGGTGTCGAGTTCATCGCGGTGAACACCGACGCGCAGGCCCTGCTGATGTCCGACGCCGACGTCAAGCTCGACATCGGCCGCGAGCTCACCCGCGGTCTGGGCGCGGGCGCCGCGCCGGAGGTCGGGCACAAGGCCGCCGAGGACCACAAGGAAGAGATCGAGGAAGTCCTCAAGGGCGCGGACATGGTCTTCGTGACCGCGGGCGAGGGCGGCGGCACCGGTACCGGTGGCGCCCCGGTGATCGCCTCGGTCGCCCGCAAGCTCGGCGCGCTGACCATCGGCGTGGTCACCCGCCCCTTCTCCTTCGAGGGCAAGCGCCGCGCCAACCAGGCCGAGCAGGGCATCAAGGAGCTGCGCGACTGCTGCGACACGCTCATCGTGATCCCCAACGACCGGCTGCTCCAGCTCGGCGACATCGGGGTCAGCCTGATGGACGCCTTCCGCTCCGCCGACGAGGTCCTGCTCTCCGGTGTCCAGGGCATCACCGACCTGATCACCACCCCGGGTCTGATCAACCTGGACTTCGCCGACGTCAAGAGCGTCATGTCCGGTGCGGGCAGCGCGCTGATGGGCATCGGCTCCGCGCGCGGCGAGGGCAGAGCCGTGCAGGCCGCGCAGAAGGCGATCAACTCGCCGCTGCTGGAGGCGTCCATGGAGGGCGCGCACGGCGTGCTGCTGGCCATAGCGGGCGGTTCCGACCTCGGCCTGTTCGAGATCAACGAGTCCGCCTCGCTGGTGCAGGAGTCCGCGCACCCCGAGGCCAACATCATCTTCGGTACGGTCATCGACGACTCCCTCGGCGACGAGGTCCGGGTCACCGTGATCGCCGCCGGGTTCGACGCGGGCACGCCCACGCACAAGAAGCTCGAACCGACCAAGGTCGGCTCCCGCGACACGGTCGCCTCCGGCGAGGCGGGCAAGGTCACCGAGGGCCAGGTCGTGGAGAGCAAGCCCGCGCCCGAGCCGGAACCCCCGCGGCAGCAGGCCGAGCCCGCACCGGCTCCGGCGCCCGCTCCGCAGCCTGCCCCGGCGCCCGCGCCCCAGCCGGAGCAGCCCCAGCCGGAACCGCCGCAGCAGCAGGCTCCTCCGCAGCCGGCGCAGCCGCAGCCGGAACCCGAGCGACCCCAGCAGCCGGAGCAGAACGCCGACCAGCGCGGCGGGTTCACTCAGCGCCAGCCCGTCTTCGGCGGCGACGGATCGGCCAGCGGCCAGAGCGTCTCGGTGCCCACGCGCACCGGCGGCAGCGGATACCCCGGCCACACCGGCACTTCCGGCATGAGCGGTTCGCTGCCCAACCGGGCCGTGCCGGTCACCGACGACAACGACGACGACGTCGACATCCCGCCGTTCATGCGCCGTTGAAGCCGCGCGGCGGCGAGCGCGCCGCGATGAGCGAGAATCGACACCGGAGAGCTTCGGCCTCCGGTGTCTTTTTTCGTTCCGAAGGGATGGAGTGCCTGTGCGGATCCGTCGCGTGATCACCACCCGCGAAGGTGGTGCGTCCCGGCCGCCGTTCGACTCGTTCAACCTCGGTGGCCGGGTCGGTGACGACCCGGCGGCGCTGGCGGCCAACCAGCGCAAGCTCGCCGAAGGCATCGGCCTCGGCGAGGACCGGCTGGTGTGGATGGAGCAGATCCACGGCCGCACCGCGACGGTCGTCGACGGTCCGCGCGCCGAGTCCGTCGAAGCCACCGACGCGCTGGTGACCGCGGAGCCGGGGCTCGCGCTGGTCGCGCTGACCGCGGACTGCGTGCCCGTGCTGCTCGGCGATCCGGTGACCGGCGTGGTGTCGGCGGTGCATGCCGGACGGGTCGGTGCCCGCATCGGCGTCGTCGTCTCGGCGCTCAAGGCGATGCGGGAGGCGGGAGCCGACCTCGGCCGCGTCGAGGCGCTGCTGGGACCGGCGGCCTGCGGGGAGTGCTACGAAGTCCCGCCGGCGATGCAGGCCGACGTCGAGGAGCACCTGCCGGGCAGCGCGTGCAAGACCCGCAAGGGCACCACCGGGCTCGACATCCGCGCCGGGCTCTGGGAACAGCTGGCCGCCGCCGGGATCGCCAAGATCGGCGTCGACCCCCGCTGCACCATGGAGTCCCCGGAGCTGTTCAGCCACCGCCGGGACGGCGGTCGCACCGGCCGGTTCGCCGCGGTGATCTGGGCAGAGGAGGAGGCCCGGTGAGCGAGCAGCGCCGAGCCGAGATCGCCGAGTCGCTGCGCGAGGTCCGCGAGCGCGTCGACGCCGCCTGCCGGGCGGCCGGGCGGCGGCCTGACGAGGTCGAGCTGCTCGCGGTGACCAAGACCTTCCCGGCCGCCGACGCGGCGCTGCTGGCCGATCTGGGCCAGGCCGCGTTCGCCGAGAACCGGGAGCAGGAGGCGCGCGGCAAGGTCGCCGAATTCGCTTCCCTGCGGCCGGAATCCTCCGCCCGCTGGCACATGGTCGGGCAGTTGCAGCGGAACAAGGCGCGCTCGGTGG
This sequence comes from Saccharopolyspora taberi, assembly GCF_039534165.1. Lineage (NCBI taxonomy): Bacteria > Bacillati > Actinomycetota > Actinomycetes > Pseudonocardiales > Pseudonocardiaceae > Saccharopolyspora > Saccharopolyspora taberi. The sequence continues at coordinate 90,011 of NZ_BAAAUX010000007.1, read as the reverse complement.
TCCGCTGGGCCGACGTCGTCGAGTCGGTCGACAGCACCCGGCTCGCCGAGGCGCTGCAACGCGCGACGGCCAACGCGATCGCCGCGGGGGAGCGCACCGCGCCGCTGGACGTGCTCATCCAGGTGGGGCTCGACGATGCCGCTGGGCGCGGTGGATGTCCGCCCACCGACGTTCCGGTGCTCGCCGCCGAGATCACCCGGCACAGTGATCTTCGGTTGCGGGGAGTGATGGCCGTTGCCCCCCTGGGTGGTGATCCCGATGTGGCGTTTGGCACACTTTCCAAGATTGCCCAGCACCTTCGGGAGGACTACCCGGAAGCTGTTGACATGTCGGCCGGAATGAGCGGCGACCTGGAGAGTGCCGTAGCCCACGGCTCGACCCGGGTGCGTGTCGGAACCGCGTTGCTCGGAGGCCGCCGGTTAATCTCGCCGTAGCCGTATCGGGGGGTCGTGGGTAGGCCGCTCGTGCCCGGCTGCTTTGGAGTCGCAGAGGAAGGGCATGCCGATGAGCGCTCTGCACAAGCTGAAGGCCTACTTCGGCATGGTCCCGGCCGACGAAGTCGACGAGTACGACGACGAGGTCACCTACCGCGACCGCTACTCCGACGGTGACTCCTCCTTCGACGCCGACCGCGGCGGCCGCAGGCGGTTCCCGGCCGGGCACCGGTCCGGCTACCAGCAGGAACCCGAGGACGACGGCGTCGACTACAGCGAGGACTTCCGGGAACCGGCGCGTTCCCGGCGGCAGTGGTCGCCGCCGGAGACCCCGGTCCGCGGTTCGCTGGGCGCCGACGCGCACCGCGAGTCGGTGTCCCGCCTGCGTGCCGTAACCGACACCGGCAGCCATTTCAACTTGAGCAAGATCACAACTCTGCATCCGCGGAGTTACAGCGAGGCGCGCACGATCGGCGAGCAGTACCGCGACGGCACTCCGGTGATCATGAACCTGACCGAAATGGACGAAGCGGACGCCAAGCGGCTCGTGGACTTCGCCGCGGGACTGGCTTTCGCGCTCCGCGGGTCGATCGAGAAGGTCACCAATCGAGTGTTCTTGCTCTCACCGCCGAACGTCGACGTGGCGGCCGAGGACAAGCGGCGCCTCGCCGAGGGTGCCTTTTTCAACTACGGGTGAGTGGTGGCACAGTTGACCCGTGGAACCGGCGCAGATCGTCCTCTATTACGTTCTCTTCTTCTTCTGGCTGCTGCTCACGGCACGTATCGTGATCGAGCTCGTTCGGGTGTTCGCGCGCGACTGGCGCCCCGCTGGGGGGGTTGCAATCGCGTTGGAGAGCATCTACACAGTGACCGACCCGCCGATCCGACTGCTGCGTCGGGTGATCCCGACGGTCCGGATCGGCGGCGTCGGACTGGACCTATCGATTATGGTGCTGCTGCTGGTCGTGTTCATACTGATGCGACTGGTTCAGCCCGGGTGACGGGGAACCCGGGCTACCCGCAGCCGAGGAGTGCGTGAGGTGATCTTGTGGGCCTGACCCCCGCCGACGTTCATAACGTCGCGTTCAGCAAACCTCCGATCGGTAAGCGGGGCTACAACGAGGACGAGGTGGACGCATTCCTCGACCTGGTTGAAGCCGAGCTTGCCCGGCTGGTCGAGGAGAACAACGACCTGCGCAGCCAGGTGGAGCAGCTGGAGTCCCAGCTGCAGACCGCCCAGGTCGACCTGGACGACGCCCGCAGCCAGGCGGCGTCGGCGGCGGTCTCCTCCGCACCGGCCCCCGTGGAGGAACCCCGCCGGCTGGCACCGGTTCCGGCGCCGACCGCCGCTGAGCAGACGTCGCCGGGCGGCGACCACCACGTGCAGGCCGCCAAGGTGCTCGGCCTCGCGCAGGAGATGGCCGATCGGCTGACCGGGGAAGCCAAGGCCGAGGCCGACGGCATGCTGTCGGAGGCGCGGACCAAGTCCGAGCAGCTGCTCTCCGACGCGCGCGCGAAGTCCGACAGCATGGTCAACGAGTCCCGCACCCGTGCGGAGACCATGCTCAACGACGCGCGGACCAGGGCCGAGACCCTGGAGCGGCAGGCCAGGGAGAAGGCCGCCGGGCTGGAGCGCGACGCCCAGCGCAAGCACGCCGAGGTGATGGGCAACATCACGCAGGAGAAGAACGCGCTCGAGAAGAAGATCGACACCCTGCGGACCTTCGAGCGCGAGTACCGGACCCGCCTGCAGACCTACCTGGAGTCGCAGCTGCGCGAGCTCCAGGACCGGGGTTCCGCCGCGCCTGCCGAGAGCGGGAGCCGCGCGTCCGGGCAGCAGAGCTACAGCTTCGGGGCCCGCGCCGCCGAAGCAGGCTGATCTCCGGATCGCTGGGCGGTGAGATCGGTCGGGGAGGGCTCCTCGGGGTGAGGGGCGTTCCCGGGCCAGCCCTCCGGCTTCCGGACTGGGGTTTCGGTCGGGACTGGGGTTTCGGTCAGGGTTGGGGCTCTGCCGGAGGGTGTGAGGTTCTTGCTGGTGATCGTGCTGGTGCTGGTGCTCGCCGCGGGCGGCGTGCTGGTCGGTGCGGTCGCCGTCGACCAGCCCGGATGGGCCTGGTCGTCGGTTCTGCTGTGTGTTCTGGGCGCGGTGCTGCTGGTCGTGGACCGGTTCCGGCGTCGGCGGGGTGCGAGCTCGCTGGCGCAGGAACCGCCCGCGGCCGAGGGTGAGCGGACCGCGCAGGCGGAACCGGTGTCCTTCGACGCGGAGGAGGAGCCCGCGGAGGAGGACACCGACGCGGCGGACTCGCTCGTGGTGTCGGAGCTGGCGGCGGAGGTCGTCGTCGTGGACGAACGGCCCCGCTACCACCTCCGCGCCTGCGCGTGGGTGGGGCAGCGGGAGACGCTGCCGCTGCCCGTGCGCGAGGCGCGCGAGCTGGGCTTCAGCCCGTGCGCGGTGTGCGGACCGGACGCCGCGCTGGTGGCCACCGCCCGCGCCGCGACCCCGGAATAACCGGTGGCGCCCGCGCGCTATCCTGAGCGCAAGTGGCGCTGATCCGGCCATCACCGGGGAGCCTCCGGAAGAACGGGCCCGCGCGGCCTCAGTAGAACCGGACGGGTCCGGCCCGTCACAGCCGGCAATCGAGTGGCCGTCGGCTGTGCCGTGCGGCAAGCGGGGTGGTACCGCGGCATCCGTGTCGTCCCCGGGTGGACCCGACACACCGCGAGGAGCACATCCGCGATGGCCTATCCCAAGGTTCGGTTCGACGGCGCAGGCGAGAGCGGCGTCGAAGCACAGCCGTCGTTCCCCGGCGTCGAGCGCCAGGTGCTGGACTTCTGGGCCGACGACAAGACTTTCCAGGCCAGCGTGCAGGCCCGCGAGGCGGGTGCCAACGGCTCGAACGAGTTCGTCTTCTACGACGGTCCGCCGTTCGCCAACGGCCTGCCGCACTACGGCCACCTGCTGACCGGCTACGTCAAGGACGCCGTGCCGCGCTACCAGACCATGCGCGGCCGTCGCGTCGAGCGCCGGTTCGGCTGGGACTGCCACGGCCTGCCCGCCGAGGTGGAGGCCGAGAAGCAGCTCGGCATCACCTCGAAGGCCGAGATCGACGAGATGGGCGTCGCGGCGTTCAACGAGAAGTGCCGCAGCTCGGTGCTGCGCTACACCGCCGAGTGGGAGGACTACGTCACCCGCCAGGCGCGCTGGGTGGACTTCGACAACGACTACAAGACGCTCGACCTGGACTACATGGAAAGCGTCATGTGGGCGTTCAAGACCCTGTGGGACAAGGGCCTGGTCTACGAGGGCTTCCGGGTGCTCTGGTACTGCTGGCGCTGCGAGACGCCGCTGTCCAACACCGAGACCCGCATGGACGACGTCTACCGGCAGCGGCAGGACCCGGCGGTCACCGTCGGCCTGCGCCTCAACGCGCCGGGCAGGTCCTACGACGGCGCGCTCGCGCTGGTCTGGACGACGACGCCGTGGACGCTGCCGTCCAACCTCGCCGCCGCCGTGCACCCCGAGGTCGACTACGCGCTGGTCGCCCCGGGCGGCAACGGCGCCGAGCGGTACGTGCTGGCCGAGGCGCGGCTGGCCGCGTACGCGCGGGAGCTGGGCGAGGACGTCGCCGAGCACGTCGTCGAGCGGTTCAAGGGCGCCGACCTGCTCGGCACCGCCTACACCCCGCCGTTCGACTTCTTCGCCGGGCGGGACAACGCCCACCAGGTGCTGGCCGCCGACTACGTCACCACCGACGACGGCACCGGGATCGTGCACATCGCACCGGCCTTCGGTGAGGAGGACAAGGTCGTCACCGACGCCGCCGACATCGAGCCGGTGGTGCCGGTCGACGCGCACGGCCGCTTCACCGCCGAGGTGGCGCCCTACCAGGGCCAGCAGGTCTTCGACGCCAACAAGCAGATCATCCGCGACCTCAAGGACGCCGGGCTGCTGCTGCGCCACGAGACCTACGACCACCCGTACCCGCACTGCTGGCGCTGCGACAACGCGCTGATCCAGCGCGCGGTGTCGTCCTGGTTCGTGGCCGTGAGCCAGTTCCGGGACCGCATGGTCGAGCTCAACCAGCGGATCAACTGGGTGCCCGAGCACATCCGGGACGGCCAGTTCGGCAAGTGGCTGGAGAACGCCCGCGACTGGAACATCTCGCGGAACCGGTACTGGGGTTCGCCGATCCCGGTGTGGGTCTCCGACGACCCGGCGTACCCGCGCACCGACGTCTACGGCTCGCTGGACGAGCTGGAGCGCGACTTCGGCGTGCGCCCGACCGACCTGCACCGCCCGCAGATCGACGAGCTGACCAGGCCGAACCCGGACGACCCGACCGGGAGGTCGACCATGCGCCGGGTGCCGGAGGTGCTGGACTGCTGGTTCGAGTCCGGGTCGATGCCCTACGCCCAGGTGCACTACCCGTTCGAGAACGCCGAGTGGTTCGAGCACCACTACCCGGGCGACTTCATCGTCGAGTACAACGGCCAGACCCGCGGCTGGTTCTACACGCTGCACGTGCTGGCCACGGCGCTGTTCGACCGGCCCGCGTTCGCCAACGTCGTCGCGCATGGCATCGTGCTGGGCTCCGACGGCCTGAAGATGTCGAAGTCGAAGAAGAACTACCCGGACGTCAACGAGGTCTTCGACCGCGACGGCTCGGACGCCATGCGCTGGTTCCTGATGTCCAGCCCGATCCTGCGCGGCGGCGACCTGGTGGTCACCGAGCGCGGCATCCGGGACGCGGTGCGCCAGGCCGTGCTGCCGCTGTGGAACTCCTGGTACTTCCTCGCGCTCTACGCCAACGCCGAGGGCGTCGACGGGCGGTCCAGAGTGGACAGCAAGCACGTGCTGGACCGGTACGCGCTGGCCAAGACCCACGAGCTGGTCGGCGACGTACAGGACGCGATGGACGCCTTCGACCTGGCCGGGGCCTGCGCCACCGTCCGGGACTTCCTGGAGGTGCTGACCAACTGGTACGTCCGGCGCTCCAGGGACCGCTTCTGGGCCGGTGACCGGGACGCGATCGACACCCTGCACACCGTGCTGGAGGTGACCTCGCGGGTCGTCGCGCCGCTGCTGCCGCTGACCGCGGAGGCGGTGTGGCGGGGGCTGACCGGTGGCCGCTCGGTGCACCTGGCCGACTGGCCGCTGGTCGACGAGCTGCCCGCGGACGCCGCGCTGGTCTCGGCGATGGACCGGGTCCGCCAGGTCTGCTCGTCGGCGCTCGCGCTGCGCAAGGCCAACAAGTGCCGGGTGCGGCTGCCGCTGGCGAAGCTGGTCGTGGCGACGCCGGAGGCGGAGTCGCTGCGGCCGTTCGCGGACCTGATCCGCGACGAGGTCAACGTCAAGGAGGTCGAGCTGACCACCGACGTCGCCGCGCACGGCCGGTTCGAGGTCGCGGTCAACGCCCGCGAGGCCGGTCCGCGGCTGGGCAAGGACGTCCAGCACGTGATCAAGGCGGTCAAGTCCGGCGACTGGAGCCGCACGCCCGCGGGCGGTGTGGTCGCGGCCGGGATCGAGTTGCAGGACAACGAGTTCACCGAGCGGCTGGTGTCGACCGACACCGGCGCGGCGGCGGCGCTGCCCGGCGGTAGCGGGCTGGTCGTGCTCGACACCGAGGTGACCGCCGAGCTGGCCGCGGAGGGCGTGGCCCGCGACGTGGTCCGGGTCGTGCAGCAGGCGCGGCGCGAAGCCGGGCTGGAGGTCTCCGACCGGGTGCGGGTGACCGTGTCGGCGCCGTCCGAGGTGCGGTCGGCGGTCGAGGCGCACCGCGAGTTCATCGCGGGGGAGACCCTGGCCGACGACGTCGCCGCGGGCGAGGCCGCGGGCGGTTTCACCGGAACCGTCGGCGAGGGCACCGAGATCTCGGTGGCCGTGGCGAAGGTCTGAGCTGCTGATCGCGGGTGGGCTCCGGGGTTTCCCGGGGCCCACCTCCGCTTCCCTGTGACGAAGGCCGCTTTCCGCGTCGTGGGAAGCGGGTTGTGGTCGGTGCGGGAACCTGCCTAGGGTTCCCGGTCGAAGGTCATGAGTGCCAGCGTCAAGCCCCGGCTTGCTGGCCGGCAACCCTCCAACCGCGGTGGGGTGCCCCGGGTGAGGACCTGGCCGGTCGTGAAGGGCGACCCGGCAAGCGCGGGCCCGCGGGGCCCATGAGGCCCGAGGAGGGCATCGTGTCCGTCAGCACCCCGATCCAGGTTCCCGAGCAGTCCGGTGTGGACTTCCCCGCGCGGATTCCCGCCGTGGTGGGCCGGGAACTGCGCGTTCCGCTGGTCACCGGCGGCCGGGTCGGCTACGCCAACCTCGACCACGCCGCCAGCGCGCCGTGCCTGGACGCCGTGCAGGACGCCGTGAACGAGCTGCTGCCCTGGTACGCCAGCGTGCACCGCGGCGCCGGCTTCGCCTCGCAGGTCTGCACCCGGGTCTACGAGGGCGCGCGGGCGAGGCTGCGCGCGTTCGTCGGTGCCCGCGAGACCGACTCGGTGATCTTCACCCGGAACACCACCGACTCGCTGAACCTGCTGGCCAGGGCATTGCTGCGGAAGACGTCGGTGGTGGTCTTCGACACCGAGCACCACGCCGCGCTGCTGCCGTGGGGCGGGCCGCGGGTGCGCCGGATCGAGGCGCCGGAGAGCCCGGCCGCGGCGGTCCGCGCGCTCGACGCCGCGCTGGCCGAGTGCCCGGAGGGCCCGCGGCTGGCGGTGATCACCGGCGCCTCGAACGTGACCGGCGAGCTGTGGCCGGTCGCCGAGCTCGCCCGCGTCGCCCGCTCGCGCGGAGCGCGGACCGTGCTCGACGCCGCCCAGCTCGCTCCGCACCGCCCGGTGCGGATCGCCGACCTCGGCGTCGACTACGTCGCCGTCTCCGGCCACAAGCTCTACGCCCCGTTCGGCGCGGGCGCGCTCGTCGGCCGCGCCGACTGGCTCAACGCGGCCGACCCGTACCTGGCGGGCGGTGGCGCGACCCGCGCCGTGCAGGAGTCCTCGGTGGGCTGGAACCTCGGGCCGGAGCGGCACGAGGCCGGATCGCCCAACACCGTCGGCGTGCACGCGCTGGCCACCGCCTGCGCGGAGCTGGCCGCGAACTGGAAGGCCGTCGGCGACCACGAGGAGGTGCTGCTGCGGCGGCTGCGGGCCGGGCTGAGCCGGATCCCCGGCCTGCGCGAGCTGAGCCTGTTCGGCGCCGAGCACGACCGGGTCGGGGTGGTCAGCTTCACCGTCGACGGGCAGGACCCCGGGCTGCTGGCCGCCGCGCTGGCCGCCGAGCACGGGATCGGCGTGCGGGACGGGCTGTTCTGCGCGCACCTCGCGGTGCGGCGGCTGCTGCACGAGGCGGGCTCGGACTCCGGTCGCGCGGTGCGGGTCAGCGTCGGCCTCGGCAGCACCGTCGAGCACGTCGACCGGTTCGTCAGCGCGCTGCACGCCCTGGTCACCGAGGGGCCGCGGTGGCGCTACGAGCAGACCGACGGCCGCTGGCTGCCGGTCGACGATCCGCGCGAGGTGCCCTCGTTCCTCGGCCGGTGACCGGCCCGCCCGGGCGTTCGGGGACAATGGCGGCTGTGAGCAGCGAGCAGTCCGACTCCGAGAAGGCGGCCGTGGCGGACAACGCCGACGACGCGGACACCCCGAACGAACCGGTCGGTGACCCCGGCAGGCCCCGGCGGCTGCTGGCGCTGGTGTTCGGGATCGCGGCCGTGGCGCTCGGGCTGGACGTGGTCAGCAAGATCGCGGTGGTGGCGAACCTGGAGGGCGAGCCCCCGGTCGAACTGCTCGGCGGCCTGGTCTACCTCGACGTCCTGCGCAACCCGGGGGCGGCGTTCTCGCTGGCCACCGGCATGACCTGGCTGCTGGCGGTGCTGGCGATCGTGGTCGTGGGCGTGATCGTCTGGCTGTCCCGCAAGCTGCGCTCGACCGGCTGGGCGATCGGCCTGGGCCTGGTCCTCGGCGGCGCGTGCGGCAACCTGGTGGACCGGATCTTCCGCGCGCCGGGGCCGTTGCAGGGGCACGTGGTCGACTTCATCTCGGTGCTCGCGCCCGGCGGTCGCTTCTACCCGGTGTTCAACCTCGCCGACTCGGCGATCGTCTGCGGCGGCGCGCTGGTGGTCCTGCTGTCGCTGCTGGGCCGCGACTACGACGGCACCGTGCACAAGCGGAAGCGGGCGAAGTCGTGAGCGACCTGCGGACGCTGCCGGTCCCGGACGGGCTGGACGGCATGCGCGTCGACGCCGGGCTGTCGAAGCTGCTCGGGCTGTCCCGCAACGCGGTCGCGACGCTGGCCGAGTCCGGTGACGTGCTGCTCGACGGCAGTCCCGCGGGCAAGTCGGACCGGCTGGTCGCGGGTGCGTGGCTGGAGGTCACGCTGCCGCCCGCGCAGCAGCCGCCGGAGATCGTCGCGGTCCCGGTGGAGGGGCTGAAGATCCTGCACGAGGACGACGACATCGTCGTGGTGGACAAGCCGATCGGCGTGGCCGTGCACCCCAGCCCGGGCTGGGAGGGGCCGACCGTCGTCGGCGGTCTGGCCGCCGCGGGCGTCCGCATCGCCACCTCCGGCGCGTCCGAGCGCCAGGGCGTGGTGCACCGGCTCGACGCGGGCACGACCGGCGTCATGGTGGTCGCCAAGAGCGAGCACGCGTACTCGGTGCTCAAGCGCGCCTTCAAGGAGCGCACGGTCGACAAGCGCTACCACGCGCTGGTGCAGGGCCACCCGGACCCGAGCCGCGGCACGATCGACGCGCCGATCGACCGCCATCCGCGCCACGACTACAAGTTCGCGGTGGTCAGCGGCGGCAAGCCGAGCATCACCCACTACGAGACCGCGGAGGCGTTCCGCGCGGCCTCGCTGGTCGACGTCAAGCTGGAGACCGGCCGCACCCACCAGATCCGGGTGCACTTCGCCGCGGTCCGCCACCCCTGCGTCGGCGACCTGACCTACGGCGCCGATCCGGTGCTGGCCCGCAGGGTCGGCCTGACCAGGCAGTGGCTGCACGCCCGCACCCTCGGGTTCGAGCACCCCTCCGACGGCCGCTGGGTCAGCTTCGACAGCGAGTACCCGGCGGATCTCCAGCACGCGCTCGACGTCCTGCGCGACGCCGACGGCTGACCCGCCCGCCACCATGCCGTAACTTTGAGGACATGCCCGGAACTTTTGGGGAAACGCCCCGGTTTCGGGCAATGGCGGCGACGGCGACGGGAGATTCGGGTGTCCAGGTCTGGTGATGGCAGGTTCGATCCGGAGTCGGACGCGCCGACCCCGCCGGTGGGACTGCCGCTGGGCGAGATCGACGCCTCCACCCCGCCATCGGGGTTGGACTCCGGGCTCATCTCCGCCGAGGACTTCGGCAAGGCGGGACCGGCGGTGCTGGGCGCCCCGGACGACATCGAGCGCCACGACGACGCCGGGGACTGGCCCACGCTGGAGTACCGCAGCCGCGACCGGCCGGAGCGCGGCCGGGGCGGTGCGATGAACTGGCTGCGCCGACGACGGGGCGAGTAGGTCAGCCGGGGCGCCCGGTCACAGGGCCTTCAGCTCCTCGATGATCTCGCCGACCGACGACTTCGCGTCGCCGAACAGCATCGCGGTCCGCGGGTCGAAGTACAGCCGGTTGTCGATCCCCGCGAAGCCCGCGCGCATCGAGCGCTTGAGCACGATCACGGTCCTGGCCTGGTCGACGTTGAGGATCGGCATCCCGAAGATCGGCGAGCCGGGGTCGTCGCGGGCGGCCGGGTTGGTGACGTCGTTCGCGCCGATCACCAGGGCCACGTCGGTGCGGGCGAACTCCTCGTTGATCTCGTCCATCTCCTTGAGCCGCTCGTAGGGCACGTCGGCCTCGGCGAGCAGGACGTTCATGTGCCCCGGCATCCGGCCCGCCACCGGGTGGATCGCGTAGTTGACCTCGACGCCCCGGTCGCCGAGCAGCTTGGCCATGTCCTGCACCGCGTGCTGGGCCTGCGCCACCGCCATGCCGTAGCCGGGGACCACGATGACCTGGTCGGCGTAGGCGAGCTGGATGGCGACGTCGGCGGCGCTGGTGGACCGGACCGTGCCGCCCGCCGGGACCTCCTCGGTCAGCGCGCCGCCGCCGAAGCCGCCCGCCACGATCGACAGGATGGACCGGTTCATCGCCTTGGCCATCTGGTCGGTCAGGATCGAACCGGACGCGCCGACGATCATGCCCGCGACGATCATCGCGGTGTTGTCCAGCGCGAGCCCGGTCGCGGCGGCCGACAGCCCGGTGAAGGCGTTGAGCAGCGACACCACGACCGGCATGTCCGCGCCGCCGATCGGCAGCACCACCGCGATCCCGGTCAGCGTCGCGAAGACCAGCAGGCCGACCAGCAGCACCTCGTAGCGCGCGCCGAGCCCGACCGCCACCGCGCAGCCGACCGCGGCCAGCACCAGCACGACGTTGACCGGGACCTGCGCGGCGCCCAGGGTCACCGGCCTGCCGGGCAGGATCTCCTGGAGCTTGCCGAAGGCGACCAGCGAGCCCCAGAACGACACCGACCCGATGATCGCGGCGAACAGCGACGAGACGACGACGTAGGCGGGCTCGTCGAGGAAACCGGCCGACTCGCGGAACTCGACCCACGCGGTCAGCGCCACCGCGCCACCGCCGACGCCGTTGAACAGCGCGACCATCTGCGGCATCGCGGTCATCTTGACCCGCCGCGCCGCCGGCACGCCGAGCACGGTGCCGACCGCCAGGCCCAGCGCGATCAGCCAGCCGTCCTGGAGGTCCGGGGTGAGCAGGGTCGCCACGATGGCCAGCACCATCCCGGCCGCGGCCGTCCAGTTGCCGCGCACCGCGGTCCGCGGGCCGGTCAGGCCCATCAGGCCGTAGATGAACATGCCGAAGGCGACGATGTAGAGCACCGGCTGCAGGGTCACTTCTCCGCCCCCTTCCGGCTTTCGGGCCTGTGCTTGAACATGCCGAGCATCCGGTCGGTGACCAGGAAACCGCCGACCACGTTGAGGGTGCCGAAGATGATCGCGATCAGCGCCAGCGCCCTGGACAGCGGATCGTCCACACCGGACCCGAGCACGATCACGCCGCCGAGCAGCACGATCCCGTGGATCGCGTTGGTGCCCGACATCAGCGGGGTGTGCAGGGTGTTGGGCACCTTGGAGATCACCGCGAACCCCACGAAGCCGGCCAGCACCAGGATCGCCAGATTGGCCAGGAACATCTACGACTCCTCCCGACGGGTGACGCACGACGCGGCCAGCACCTCGTCGGAGAAGTCCGGCGCGAGGCGGCCCTCGACGACCAGCAGCTCCAGCAGCGCGTGCACGTTGCGGGCGTAGAGCTCGCTGGCGTGCTCGGGCATCGAGGCGGGCAGGTTCAGCGGCGCGGCGATCGTGACGTCGTGGACGACGACCGTGCGCCCGGGCTCGGAAAGCTCGCAGTTCCCGCCGGTCGCCCCGGCCAGGTCGACCACCACGCTGCCCGGCCGCATCCGCTCGACCGCCTCGGCCGACACCAGCCGCGGGGCGGGCCTGCCCGGCACCAGCGCGGTGGTGATGACCAGGTCGAACTCGCTGATCGCGGCGGTGAGCCTGCGGGACTGCTCGGCGGACTCGTCGGCGCCCAGCTCGCGGGCGTAGCCGCCCTCGCCGGTGGCCTCGATGCCCAGGTCCAGCCACTTCGCGCCGACCGAGCGGACCTGGTCGGCGACCTCGGGCCGCACGTCGTAGCCGGTGGCCCGGGCGCCGAGGCGCTTGGCGGTGGCCAGCGCCTGCAACCCCGCCACGCCCGCGCCCAGCACCAGGGCGGCGGCGGGTTTCACCGTGCCCGCGGCGGTGGTCAGCATCGGCAGGAACCGGGTGGACTCGCTGGCGCCGAGCAGCACCGCGCGGTACCCGGCCACGTTGGCCTGCGACGACAGCGCGTCCATCGACTGCGCGCGGGAGATCCGCGGGATCGACTCCATGGCGAAGCCGGTCACCCCGGCCGAGCGCAGGCGCTCGACGTTGTCCGGTTCGGTCAGCGGAGCCAGGAACCCGATCAGCACGGACCCGGACGCGAGCTTGCCGATCTCGGCCTCGGTCGGCGGGTTCACCTTCACCACCACGTCCGCCGACCACGGGTCGCCGATGCTCGCGCCCGCGGCGACGAACGCGCTGTCCGGGATCAGCGCGGGCCTGCCCGCGCCCGCCTCGACGACGACGTCCAGCCCCATCGCGGGCAGGCGCTCGACGACGCGGGGCACCAGGGCCACCCTGCGCTCACCGGTCAACGACTCGGCCGGAACCCCGATCACGGGGCGGCCGTCCTGCTGTGCCGTCATCGCACCACTCTCCGAGGTGGTAGCCGACAGTGACGATCGTGTTACCCCCAGATGCACACAGAGGCGGTCGCCGCGCAAGGGGCCACGCCCTGATCGACGTGTTTTCGACGCAAGGGGACTTTTTCTCTGGGCTGCGCCTTGCGTGGCGGTGTGGGTGGCGGAACCTCAGGCGCCCGCTGGCTGCGGGATCTTTTTCCGACGTATGTCCAATACGACGGAAAAAGCTGTCCTCGCCAGCGAACGCCTGAGAACCCGCGGCGGTGCCGGTTGCGTGCTTGGGCTAAGCGGCTGGGCCGCTTGAGGACGATGGCCAGGTTGGTCCCGGGCGGCTCAAAGGTCGGTGATGTCCCAGGTGAGCGTGCGCTGCTCGTCGCCGGGGCGCGGTGTCCAGCGCACGGCGGTCAGCTCGGTCGCCTCCGGCAGCACGTAGACGGTGTGCCCGCCCGCGGTTTCGCCCGGCGGAACGCCGATCCGGTGCGGCGGCCGGGAGGACAGCGACACCGGCGCCTTCGACACCGTCGAGCCGTCGTCGGCGACGAGCACCAGGTACAGGTCGGGCAGCGACGAGAACGGCATCGCGCCGCGGTTGGTCAGCTCGGTGTGCACGACGACCGCCCGCTCGCCGTCCTGCAGCTGGTACCCGGCGGCGGTGAACAGGAAATCCGCCGGGTCCACGACCTCGACGAGCTGGATGGTGATCCGCTCGCCCTCCAGCCCCTCCACGTCGAGCTTGCTGCCGATCTTGCCGGTGCGGCCGGCGGGCGCCTTCTGGATCTGCTGCTGCGGTCGCTGCTGGTCGCCGCGCGCCCACGACGCCGATCCGGGCGGGCCCCAGGTGTTCATCGGGTCCTGCGGCGCCTGCTGCTGCGGCACCGGGGCGCTGGGCGGGCCGAACGACGGCGGCTGCGCCGGTGGCACGAACTGCTGCGGTCCGCTGCCGCCGGGCGTCTGGTACGGACCGCTCGGGCCGCCGTAGTTGTGGTACGGGCCGCTGGGGTGGTTGTGCACCTGGTGCGCGCCGCTGTGCGGGTAGCCCGGGTTCGGCTGCTGCACCTGGTAGGGCCCGCTGGCCTGGGCCTGCTGCGTCCACGCCTGCGCGGCGGCCACCGCGTTGCGGATGGCCTGCGGGTCGCACTCGACGCCCACGACCAGCGGCAGGCCGGTGGTCGACAGCGAGGCGAGCCGGGCGGCGACGTCGCGGATGTCCATCCCCAGGCGACCGGCGATCTCCTGCACCGACGCGCGGCCCGCCTCGGCGACGACGGACAGCAGACGCACGTCCACGGGATCAGGGGCAGCCACGTCGTGCCACGCTACCCGCTCCGGGCGATCACCGTGCGGAGGGCACGGACTTTGCGATCCGCGCAACGCCCGGGGATGTCGCCGAGTCGATCCGCGGCTGGCGTTAGGCTGGCAGCCCGCCGGGTTTCTCCGCAGCCAAGCCATTCGTAGGGGAGGACTTTCCGTGCCTGTCGACTCCTTCGTCCACCTCCACGTGCACACCGAGTACTCGATGCTCGACGGTGCGGCGAAGGTCGGGGCGCTGTTCGCCGAAGCGCAGCGGCTCGGCATGCCCGCGGTCGGCATGACCGACCACGGCAACATGTTCGGCGCGGACGAGTTCTACCAGCAGGCCAGGAAGACCGGGATCAAGCCGATCATCGGCATCGAGGCGTACCTGGCGCCCGGGACCACCAGCCGCTTCCACAAGAAGCCGGTGTTCTGGGGCGAGGCCAAGCAGCGCGGCACCGACGAGTACGGCGAGGGCGGTGACGTCTCCGGTGCGGGTGCCTACACGCACATGACGATGCTCGCCCGCAACGGCACCGGTCTGCGCAACCTGTTCACGCTGTCCAGCAAGGCCAGCTTCGAGGGCCAGTACCGCAAGCCGCGGATGGACCGGGAGCTGATCGCCGAGTACTCCGAGGGCATCATCGCCACCACCGGCTGCCCGTCCGGCGAGGTGCAGACCCGGCTGCGGCTGCGCCAGTACGACGAGGCGTTGCAGGCCGCCGCCGACTACCGGGACATTTTCGGCAAAGAGAACTTCTTTCTGGAGTTGATGGACCACGGGCTGCCGATCGAGCGCTCGGTCCGGGAGAACCTGCTCAAGATCGGCAAGCAGCTCGGCATCCGCCCGCTGGCCACCAACGACAGCCACTACGTCACCGTCGACCAGGCCGAGTCGCACGGCGCGCTGCTGTGCGTGCAGTCGGGCAAGACGCTCAACGACGAGAGCCGGTTCAAGTTCGACGGCGACGGCTACTACCTCAAGTCCGCCGAGGAAATGCGGGAGTACTGGGACAAGGAGGTCCCGGACGCGGCCGACAACACGCTGCTCGTGGCGCAGATGGTCGAGTCCTACGAGGACGTCTGGTCGTTCCAGGACCGGATGCCGCGAGTCACCGACGGCAGCGGCAAGACCGAGCGCGAGCTGCTGGAGGCCGAGGTCGAGCAGTTCCTGCCGAGCCGGTACCCGAACGGCGCCTCCGAGGAGTGCCTGGAGCGGATCAAGATCGAGCTCGACGTGCTCGACACCAAGGGCTACTGCGCGTACTTCCTGGTCGTCGGCGACCTGACCCGGTGGGCCAAGTCGCAGGGCATCCACGTCGGTCCGGGCCGTGGTTCGGCCGCGGGTTCGCTGCTCGCCTACATCCTGCACATCACGAACCTGGACCCGCTGGAGCACGGCCTGATCTTCGAGCGGTTCCTGAACCCGGAGCGGGACTCCCCGCCCGACATCGACCTCGACTTCGACGACCGCCGCCGGGACGAGGTGCTGCAGTACGCCATCGACAAGTACGGCCGGGACAAGGTCGCCCAGGTCATCACCTTCGGCAAGATCAAGACGAAGGCGGCGATCAAGGACTCGGCGCGGGTGCACCACGGCCAGCCCGGGTTCGCCATCGCCGACAAGATCTCCAAGGCGCTGCCGCCGCCGATCGCGGCCAAGGACATCCCGCTGTCGGGCATCGTCGACCCGCAGCACGAGCGCTACGCCGAGGCCGCCGAGGTCCGCAACCTCATCGAGACCGACCCGTCGGTGTCGCAGATCTTCGACACCGCCCGCGGTCTGGAGGGGCTGATCCGCAACGCCGGCGTGCACGCCTGCGCGGTGATCCTCTCGTCGCAGCCGCTGATGGGCACCGTGCCGCTGTGGGCGCGCGACGACGGCTCGATCATCACCGGCTGGGACTACCCGTCCTGCGAGGCCATCGGCCTGCTGAAGATGGACTTCCTGGGCCTTTCGAACCTCACGATCCTCGGCGACGCGCTGAAGATGGTGAAGGCCAACCACGGCCGCGAGATCGACCTGTCGAACCTGGCGCTGGACGACAGGTTGACCTACGAGCTGCTGGCGCGGGGCGAGAGCCTGGGAGTGTTCCAGCTCGAAGGTGGTGGCATGCGGGAACTGCTCAAGCGCATGCAGCCCACCGAGTTCGCCGACATCGTGGCCTGCAACGCGCTGTACCGGCCGGGCCCGATGGAGGTCAACGCGCACAACGACTACGCCGACCGCAAGAACGGCAAGAAGCCGGTCGAGCCGATCCACCCCGAGCTCGACGAGCCGCTCAGGGAGATCCTGGCCGAGACCTACGGCCTGATCGTCTACCAGGAGCAGATCATGGCGATCGCGCAGAAGGTCGCCGGTTACAGCCTCGGCCGAGCCGACATCCTGCGCCGCGCCATGGGCAAGAAGAAGAAGGAGGTCCTGGACCAGGAGTTCGAGGGCTTCGAGGCGGGCATGATCGAGCAGGGCTTCTCCAAGGAGTCCATCGACAAGCTGTGGGCGACGGTCCTGCCGTTCGCCGGGTACGCGTTCAACAAGTCCCACGCGGCCGGTTACGCCCTCGTGGCGTACTGGACGGCCTACCTCAAGGCCAACTACCCGGCCGAGTACATGGCCGCGCTGCTGACCTCCAACGGCGACAACAAGGACAAGATGGCCGTCTACCTGGCCGAGTGCAGGCGGATGGGCGTGAAGGTGCTGTCGCCGGACGTCAACGACTCGCTCAACGACTTCACCGCCGTCGGCTCCGACATCCGCTTCGGCCTGGGTGCGATCCGCAACGTGGGCGCCAACGTGGTCGCCTCGGTGGCCAAGGTCCGCGAGGAGAAGGGCCGCTACAGCTCGTTCACCGACTTCCTGGACAAGTCCGAGACGGTGGCCTGCAACAAGCGGGTCATCGAGTCGCTGATCAAGGCGGGCGCGTTCGACTCGCTCGGGCACACCCGGATGTCGCTCGCGCAGCACCACGAGGCCGCGGTGGACGCGGTCATCGGCCTCAAGCGCCAGGAGGCGCTGGGCCAGTTCGACCTGTTCGGCGGCGGGGACGACACCGGCGGCGGCGAGTCCGCGTCGCCGCTGGCGCACCTGCAGTTCACGCCGGACGAGTGGCCGCGCAAGCAGATGCTGTCCTACGAGCGGGAGATGCTGGGCCTCTACGTCTCGGCGCACCCGCTGGACGGGGCCGAGCGGCTGCTCGCGCCGTACCAGGACAGCGGCATCGCCGACCTGGTCGGCGGCGAGCGCGAGGCGGGCAAGGACCAGGTCAAGATCGCCGGGATGATCTCGGGGATCCAGCGGCGGATCAACAAGAACGGCCACCCGTGGGCGATCGTGACCGTCGAGGACCTCGACGCCAGCGTGGAGGTGCTGTTCTTCCCGAAGTCCTACGAGATGTTCGCCGACTGCCTGGTGGAGGACACCGCGATCGCGGTCAAGGGCCGGATCAACGAGCGCGAGGGCACCATCAGCATCTTCGCCTCCGACGCGGTCCCGGTGGACATCTCGGCGGCCGAGACCGACCCCGGCACCAGCCCGGCCTTCGTGATCAAGGTCCCGGCCAGCCGGGTGGACCGCTCGCTGGTGGCCGAGCTCAAGCGCACGCTGCAGGCGCATTCCGGCACCGTGCCGGTGCACGTGAAGCTGCAGGGCCCGCGCGGGGTGACCCGGCTGGCGCTGTCCAGCGACTACTTCGTGTCCACCGACAACGGGCTGCAGGGCGAGCTGAAGGGGCTGCTCGGAGCGGGTTGCTTCGAAGCCGTGGTCTGATCGCCGCGTCGGTGCTGAGGGTGCTCTCAGTTGTCATGTGACAACCATGGGTGAGATCGGTTAACTGGAGTTGACCACCACGACGATCTCGGAAGGTACCCATGACCGGCAACCAGACCTCCGAACTTCCGGTGTTCGACGAGGCGTTCGCGACCGATCCGCACTCGCACTACGCCCGCCTGCGCCCGGAAGCACCAGTGCACCGGATCAGGGCCTACAGCGGCTTCCCGCTCTGGATCGTCACCCGGTACGCCGAAGCGCGGCAGGTGCTGGCCGATCCCCGGTTCGCCAAGAACTTCCAGCGGGTCTCGGACCTGATCGAGTCGCAGTTGCCACCGGACGCCGACGGCCGCAAGTTCAGCGCCGACCTCGGCGCGCACATGCTGAACATGGACCCGCCGGACCACACCCGGCTGCGCAAGCTGGTGGTCAAGGCGTTCACCGCCCGCCGGGTCGAGGCCCTGCGCCCGCGCATCGAGGAGATCACCGCCGAGCTGCTGGACCGGATCGAGGGCAGGCCCGCGGCCGACCTGATCGACGAGTTCGCGTTCCCGCTGCCGATCAAGGTGATCACCGAACTGCTCGGGGTCGACGAGTCGCGCCGGGACGAGTTCCGCGAGTGGTCCAACGTCCTGGTGGACAGCTCCGACCAGCAGGCGATCGAGACCGCGTCGGAGCAGATGAAGGACTACCTCGTCGAGCTGCTCGGCAAGAAGCGCGCCCAGCCCGGCGACGACCTGCTCACGGCGTTGATCGAGGCCGAGGACGACCACGACCGGCTCACCGAGGGCGAGCTGATCGCGATGGTGTTCCTGCTGCTGGTCGCCGGGCACGAGACGACGGTCAACCTCATCGGCAACTGCGTGCTGGCGCTGCTGACCAACCAGGACCAGCTCGCCGCCCTGCGCGCCGATCTCGACCTGGTCGACGGCGCGATCGAGGAGACGCTGCGCTTCGAGAGCCCGGTCATGCAGTCGACCTTCCGGTACACCACCGAGGCCGCCGAGATCGGCGGGGTGGAGATCCCGGCGGACCAGGTGGTGTGGGTGGCGCTGGGTTCGGCGAACCGCGACGGGGAGCGGTTCGAGGACCCGGAGGTCTTCGACATCCGGCGCACCACCACCGGGCACCTGGCCTTCGGGCACGGCATCCACTTCTGCCTGGGCGCCCCGCTGGCGCGGATGGAGGGCCAGATCGCGGTGCGGCGGTTGCTGGAGCGGTTCCCGGACCTGGCGCTGGACGGGCCGGCCGACGACCTGCGCTGGCGGGTCAGCAACCTGATGCGCGGTCTTGAGGAGCTTCCGGTGCGCACCGGCGCGTGACGCGCGCCGGGTTGGTGCTGGCGAGGTTAGCTCTGGCGGGGTCGGTGCTGGCGGGTTTGGTACCGGTGGGATCGGCCCTGGCGGGTTTGGTGCTGGCGGGATCGGCTCTGGCGTGTTTGGTCCTGGCGGGATTGGTACTGGGGAGCCCGGTACCAACCCCGCCAGGACGGCGCTAGCGCCGGACGATGATCGTGTACGGGCCGACCTGGCGCTGCACGAACTCCGGGGAGTCGAACGCGGCCGGGTCGAAGTAGACGTTGTAGTCCCGGACGTTCGGCAGCTGCGGGAAGGCGTCGCCCTTGAGCTGTAGGGCGAACTTGCCCGCGTTCTCCGGCCCGAACTCCTCCGAGGGCGTCCGCAGGACGAACACGTTCGGTGCTTCGAACCGGGAGTGGTCGAGCTGGTGCAGCAGCTCGGAGGAGTCCTTCGCGGTGGTCCAGCGCTGGACCACCGCGGCGCGCTCGTCGTAGTCGGCCAGCGGGTTGGCGTAGTGCGGCGTCTCCTGCTGGAAGCCCCAGTACGGGCGGAAGGACATCATCTTGTAGTCCGTGCTGAGCAGGATGTTCTGCTGCGGCTCGCGGCCGGTGAGCTCGTCGATGGTGGCGAACACCGCGCCCGCCCAGTGCCCCGGCTGGTCCTCCTCGCGCCCGCCCATCGCGTTGTCACCGGTGGGGTAGTAGTCGGCGTAGGCGCGCTCGGTGGAATCCGCCAGCGCGGTCCCGATCGCGCCCTGGGTGAGCGTGACCGCGCCGAGCAGGCCGAGCGCGAAGGAGATCGTGGAGATGCGCAGTGCGTAGGCCGCGTCGAGCCTGCGCCGCAGGAACCCGACCAGCTCCAGCAGCCCGAGCACGCCCGCGGTGGCCAGCACCGCACCGAGGATCACGTTCAGGCGGAACGCCAGCAGCGTCGTCTTGGCGATCAGCGCCAGCGTCGAGAGCCCGAACCAGCAGTAGACCGCGATGACCATCGTCAGCATCGCCGCCGCGATCTCGTTGCGGCGGCAGCGCAGCAGCAGCCACACCAGGCCCGCCAGGCACAGCCCGCCGAACGCGCTCGCGTCGGTCATCGGCGTGGGCAGGAAAGCGCCGTCCGGCGGGAGGTAGTGCAGCGCGGCGCTGCGCGGGTTGTCGAGCAGGAAGTGCGTCGACAGCAGGTACGGCAACCAGACCAGCAGTGCGATCAGGGCGCTGACCACACCGATCGGCAGCAGGCGCAGGAACAGCCCGCGCGCGGTCGGCCACAGCGCGTTTCCCTGGTGCACCCGGAAAACGCCGATGACCACCGCCATCGTCACGATCAGCAGCACGGCGAAACCGAAGTGCAGGGTGTAGGTGATCGCGGCGAAGCCGACGTAGACGCCCACGCAGACCAACGTCCAGCGCGGCGCCCGCTGCTCCCGCCGGAGCGCGTGCCAGGCCAGCACCGCGACCGGGGCCATCCACGCCGCCGACGGCCAGGCGTAGGGCTCCTCGATGCCGTGCAGCATGCCCGCGAGCGTGGTCGCCAGCGCCGCCAGCAACGCGAGCCGCCTGCGCAGCACGATGCTCCACAGCGTGAACGCGACCACCGCGGTCAGCGCGACCCAGGACAACGCGTACGGCTTGTACGCCGCCCAACCCTCCCAGCCGAGGAGGTTGGCGAACCGGCCGCCCAGCCAGAACCAGCCGCCGGGGTAGTACGGCGCGGTGTCGGCGTAGTTCATGTCGGCGAGACCGGGCGTGCTCGCCATCCGCGTCATGTACTGCATGCGGAAGGCGTTGTCCATCGAGGCGCCGCCGTAGTAGAAGCGGGTCGACTGCAACGGGATCGCCAGCGCGAGCGTGGTGAACGCGCTCAGCGCCGCCCACGTCCCGCCCAGCCGCAGCCAGTGCGGCGAACGCCGGTGGCCGAAGGCCAGCAGCAGGAACAGCGCGGTGAGCACCAGGGCGGCGCCGAGGACGGCCAGCGCCTCCGGTGCGAAGCTCGGCTCGCTGATCCCCAGCCGCACCACGGCGAACTGGAGCACCATGCTGATCACGACCGCGACGGCCGAGCCGAGCAGGAGTTCCACGACGGTGCTGCGCAGGGGGAGTCTGACCGCGGAGTCCTGACGTGGTTCGTCGACGGGACCGGGGCCGGTCAGCATGGGGCTCGGCAGAATTCCCGCCACTTCGCTGGTCCTTCGGTGGAGGGGATGGGGGGCCCGCGCAGAATAGTTGATGTGCGTGCGGGCACTCGCGGCCACCGTCGGGCCACCGGCACCGGGGCGCCGACCGCCTCCGCCGCACGGACTAGGGTGGCGGTTCGGCGGAGAGCAGCTGCGAGGGAGGTCGGCAGTGGCGTCTGAGGGACCGGTCGAGCCGCCGGGCACGCGCGCGGAGCCGATCCGCATCCCGCCCGCCGGGGCCGAGGAGTTCCCGGAGTTCCGCAACGAGCGCGCGGTGCCCCGGGTCGTGGTCAAGGCGGACCTGCTGCCAGCGGTGAGCGCGCTGTCGCTGGTCGCGCTGGTCGGGCTGCCGGTGGCCTGGATCTGGTCGCGGCTGGCCCCGGCGGAGAACGCCGTGCTGGGACCGTCCGGCGAGCTCCTGCCGCAGCTGATGGTGGAGAGCTACCACCGCTTCGACGCGCTGGCGATCTTCCTGCTGCTCAACCTCGCGGCCGGGCTGCTGGTCGCGGCCGTGCTGTGGCGGCTGCGCGATCGGCGCGGTCCGGTGTTCCTGGTCGCGGGCGTGCTCGGTGCGCTGGTGGCCGGGTGGCTCGCGGCGAAGATGGGCGCGTCCTTCGCGTCCGGGCTGTACCCGCTGCCGCCGCAGCCGAAGCCCGGAATGGTCGTCGCCGCGGCGCCCGAGGTGGCCACGATGTGGGCGGTCGTCGCCCAGCCGCTGGCGCTGGCGCTGGCGTACGGACTCGCCGCCTCCTGGAACGGCCTCGACGACCTCGGCCGCCGCCTCCGCTGACCTCCTAGGCCAGGGATCGCTGGTAGAGCAGGGTGTCGAGCCAGCGCCCGTGCTTTCGCCCGACCCGGCTCAGACGTCCGGCGGGCGTGAACCCGCAGCGTTCGTGCAGCCGCACCGAGGCCGGGTCGCCGGAGTCCGCGATCACCGCGATGACCTCGCGCACCCCGGTCCGGGCGCATTCGGCGAGCAGCTCCTCCAGCAGTGCCCGGCCCAGGCCCCGGCCGGTCGCCGAGGGCGCGAGGTAGACGGTGTTCTCCACCGTGTGCCGGTAGGCGGGGCGGGTTCGCCAGGGGGAGCAGTACGCGTAGCCGAGGACTTCGCCGCCGTCCTCTGCCACCAGGAACGGCAGGCCACCGGTCGTGATGTTCGCGTGCCGCTCGCGCCAGTCGTCCGGACCGGGCGGTTCGAGCTCGAAGGTCGCGACGCTCGTCGTGACGTAGTGCGCGTAGATCTCCTCGACCTGGTCGAGGTCGCCGGGACCGGCGGGGCGGATCAGGGCCATTGCGGACGCTCAGCCCGCGGGGCGCATGGTGCCGGCCATCCGGTGCAGGGTGTCCGGCGTGATCGCGCCCGGGATGCCCTGGTCGGCCACCGAGATGAACACCACCGAGCCCTGACCGTCGCTGTTGGTCGCCAGGATCGTGACGTGCACGGTCGGCGAGTCGCACGCGCCGGGGGCCGGGTGCGTCACGGTGGCGTTGACCTCCATGGCGGTCCGGCCGCCGTGGATCTGCACCGGGGTCGGCGGGGAGAACTGCGCCTGCGGAGGCTTGCCATCGACGGTGTAGGCCAACTGGACCAGCTTCTGCGCGGTCTCGGTGGCGACGGCGGCGTCGTCCGGGCCCTTGCGCGCGGTGGCGCCCGCGATCGCGCGGAAGCTGCTGGTGTCCTCCCGGCAGAACCCGGGCTGGAAGATCGAGACGCCGCTCATGGTGACCGGGTCGTCGATCGACCCGAAGCCGTGGGTGTTGTCCGGGTTGTCGACCCACCACTCCAGCGGAGCGTCGTAGAGCGCGGAGCGCCGGGGCACCGCGACGGCCTGCCAGCCGGGGACCACCGGCGGACCGCTGACCGGCGGGGCGGGCGGTTCGCTGCTGGTGGTCGCGGGCGGTTTGCTCGTCGGGACCGGTGCGGGCGGGACGGGGGCGGCCTGGTTTCCGCCGGAGTTCACGACCAGCACGACGATCGTGGTGGCGATCGCGATCACCGCCACCGCGGAGATGGCGATCGCCGCGACCAGCGAGCCGCGGGAACCTCGCGACGGCTTCGGCTGCTGCTGGAAGCCGGGTTGCTGGGGGCTGCTGGGGTGCTGGAAGCTGCCGGGCTGCTGGGGGCTGGGCTGTTGGAAACCGCCGGGTTGCTGGAAGCTGCCGGGCTGTTGCTGGGCCGGGAATCCCTCGGGCGCCGACGGCGGCTGCTGGAATCCGCCGGGCTGCTGGAACCCCGGCTGCGCCTGGAATCCGCCGGGCTGGGCCGGAAATCCGCCGGAGGGCTCGGAACCCGTGGGCTGCGCGGGAAACCCGCCGGGTGTCGACGGCTGCTGGGCGGAAAACCCGCCGGAGGGCTGGGATCCGTCGGGCTGTGCCTGGAATCCGCCCGGCTGCGCCTGGAATCCGCCGGGAGACGGTTGCTGCGCGGGAAACCCGCCGGGCGACGGCGGCTGCTGGGCTGATGGCGGCTGCTGGAAGGACCCGAACCCCTGGTACTGCATCCCCGGAGACGGCGACATCCCCGAAGCCGCCCCGGGCGACCCCTCGCCCGGCGCCCCCTGACCCGGCGGATTCCCGCCCGCCTGCGGCGGCTCGCCGCTGTTCGGGTCGTTGCTCGGCTGTCCGTACGGGTTCGCGCCCCAGCCCCCGGGTGTCGACATGGCCGTGATCCTAACGAGTGACCTGGTCGGCGATGTCCCGGGAACTCAGTTCACGCTGCTCCGGGCGGCGAACTCGGTCAGCGGCGCGGGCACCGCGCGCAGCTCGCGCAGGAACTCCGCCTCGCGCAGCATCAGCTTCCGTACCAGTCGCAGCCGCACGAGCGGATCGGTCTCGGCCAGCAGCGCCTGCCGGTCCTCGGTGCTGAGCACGCAGTCCTCGGCCAGCGCGTAGGCCAGCCGGTCGGCGCCGGTGTCGGCGGCGGGAGCCTCGTAGCGGTCACCTCGCAGGCCCGTGCCGTGGTAGCGCTCGTGCGCCGACCGGGCGGCGGTGGCGAGCCGGTCGCGCAGCGGTTCCGAGTCGTCGGCGGGCTCGCTGTCGGGCAGCCACTCCACCCTGGCCATCAGGTACGGCGCGGCCTCGGTGTCGATCTGCAGCAGCCGGAACCGCTGCTCGCCGGTGCTGGTGATGTCGTAGCGCCCCTCGGGCAGCTGCCGCACGTCCTGGAGCAGGGCCGAGCACCCGACGTCGTACATCGAGTCGACGTTGTTCTCGCCGACCTCCCAGCCCTGCCGGATCGCCACCACCCCGAACCGCCGGTCCGGAACCACCTCGTTGACCAGGTCCAGCGTCAGCTGGCGGTAGCGCGGTTCGAAGACGTGCAGCGGCAGCGAGGCGCCGGGCAGCAGCACGGTGCCGAGCGGGAACAGCGGGAGCGTGTCCGTCACGGCCCCAACCTACGTCGGCCGGATCAGTCCTGGCCACCACGGGACGGCGGGCGCAGGACCGCGAAGGGGTCGGTGACCTCCAGGTCCCGGTTGGTGAACCGGAACAGCGCGGGCGGGCGGCCCCCGCTGGGACCGGCGGAGACGGTGCGGCCGGTGGTTTCCAGCACACCCCGGCGGGACAGCACGCGCTGCAGGTTGGTCGCCGAGACCTGGTAGCCGAGCGCGGCCGAGTAGATCCGCCGCAGTTCGGAGACCGTGAACTCGGCGGGGGCCAGGGCGAAGCCGATGTTGGTGTAGGAGAGCTTGGCGCGCAGCCGGTCGCGGGCGGTGAGCGCGATCTCGCCGTGGTCGAAGGCGGTGTCGGGCAGGTCGGCGACCGGGTGCCAGCGGGTGTCGGCGGGCACCTCGGGATCGATGTCGGAGGGGACCAGCCCGAGGAACGCGGTCGCGACCACCCGGCGGCCGGGGAACCGGTCCGGGGCGCTGAACACCGAGATCTGCTCGACGTGGCTGAGCTTGTGCACATCGACCTTCTCGGCCAGCTGGCGCCGGATGGAGGTCTCCACGTCCTCGGTGGCCGCCAGCCGTCCGCCGGGCAGCGCCCAGCGGTGGAGGTGCGGCTGCTGGGCGCGCTGCCAGAGCAGCACCCGCAGGTCGCCGTCGCGCGCCTGGAGCACCGCCCCCAGCACCTCGTGAGCTGCGTCGCCGTTGTCGTCGCTCGTTCGGGTGTTACGATGTGGCACGTTTTCGATTCTAAGGCGAAAACCTCGGGGCCTGGCATCCGGGGTGGATCAGACCCTTCCGGCGGGCACGCGCCGGGGAGGGGGAAGCGCGGGCCGGGTCCTCCCGGACCGCGCGGCCGACTGGTCGCGGGTCTGTCCGCGACGCACGTGAGGAGGACGACATGGCGGCTACCGGACAGGTGCTCGCGGGCACGTCGGAGCGGACCGACGCGGGCTACACCGGGGTGCTCCCGGACGAGCGGTGGGCCGAGGAGGTCCGCCACCTCGCGCGCGAGCGCGACGCCGTGCTGCTGGCGCACAACTACCAGCTGCCCGAGATCCAGGACGTGGCCGACCACACCGGGGACTCGCTGGCGCTGAGCCGGATCGCGGCCGAGAGCAGCGCAAGCACCATCGTGTTCTGCGGGGTGCACTTCATGGCCGAGACCGCCAAGATCCTCAGTCCGGACAAGACCGTGCTGATCCCGGACGAGCGGGCGGGCTGCTCGCTGGCCGACTCGATCACCGCCGAGCAGCTGCGGGAGTGGAAGGCCCAGCACCCGGGCGCGGTCGTGGTGTCCTACGTCAACACCACCGCGGACGTGAAGGCCGAGACCGACATCTGCTGCACCTCCTCCAACGCCGTCGACGTGGTGCGCTCCATCCCGGCCGACCGGGAGGTGCTGTTCTGCCCGGACCAGTTCCTCGGCGCCCACGTCCGGCGCGCGACCGGCCGGGAGAACCTGCACGTCTGGGCCGGCGAGTGCCACGTGCACGCCGGGATCAACGGTCCCGAGCTTGCCTCCCGCGCGGCCGAGAACCCGGACGCGGACCTGTTCATCCACCCCGAGTGCGGCTGCGCGACCTCCGCGCTGTACCTGGCGGGCGAGGGCACGCTGCCCGAGGAACGGGTCAAGATCCTGTCGACCGGCGGGATGCTCGACGCCGCCCGCGAGACCGGGGCCAAGTCGGTGCTGGTGGCCACCGAGGTCGGGATGCTGCACCAGCTGCGCCGGGCCGCGCCGGAGATCGACTTCCGCGCGGTCAACGACCGCGCCTCCTGCCGCTACATGAAGATGATCACCCCGGCGGCGCTGCTGCGCTGCCTGCGGGACGGGGCCGACGAGGTCGACGTGCCCGCCGACGTCGCCGAGCGGGCGCGCGGTTCGGTGGAGCGGATGATCGCCATCGGCAAGCCCGGGGGCGGCGAATGACCTGGGAGTCCGGTGCCGACCTGGTCGTGGTCGGCTCCGGTGTCGCGGGGCTGACCGCCGCGCTGCGGGCGCGGGAACTGGGACTGCGGGTTCTGGTGGTGAGCAAGGACGCCGCCGGTGCGGGCAACACGTCGTGGGCGCAGGGCGGGGTCGCCGTCTTCCGCCCGGACGAGCACGACCCGGCCGACAGCGTCCGCGGTCACGTCGAGGACACCATGACCGCCGGTGCGGGCCTGTGCTCGCGGGCGGCGGTGCGGTCGATCCTCGGCGCGGGCTCCGAGGCGATCGACCGGCTGCGCGCGCTGGGTGCGCTGTTCGACACCGACGCCGACGGCTCGCTGTCGCGCACCCGCGAGGGCGGGCACAGCTCGTTCCGGGTGATCCACGCCGGTGGTGACGCGACCGGGGCCGAGGTGCAGCGGGCGCTGTCGGATGCCGCGCGGGACGGCGGAATTCCGGTGCTGGAGCGGCACTGCGTGGTCGAGCTGCTGCGCGATGACCGGGGCGCGATCGCCGGTGCGGTCGCGCTCGACGCCGAAGGTCGGCAGGGCGTGGTGCACGCGCCCGCGGTGCTGCTCGCGACCGGCGGTCTCGGACAGCTCTACTCGGCCACCTCCAACCCCGACGTCGCCACCGCGGACGGTGTCGCGCTGGCGCTGCGGGCCGGAGCCGTGGTCGCGGACCTGGAGTTCGTGCAGTTCCACCCGACGGTCCTCTACGCGCCGGGCGGTGCGCGCGGGCGCAGGCCGCTGATCACCGAGGCGGTGCGCGGCGAGGGCGCGGTGCTGGTCGACGTCAACGGTGAGCGGGTCATGGCCGGTCAGCACCCGCTGGAGGACCTGGCGCCGCGCGACGTGGTGTCGGCGGCGATCTACCGGCGAGCGGACGAAACCGGTGCCGGGTACGTGTACCTGGACGCCACCGGCATCGGCGCGGGGTTCGCCGAGCGGTTCCCGACGGTTTTCGCGGCCTGCCGCGCGGCCGGGATCGACCCGGTGCGGGAGCCGATCCCGGTGACCAGCGCCGCGCACTACTCCTGCGGCGGAGTTCTGTCCAGTGTGGACGGAAGGACCACGGTGCCGGGCCTCTACGCGGCGGGGGAGGTCGCCTGCACCGGACTGAACGGTGCGAACCGGCTGGCGTCCAACAGCCTGCTGGAGGGGCTGGTCGTCGGCGGCCGGGCCGCCGATGCGGTCGCGCACGACCGGCGGTGCGGGCTGCGGACCCGCAGGTCCAGCCCGGACGTGGCGGGTGCGTCGGCGGCCGTGGTGGACCGCGATCTGCTGCAACGCACGATGAGCCGCGCCGCGGGCATCCGCCGGGAGGCCGAGGCGCTGTCCGAGGCGGCCACGATGCTGGACCGGGCGGGTGCGGTCCGGCCGCTCGACAGCAGGCAGGCGGTCGAGGACTCGTCGCTGGCGCTGACCGCGCAGGCGCTGCTGCTGGCCGCGCAGACCCGCAACGAGTCGCGAGGCTGCCACCGGCGCACGGACTACCCCGACACCGACGACGCGCGCTGGCGGCGCAGCATCGCGCTGCGGCTGGACGTGTCGGGCTGGCTGATCCGGACCGAGCCGGAGCTGATCGGAGGGGTGGCATGATCGCGGGCCTTGGGCCGGCCGAGGCCAAGGCGCTGGTCCGCGCCGCGCTCGACGAGGACCTGCGCTACGGGCCGGATGCGACGACCGAGGCGACGGTGCCCGCCGACGCGGTCGCCGAGGCGGGTTTCAACACCCGGCGCGCGGGCGTGCTGGCGGGTCTGCCGCTGGTCCGCGCGGTGCTGGATGCGGTGCTGGGAGACTACGAGGTCCTGTCCTCGCGCACCGATGGTGACCGGCTGGAACCGGGCGACTGCGCGCTGCGCGTGCGCGCGCGGGTGCGCGGGCTGCTCACGGCGGAGCGCACGGCGCTGAACCTGCTGTGCCACCTGTCCGGCATCGCGACCGCCACGGCGGCGTGGGTGTCGGCGGTGGCGGGCACCGGCTGCCGGATCCGGGACAGCCGCAAGACGCTGCCCGGCCTGCGGCTGCCGCAGAAGTACGCGGTGCGCTGCGGCGGCGGGACCAACCACCGGCTGGGGCTGGGCGACGCGGTGCTGATCAAGGACAACCACGTGGTGGCCGCCGGTTCGGCGGTCGCGGCGGTCCGCGCCTGCCGCGCGCACGCGCCGGGGCTGCCGATGGAGGTCGAGGTGTCCACCCTGGACGAACTCGACGCGGTCCTCGCCGAGGAGGTGGAACTGGTGCTGCTGGACAACTTCACGCCCGAGCAGTGCGCCGAAGCCGTCCGCCGCACGGCTTTGGCGTCGCCGCGGACCGAGCTGGAGGCGTCCGGCGGGCTCACGCTGGAGGTGGCCCGCGCCTACGCCGAGACCGGCGTGCAGTACCTCGCCGTCGGCGGTCTGACGCACTCCTCCCCGGCGCTGGACCTGGGGCTGGACATGTAGGTCATCGCGGTCGCACGAGCCGGGTGCCGCTGCGGAACGTGCGGCGGTACGCGTCGGGCGGCACGCCGACGGCGGTGTTGAAGTGGCGCCGGAGCGTGGTCGCCGTTCCCAGGCCGCAGCTGCGGGCGATCTGCTCGACGCTGTCGTCGGAGGTCTCCAGGAGTTCCTGCGCCCGGCGGATCCGCTGGGCCAGGAGCCACTGGAGGGGGCTGGTTCCGGTGGCGGTGCGGAAGTGCCGCCCGAGGCTGCGCGGGCTCATCCGGGCCTGCCGGGCCAGGTCCGCGGTGGTCAGCGGTTCGTGCAGGCGCTCGACGGCCCAGGCCAGCAGGTCGCTCAACCCGTTGCCGCCCCGGGCGTGCAGCGGTTGGGCGATGAACTGCGCCTGACCACCGGCGCGGTGCGGAGCGACGACGAGCCTGCGGGCGACGGCGTTGGCGACGGCCGCACCGTGATCCTTCCGGACCATGTGCAGGCACAGGTCGATCCCCGCGGCCTGACCGGCCGACGTGAGGATGTCGCCCTCGTCGACGTAGAGCACGCGCGAATCGACCTCGACATCGGGATGCCTGTGAGCCAGCTCGTGGGCGTGCATCCAGTGCGTGGTCGCCCGCCGCCCGTCGAGCAGTCCGGCCGCGGCCAGCACGAAGGCACCGGTGCAGATCGACGCGATGCGCGCGCCGCGCTCGTGGGCCGCGCGCACGGCGTCGACGAGTTCCGGCGGCGGACTGGTCACGACCTGGTCGCAGGCGGGGACGACAACGGTCTGCGCGGTGGCCACTTCTTCGAGGCTGTGCGGGGTTTCCACGCGGAGCCATTCCCCGACGCGGGCGCCGGGGTCGGCGCAGACCGCCAGTTCGTACCAACTGCCCGCCCCTTCCGGGCGGGGCGAGCCGAAGACGGCACAGGGAATGGCGAGCTCGAACAGCGTCGTGCCGTCGGCGACGGCCAGCGCGACCGTGGACATGGCCGGAATTGTACGAACCATGGCGATCTGGTCACTGGTCGCGAGCGCGCGATCTCCCGAACATGGCAGGCATGCGGAAACGGGAGTGGATCGCGGTCGGCCTGGGGGTAGCGGCGGTGGCTTGGGGAGCCAACCAGTTCGCTCCGCTGCTGCTGCTGATGTACCAGACCCGTTCGGACGTCTCGGCACCGATGCTCCAGGCGACTTACGGGCTTTACGCCGTCGGGTTGATCCCCGGGCTTTTCCTCGGTGGACCCGCGTCCGACAAGCACGGTCGCCGCCGACTCGTCGTCGCTGCGCTGGTGACATCGCTGCTCGCGAGCGTGCTGCTGATCATCGGTGGCGAATCGCTGCCGTGGTTGTTCGCCGGCCGCCTGGTCGCGGGCATGGCCAGCGGCGCTGCTTTCAGCGCCGGTACGGCCTGGATCAAGGAGTTGTCCTCCGGTTCCGAACGCGAGCGGAACTCCGGCGCGCGGCGCGCGGCAGTGGCGATGACCGCGGGCTTCGCCGGAGGTCCGCTGGTCGCGGGACTGCTGGCGCAATGGGCGCCTTCGCCGACCGTTTCGGCATACGTGCCACACCTGGCATTGACCGCCCTGGCGATCCCGTTGGTCGCGCGGACCCGGGAAACCCGTCCGGCGAACCTCGACGCAGCACTGTGGACACCCGTGCGGCTGAATCCCGAAGCGGCGCGCCGGTTCCGCGCTGTTGTCGTCCCGCTCGCACCGTGGGTGTTCGGCGCGTCGTCGGTCGGGCTCGCCTACCTGCCCGGGCTCGTCCGCGGTCACCTCGGCGACGGCGCGCTGCTGTTCGGCGCGGTGGTGACCGCGGTGACCATGATCGCGGGGATCGCGGTGCAGCCGCTGGCCCGGCGGGTCGACCGTCCGGCGAAGCCGCACCTCATCGCCACCTCGCTGGGGATCGTGGCACTGGGTTTGCTGCTCAGCGCCGGCGCGGTGGCCGTGTCGCAGCCGGTCCTGGTCGCAGTGGGGTCGGCGGTGCTGGGAGCGGGTTACGGGTGTTGTCTCGTGTGCGGCCTGATCGAGGTGCAACGGATGGCGGGCGCCGACGACCTCGCCCGGCTCACCGCAGCGTTCCAGGCCCTGGCCTACCTCGGATTCGGCGTTCCGTACCTGCTGGCCGTTCTGGAAAGCCGGCTTCCGGCGCCGGTCCTGCTGGTGGGCCTGGCCGCGCTCGCCGTGCTCACCCTGCTGTGGACCGCTTGGAAGGGCGCGAAACGCGGTGCGCCGGATCGAAGTCCTGTGCGAACGGCAAGATGCGCGGCATGCAACTGAGCGAACGCGCCAAGTCACCGTCACCGCTGCTCGACGGGATCTTCCTGGCCCGGCGGCCGACCGGCCCGGTCCTGGCGCTGGTCGTGCTGCTCGGGTGCCTGTTCGTCGGGCAGGCGGTGGCGCTGCTCGTCCTGGCGCTGGTCACCGGCGCCGGGGCGGGGCTGCTCGAACCGCGGCTGGCGCTGGCCGACCAGATGGTGCTGATGCTGGCCTTCGGCGGCACGACGGCGTTGCTGTGGCTGTGGATCCGGTTCAGGGAGGGCCGCCCCTTCGGCAGCGTCGGGTTCCTGCCCGCGAGCCGCGTTCCCCAGCGCCTGGCCCTGGGCGCTGCCGGTGCCGCGGTGGCGCTGTCGATCCCGGTGCTGGCCAACGTCGTGAGTGGACAGTTCACGATGGACGGTCCGGTTCCCGCGCAGGCGGCCGGGGTGCTGCTGGCGCTGGCCGGGTTCGCGGTGCAGGCCAGCACCGAGGAGATCGTCACCCGCGGCTACCTGCTCCAGACCACCTACCGGAAGTGGGGCCTGACCGCCGCGGTCGTCGTCCAGGCGGTCGTGTTCACCGCGCTGCACGGCGCGAACGCCGGGGTCGGGGTCGTCCCGGGCCTGAACCTGGCGCTGATCTCGCTGCTGCTGGTGTTCTGGGCGCTGGCCGAGGGCGGGCTGTGGGGCGTGTGCGCGTTCCACGCGGTCTGGAACTGGTTCCAGGGCAACGTCTTCGGCGTCGAGGTCTCCGGCATGAACCTGCGGACCACGCTGTTCGACGCCGAGGTGGCCACCGGCAGCACGTCGCTGCTGACCGGCGGCCAGTTCGGCGTCGAGGGCAGCCTGATCACCAGCGCCGTGCTCGCCGTCGGGGTCGCGCTCGCGGTCATCGCCTACCGGCGGACCGTCAGAACCGCCGGTTGAGCAGGACCGGCACCGCGCGCCGGGCCTCCCGCACCGCGTCCGGGTCGAGGTCGACGACGAGGACGTCCGGCTCGGCGCCCAGCTGCGCGTGCACCGCGCCCAGCGGGGTGGCGACCGTGCTGAAGCCGACCCCGGTCGGCGCCTTGCCGCTGGGCTCGCGGCCGACGCTGCGCGGGTCGGCCTGGCCGCAGGCCACCACCCACGACGTGGAGTCCAGCGCGCGGGCGCGCACCAGCAGCTCCCACTGCTCGCGCTTGCCCTCGCCCGCGCCCCAGGACGCGGAGGTGACGATCACCGACGCGCCCTGGTCGGCCAGCGCCGTGTACAGGCCGGGGAACCGGACGTCGTAGCAGGTGGCGAAGCCGACCGTGGTCCCGCCGAGCCGGACGGTCAGCGGCCGGTCGCCGGGCGCGACGTTCCGCGACTCCTCGAAGCCGAAGGCGTCGAAGAGGTGGATCTTGTCGTAGTGCTCGTCGAGGCCGCGGCCGGTGACCAGCAGCGTGTTGCCGACCCGGCCGTCGTCGGCAGGCGTGAACATGCCGGCCACCACGGCGATGCCTGCCTCGTCGGCCAGCCTCCGCACCTCTCCCGCCCAGGGCCCGTCGAGCGGTTCGGCCAGCGGCCCGAGCTTCACGCCGAAGCACGCCATCGTGGCTTCCGGGAACACCGCCAGCTCCGCACCGGCCTCGGCGGCGCGGCGCACGCCGTCGGCGACCAGCTCCAGGTTCGCCTTCGGGTCGGGGGTGGAGACGATCTGGCACAGTGCGATCCGCATCAGCGGTTCCGCCCTTCTGCGTCGACTGCTGTATACGAACAATATGCAAGACTGCGGTCGCGGTGCACGGCCGAGATCAGGAGGAGCCCCCGGATGACCTCGGGACGGCAGCTCGCCTACGACCACCTCAAGGAGGTGGTCCTGGGCGACCCCTCGATGCAGGGGCGGTTCGTCAACGAGCAGGCCCTGGCCGACGAGATCGGCGTCTCGCGCACCCCGATCCGGGAGGCGTTGCTGCTGCTCGCGGCGGAGGAACTGGTGCAGCTCGTGCCCAAGCGCGGCGCCTACGTCCCGCCGGTCGGCGGCAAGGAGATCCGGGAGCTGTTCGAGGTCCGCGGCATGATCGAGTGCTACGCGGCGCGCCGGGCGCTGGAGCTGGCGGCGGTTCCGCTGGAGCGCATGCGTGCCGAACTCGAGGGGCAGCGCGCGCTCCGGGCTGCCGACGACCCGCACGAGTTCATCGACCGGGACCACGCCTTCCACGCGGCGCTCGTGCACGCGGTGGGCAACGAGATGCTGGACCGGAGCTACGACGGGCTGCGCGCGCGGCAGATCCGGGCCGGTGTCGTCGCGCTGTTCCGCGCCGCCGACCGCCGGGAGGCGGTGCTGGCCGAGCACGAGGCGATCATCGAGGCGCTGGCTTCCGGCGACGCCGAGGCGAGCGCGAAGGCGATCACCGCGCACCTGGAGGAGACCCAGCGCGTGCTGCTGAAGGGCTGAGCGCGACCCGAAGGTGCCTGTAATGCAACCAACCCATTGTTGAGAAGCACTTGCAACAGCACCTAAGGTGCTTGAGTGCTCAATCGTCGAGGACTCCTCATCGCCGCCCCGGCCGCCCTGGCGCTGCTGGGCGCGTGCACCGCTCCAACGACCCCCGGTGCGAGTTCGGACCCCGGCTCGATGCTGCTCGCCGACGGTTACGAGCCGGAGAGCCTGAACCCGCTGCTGGGCTACGGCGAGGAAGGCGCGGCGAAGTTCTACGACGGACTGCTCGCCTTCGACGGCACCAGCAGCCTGCGCCCCGCGCTGGCCGCCGAACCGCCGCAGTCCACTTCGGACGCCAAGTCCTGGACGGTCCGGCTGCGCGAGGGCGTGACCTTCCACGACGGCACCCCGTTCGACGCCAACGACGTCGTGGCGACCTACCGCGCGGCCATCGATCCGGCTTACGCCGCAACGATTTCCTCCGACTTCTCGATGCTCGCCAACGTGACGGCCCTCGACCCGCGCACGGTCCGCTTCGACCTGAACATCCCGTACTCGGCGTGGCCGTCGAAGCTCGTGCTGGGCATCGTCCCCGCCGAGAAGCTGGCCCAGCCCGCTTCGCTGGAGAGCTCCGAGCTCAACACCAAGCCCGTCGGCACCGGCCCGTACCGGCTGGTCGAGTGGCGGCAGGGCGACCAGATGACCTGGGAGGCCAACCCGGCGTACTGGGCCGGCCCGCCCGCGGTCGGCAAGGTCACGGTCGTGTTCGCCAAGGACGACAACACCCGCGCCCAGCGCCTCCAGTCCGGCGAGTTCGACGGCACCGTGCTCCCGCCGGTGCTCGCGCAGAGCGTCGGCCGGGACGGCTACCGGACCGTGCACCACCGCACGGCCGACTTCCGCACGATCGCGCTGCCCAACGAGCACCCGGTCGCCGGTGACCGGGCGGTGCGGCTCGCGCTCAACCACGCCGTCGACCGCGAGGGCATGATCCAGGCACTGCTCGGCGGGCACGGCACGCCCGCGTACGCGCCGGTCCCGGAGTCGATGGGCGCCTACCACGAGCCCGCCGCGCGGTTCGGCTTCGACCGGGCCAGGGCGGCGAAGATCCTCGACGACGCGGGCTGGACCGCCGGACCGGACGGGATCCGCCAGCGCGGCGGGCAGCGCGCGAAGTTCACCGTCATGTACTTCGCCGACGACAGCCTGCGCAAGGACCTCGCCCGCGCCTTCGCCTCCGACGCCAAGGCCGTCGGCATCGAGGTCGAGCTGGCCGGTGTGGACCGCTCCGCGGTCGCCGGGCGGATCGCCACCGACGGGATCGTGCTCGGCGGCGGCAACCCGATCGACCCCGACCCGCAGATGTACTCCGCGCTGCACTCGTCGGTGATCGGCACCGGCACGTACAACAACCCCGGCCGCTACCGCAACGCCGAGGTCGACGCCGCGCTCGACAGCGGGCGGCAGAACACCGATCCCGCCGCCAGGGCGGAGTCCTACAAGCGGGCGCAGCGCGCCTACGTCGCCGATCCCGGCCAGGTGTACCTGGCGTTCGTCGACCACAGCTACGTGATGCGCGACGGGAAGTGGGACGGCTACCAGCCGCCGGTCGAGCCGCACACCCACGGCACGACCTGGGGCCCGTGGTGGAACCTCGAAGCCTGGAAACCGAAGCCGTGAGCCGTGCCATCACGCGCCTGGTCCTGCACAGGCTCGGCTTCGCGGTGCCCGTGCTGGCGGTGGTGGCGGTCGGGGTGTTCCTGCTCGCGGCGGCGTCCCCGTTCGACCCGGTCCACCAGTACTACGGAGTGGAACTGTTCAGCGCCTCGGCCGCCGACGTCGCCCGGGTGCGCGCTGAGCTCGGGCTCGACGACCCGGTGCTGGTGCAGTTCTGGCGCTGGCTGACCGGAGTTCTGCAAGGCGATCTCGGAAACTCCCGCTCGCTGCGCCAGCCGGTCGCGCAGGTCCTCGCCGAGCGGCTGCCGTGGACGCTGCTGCTGGCCGCCACCGGGCTCGCGCTGGCCGTGCTGATCGCGCTGGTGCTGGGCACGGTCGCGGCCTGGCGGCAGGGCGGCTGGACCGACCGGCTGGTCACCGCGATCGGGCACGCGCTGGAGGGCGTACCGCCGTTCGTGCTGGCGCTGCTGGCGATCGCGGTGTTCGCGCTCGGCCTCGGCTGGCTGCCGGTCGCCGGGCTGACCGACGCGGGCAGCGCGCTGACCTCCGGCCAGATCGCCGAACACCTCGCGCTTCCCGCGCTGGTGCTGGGGATCTCACAGTCGCCGTGGCTGGTGCTGCACGTCCGGCAGTCGATGCTGGCCTCGCTCGCCGAGGACCACGTCACCGGCGCGCGGGCGCGCGGGCTCGGCGAGCGCGCGGTGGTCCTCCGGCACGCGCTGCCGACCGCGCTGCTGCCGTTCGTGACGCTGATCGGTGCCCGGGTGCCGGAGCTGGTGACCGGTGCGGTGCTGGTCGAGGAGGTCTTCTCCTGGCCCGGCGTCGCCGCCGCCGTGGTCACCGCGGCCACCGCCGTCGACTACCCGCTGCTGGCGATCCTGACGCTGACCGCGACCGCCGCCGTGCTGCTCGGCTCGCTGTGCGCCGACATCGCCGCGATCGCGCTCGACCCGAGGGTGGCCGCCGATGGCTGATCACGATCTTGGACGGGCGAGCGCCCAGGCCACCTGGATCCCCGCGGGCCGCAGGCGCGCGGGCACGCCGCGCGGGCGCACGACCTCCGGGTACGGGCGGCTGCGGTGGTCGGCGGCGACCCTGGCCGCGCTGGTGCTCGGGGCGCTGGTCGTGCCCGCGGTGCTCGGCGGCGGCGACCTCGTCGACTACGACTCGGTCCGGCTGGCGCCGAGCCCGGCGCACCCGTTCGGCACCGACTCCGGCGGCCGGGACCTGCTCGTGCAGTCGCTGGCCGGGCTGCGGATCTCGTTGCTGGTGGCCGCGGTCAGCGCGGTGGTGTCCACAGTGCTCGGATCGCTGGTCGGCGCGGTCGCGGGCGCGGTCGGCGGCTGGACCGACCGGCTGCTGATGCGCGCGGTCGACACCGTCAACTCGGTGCCGCACCTGCTGCTGGGCATCGTGATCGTCGCGCTGTACCGGGGAAGCCTCGGCGCGGTCATGCTCTCGATCGCGCTCACGCACTGGACGACCGTCGCGCGGATCGTCCGCGCGGAAGTGCTGTCGCTGCGCGAACGCCCCTACATCGACGCCGCCGTCGCGGGCGGCTCGACGCGGATGCGGATCCTGCGCAGGCACCTGCTGCCCGCGGTCGTGCCGCAGGCCGCGCTCTCGGCGGTGCTGCTGGTGCCGCACGCGGTGTGGCACGAGACCGCGCTGAGCTTCCTCGGGCTCGGGCTGCCGCCGCACCTGGCCAGCATCGGCAACATCCTCGGCGACGGCCGGGAGGCGGTGCTGCTGGGCGCGTGGTGGATCGTCGCGTTCCCGTCGCTGCTGCTGGTGGCCACCACGCTGGCGGTGTCCGGGCTGGCCGCGACCTGGCGGGACCGGGTCGTCCCCCGCCGCAGATCGGAGTTGGCGCTGTGAGCGTTGGTGCTGGGAATGTTGGTGCTGTGAGCGTTGGTTCTGGCAGCACCGGGAGCCTGCTGGAACTGGACCGGCTGTCGGTGCGCTTCCTGCTCGGCAGGCGCGGCGAGGTCCGCGCGGTCACCGACGCGTCGCTGCGCCTGGAGCGCGGCCGGGTGCTGGCGCTGGTCGGGGAGTCCGGCTGCGGGAAGTCGGTGCTGGCCTCGGCGCTGCTCGGGCTGCTCCCGGCCAACGCGCAGGTCCGCGGCCGGGCGGTGACCGGCGACGTCGAGCTGCTGTCGGCGCCGGAGCAGGTGCTGGCCGAGCGGGTGCGCGGGCGGCGGATCGGGCTGGTGCCGCAGTCGGCGGGCACGCACTTGACCCCGGTGCGCACCGCGCGCAGCCAGCTCGTCGAAGCGATCCGCGCGCTGGGCTCGGGCGCGGGCCCCGACGAGCTCGCCGAACGCGTCGGCCTGCGCCCGGACGAGCTCGACCACTACCCGCACGAGCTGTCCGGCGGCATGGCGCAGCGGGTCGCGATCGCGCTGGCGCTGGCGGGCGATCCACCGGTGCTGCTGGCTGACGAACCGACCACCGGACTGGATCGCCCACTGGTCCACAGGACGGTGGACCTCCTGGCCGAGACCGCGGCCGACGACCGCGCGGTACTGCTGATCACCCACGACCTGACCGCGGCCAAGCGGGTCGCCACCGATGTCGCGGTGATGTACGCGAGCCGGATCGTCGAGGCCGGGCCCGCCGAGGAGGTCTTCGCCGATCCCTGGCACCCGTACACCGCGGGTCTGCTCGGCGCGCTGCCGGAGGGCGGCTTCGAGCCGATCCCGGGTCATCCGCCCGCCCTGACCGAACTCGACCGCCTCGAACGGGAATGGGGTTGCGTGTTCTGCCAGCGCTGTCCGTCCGGCTCCTGCACGGGAGATCCGGAACTGCGAGCCCACGGCGACCGCTGGGTCGCCGCGCACCCGCCGTGCTGACCGGGACCGGCCTGGTCGCCGGATACCGCAGGGGAGTGCCGGTGCTCGACGGCGTCGACATCGAGATCGCGCCGGGCGAGGTCGTCGGCCTGTCGGGGCCGAGCGGCTGCGGCAAGTCGACGCTGGCCCGGGTGCTGGCGCTGCTCCAGCGCCCGTGGGCCGGGCAGGTCGCGGTGGACGGCGCGCCGGTCACCGGGTTCCGCCACTCCGCACCGCGCGAGCAGCGCACCGCGATCGGTGTGGTCTTCCAGCAGCCGCGCCCGGCGGTCGACCCGCGGTTCACGCTGCGCGAGATCGTGGCCGAGCCGCTGCGCGCCACCGGGACGGCGGACCGGGTCGCCGAGCTCGCGGACCTGGTCGGGCTGACCGAGGAGCTGCTCGGGCGCAGGCCGCACGAGGTCAGCGACGGCCAGTTGCAGCGCGCCTGCCTGGCCCGCGCGCTCGCGCTGCGCCCGCGCTACCTGATCTGCGACGAGATGACCGCGATGCTCGACGCCTCCACCACGGCATCCCTCGTCCGGGTGGTCGAGGACCGGGTGGCGGCGGACCGGACCGGGGTGCTGGCCATCAGCCACGACGACGGCCTGCTGGAACGCTGGGCGCGGCGGACCGTGCGGCTCGGATCTCGCTGAGGCGTTGTGACAAGGTTGGAACCGCCGGTCGCACGCCATGCGTCCGAGGGACCGACCCGACGAGCAGGGGAGAGATCGTGAGCGAGGGCGAAGGCACCACGTTCATGCAGTGGCGCGAGCGCGCGCAGAGCGAGGTCGCGCAGGAACGGCCGAAGCTGCGGGGGGTGATGATCACGGCGGCGGCCGTGGTCGTCATCGGCATCGTGGTGGGAGCCGTGGTTCTGCTGATGTCGTGACGCGGAGCGCGGATTGGCTCGCCCGGGGCGGCCGGCGTGTCCTGTGTGGACGGACCGCTCGGCCGGGGCCAATCCGCGCGGCCCGAAGCGGTCCTGCCGCTTCGGAGTCCCATGCGTCGGAAAAGGACTGGCCTCCCCGAACGGCCGACTCACTCCGCGGACTCAATCCGCAGGCTCAACCCGGGTGATCAACACCCGGGCGATCCGTCGGCCGTCCATCGCCCGCACGGTGAACCGGTGCCCCAGCGCCTCCACGAAGTCGCCCTCGACCGGCATCCTCCCGAGGCCGTTGAGCACGAATCCCGCGAGCGTGTCGAACGGGCCCTCCGGCAGCTCGATCCCGGTCTGCTCCTCCACCTCGCTGCGGTGCAGCAGCCCGTCGACCTCCTGCGTCCCCGCGGGCGACGGCCGCGCCGGGACCGCTCCGGCGTCGTACTCGTCCCAGATCTCGCCGACGACCTCCTCCACCAGGTCCTCGACGGTCACGATGCCCGCCGTCCCGCCGTACTCGTCGACCACCACCGCCAGGTGCCCGCCGCGCCGCCGCATCACCGTCAGCGCGGCCAGCACCGGTTTGCTCGCGGGCAGCGCGGTCACCGGCCGGGCCAGCTCGCCGATGGTCGAAACCTCCGCGGCGCCCTTGGTCAGCAGGTCGCGGACGTGGACGAACCCGACGACGTCGTCGGCGGTGTCGCGGATGACCGGGTACC
This sequence comes from Saccharopolyspora taberi, assembly GCF_039534165.1. Classification (NCBI taxonomy): domain Bacteria; kingdom Bacillati; phylum Actinomycetota; class Actinomycetes; order Pseudonocardiales; family Pseudonocardiaceae; genus Saccharopolyspora; species Saccharopolyspora taberi. The sequence goes on along the minus strand of NZ_BAAAUX010000007.1, from coordinate 50,246 downwards.
GCGAGTGCGGCTTGTCCGAGACCTCCTCCACCGCGTCGGCCAGCGACATCGTGCGGTCCAGGAAGTCCACCTCGGTGCGCGGGACCATCACCTCGCTGAGCACCCGGTCGGCCGCGCTGAACGCGTCGTCGAGCAGCTTGCGCTCCTCGACGGTCAGCTGCTCGCTGGTGCGCACCATGTCCCGCAGCTCCTCCTGGCTGACCTCCTGCTGGTGGGAACCCGGGTCGATGCCCAGCAGCCGCACCACGCCGTCGGTCGACTTCGACAGCAGCCAGATCAGCGGCCTGCACACCGTGGCCAGGCCGTCGAGCACTCCGGCGGTGGCCAGCGAGACCCGCTCGGTGCGTTGCAGCGCCAAGCGCTTGGGCACCAGCTCGCCGAGGACCAGCGACAGGTAGGAAACCAGCAGCGTCACCAGCACCAGCGAGACGGTCGCGGCCAGCGCGGCGGGCAGCCCCCAGCCCTCCAGCCCGGGTTGCAGCCGGACCGCGATGGTGGCGCCGCCGTAGCTGGAGGCGAAGAACCCGGCGAAGGTGACGCCGATCTGCACCGCCGACAGGAACCGGTTGGAGTCCGACCGCAGCCGGGCCACCCGCGCACCGCCGCGCCCGTGCTCGGCGAGCTTGCGCACCTGCCCCTCGCGCAGCGACACCAGTGCGATCTCGGCGGCGGCGAAGTACCCGCCGACGAGCACGAACAACAGCACCAGACCGAGGTTGAACACCACACTGTCCACCTGCGGATTCTCACATCCCAGGGCACCGGAGACCGGCTGTCGGGCCGGGTGCTCCGGGAAAGCGGAAGGCCCGGGGCCGCGTCGGCAACCCCGGGCCTCCTCGCCCCAGCGCCAGGCGGATCAGGCGCCGGCCTCGCGGAGCAGGATGTCCACGGCCGCGTCGTTGCGGGTGGTCTCCTTCTCGATGACCTCGTCGTCCGGGTAGAACCCGTCGATGCCGCCGCCGTTGGACGGGAACATCTCGAAGGTGAACGAGAAGATCTTGTGCTTGCCCCACATCCAGTCGGTGGTGTCGCCGTCGGTGACGTAGAGGTCGCTCGACTGCTGCGGGGTGTAGCCGTTGGTCTGCGCCATCTCGCCGCCGACCTTGGCGAACCGGTCGTACTCCTCCTGCGTCATGCCGTCGGTGACGTCGTCGCTGGTGTGCCCGAAGGGCCACAGGACCAGCTCGGAGTAGGTGTGCCAGTCGATGTGGGCCCTGATCTGCTGCTGGCCGTTGACCACGCGGGAGTCGACCCACTTCTGCAGCGCCGCGACCTCGGGCGCCGAGGCGGCGTGCGGACCGTGATAGTCCTCGGCGTTCGGGTCGTCGCTGGAACCGCCGCAGCAGTTCCACTTGTAGTCGAAGTTGCGGTTGGTGTCGGTGCCGGTGTCCTGCCGGTTCTTCCGCCAGCCCTGGTACTGGCCGGACTCGACGTCGTAGATCGAGCCGTCCGGGTTGGTCACCGGGACGACCCAGATCTCGCGGTTGTCGACCATGTCCTTGACGGCCGGGTCGTTGGCGTATCCGTCGGTGAAGCGGTTGACGATCCGCAGGCACATCTCGGTGGTCAGGTGCTCACGAGCGTGCTGGTTGCAGTTGAACAGCACCTCGGGCTCGTCCTCGTCCTGCGCGACGTTGTCGCTGATCTTGAGCAGCGGGATGTCCCGGCCCTCGAAGGACTTGCCGACGCTGGA
>NZ_BAAAUX010000007.1:6194-48498 GCF_039534165.1 Saccharopolyspora taberi | reverse complement strand
GTCGAAGTTGTGGAAGCCCTGGTCCTCCTCCGGGAAGTCCTTCACGCCGATCTTGGCGGGCGAGTTCCCGTTGATCCGGGCCATCGCGTCGGCGACGGTCTCCTTCTGCTGCGGGGCCAGCCCGGCGGCGCGCAGCTTCTCGGCCTGCTCGGGGGTCGCCTCGACGGTGGCGACGCCGGCCTCGTCCACGGACAGGACCTGCGCGCCGGTGCGGTTGATCTCGGTTCGACTGCGGCTGTCGGTGTTCGGCACCGCGTAGACCGCGCTGCCGTCGGTGGCGGCTGTCGCTGGCGCCGGTTTCGGTTCCGGGGCGGCCGACACGGCCTGGGCTGCCGGGAGCAGGGCCAGGCAGGCGGCGGCTGCGACGGTCGCCGCGGTACGCCGTTTGCTGAACATCGAGTCTCCGATCGATCACGAGTGGTGACCTTGAGAGGCTGAAGGAGCGGATCCGGGGTTGGCAACCCACTTACGTGGATTGGTCTGCGTGAACATTTTCCCATTTCACCGGGCGTGCGAGCTCGCTCCGGAGCGGTGCGACTACCCTGGTAGGAGGACCCGAGACGCCCCCCACACCCCTAAGAAACCGGCACCGCCGAGACGACCTTCGGAAGGACGCCCATGCTCACCCGTACCGACCTGCGCGGTCGTGTTCCGTCCACCGCAGAGCTGCGGGCCGCGCTGCCCCGCGCCGAGATGGACGTCGAGCACGTGCTGCATCAGGTCCGGCCGGTGATCGACGACGTCCGCGACCGCGGTGTGGAAGCGGTACTCGACTTCACCGAGAAGTTCGATCGAGTCCGACCGGATCGGGTGAAGGTCGACGCGGCCGAGCTGCGCCGCGCCCTGGCCGAGCTGGACCCGGCGGTGCGTTCCGCGCTGGAGGAGTCGATCACCCGCGCCCGCAGGGTGCACGCGGACCAGCGCCGCACCGACACGACCACCCGGGTCGCCCCCGGCGGCACCGTGACCGAGCGGTGGGTGCCGGTGGCGCGGGTCGGCCTTTACGCGCCGGGCGGGCTGGCGGTCTACCCGTCGAGCGTGGTGATGAACGTGGTCCCGGCGCAGGCCGCGGGCGTGGAGTCGCTGGTGGTGTGCTCGCCGCCGCAGGCGGAGTTCGGCGGCCTGCCGCACCCGACGATCCTGGCCGCCGCCGAGCTGCTCGGCGTCGACGAGGTGTGGGCCGTCGGCGGTGCCCAGGCGGTCGCGCTGCTCGCCTACGGCGCGGCCGACACCGACGGCGCCGCGCTGGAACCGGTCGACATGGTCACCGGCCCCGGCAACGTCTACGTGACCGCGGCCAAGCGGCACCTGCGCAGCCTGATCGGCATCGACTCGGAGGCGGGCCCGACCGAGATCGCGGTGCTGGCCGACGCCACCGCCGACCCGGTGCACGTGGCCGCGGACCTGATCAGCCAGGCCGAGCACGACACGCTCGCCGCCAGCGTCCTGGTGACCACCTCGCCGGAGCTGGCCGACGCCGTGGACGCCGAGCTGGCGCGGCAGGTCCCGCTGACCAAGCACACCGAGCGCATCCGCACCGCGCTGACCAGCGTGCAGTCCGGCTGCATCCTGGTCGCCGACATCGCCGACGGCATCCGGGTGGTCGACGCCTACGCCGCCGAGCACCTGGAGATCCAGACCGCCGACGCCGACGCGGTCGCCGCCCGGGTCCGCAACGCGGGCGCGATCTTCGTCGGCCCGTACGCGCCGGTGTCGCTGGGCGACTACTGCGCGGGCTCCAACCACGTGCTGCCCACCGGCGGCTGCGCCCGGCACTCGTCGGGCCTGAGCGTGCAGAGCTTCCTGCGCGGCATCCACGTCATCTCCTACACGGAGCAGGCGCTGCGCGACGTGGCCGACCAGGTCGTCGCGCTCGCGGATGCCGAGGACCTCCCCGCCCACGGCCAGGCCGTCACCGCCCGGTTTTCTTGAGATCTTGGGGGCGATTTGCGTGGCGGTGCGGGTGGCGGAACCTCAGGCGTCCGCTGGCTGCGGTTACTTTTTCCGACGTATGTCCAATACGACGGAAAAAGCTGTCCTCGCCAGCGAACGCCTGAGAACCCGCGGCGGTGCCGGTTGCTTTGGTGGGCTAAGCGGCTTGCGCCGCTTGAAGACAGACCGAAACGAAAGTAGTGCCCCATGAGTGACGTGCTCGGCGGCGACGCGACGCTGGCCGATCTGCCGTTGCGGGACGACCTGCGTGGCCGCAGCCCCTACGGCGCCCCGCAGCTGGACGTCCCGGTCCGGCTCAACACCAACGAGAACCCCTTCCCGCCGCCGCCGGAGCTGGTCGCCGACGTGACCGCGTCGGTCCGGGAGGCCGCGGCGGACCTGCACCGCTACCCGGACCGCGACGCGGTCGCGCTGCGCGAGGACCTGGCCGCCTACCTGACCTCGGCGACCGGGGTGCCGGTGGCGACGGCGAACGTGTGGGCGGCCAACGGTTCCAACGAGGTGCTCCAGCAGATCCTGCAGGCCTTCGGCGGTCCGGGCCGGTCCGCGCTCGGGTTCGAGCCGTCCTACTCGATGCACCCGATCCTGTCGGCGGGCACCCGCACCGACTGGCTGCCCGCGCCGCGCCGCGCGGACTTCAGCCTGGACAGCGCCGAGGCGGCCCGGATCGTGTTCGACCGGCGGCCGGACGTGGTGTTCGTGACCAGCCCGAACAACCCCACCGGCCAGTCGATCTCGCTCGCCGACCTGCGCCCGGTGCTCGACGCGGCGCCCGGCGTGGTCGTGGTGGACGAGGCGTACGCGGAGTTCTCCGCGCGGGACAGCGCGATCACGCTGATCGGCGAGTACCCGGCGAAGCTGATCGTCAGCCGCACCATGAGCAAGGCGTTCGCCTTCGCCGGCGGCAGGCTCGGCTACCTCGCCGCCGCCCCGGCGGTGATCGACGCGCTGCTGCTGGTGCGGCTGCCCTACCACCTGTCGGCGGTGACGCAGGCCGCCGCGCGGGCGTCGCTGCGGCACGCCGACGCCACCCTCGCCTCGGTGCACAAGCTCGCCGAGGAACGCGACCGGGTGGTGAAGTCGTTGCGGGACATGGGTTTCACGCCGGTTCCCAGCGACGCCAACTTCGTCCTGTTCGGACGGTTCGCGGACGCGCACCGGGCCTGGCAGCGCTACCTCGACGCCGACGTGCTGATCCGCGACGTCGGCATCCCGCAGCACCTGCGGGTCACCATCGGCACGCCGGAGGAGAACGACGCCTTCCTGGCCGCCTGCAAGATCGTCAGTGAGGAGCTCGTCGGATGACCGCCTTCCAGCCAGGAACCAGGGTCGGCAGGGTGGAGCGCACCACCCGCGAGTCCTCGGTGCTGGTCGAACTCGACCTCGACGGCACCGGCCGGGTCGACATCGACACCACGGTTCCGTTCTACGACCACATGCTCACCGCGCTGGGCACCCACGGCGCCTTCGACCTGAAGGTGAAGTCGACCGGTGACATCCACATCGACGCCCACCACACCGTCGAGGACACCGCGATCGTCTTCGGCCAGGCCCTGCGCCAGGCGCTCGGGGACAAGAAGGGCATCCGCCGCTTCGGCGATGCCTGGATCCCGATGGACGAAACCCTCGCCCACGCCGCGGTCGACGTGTCGGGCCGCTCGTACTGCGTGCTCACCGGCGAGCCGGAGCAGTACAACAGCTTCACGATCGGCGGGAACTACCCGTTCGTCCTGAACCGGCACGTGTTCGAGTCGATCGCGTTCCACTCGCAGATCAACCTGCACGTCCGTGTCATCCACGGCCGCGACCCGCACCACATCGCCGAGGCGCAGTACAAGGCGCTGGCGCGCGCGCTGCGCGCGGCGGTGGAACCGGACCCGCGGTTCGCCGGAGTCGTGCCGTCGACGAAGGGCGCGCTGTAGGGGCGGATTCCGGCCTCGCCGGGACAGATCCGGTGCGAGGTCCCGGTTTCGGTCACCGGCCGCGCGGCACCGGTGATATGAACGGAGCATGGCGCGCCAGGACCAACGTCCCCTCCGAGATCTCGGTGTCCTGCTTTACGGTGCGGGACTGGGGTTCCTGACCAACCTCGCGACCGACGACGCGGAGAAGTGGCCGTCGCCGTTCAACCTGGTCCACGACGGCGCGCTGCCGCTGTTCGTCGCCGGAACCGTCGTGCCGGTCGGCTACTACGCCTGGCGGCACCGCAGGCTGCGCCTGGAACACGAGTGGAACAAGGGCAACCCGTACCCCGGCCTGCAGGCGTTCGGCCCGGAGCACGAGACCGTGTTCTTCGGCCGGGACAAGGCGATCCGCGATCTCTACGAGCGCCTGGACGGGCCGGGGGACCGGTTCGTCCTCGTCGCCGGGCCGTCCGGCTCGGGCAAGTCGTCGCTGGTGAATTCCGGCCTGGCGCGGCAACTCCGGCGACGGCACTGGACCGTGCTGGGGCCGATGACCCCGGGCCGCGACCCCTTCGGCGCGCTGTGCCGGACCTTCTGGGGCGAGCGGGCGGCGTCGGCCGAAGGCGACGACCTGGTCCGCGACCTGCGCACCGACGCCGCGCGAGCGCTCGACCGGCTGCGCCGCGAGGAATCCGCTGAGCCGTCGGCGGTCGTCGACGCGCTTGTGCGCCCGCGGAGCGGACACCGGCCGATGGTGCTTCTGCTGGACCAGGCCGAAGAACTGGTCACGCAGGTCGACGACCAGACCCGCCGGGAGTTCATGGCGCTCCTGCACAGTGCGCTGGCCGGACATCGCCGCCTGCACGTCGTCGCCACCATGCGCACGGAGTTCATCGGGGAGTTCCAGCAGGAACCGAGCGGCATCCTGCTCGGCGACCCGTACCTGGTGCGGCCGCTGCGCAGGCAGGACCTGCGCCAGGTCATCACCGGTCCCGCCCGCAAGGCCGGGGTCGACATCGACTCCGAAGCGGTGGCCGAAATCCTCAACGACGCCACCAGGACCGACTCCGACGTCCTCCCGCTGCTGGCGCACCTCCTGCACCACCTCTACGAGCGCTACGCCGAGGACGGCGACCTCACGCTCGCCGAGTACGAGGACTTCGGCCGGGTGGAGAAGGCCATCTCGACCACGGCGGACAAGGTCCTCGGCAGGCTGGAACGGCTGCACGACAAGGAAAAGGTCCTGCGGACCCTGCTGCGCTTCGTCTCCTGGGCGCCGAACGCGGAGGACCCGACCCGCCGCCGGGTGCGAGTCGCCGACCTCGCCGAGGACGAGCAGGCGATCGTCGCGGCGTTCCTCGACGCCCGCCTGCTGGTCGAATCCGCCGAAGGAGAGCGGGATCTCGCGCACGAGGCCCTGCTGCGCCAGTGGGAACCGCTGCGCGAACGGCTCGAAGAGCAGCGCCCGTTGCTGCGGCAGCGCACGATCCTGGAGCAGCGGGCGCAGGAGTGGGAGCAGTCCGGCCGCAAGGCCGACCGGCTGCTGGCCGAGAGCCAGGTGGCGGAGGCCGAGGCCGTCGTCGAGGCGCTCGACTGCTCGGAGGCGCTGGAGGAGTTCTGCGCCGCTTCGCAGAAAACGGCGAGCCGGAACCGGCGGATCAGGGCGATCGACGCCGCCCGCCAGGCAGACGCGTTCCGCACCGATGAGCCCGAGCTGGCGTTGGCCCTGGCACGGGAGGCGGCCGAACTCGTCCCGGACCGGTCGACCGCCGTGAGCCTGTTGGCCCGGTTGCAGAACCCGGTCGTCCGGAGCCTGCGCCGACATGCCGACACGGTGTTTGCGGTGTGCGCGGATGCGGAAGGAAGGCTGCACGCGGTCGACGGCACCGGCATGGTCTTCGTGCACGACCAGAACAGCGACCAGCCGGCCGCGATCCGGCGAATTCCCGGTGTGGAGCGGATTACCGCAGCGGCTTGGGCCGGTCCCCGCAGTCTCGCGTTCGGCTCGCCATCCGGTGATGTCGGCTTCTGGAACCTCGACGAGGGCGAGACGCGGAAGTGCCACACGCACGGCGACTACGTCCGCGCGGTCGCGTGGTCGCCGTCGGGCGCGCTCGCCAGCGGTGGTGACGACAAGGCGGTGCGGGTGTGGGACCCGAGTTCCTCGGAGGTCCGGGTCGTGGACAGGCACGCGGACTGGGTGCGCTCGGTCGCCTGGTCCCCGGACGGACAGCTGCTGGCGAGTTGCGCCGATGACGGTGCGGTGCGCGTGTGGTATGCGGAATCGGACGAGACCGTCCTGGTGCAAACGCACTCCGGGGTTGCCACGTCGGTCGCCTGGTCGCCGGACGGATTGCTCGCGAGCAGCGGTGACGATCGCACCTTGCAGGTGTGGAACAGGACTGACAGGACCACTCGGGTTCTCTCGACGGAGCGCGATCAGACGCTGACCGTGGCCTGGTCCCCGGGCGGCCGTCTCGCCTGCGCCACTGGCTTCAGGAACGGAACGATCCGGGTGTGGGACTCGAACCTGGAGCGATCCGTCGCGCTGCGGCAGCCGTCCCCGTCCACCTCGATGCTGACCTGGCAGGACGGCGAACGACTGGTCGTCGGGTTCTACGGTGGAGCGGTCGACGTGCTCATGCCTCGGCTGCGGCCAACCGCAGGCCGGGCCGAACAACCGGCGCCGGTGACCGCCGGGGTCGTCGCGGGAACCGAGTTGCTGACCCTCGGCGGTGACGGCCGCGTCCGGGTCGCCGGACCCTCCGTTCAGCAGGCGGGGCTGGTGAGCGAGGACCGGCACTCGGGGCGGGTCGACGAGTTCGCGTGGTCGAACAGCGGCCTGCTTGCGAGCAGGTCCGGTGTCAGCGGCGAGGTGTGGGTGTGGGATTCGGCCACGGGGTCGTCGTGGGAGGTCCACCAGCAGGAGGGAGGATCGTTTTCGTGGTCACCGGATGGCCTGCTCGCGTCCTACGGGGACCGCGGGGCACTGGTTGTCGTGAATCCGAGGACCGGTGAGTCCTTCCCCGTCGACGCCGGCCGGGTCGAGGGCGTGGCGTGGTCCGCGGACGGGCTCCTGGCGATCGGCAACCAGGACGGTGAGGTCCGCGTTTGGGACCCGGACAACACCAGCGGAATCACACAGGTCGTCTGCCGCCACGCCGACTGGGTGCGCGCGGTCGCGTGGGGCGCGAGCGGAGCGCTGGCCAGCGTGGGAGACGACGGCAACGTGCGCGTTTCCCATCCTGACAGCGGCCATTCGGAGCTGATCTACAGCCACGAGGGCTGGGTGCGTTCGGTGGCGTGGAGCTCGGACGGCTGGCTGGCGAGCATCGGCGACGACGACAAGGTGCGGGTGTGGGACGGGCGCGGCGTGGAGGTCGTCCTCGACGGCAAGGGCGAGGACGTCAGCTGGTCGCCCGACGGACTGCTCGCGTTCGCCGGTCACAACGGCGAGGTCTGGGTGTGGGATCAGCGGACCAGGGAGGCCAGACAGGTCCACGAGCACCGGTACCCGGTCGACAGCCTGGCGTGGTCGGCCTCAGGAGAGCTCGTCAGCGCCAGCGCCGGGCGGGACGGCATGGTGCTGATCTGGGACTCGCGGCAGGACCGGAACAGGAAGCTGGCGGCTACCGAACGGCACACGCTGCTCGTGACCTGGTCGCCGACCGGTGAGCTGACCACCGCGGACTCCGACAACCGGATCCGGATCTGGGACCGGGAACTGGCGGGGCACCGGACGCTGCGCCCGCACGGTGGCGGCGGCCCGGCGATCGCGGTCTCGCCGCGGGGCAGGATCGCGACCTGCGGGGACGACGGCGAGATCCTGGTCTGGGACCGCGCAAGCGGGCGGTCCGAGGTCGTCGCAAGGCAGGCGACCGACGTCTCCGCGATGACCTGGGTCAACGAGCGACTCGTGCACCCGGGAGGCAACGCGCTGGATCTGGAGGTGCTGAACCCGGACGACGGCACCTCGACCACGCTGACCGGAGCGACCGGGCCGTTGCACTGCATCGCGTGGGACGGCCGATCGCTGCTCGCGGCCGGTGGGGCGGATTTCGTGGTCCGGTTGTGGGATCTGGGCACCATGCGGATGCGTGAACTCCGGAGGCATCGTGCCACGATCCGAGCGCTGGAGTGGTGGGGCGAGCGCAGGCTGATCAGCGCCGGTGACGACGGTCTGTTCGTCTGGGACGTGCCCACCGGTGAGGTGGTCATGACGGGGGACGCGGTGCGGGTTTCGCTGCTGGCCCTCGCACCGGGAAGCCTGCTCGCCACCGCCGACGACGACGAAGGCAACATCCGCTTCTGGGATTTGGAAACCGGCCACGTGGTCGCGACCATCCCCGCGCACGACGGCAGGATCACGGCCCTCGGCTGGCGTGACGACGGCCGCTTGGTCAGCGCGGGCGCCGACCGCCAGATCCTCACCTGGCACCTCGACACCGACGCCGACGCCCTCCTGGCCGAAGCGGAGCAGCGCGGCGTCCGCCGTCTGACGGAACAAGAGCGCGGCCGTTTCGGTCTGTGACGGGAAAACCGCAGGCTGCGAGTTCACGCCAAGTCCACCTCGGGGTCTACCGCCCGTGGTGTTCCCGGGACACGATCCCCGCTCGTGACTGAGATTTCCCGACGCCGGGTCCTGGCCGGTACCGCTGGTGCGGTCGCCGCCGCTTCGCTGCTGCCGCCGTCCCTGCACCGCGCGATGGCGCAGCCCGCGCCCAAGGGCGGGCTGGAGGCGATCGAGCACGTGATCGTGCTGATGCAGGAGAACCGCTCCTTCGATCACTACTTCGGTTCGCTGCGCGGGGTTCGCGGGTTCGGCGACCGGTTGCCGCTGCGGTTGCGCAAGGGCGGCAACGTCTTCGAGCAGCCGTCGGCCGGTGGTTCCGTGCTGCCGTTCTCGCTGCGGCAGGGCGCCGAGAGCGAGGGCCGTCCGGCTTCGGACATCCAGTACCTCGGGGATCTCGACCACAGCTGGGCGGGCTCCGGCAGGGCGTGGGCGAAGGGCTGGAACGACGACTGGATCGCGGCCAAGACCGCCGCGACGATGACCTACTACGACCGGCAGGACATCCCGCTCCAGTACGAGCTCGCCGAGACCTTCACCATCTGCGACGCCTACCACTGCTCGGTTTTCGGCTCCACGAACCCGAACCGCAACTACCTGTGGACCGGCACCGTCGGCTACGAGCCGGGCACGAAAGACCGCGCGGTCACCAACGCCGCCTACGACTACGACCACCCCGGCTACGACTGGAAGACCTACCCGGAGCGGCTGGAGGCGGCCGGGGTCTCCTGGCGGATCTACCAGGAGTGGGACAACTTCACCGACAACGCGGTCGAGTACTTCAAGCCGTTCAAGGAGATCGGCCGCAAGATCCTGGCGAAGGTCGACGGCGGGTTCCGCACCACCGAGGAGTTCTACACCGCGCTGTTCGGCAAGCCCGCCGAGGAGCGCAAGCGGCTGCTCGCGCAGTTCGAGACCGGGCTGGGCGGGCTGACCGACGCCGAGCGCGCGCTGTTCGACCGCGCGATGTACCGCAGCGAGCCGGAAACCCTGGTCCAGCGGCTCCGCGACGACATCGCCGCGCGGCGGCTGCCGAAGGTGACCTGGCTGGTTCCGTCCGCTGTGGACAGCGAGCACCCGGGCAGCTCCACCCCGGTCGGCAGCGCGAACCTGATCTACCAGGTGCTCGACGCGATCGCCGCGGACCCGCAGGTGTGGTCGAAGACCGCGCTGCTGCTCAACTTCGACGAGAACGACGGGTTCTTCGACCACGTCGCGCCACCGGTGCCGCCCGCCGACGCCGCCGACGACTGGTTCGACGGCCAGCCCATCGGCCTCGGGCCGCGGGTGCCGATGACCGTGGTGTCGCCGTGGACCGTCGGCGGGCACGTGAACTCCGAGGTCTTCGACCACACCTCGGTGCTGCGGTTCCTGGAGCGCTGGACCGGTGTGCAGGAGCCGAACATCAGCGCGTGGCGCCGCGCCACCTGCGGTGACCTGCTGTCGGTGTTCGACTTCGACGAGCCGGGCAAGGCGCCCGCACCCGCCGAGCCGGGCCCGGTGCCGGAACCGATCGACCGCTGGCACCCCAAGCCGCCCGCAGAGCAGCAGCTCCCGGTCCAGGAGCAGGGGCGGCGTCCCGCGCGGGCGCTGCCGTACCAGCCGCTGGTCTCCGGCGCGGTCGACGGCGGCGGACTCCCGCTGCGCCTGGGCAACAGCGGATCGGCGTCCGCGCACTTCGCGATCTACGGCTACAAGGGCGAGTTCGGCGAGCCGCTGCACGTCGACGTCAAGGGCGAGCACGTCGAGGCCGTGAAGATCGGCGAGGACTACGACTTGGCGGTGCAGGGGCCGAACCGGTTCTGGTTCGAGCTTTCCGGTTCCCGCAAGGGGAAGGCCGCCGGGGTCGACGTCCGCACCAACCCGGCCAGGGGCGGGCTGTCGGTGGAGCTGCGCAACAGCGGCGGGGAGACGATCACGCTGCGCCTGCGGGCGCTCGGCTACGCGCCGGGCGAGGAGCGCGAGGTGCGGCTGGCCGCCGGCGGCGCGGACACCCTGGTGTGGCCGACCGACCAGGGCTGGTACGACGTCGAGGTGACCACCGCGCAGGACAGGTCGTTCCGGCGGCGGGTGACCGGGCGCGTGGAGAACGGGGAAGCGGGCGTCACCGGCTGACCCGGCCCGGCTCGGCTGATCGAGACTTCGGTCACTCGCGGCGGATTTTCCCCGGCGGCCCGGCCGAAACTGGTTGCTGACGGCAACGGTTTCCCGGGAGGCCCTGATGACTTCGGCTCGAACCATCGGGATCCGGGCGCTTGCCGCGTTGTGGGCACTGGTGATCATCAGCCCCGCGGTGGTGTTCCTGCCGGTTCTCCCGGAGTGGGCGGCGCTCGTGTCGGGGCTGGTGACCACGTGGTCGCCGCTCATGGTGGTTCCGGCGCTGATCGGAGTCGTGCTCGCGGTGGTGGCGCGGCGGCTTGAGATGCGCCGGATGTTCGCGGCTGTCGCGGTGGGCGTCGTGCTCTCCCTGCTCGCGGCGGTCGTGCCGCTGGTCGCGGGAATGCGCACCGCCGCCGAGAACGACGTCGCGCTGTCGGTGCCGGGCTACTTCAGCTCACCGCCGACCCCGACCGGTCCGCACGCCACCGAGGTCTACGCGACCGTCGACGGCGAGCAGCTCAAGCTCGACGTCTGGCGCCCGGCGAAGCCCGCGCCGGGGAACCCGGCGATCGTCTGGGCGCACGGCGGCGGGTTCGTGCTCGGGCACCGCGGCCAGGCCCCGGACCGCAACCAGTGGCTGACCGACCACGGCTACACCGTGTTCGACGTCGACTACCGGCTTTCGCCGCCGCCGCGCTGGGACCAGCAGGCGCGCGACGTCAAGTGCGCAGTCGGCTGGGTCGCGCAGCGCGCCGGGCAGTACGGGATCGGGGCGGTCTCGGTCGGCGGTGACTCGGCCGGGGCGAACCTCGCGCTGCTGGCCGCGTACACGACCGGCACCGGCGCCTACCCGCCGTCCTGCGACGTCCCGGAACAGCGCCCGAAGTCCGTCGTCGCGTACTACCCGCCGACCGACATGCCCGAACTCCACCGCACGAGCGGACTTCCCGGAGTCGTCGACCAGGTCGAGGCCAAGTACTACGGCGGCACCCCGGAAACCATGCCCGCGGAGTTCCGCGCGAGCTCCCCGGTCACCTACGTGCGCCCGGGCCTGCCGCCGACCCTGCTGGTCCACGGTGCCAACGACCACCTGGTCCCGGCCGGGCAGTCCGCGATCCTCCGCGACCGGCTGGCCGCGGCCGGCGTGCTGAACCGGGAAGTCGTCGTGCCGTGGGCGGATCACGCCTTCGACCTGAAGTGGGGCAGCTGGCCGACGCAGATCGCTTACGGCGTTCTGGCGCAGTTCCTGCTGGGCTAGGTGCCCCGGAGGCGGGACCACCAGGTGCCTTCCTCCAGGCGCTTCAGCCGCTTCCTCGCCTCGTCATGCCCTGCCGCCGCCGCGTTGCGGAGCCAGCGTCCGGCCTCGGACGTTTCTCTCATGGTCGTCAGCAGGACCGCCAGGTGGAACATCGCGTCGACGTGATGGCGGTCCGCTGCCTTCTTCAGCCAGAACCTCGCCTGACCGTCCCTGCCGCTTTGGCTCAGCGACATCCCGAGCGCGTACATCGCCTGGCGGTTACCGCCTTGTGCGGCCTTCCGGTACCAGTCCTGAGCTTTGTCGTCCTGCTCGGCTCGTTCGTGCGCGGCCCCGAGTTCGAACATGGCCGCCAGGTTCCCGTTGCGCGCGGCTTTGTCGAACCACTGGTGTGCTTCCTCGTGCTGCCCAGCCTGGGCAGCGATCACGCCCAAGACGTGCATGGCCGGGGAGTGGCCGCCGAGTGCGGCTCGGCCGTACCAGTGCTTCTTCTCCTGTGGATCGTCCGACATCGAACCCATGCCGAACATCCCGTCCGCGTTGCCGTGGGCGGCGGCTTTCGCGTACCACTGCCTGGCTTCCGGCCACTGCTCGTCCTCGTGGACCAGATCCGCGTACCGCACCATCGCCTCGACTTCTCCGGCGTTGGCGTGGTCGAGGTGCTGCCTGGCAGCCCGGCGCCTGGCCTTCACCGGCCGCAGGCTCCATCCGAAGTCGCGCACCGCGAGCTGGTAGCCCGCGTCGGTCGTCGCGTGGTCTTTCAGCTTGCGAAGCAGGTTTTCGTAGTCCTGCTGGTCGATCCGTCCGCGCGACACCGCGATCTGGTGCCAGTTCTTGGCTTCGTCCGTGTCGCTCCCCTGCGCGAGGATGACCCCGAGGCTCAACGCCGCGTCGTCGTCTCCCGCGTTCGCGGCATGCCGATACCAGCGGGTCGCGAGCGCGTCCAGGTCGTTCTCCTCGTAGCGGGCCGCGAGCCGGAACATGGCGCTGGTGTGGTCGTTCTCTGCGGCGCGTTCGATCCAGCCCTCGTCGTCGCTCCGCTGTCGTTCCAGCAGCAGACCGAGGTTGAACATGGCCTCGACGTGGCCGTGCTCTACGGCCCTGCGGAACAACTCCTCCGCGCGCTTGTCCTCGCCGGAAGCCCGCAGCAGGCACGCCAACCGGTTCATCGCCTCGGGCTCGCCCTGATCCGCGGAGCGCTCGTACAAGGATCTGGCCTTGGCGATTTTTCCCTTGTCCTCCTGCAACTTCGCGAGGTGCAGCAGCTCCTCGCGGTCGCTGACCCCGGCGAGCCACGGGCTTTCGCGCTCGGTGTTTTCCGGGGACGGCGGAGGAGGGCTGAACGCCCGATTCGGTGCCAGCGCCAGCCGTTCCACAGTGGACGTGCCCCGTCGCTGCGGCTCCGGAAGACCGCGAACCTTCAGCGCACGCCGGAGGTTTCGGTAAACCGCGTCCAGCGACAGCAGCCGGGGCTCGTCGGCGACGCCGTGGTCGAGCAGGGTCAGCAGTTCGCCGGTGAACTCGGTGTTGCGGGCGCCCACCCGCGCCACCGAGGTCTCGTTCGCGGCCGACGAGGTCAGCGTGAAACCGCCGCTGATCTCGACCTGCCCGGTCACCACCGAGACCGGATCGGACATCGCCTCGATCGCGCGGCCGGAGAAGCAGCAGTCGAGGACGAGGACCCGGTTCCTGGCGGTCGAGTTGGCCAGCACACCGCGCAGCTGGGCGAAGGGTAGCCCGCTCCATTCCAGGAAGTCTCGTTCCGTGTGCGGCAGCGAGAGGAAGAGCTCGCTGCGCTCGTCGAGCAGGCCGTGACCCGCGTAGTACACCAGCAGGACGTCCTCGGCCTCGGCGGCGACCGCCGTCAGCCGCTTGCCCAACGCCTTGACGTCGGCGGGATCGGGCAGCACGGTGCAGTGCTCGGGAGCGAGGCCCCACGAATCGGCCAGTGCGCCGGACAGGTCGGTGAGGTTGTTGCCGACCTGCGGGAGGTCGTGCAGCTCGTCGTCGTCGAAGCGGCTGGTGCCGAACAGGAAAGCCCGCGACCGGGCGCCGTCGGGCAACCGCATGTCAGCCACCGTCGGACGGACCGCCGTCCCGGTGCTCGAGCACCTTTCGGACCAGCGCCTCGGCATCGGGCGCCCGCTTGGCGTCGACGGTGACCGAGCCGTCGGCGTCGACGGTGATCTTGACGTCGGAACGCCGCTGCCGCAGCCACACCGAGAGCGAACGGGCGAGTACGGTGATCGCTCCGGCCGAACTGACGGAGACCACGAGGGTGTCCGAGAGCGCACCCATCTCGCCGGACCTGATCGGCGGTCGGTCGACTGAGACCAGGCCGCGCAGCTCGTCCTCCCTCCGCAGCCACTCGTGCAGCGATTGGAACTCCACCTGCTGGTTGAGCCCGCCTTCGACCCGCACGTGCGCGCGCACGGCACCCCTCCCACTTTTGGTCACCTAGAGCAACAATACCTACCACGATCGTGAGAGGTGACAATCTGAGCAGGTTGATTCGATCTGTGCTCCGATCACGTGCCGTGGCACGACGGGGCGGAAGGGGAGTGCGAACGTGCGGGACTACCTGCCGATCATCCTGCTTGGGCTGGCCGGCTTCCTCATCGGCGGCGTCTGGACGACGTGGAAGACGAACCGGGGGATGTCGGTCGTGCTCGCCGTCGCGGCCGTGATGGCCGTCGTCGGCGGCATCGGCTGGATGGTGTGGGGCTAGCTCTTCGGTCGGTAGAGGCCGATCAGCCGGGCCAGGTGCTTGCCCGCCGCGCGTAGCGGTTCCTCGCTCCGGGAGACCTGGGACGACAGCTCGGCGCCTTCCAGGGTGCTGATCACCGTGTGCGCGAGTTCGCGCGCGTCGTCGTCCGGGATGCCGGACCGGCGCAGGGCGGCGAAGACCGGTTCCTGCCAGTGGGCGAAGGCCTCGGCGGCTGCCTGCTGCACGTCCGGGACCCGGCCCGCCGTGCCGATCGCCGTGGACGCCACCGGGCATCCGTCGATCCAGCCGGAGTCGCGCAGTCCTTCCGCGAGCTGGCGCGCGCAGGCGGCGATGGCCTCGGCCGGGTCGTCGTGCCGGCCGAGGACCCGGCGGAGCTCCTCGGCGAACTCCTCGTCCCCGCGGCGGATCGCGGCGACCGCCAGCTCCTGCTTGCCACCCGGGAAGAAGTGGTAGACCGACCCGTGGGTGGCCGCGGCCTCGGTCGCGATCTGCTTGATCCCGGTGCCGTCGTAGCCCTGGCGCTGCATGAGCCGGGAGGCGGTCCGGACGATCCGCTCGCGCGTGTCGAGGTCGCCGTCCTCGGGTCGTGGCCGAGTCGTGCTCATGGGCAGAGCTCGCGGTCCGGTTCCACACCGCGACCCGGTAACCCGCGTCCAGGTACGCCTTCGCCATCGCCCGCCCCATCGGGCCGAGACCGATGACGGTCACTCCGAGCACGGCGGCGGACCTGCTCCCGCACGCCACCGCGTCGGTCACCTGGCTTCCGGGCTTCTTCGAGCTCTGCTCGCCGCGCATCGACGCGGGCGAGCACTCCGGCGGGGAGTGGCGGCCGGACGTGGCGACGACAGCGCCACCAGTCTGGTCGAGATCTTCGGGAAACCCGCCGTGTAGCCCGGAAAATGCCCGTACGACCCCGGAAAATGCCCGTACCACCCCGAAAATGCCCCGAGGGGCGCCCGCGAACGGACGCCCCTCGGTTGCGGAAGAGCACTACGCCTTGACGGGTTCCGGCTCCGGTTCGGCGGAGTCGTCGTGGTCGTCGACGAACGTCTGCTCGTTGAACGGGTCCTGGCCGCTGAACACGCGCTGGACCTGCTCGCGGTCGATCTCCCTGGTCCAGGAGCCGATGAGCACCGTGGCGACCGCGTTGCCCGCGAAGTTGGTCAGGGCGCGGGCCTCGGACATGAAGCGGTCGATGCCGACGATCAGGCCGACGCCGTCGAGCAGTTCCGGCCGGTGCGACTGCAGGCCACCGGCCAGCGTGGCCAGGCCCGCGCCGCTGACGCCGGCCGCGCCCTTGGAGGCGACCATCATGAACAGCAACAGCCCGACCTGCTCGCCCAGCGACAGCGGGTCGCCCAGCGCGGTCGCGATGAACAGCGACGACATCGTCAGGTAGATCATGGTGCCGTCGAGGTTGAACGAGTACCCCGTCGGCACCGAGATGCCCACGACCGGCTTGCTGACGCCGAGGTGCTCCATCCTCGCGATCAGCCGCGGCAGCGCCGCCTCCGACGACGAGGTGGACACGATCAGCAGGAACTCGCGGCCCAGGTAGCGCAGCAGGGAGAAGATGCTGATCCGGGCGAACATCCACAGCATCGGGCCGAGCACCAGGAAGATGAACAGCACGCAGGTCAGGTAGAAGCCGAACATGATCACCGCGAGGCTCTTCAGCGCGTCCAGCCCGGTCGCGCCGACCACCGCGGCGATCGCGCCGAACGCGCCGATCGGCGCCGCCCACATCACGATCGCCAGGATCTTGAACACCAGCCGCTGCACGTGCTCGATGCCGCGCAGGATCGGTGCGCCCCTGGAACCCATGGACTGCAACGCGAAACCGGCCAGCAGCGCGACCAGCAGCGTCTGCAGGACCTCGCCCTCGGTCAGCGCGGACACGAGGGTGTTCGGGATGATGCCGAGCACGAACTCGGTGGTGGACTTGGCCTCCTCACCGGCTTGCTCGGCGCCCGCGCCGCGCAGCTCCTCGGTGATGTGCAGGCCCTCGCCGGGGTGCAGGAAGTTGCCCACGACCAGCCCGATGATCAGCGCGACCACCGACATCGCCAGGAAGTAGCCGAGCGCGAGACCACCGACCTTGCCGACCTTGGCGGCCTGCCGGACACCACCGACGCCGAGCACGATGGTGCAGAAGATGATCGGCGAGATCATCATCTTGATCAGTTCGACGAACCCGGTCCCCAGCGGCTTGAGCGCCTTGCCGAGGTCGGGGGCGGCGAACCCGACCGCGATGCCCGCGAGCACCGCCACGATCACCGCGATGTAGAGGAAGTGGGTCCGGTCCCGGCGACGGGTGCCGGGCGGCGCAGCGTCTTTGCTTGCCACTGTTGGTCTCCTACTGGACTTCCGGGTGTTACCGCGCGTCGCGGCCGTGGCCCAGGTCACGGCCGCGCCGGGAAGAGACTATCGAGGCCCCACGTGCTCGGCGTCACGGTTCTGTTCATTCTGTTCGCGGCTCAGTGTTGCGCTGGGGCGGTGCGGGTGGAGTCACGTGCCCGTATCGATCTTGCGGTTGGGCACAGGTGCGACCGAGTTTGTCAACTCCGCTTCGGGCGGGCGGCAGCTGGAGGCCGTCAGCTCCTGCGCGGCAAGATCGCCGCGCAGTGCCGTTTCGGCGGCCGTTGCTCCACCCGAGTGTTCTTCATGGCTGAGTAGTTGTCCGCCTGCGCGATTTGTCCCCGTTCGATAACGTCCGCTTTGATCACGAGGTCGTTTGCAGAGCATTCGGCACCGAATATCGCCGATTACGGCTACCCAAGACGCTGTACCCACAGAGTGAGCGGCAGGACTCGCACCATGACCACATCCAAGCAAAATCAAGGAGGCGGGAAACCGATCCCGCAGGACTTCCCGCCCGTCGTCTACCTGCCCTGCGTGGAAACCGTGGCCGACCCGGCACAGGCCCGTGTCGCGATGCGGACCACGCGCGACGGGAGGGTGGCGCTGCTGGCCTACACCGCGCTTGATCGGCTGCACACCTGTTGTGGCCGCAACCAGCCGTGGATCGTGATGCCGACCGCCGGCCTCGATGAACTTCAGAAGGCGCAGCCCTTCCAGCTTCTGCTGCTTGACGTCGTGATTCCGGAGGACCAGCGGCAGGAGGGTGCGGCATGAGCGGGTTCGAAGTCGACCCAGGAGTCCTGGACGGGATTTCCAGTCGGTTGCAGAACGCCAGTGCGGATGTCGATGCTCTTGGCAAAGCAGTTCCAGGTCCCCCGGACGCGGGCGACGGCGGTCCAGCGGTGACCGGGATCCTGGCCCACCTCGTGGAAAACGCCAGTGCGCTGGTGCTGGGCTTGGCCGGTGCGGGTGATGACATCACCGAGACCAACAAGACCTACCAAGCGCAAGACGCCGCCGCGGGCTACGAACTCCACAAGACTTCTGGGGGGAAGTAGTACGTGGCCGTCGACACGAAGATCGAGGGCAGTCCGGAGAGCATCAGGGGTGTTGGTTACTGGTTGCGGGATGCCATGGCCAATGCCGTGTCCGACGCTGCGACTCAGATATACAACTCGCGCAACAGTGCGGATGCGGGCTGGCAAGGGCCGGCGAGTGATGCTTTCCGTGCCAAGATGACCGCCGCTGCCCAGAAAACGGAGCAGTTCTCCTCGGCTGTGATCGCAGCTTCGCAGGGCATCGACGCATACGCTGCCGAGTTGCAGCGAGCGCAGGACGACATGAGAGCTGTGCGGGAGCGTGCCGCCGCTGCCGGACTCACCGTGAACGGTGACGTCATCGAAGACCCCGGTCCTGGTCCCGCAGCGCCAGGCGCGTCACCGACCGGTGCAGCCGCCACCCCCGATGCGGTCGCGGCGCACGAGAGCGCCATGGCCGCCTCGCAGGCACACGCCACCAAAGTGGCCGCCTACAACACAGCCAAGAACGACTCCGACGCTGCTCGGCACCTCGCGAAGCTCGGCGCTGACACGTTGAAGAACGTGTGGAACGACGTCACCCAGAAATGGTTCATCGTCGTCGGCGACCTCACCAACGGCGCGGCCGGAACCCTTGCCGCGAAACACTCCTCCATTCTGGGCAAGCAATCGCAGTTCCTTGCGGACGAATCGGCCAAGCTCCTCGAACGAGCGCGCAACGCCCCGGCCGGCACCACGCCGGCACAGCTTTACCGGGACGCCGACCTCGGCCGTGCCGCTGCGTACCAGGCTGACGACGTCGCCGCCGCTGCGAAGAACGTCGACGGCAACGCGGCCAAGTGGGGGTTGCGAGCAGGCGGCGCTCTCGCGGCCGCCGGCGTGGTTTACGACATCGCGAACGGCAAGCCCGTCGCGCAAGCGATCGTGTCAGGCGGCGTGGGCTTCGGTGCGTCGGTGGCCGCCGGCGCCGCGATCGGCACCATGATCCCGGTACCGGTGGTCGGAACCGCTGTTGGGGCGATCGGTGGTGCCGTGGTAGGAGTGTTCGCGTCAGGTGCGGTCGATTCGTTGTGGCAGAACGGGATCGGCGACGTCGGCGGCGCGATCGAGGACGGGGCCAAGGCAGTGGGGGATACGGCCAACGCCATCGGAGGTCTCGCCAAGGGAGCGTGGGATGCCGTCTTCTAGGCCGTTGGAGCGCCCGCCGGAGTGGCCTGCGGGAGGCGTCGGTGCGAGGTTCAAGGCGTCATTCGTTTTCGTCGTCGTCCTCGGTCTCGCGTGCCTGCCCGTGGGTTTCGGTTTTGCCGCGACTGGCAGGTCAGGGGCGCTCAAGTACGCATTCCTGCTCGCCGCGCTCTTCCTCCTGACCGCCCAGTTCAGCCTCATCGCGAGGATGCGTCCGCACCACCGCATCAGCGACATCACAATCACCTCGTATGACGGCCATGCGGCGACGGAGGTTCGGTACTCGGGGGCCCAGTTCGCGCTCCTGAGCGCGCTCGTGGCGTGCTTGGCCGCGCTCAGTGCGCTGGCGACCTGGGACTTCGCCCGAGCCGATGACGATGTCCCGGCGGCACCAGTGGCCGCGGCGCTCACCGGCCTGGCCGCGGTGTTCTTCGTCAGCTTCTTCGTGCTCGCCGCGCTCGGCCGATTGCGGCGCGGCCGGATCGTTCTGTCGCAGCAGGGCATCCACCAGGAAGGACGGACCTTCACGTCGTTCCTCCCGTGGGAGTCCTTCGCAGGAGCCAAAGCCTCCTACAACGGCACGCCGGAGATCCTGGTGGTCGCCTATGCCAACGCGCATTGGGAGAGGCGGCAGCTCACCAGGGTGTGGAAGCTGGACAAGCTGCCTCCGGTGCCGATGATCGAGATCAATCCGACCGCGCTCGCTGTCGACCCGACTCTCCTCTATCACCTGGTGCGGTTCTACCTGGAAGAGCCGTCCGCCCGTGCTGAGCTCGGCACCGACGCATCGCTCCAGCGCGTCCGCAGCGCGGCGTTCAAGTAGTCGCCGGGGCTCCCACGGGCACGTGCTCGCGGACCGGATACCGGCTCCTCCGGCCAGAGGAGTCGTGTTTGTGCAGGTCGTTGCGGGTAGAGTTCTCGTCTACCAATGTTTTCGCGCACCCGTGGGACGAGATGTCGAGGCAAGCCGGAGCCGGTCGGGGCTGGAGCCTGGCCCGGCGGCTGTTCGTGCTCCAGGTCGTGGTGGTCGCGCTGGTCGTGGTCGGCGGGACCGTCCTGGCCTGGTACGACGCCCGCGTCCGGGCCGAGGACGCGGCCACCGAGGAGGTCGTGTCGGTCGCGCGCACGCTGGCGCTGCAACCGGCGGTGCGGGACGCGATGGGGCGGCCGGACGCCTCGGCCGCGCTGCAACCGCTGGCGGAGGCGGTGCGCGCGGAAACCGGCGTCACCTTCATCACGATCATGACACCGGACGGCGTCCGCTACACCCACCCCGACCCGGCTCGCATCGGCGAGCGGTTCCTCGGCCACACCGAGCAGGCGCGGGCCGGGGCGGTTTTCACCGAGACCTACACGGGCTCGCTCGGGCCGTCGGTGCGCGCGGTCGTGCCGGTGTTCGACGGTGCGCACCGGGTCAGCGGCCTGGTGTCGGTCGGGATCACCCTGCGGGTGCTGACCTCCGAGCTCAGCGGGCAGGTGACCGCGCTGGTGCTGGTGGCCGCGGCGGCGCTGGTCCTCGGCGGGCTGCTGACCTACCTCGTCAGCAGCAGGCTCGCCCGGCTCACCCACGGCATGACCCCCGGCGAGCTGAGCCGGATGTACGAGTACCACGACGCGACCCTGCACGCGGTCCGCGAAGGGCTGCTGCTGGTTTCGCCGTCGGGCCGGGTGACGCTGTGCAACGACGGCGCGGCCGTGCTGCTCTCGCTCGACCCGGCCGAGGTGCGCGGACACCACGTCTCCGAGCTGGGACTTCCCGCCCCGCTAGCCGAAACGCTCGGCGCCGGGCAGCGGGTGCGCGACGAGGTGCACGTGACCGACGACCGGGTGCTGCTGGTGAACGTCTCGGCCGTGCGCAGCGAAGGGCGCGAGCTCGGCAGCGTGGTGACCCTGCGGGACCACACCGAGCTCCAGGCGCTGACCGGTGAGCTCGACACCGCGCAGGGCCTGGCCGAGTCGCTGCGCTCGCAGGCGCACGAGTCGGCCAACCGGCTGCACGCCGTGGTGTCGCTGATCGAACTGGGCCGGGCGGAGGAGGCCGTGGGACTGGCCACCGCCGAACTGGAGCAGGCGCAGCAGCTCACCGACCGCGTCGTCGGCGCGGTGACCGAACCGGTGCTGGCGGCGGTGCTGCTCGGCAAGAGCGCGGAGGCGAGCGAGCGGGGCGTGGAGGTCGTGCTGAGCCCGGACACCGAGGTCGACGACACCCTGCTCGGCCACGTCGACGCCCGGGATCTGGTGACCGTGCTGGGAAACCTGATCGACAACGCCGTGGAGGCGATCGCCGACGTGCCGCACCCGCGCGTGGAGGTCACCGCGCGCAGCACCGACGAGCACGTGCTGATCCGGGTCGCCGACAACGGGCCGGGCATCGATCCCGATGTGGCGCAACGGGTTTTCCAACGGGGATGGTCCACGAAGGAGGGTGAGCGCGGATTGGGGCTGGCGCTGGTCGGGCAGAGCGTGCGCCGCTACGGCGGCAGCATCGACGTGACCAACGACGGCGGTGCGGTGTTCACCGTGCTGCTCCCGCTGCGGGAGGTGGCGCGGTGATCTCGGTGCTGGTGGTGGAGGACGACCCGGTCGCGGGCGAGGCGCACGAGCTCTACGTCAACCGGGTCGGCGGGTTCGAGGTCGCGGGCCGGGTCCGCACCGGGCAGCGCGCGCTGCGGTTCCTGGAGCAGCACCCGGTCGACCTGGTGCTGCTGGACCTGCAACTGCCCGACATGGACGGTCTCCAGGTCGCCCGCGCGCTGCGCATCTCGGGCAGCGGCGCCGACGTGATCGCGGTGACCTCGGCCCGCGACCTCAGGGTCGTGCGCGCCTCGATCGCCAGCGGCGTGGTGCAGTACCTGCTCAAGCCGTTCACCTTCGCCGCCATGCGGGAGAAGCTGGAGCACTACGCCCGCTTCCGCGCCAGCCTCGGCGACGACCGCGAAGCCAGTGGCCAGGGCGAGATCGACCGCGCGTTCTCCGCGCTGCGCGGCGTCGACCGCGTCCCGCTGCCGAAGGGGATGGGGGAGGAGACCCTGGACGCGGTGGTCTCGGCGCTGCGCAGCGCGCCGGAGGGGGCTTCGGCAGGAGCGGTCGGCGAAGCCGCCGGGGTTTCCCGGGTGACCGCCCGGCGGTACCTGGAGTATCTGGTCGGCAGTGGGCTGGCTGATAGGCAGCCGCAGTACGGCGGCGTGGGTCGGCCAGAGATGACTTATAGGTGGAAAGCGTAGGTTTCCTGCTAATCCTGCGTGGGTGGTTGCTTGGCGGAACCTCAGGCGTCCGCTGGCTGCGGGATCTTTTTCCGACGTATGTCCAATACGACGGAAAAAGCTGTCCTCGCCAGCGAACGCCTGAGAACCCGCGGCGGTGCCGGTTGGCATGGTGGGCTAAGCGGCTGCGCCGCTTGAGGACGATGGTCGGTTTCGTGTGGGCCCCGGGTCGGGGGCTCAGCCCGTGGCGGTTGGGGTGTGGAAGACGATGCGTAGTTCGGGCCACTCGGTTGCTGACCACAGGTCCCCGGTTCCGGGGTTGTAGGAGAGGTCCTCCGGGCCGGTGGGCGTGGGCGTCGTCGTGCCCGACTCGCCGACGCGCGTCCGGTGCAGCTCGCCGTCGTTGCCGCGGCCGGTGCTGCTGCTGAACCAGAACGTGCCGTCGTGCGAGGTCGCGCCCTGGACGTTCGTGCGCGTCGTCCGGAACGCCGCGCGGGAGGACACCTCGCCGGATCCGTTCTCGGCCAGCCGCCCGGTGGCCGCGTCGATCGGCCACTGCACCACCCGGCCGCCCGGCTCGCCGCTGATGTACTCGCCAGTGACCAGCGATCCGCTGCTCCGGTCGACACCGACGTACGACCAGCACAGCGGATCGGTCTCCGGGTTCGGGGCGGGCCGCACGCAGCTGCCGTCCTGGGTGTACTCGCCGGTCTGCGGGATGGCGAACCGGTAGTCGAAGGCGTGGAAGTTCCCGCTGCCGTCGTTGCCGATCTTCGTCCTGGTCGGGTCGGCGGCGGTGCGCCAGATGTGGTCCAGGTCGAACACCCGCACTCCGCGGTTGGTGTCGACGACGTAGAGGTGGTGGCCGACCCACGCGATTCCGCCCGCGTGCACGGTGACGGCCTTGAAGTCGTCGCTGCTGGTCGGCTCGACCAGCAGCGCGTGCCGGTAGCGGGCCGGGTCGGACTGGTCCACAAAGGACACCCGGACGCCCTTGCCCGCGTCCGTCGCGTCGTACCAGCTGACCAGCACGCCCGCGGCGGACGTGCCGCCGCCCGCCGCGGCGTCCCAGCTCCCGCTGACGCCCTGCGGCATCCAGCTGCTGGTGCCCGCGTCGTCGTTCGGCGGCGAGTTCTGCGCGCCGTACCAGCAGAACCACGACGCCCGCGGCGCCGGGATGCTCGCCGGGCAGCTGCCCGTTCCCGGGCGGACCGACTCGCGGTTGGCCTCGGCGAACACCGTGTCCACCGCGGCCTTCTGCAGCTTCCCGTCCAGGCCCGCGATGCGCGCGCCGTAGGTGTCGAAGCTGCCGCGCTCGGCGACGGTGAAGGTCGCGTCGAGCTGCGTCAGCGTCGGTGCGGCCTGCGAGACGGCCGCCGGTGCGGTGAACAGCAGGGGGACCACCGCCGCTGCCAGTGCGGTGCGGACCTTCACGTCGCCTCCCCGGGGCCGGGATGATCAGACAGCGTATTCGTCAGAAGGCAACGCGCACTGGGTCGTTCTGGTGAATTTCCGGCGCTAGTTGCAGGCGCCGGGCCGGCAGTCCGCGGTGGGCTGGAGCAGCGAGTGGCGGGTGCCGACCAGGTCGGCCGCCTTGTCGTTCGGGTTGTTCAGCGAGCAGGTCCGCAGCGACAGGCAGCCGCAGCCGATGCAGCCGGTGAGGTTGTCCCGGAGCTTGAGCAGACCTTCGATGCGGGCGTCGAGCTCGTCGCGCCAGCTCTTGGACAGCCGGGCCCAGTCGGCCTTGGTGGGCGCGTGGTCGGTGGGCAGGGTGGACAGCGCGTCGGAGATCTGCTCCAGGCTCATGCCCACGCGCTGCGCCGCGCGGATGAACGCCAGCCTGCGCAGCACCGCCCGCTCGTAGCGGCGCTGGTTGCCGGAGGTGCGGGTCGAGGTGATCAGGTTGCGCTGCTCGTAGAAGCGCAACGCGGTCTGGGCGACGCCGCTGCGGTAGGAGACTTCGCCGATCGTGAGCAGCTGCGGAAGTTTTGACACGTCACCAGGCTAGGCGAAACCTCCAAACCGGTCTAAGTTCCGCCCTTGACTTCCAGGGTGCTCGAAGTTTCACGCTGGGCGCATGACCAGGACACCAACGGCGGGTTACGAGCGGTTGGGCCCGCTGATGACCGCGATGACCGGCGACGAGAAGCACAACGCCGCCGCGACCTCCGCCCTCGACGTGCTGTGGGTGCTCTACGACCAGATCCTCGCCGTCGACCCGCACCGGCTCGACGACCCGGACCGCGACCGGTTCCTGCTGTCGAAGGGGCACGGGCCGATGGCCTACTACGCGGTGCTGGCCGCCAAGGGCTTCGTCGACCCCGATGAGCTGCACCGCTTCGCCGAGTTCGACTCGCCGCTGGGCCACCACCCGGACCGGGTCCTGGTGCCCGGCGCGGAGATCGGCAGCGGCTCGCTCGGGCACGGGCTGCCGCTGGCCGTCGGCACCGCGCTGGGCCTGCGCGCGCAGGGCCGGAACCGGCCGCGGGTCGTGGTGCTGGTCGGCGACGCCGAGCTGGAGGAGGGCAGCAACCACGAGGCGATCGCGGTGGCGGGACGGCTGGAGGTCGACCGGCTCACCGCCGTCGTGGTCGACAACGCCTCGTCCACCCACGGCTGGCCGGGCGGCATCGGCGAGCGCTTCGCGCGCGAGGGCTGGGAGCAGCACACCGTCGACGGCCGAGACCACGAAGCACTCCGCCGCGCTCTGGCCGACACCCGGCCCGACCGGCCGCTCGCGGTGATCGCCCGGGTTTGAGCCTGGTCGCTGAACCCAGCCATCGTCTTCAAGCGGCGCCAGCCGCTTAGCCCACCCGAGCAACCGGCACCGCCACGCAAAGGAATCCCACGAGGGAGAAACTCAATGTCCGCGATTGCGAATACCCGGACCATGCGTGAGGCGTTCGTCGGCACCGTCTCCGCCGCGCTCGACGACGACCCCCGGCCGGCGGTCGTGCTCGCCGAGATCTCCGCCGAGCGCTTCGCCGAAGCCGCCCGGCGGCACCCGCACCGCGTGATCAACGTCGGCATCCGGGAGCAGGCGATGATCGGCATCGCGGGCGGCCTGGCCCTGACCGGGCTGCGGCCGGTGGTGCACTCGATCACGCCGTTCCTCGTGGAGCGGCCCTTCGAGCAGCTCAAGCTCGACTTCAACCACCAGGGCGTCGGCGCCGTCGCGGTGAGCACCGGCGCCTCCTACGACTACCCGGGCGCGGGCCGCACGCACATGGCTCCGGGCGACGTCGCGCTGTTCGACACGCTGCCGGAGTGGACCGTGCACGTGCCGGGGCATCCGGACGAGTTCGCCGCGCTGCTGCGCTCGGCGCTGTCCGGGGACGGCCTCGTCTACCTCCGGATGTCCGAGCGGATCAACGCCGAACCGCTGGCGACCGGACCCGGCTGGCACCGGGTGCGCTCCGGCACCCGCGGCGTGGTGCTGGCCGTCGGCCCGATGCTGCGCCCGGTGCTGGCCGCCACCGCCGGGGTCGACGTCACCGTGCTCTACGCGGCGACGGTCCGGCCCTTCGACGCGGCCGGGCTGCGGGACGCCGTGCGCATCGCGAAAGCCGACGTCGTCGCGGTCGAGCCCTACCTCGCGGGCACGTCCGCGCACGTGATCGGGGAGGCGCTCGCCGACGTCCCGCACCGCGTGCTCTCCCTCGGCGTGCGCCGGGACCGCGAGCTGCGCGCCTACGGCACCGCCGACGAGCACGAGGCCGCGCACGGGCTCGGGCCCACCGGCATCGGTTCCGCGGTGCGCCGGTTCCTGGGGGAGTGACCGGTTCCTGGGTGCGGGAGCGGGAACCAGCCGCAGGTAGCCTGAACGGCGTGGCACGAGTCGTCGTACTGGATTACGGATCAGGCAACCTCCGCTCCGCCGAGCGCGCGCTCCAGCGCGCCGGTGCCGACGTCGAGGTGACCGCCGACCATCGTGCCGCGATGGAGGCCGACGGCCTGGTGGTTCCCGGCGTCGGCGCCTTCGCCGCCTGCATGGACGGCCTGCTGGCCGCGGGCGGCGACAAGATCATCGACCACCGGCTGGCCGGGGACCGCCCGGTGCTGGGCATCTGCGTCGGCATGCAGGTGCTGTTCGACCGGGGCGTGGAGCACGGGGTGCCCACCGAGGGCTGCGGCCAGTGGCCCGGCGTCGTCGAGCGCATCGAGGCCGACGTGCTGCCGCACATGGGCTGGAACACCGTCCAGGCCCCCGAGGGCAGCACGCTGTTCGCCGGCATCGAGCCCGGCACGCGGTTCTACTTCGTGCACTCCTTCGGCGTGCGCAAGTGGGAGCTGGCGGCCTCCGAGGCCGTGGCGCCCCCGCTGGTGACCTGGGCCGAGCACGGCGAGCCGTTCGTCGCCGCGGTCGAGAACGGGCCGCTGTCGGCGACCCAGTTCCACCCCGAGAAGTCCGGGGAGGCCGGGGCCCGGCTGCTGCGCAACTGGCTCGGGAGCCTCTGAGCCGTGCGCAGGAACGGGGCGGTGAAGGCCATCGCGCTGCTGCTGAGCGTCGGCATGGTCGCCGGGCTCGCCGGGACCTACCTCGCCGAGGCCGGGGTGCCGCTGTGGGTCGTGGGTCTGGCGGTGCTCGTGGTGCTCGCCGTGCCGATGGTCGCCGCCGTCCGCGCGGACCGGAAGCGCTGACGGGAAGCGGGTTCCGCGGACTGGGACGGTAGGGTTGCGGCGTGAGCTTCACTCTTCTTCCCGCTGTTGACGTGGCCGACGGCCAGGCGGTCCGCCTGGTCCAGGGCGAGGCCGGTTCCGAGACCTCCTACGGGGATCCGCTGGAGGCCGCGCTGGCCTGGCAGCGCGCGGGAGCCGAGTGGGTCCATCTCGTCGACCTCGACCGCGCCTTCGGCCGCGGCACCAACGAGGAGCTGCTGGCCGACGTGGTGCGCAAGCTCGACGTGCGGGTGGAGTTGTCCGGCGGCATCCGCGACGACGCCTCGCTGGAGGCCGCGCTGGCCACCGGCTGCGAGCGGGTCAACCTGGGCACCGCCGCGCTGGAGCGGCCGGAGTGGACCGACCGCGTGGTCGCCGAGCACGGCGACCGGGTCGCGGTCGGCCTCGACGTCCGGATCACCGAGCAGGGCCACCGGCTGGCCGCGCGCGGCTGGACCAAGGACGGCGGCGACCTGTGGGAGGTGCTGGACCGGCTGGAGAAGGCGGGCTGCCGCCGCTACGTCGTCACCGACGTCAGCAAGGACGGCACCCTCCAGGGGCCGAACGTGGAGCTGCTGCGCGAGGTCTGCTCCCGCACCGGGGCCCCGGTGATCGCCTCCGGCGGAGTGTCCAGTGTGGACGACCTGGTGGAGCTGTCCAGGCTGGCCCCGGTCGGCCTGGAGGGCTCGATCCTCGGAAAGGCGCTCTACGCGGGCAACTTCACCCTCGAAGAGGCGCTGGCCGCCCTGCGCTGACGCCGGTCAGCCGACGGTGATCGACACCGGGACCAGCTCGGGAGCGTTGCGGCGCAGGCGGTTCGCGGCCAGGTAGGCGCGGCCCCGGAGCCCGTACTTGCGCTTGAGCAGACCGCGGACCCGGTCCAGTTCGGACGCGTCCAGAACTCGTGCCCGGCCGCGGACCGGGTCGCCGAACGGGCGGCCCAGCGCGTCGCAGGGCGCGAGCTGCACGGCGCCGTCGCGCCGGATCCGCTTGACCTTGCCCGAGCGGGCGTCGGTCCACACCGCGAGGCTGCTGCCGTCGCCGACGACCCAGACCGGGGTCGACACCGGGCTGCCGTTGCGGCGGAAGGTGGTCAGCAGCAGGTAGCGGGAGTCGGCGAGGAGCCGGGTGACCTTGTCCATACCGGTCACCGTATCGGCCCGGCGCCGCTCTACCCTGGGGGTATGGCCGTTGCGGTGCGCGTGATCCCCTGCCTGGACGTCGATGCGGGGCGGGTCGTCAAAGGCGTCAACTTCACCAACCTCGTCGATGCCGGTGATCCCGTGGAGCTCGCCGAGGTCTACGACGCCGAAGGTGCTGACGAACTGACCTTCCTGGACGTAACGGCGTCCTCTTCGAACCGCGAGACGACCTTCGACGTGGTGCGCCGGACCGCGGAGCAGGTGTTCATCCCGCTGACCGTCGGTGGCGGCGTGCGCAGCCCCGAGGACATCGACCGGCTGCTGCGCGCGGGCGCGGACAAGGTCAGCCTCAACACCGCCGCGATCGCCCGCCCGGAGCTGCTGCGGGAGGCGTCGCAGCGCTTCGGCGCGCAGTGCGTGGTGCTGTCGGTCGACGCCCGGCGGGTGCCGGAGGGCGGCAGCCCGACGGCGTCGGGGTACGAGGTCACCACCCACGGCGGGCGCCGGGGGACCGGCATCTGCGCGGTGGAGTGGGCGGCCACCGGTCAGGAGCTGGGCGTCGGCGAGATCCTGCTGAACTCGATGGACGCCGACGGCACCAAGGCCGGCTTCGACCTGGAGATGATCGGCAAGGTGCGCGCGGCCGTCGACGTGCCGCTGATCGCCAGCGGCGGCGCGGGCGCGGTCGAGCACTTCGCGCCCGCGGTGCGCGCCGGTGCGGACGCGGTGCTGGCGGCCAGCGTCTTCCACTTCGGACAGCTGCGCATCGGCGAGGTCAAGGACGCCCTGCGCGCGGAAGGGATCACGGTTCGATGAGCGCCCTGGACCCGGCGATCGCCGACCGGCTCAAGCGCAACGCCGAGGGCCTGGTCGCGGCGGTCGCGCAGCAGCGCGGCAGCGGCGAGGTGCTGATGATGGCGTGGATGGACGACGAGGCCCTGCACCGGACCCTGACCACCCGCAAGGGCACGTACTACTCCCGCAGCAGGCAGCGGTACTGGGTCAAGGGCGAGACGTCCGGGCACGTCCAGCACGTCCACGAGGTGCGCCTGGACTGCGACGGGGACACCGTGCTGCTGGTCGTCGACCAGGACGGCGCGGCCTGCCACACCGGCGATCGCACCTGCTTCGACGCCGACGTGCTGCTGGGGACCGAGGACTGACTCACCCCGGAACGTCGGAGAGGTCCCCGGTCAGGTACCGCTGCAGGTTCGGGGCCACGGCGGCGACCACGGTCTCCCGGTCAGCGGAGGCCAGCGGCTCCAACCGCACGACGTAGCGCATCATCCCCAGTCCCACGATCTGCGTGCCGCACAGCGCGGCCCGCAGCTCGGGCCGGTTCATGCCCAGCTCCTTGATCATCCGGCCGAACACGACCGACGTGATGAACTCCCGCAGGATCCGGACCGACTCCTCGTGGGTGGCGATGCCGCGCATCAGCGCCATGAACGCGCCGCCCTCCTGGGCGTCCCACACGGTGACGAACTGGCGCACCATGCGTTCGCCGAGGTGTTGCGGATCGCCCTCCATCAGCTTCGGGATGATCTCGCTCGGGTTGACCGGGATCGACACCGCCGCCGAGAACAGGCCCTCCTTGCCGCCGAACCAGTGGTTGACCATCGCCGGGTCGACCCCGGCCCTGGTCGCGATCCGCCGCACGGTCGCTCCGCTGTAACCGTGCTCGGTGAACACCTCGCGGGCCGCCGCGACCAGCGCCGCCCGGGTGTCCTCGCCGCTGCGCCGCCGCCCGCGTCGCTTCGGCGCGTCCTCGATGCCACTGCTCACCTCGTCATCCTCCCGGTCCGGCGCCCCGGGGTGCAAAGCCGCCCGCCGGGGCCGGGGAGCGGCCGGGCACAATGACTTCATGACCGGCGGTGAGATCGGCGACATCAGTCCAGGACGTGCGGAGTTCCGCGAACTGGCGGCGGACCACCGGGTGATCCCAGTGGTGCGCCGGCTGCTCGCGGACGACGAGACCCCGCTCGGGGTGTACCGGAAGCTGGCGGGCAACCGTCCCGGCACCTTCCTCTTCGAATCGGCCGAGAACGGCCGTTCCTGGTCCCGGTGGTCCTTCGTGGGCGCGCGCAGCGCCGCCGCGCTCACCGTCCGGGACGGCCGGGCCTGCTGGACCGGCACCCCGCCGGTCGGCCTGCCCGAGGGCGGCGACCCGCTGGAGGCGCTCAACGAGTCGGTGAAGCTGCTGCACACCGACCCGCTGCCGGGCCTGCCGCCGCTGACCGGCGGCCTGGTCGGCTACATCGGCTACGACGCGGTGCGGCGGCTGGAGCGGCTGCCCGACAGCACCGAGGACGACCTGGCGATCCCCGAGCTGGTGATGCTGCTGGCCACCGACCTGGCCGCGCTGGACCACCACGAGGGCACCATCACCCTGATCGCCAACGCGGTGAACTGGGACGACTCCCCGGAGCGGGTCGACGCCGCCTACGACGACGCGGTCCGCAGGCTCGACGAGATGACCGAGCGGCTGGCCCTGCCCGCCGAACCGACGGTGGCGGTGTTCTCCCGCCCGTCCGCGGAGTTCACCCGCAGGCGCACGCCCGAGGAGCACTGCGCCGCGGTGGAGCGGGCCAAGGAGGCCATCCGCGACGGCGAGGCGTTCCAGGTCGTGGTCTCGCAGCGGTTCGAGATGGACACCGACGCCGACTCGCTCGACATCTACCGCGTCCTGCGCACCACCAACCCGAGCCCGTACATGTACCTGCTGCGGCTGGAGGACCCCGACGGCGGCGGCCCGTTCGACATCGTCGGGTCCAGCCCGGAGTCGCTGGTGACCGTTCGCGACGGGCAGGCCACCACCCACCCGATCGCGGGCACCCGCTGGCGGGGCGAGGACGAGGACGAGGACGCGCTGCTGGAGAAGGAGCTGATCAACGACGACAAGGAGCGCGCCGAGCACCTGATGCTGGTCGACCTCGGCCGCAACGACCTGGGCCGGGTCTGCAAGGCGGGCTCGGTGCACGTCGTGGACTTCTTCCGGATCGAGCGCTACAGCCACGTCATGCACATCGTCTCCACGGTCACCGGCACGCTGGCCGAGGGCCGCACCGCCTTCGACGCGGTCGCGGCGTGCTTCCCGGCGGGCACCCTCTCGGGCGCGCCGAAGCCGCGCGCGCTGGAGCTGATCGAGGAGCTGGAGCCGACCCGCCGCGCCCAGTACGGCGGGGTCGTGGGCTACCTGGACTTCGCGGGCAACGCCGACACCGCGATCGCGATCCGCACCGCGCTGGTCCGCGACGGCCGGGCGTACGTGCAGGCCGGCGGCGGCATCGTGGCCGACTCCGACCCGCTCGCCGAGGACCAGGAGTCGATCAACAAGGCGCGGGCCGTGCTCAACGCGGTCGCCACGGCGGGAACGCTGCGGCGCCCGGAGCGCGTCGCCCAGGACGCGGGGGAGCGGGTTGAGCACCGAGCAGGCATCTGAGTCCCGGCCGGGCCGGTCACCGCGACTGCTGTGGTCGGTGGTCCTGCTGCTGCTGGCCGCGGCCGGGCTGCTGTGGGGCTCCAGCGCGGTGACCTGGGTCGGGCAGCGCTTCCGCACCCCGTTCTCCGGGGAGCAGACCAGCGGCGTCACCGGCGCCGTGCTGCGCCCGGAGCTGGTCCCGGTCGCGCTGGCCACGCTCGCGGCCATCGCCGCGGTGCTGGCCACCGGCGGCTGGCTGCGCCGGGTGCTGGGCGCGCTGGTGGTCGTCGCGGGCGGGCTGCTCGGCTGGCGCGTCGTCGCGTGGCAGATCGAGGGCTGGTTCGCCTACAGCGCGCCGTCGCTGCCGCAGGGCAGCGTTCCGGTCAGCGGGATCACGACCAACCCGGCGGGCCCGCTGCTGATGTCGGCGGGCGCGGTGCTGCTGCTCGTCGCTGGTGCGGTGGTCCTGCTGCGGGCGGGCAGGCTGCCCGCGATGGGCGCCCGCTACTCGGCGCCGGGAGACACCCGCCGGAAGGTGGTGGATCCTGACAAAAAGCTGTGGGAAGCCCTCGATTCGGGGGAGGATCCCACCGTCGAGCAGGACCGCTGAGGCCGGGGTTCGAGCAGCGAGCCCCGGCGTCGTCCGAGCACCGTGCCAGGGCCGAAGGTCCTTGCTGTGCAGGGACGTTGTTCCGACCCCTTCGGTGGACGCCGGATCGGGCGGGTTTAGCATCGGCCATGCGACGGCACGGCGGGAAGGGGAGTGTCGTGATCGAGCGCAATGAGTTCATCTGCGCATCCAGCGACTTGCGGGTGAGTATTCGGGGTACGGCCTGCGAGGTGTCCGAGTGAGCGTTCTGGAAGCCATCATCGACGGTGTCCGCGAGGACATGGCCGCACGCGAGTCGGTGATCTCTTTCGACGAGATCAAGCAGCGGTCCGCGGCGGCCGCACCGCCGAAGGACGTGCTCGCGGCGCTGCGCGCCCCGGGCGTGGGGGTGATCGCCGAGGTCAAGCGGCGCAGCCCGTCGAAGGGCGAGCTCGCCGAGATCGCCGAGCCCGCGGACCTGGCCTTCGACTACGCGGAGGCGGGCGCCCGGGTGATCAGCGTGCTCACCGAGCAGCGCCGGTTCGGCGGGTCGCTGGCCGACTTCGACGCGGTGCGGGCGCGGGTCAGCGCTCCGCTGCTGCGCAAGGACTTCATCGTCAGCCCCTACCAGGTGCACGAGGCCCGCGCGCACGGTGCGGACATGGTGCTGCTGATCGTCGCGGCCCTGGAGCAGGTGGCGCTGGAGGCGCTGCTGGACCGGGTCGAGTCGCTGGGCATGACCGCCCTGGTCGAGGTGCACACCGCCGAGGAGGCCGACCGCGCGCTGGAGGCGGGCGCGAAGGTCATCGGCATCAACGCCCGCAACCTGCACACCCTGGAGGTGGACCGGGACGTCTTCGGCCGGATCGCCCCCGGGCTGCCGGTGGAGGTGCTCAAGGTCGCCGAGTCCGGGGTCCGCGGGCCCAGCGACCTGATGGCCTACGCCGGTTCGGGCGCCGACGCGGTCCTGGTCGGCGAGGGGCTGGTCACCAGCGACAACCCGCGCACCGCGGTCACCCAGCTGGTCACCGCCGGGTCGCACCCGGCGTGCCCGCGCCCGAGCCGATGATCATGCCTGCAGACTCCGGGGCGCAGGGACGTCCCGGGGAAAGCTTGCCGAAGGAGAACTGATGACACCCGCCAGCGGAGCCGACACCGCGCGTGCGCACCGGCCGGGCAAGCCCGTGCCCGAGGGCCACGACCCGGACGAACGCGGCCACTTCGGCCCGTACGGCGGCCGGTTCATGCCGGAGGCGCTGATCGCCGCCCAGGACGAGCTGGCCGCCGAGTACGAGAAGGCGCAGCGCGATCCCGAGTACGTCGACGAGCTGGCCCGCCTGCTGCGCGAGTACGCGGGCCGGCCGTCGCTGCTCACCGAGGCGAAGCGGTTCGCCGAGCACGCGGGCGGCGCGACGATCCTGCTCAAGCGCGAGGACCTGAACCACACCGGTTCGCACAAGATCAACAACGTGCTCGGGCAGGCGCTGCTGGTCAAGCGGATGGGCAAGCGCCGGGTCATCGCCGAGACCGGTGCGGGCCAGCACGGCGTGGCCACCGCGACCGCCTGCGCCCTGCTCGGCCTCGACTGCGTGGTCTACATGGGCGAGGTCGACACCAGGCGGCAGGCGCTCAACGTGGCCCGGATGCGGCTGCTGGGCGCCGAGGTGATCCCGGTGGCGGCGGGCTCGGCGACCCTCAAGGACGCCATCAACGAGGCCCTGCGGGACTGGGTCACCAACGTCGAGGACACCCACTACCTGCTGGGCACCGCGGCCGGGGCGCACCCGTTCCCGATGATGGTGCGCAACTTCCACAAGGTCATCGGCGAGGAGGCCAGGGAGCAGGTGCTGGCCAGGACCGGGAAGCTGCCCGACGCGGTGGCGGCCTGCGTCGGCGGCGGCTCCAACGCCATCGGCATCTTCCACGGCTTCATCGACGACCCGCAGGTCCGGCTGGTCGGCTTCGAGCCGGGCGGGCACGGCCTGGACAGCGGGGAGCACGGCGCGACCCTGGTCAAGGGCACCCCGGGCACCCTGCACGGCGCCCGCTCGTACCTGCTGCAGGACGACGACGGCCAGATCACCGAGGCGTACTCGATCTCGGCGGGCCTGGACTACCCGGGCGTCGGCCCGGAGCACTCCTACCTCAAGGACTCCGGTCGCGCCGAGTACCGCGCGGTCACCGACGACGAGGCGATGCAGGCGTTCCGGCTGCTGTCGCGGACCGAGGGCATCATCCCGGCGATCGAGTCGGCGCACGCGCTCGCCGGTGCGCTCCAGCTCGGCAAGGAGCTGGGGCCGGACGCGACGATCCTGGTGAACCTGTCCGGTCGCGGGGACAAGGACATGGACACCGCCGCGAAGTACTTCGGCCTCGTCGACGAGGCGGAACAGGAGAACGCCCGGTGAGCCTCAACGACGTCTTCGCGACCTGCCGGGCCGAGGGGCGCGCGGCGCTCATCGGCTACCTGCCCGCTGGCTACCCGACGGTCGAGGGCTCCAAGGAGCTGTTCGCCGCGATGCTGGAGGGCACCGGCGACGAGCCGGGCTGCGACCTCGTCGAGGTCGGCATCCCGTACTCGGACCCGGTCATCGACGGCCCGACCATCCAGGCCGCGAGCAACACCGCGCTGCGCAACGGCTTCCGGGTCCGGGACCTGTTCGACGTGGTCTCCTCGATCGCTTCCGCTGGCGGCAACGCGGTCGTGATGACCTACTGGAACCCGGTGCACAAGTACGGTCCGCACGCCTTCGCGCGGGACCTCAAGGCGGCCGGGGCGCACGGCGTCATCACGCCCGACCTGGTGCCCGACGAGGCCGAGGACTGGATCGCGGCCAGCGACGAGCACGGCCTGGACCGGATCTTCCTGGTGGCCCCGTCGTCGACCGAGCAGCGGCTGGCGATGACCACCAAGGCCGCGTCCGGTTTCGTCTACGCGACCTCGGTCATGGGCGTCACCGGCGCCCGCGACTCGGTCGGCGCGGCGGCCGAGGGCCTGGTCAAGCGCACCCGCGCCTACACCGACCTGCCGATCGGGGTCGGGCTCGGGGTGCGGTCCGGCGAGCAGGCCGCCGAGGTGGCGGGCTTCGCCGACGGCGTCATCGTCGGTTCGGCGTTCGTCGACCGCGCCGAGCGCGAGGGCGCCGACGGGGTGCGGGCGCTGGCCGCGGAACTCGGCAGGGGCGTGCGGTTGCGCTGATCTTCGGTACGAGCCGCGAGGGCGGGGTCCGGGTGGGCCCCGCCCTCGCTTTGCACCACGCAGTGTGTCCGGGTTGTCGGTTTGGAGCCCATTTCGGGGTGCGGCGCACCTGACGTGTGAGCGGTTCCGGTGGCCGATGGTCACGTTCCGGCTTATTTCACCCGATTGTTTTCACGCTATTTTTCAATCAGTCCTTTGAGTGATGGAAAATGCGATCTTGCTATTTCGCGCGCAATATCGTGCTCGCAATGTCTTTTCGGCAATGCACGAGAGAGGAATACTTCATGAGCGCCGTTATGCGTAAGCTGTGTGCTGGTGCCGGGGCCGTCGCGGTTGCGGCCGGAATGATGCTCACGTTCTCCGGCCCAGCGCAGGCGAGGGTGATCGACTGCCTGGACTACCTGGCCACCGAGGGCTACGACGCCAACAAGTGGGAGATCAAGCAGGCGTGCGAGTCCGGTGAACGTGGGTACTGGGAAGACTGCAAGACGACTCTGGTCGACCACTACGTCCGTCCGTACCACGCCACCGAAGCGTGCGACTGGGCGCAGCAGGGCAAGGACGTCCGATTCGTCTTCCCGCGCTGAACGAACTGAATTCGGCTGCTCCGTGCCCGCCCTTTTCGCGAGGGCGGGCACGCTGTTGTCCGGTGGCGGAAACACCCGGCGCGAAAGACCGGTGAGGATGCGGTAACGATGTTGCTCGGCCGCTGCCCACGGGCCGCGCCCGGCCAGATACGGTGTGGGCGTGAGTGCCCCGGTTACCGCATCGGCGACGGCCTTGCTGGCCAACATCCCCAGCCCCGACCAGGGGGTCTGGTCCATCGGACCGATCCCGCTGCGCGCGTACGCGCTGTGCATCATCGCGGGGATCGTGGTGGCGATCCTGTGGGGCGACCGGCGCTGGGTCGCCCGCGGCGGTCGCAAGGGAACGGTCACCGACATCGCGGTCTTCGCGGTCCCGTTCGGCCTCGTCGGCGGACGGCTGTACCACGTCGCGACCGACTGGCACAAGTACTTCGGACCGGACCGCAACCCGCTGGACGCCCTCAAGGTCTGGGAGGGTGGTCTCGGCATCTGGGGCGCGGTCGCGCTGGGCGCGCTCGGCGCCTGGATCGGCTGCCGCCGCCGGGGCGTCCCGCTGCCCGCCTTCGCCGACGCGGTCGCGCCCGGCCTGGTGCTGGCCCAGGCGATCGGCCGCCTCGGCAACTGGTTCAACCAGGAGCTCTACGGCGGTCCGACGACCCTGCCGTGGGGCCTGGAGATCTACCGCCGGGTCGACCCGGAGACCGGGCTGTCCGACCCGATCGCGGGTGTCGCGGTCGACCACACCCCGGTCGCCGTGGTGCACCCGACCTTCCTCTACGAGCTGCTCTGGAACGTCGGCGTCTGCCTGCTGATCGTGCTGGCCGACCGGAAGTTCCGGATGGGCCGCGGTCGCGTCTTCGCGCTCTACGTCGCCGGTTACACCGCGGGCAGGCTGTGGATCGAGATGATGCGCACCGATGACGCCACGCACGTCCTGGGCATCCGCATCAACGTGTTCACCTCGCTGATCGTCTTCGCCGGCGCGGTGGTGTACCTGCTCCTGGTCCGCGGGAAGCGGGAGGATCCCGCGCGGTTGCGCGGGAAGCCGCGGCCCGGTGAGGAGGACGAGGAGGTTCCGGCGGACTCCGCGGACTCCGCCGACGGCGGGGACTCCGCGGACGGCGGCTCGGAGGGTTCGGGTACCTCGGGTGCTTCGGGTACCTCGGGTGCGTCGGGCGCTTCGGGGAGCGGGGACGCGGAGGCGCCGCGGAGCGGTGGCTCGGAGGCCACGGCGAGCGGGGCTTCTGGGGCCGGGGCGTCGGGGAGCGACGCTTCGGAGACCGGGTCGTCGGAGAACGAGGCTTCTGGGAGCGGGGCGTCGGGGAACGGGGCCAAGGCGAGCGACGCTGCGGGGACCGGGACGTCGCGGACCAAGGCGTCGGAGAACGGAGCGTCGGCGAGCGAGGCATCGGGGGCCGAGGCTTCTGAAACCGAGGCGTCGCCGAGCGAAGCGGTGCGAACCGAGGCGTCGCCGAGCGACGGCGAGCCGGACGAGGCGGAGCCGGAGGACGGCGAGCGCTCGAAGCAGCGAGCCGAAGGCGAGCAGCGGAGCTGACGGCCGGCGGGCTTGACCCTGCCAAGGTGTCAGGCCCTGTACTGGCCGCATGATCAACGCTGGGAACCTGATCGACTACGCGGGGTCCGGCCCGCACTGCTACTCCAGTTCGCTGTTCATGGTGCTCGGCGCCGAGGCGCCGGCGCCCGCGGTGATCGAGACCCTGACCGGTTCCCCCTTCGGGGTGCAGCTGGTGCGGGGCGAGCTGCCGTACTTCGACCCGTACGGCTGGGATCCCGAGGTCGGCCTGGACGCGGCCATCGAGCTGCTCGGCTGGCGGTGCGACCGCCGCGCCGGAGGGACGCCCGAGGAAGCGCTGGACCGGCTGCGGGCGGAAGCCGCGCGGGGGCCGGTGCTGGCCGGGCCGTTGGACATGGGGTTGCTCGGGTACCAGCTCGGGCCGCCAGAGGGCGACCACTACGTCGTCGTGCTCGCGGTGGATGACGATCTCGTGCTGCTGCACGATCCGCACGGACATCCCTTCGCCACGCTGCCCACCGCCGAGTTCGTGGCCGCCTGGCGCGGTGAAGCGGTGGAGTACGCCGACGAGCCGTTCGTCATGCGCACGGGGTTCGTGCGGGAACGCGAGGTCGGCGAGCTGGAGGCGTTGCGGCGTTCGCTTCCGCGGGCGGCGGGCTGGCTCGCCGGGCGGGATGACGTGCCGATGCCCGCGGGCTCGCTCGGCGGAGAGGCCGCGCTCGAACGCCTGGCCGCGCAGGTGGAAGCCGGGCTGGACAGCGGGGTCAGGGACCTGCTGGCGGCGTTCGGCGTCCGCCTCGGGGCTCGTCGGCTCGCCGACGCCGCCGGCTGCCTGCGCCGCCTCGGCCTCGCCGGACCCTCCGAGGTCACCGCGGAACTCGCCCGCGCGGTGGGCGCGCTCCAGTACCCGCTCGTCACGGGTGACGACCCGGCGTTGGCGGCCGGGCTGCGGCGGTTGGCCCCGGGTTACCGGCGGCTGCTGGACGTGCTCAGCCCCGGAACGGGGCGATGACGGGGGAGCCGTCCGGCGTCCGGAGGACGGTGACGCGGGCGGCGTAGCGCTCGGAGAGCGCGTCGGGCGTGAGGACTTCGGCCGGGGAGCCTTCGGCAGCGACCTGGCCGGAGTCCAGGAGCACGAGGCGTTCGGCGTACTGGGCGGCCAGGGTCAGGTCGTGCAGGGTCATCACGACCGTCGTGCCGAGTTCGCGGCGGAGTTCGTCGACCAGGTCCAGCAGCGCCTGCGCGTGCCCGATGTCGAGGCCGGTCGTGGGTTCGTCGAGCAGCAGCACGCCCGCGCGCTGCGCGAGGGCGCGGGCCAGGACGGTTCGCTGGCGCTCCCCGCCGGAAAGGGTCGCGAGCGTGCGGTCGGCCAGCCCGCCGAGGTCCAGGCGTTCCAGCAGGCCCGCGACCAGATCGAGGTCCGAGCGGCCCTCCCTGCCGAGCGGGCCCAGGTGCGGGGTGCGGCCCAGCAGGACGTAGT
Source organism: Saccharopolyspora taberi (assembly GCF_039534165.1). NCBI lineage: Bacteria > Bacillati > Actinomycetota > Actinomycetes > Pseudonocardiales > Pseudonocardiaceae > Saccharopolyspora > Saccharopolyspora taberi. Next base: position 9,591 of record NZ_BAAAUX010000007.1, on the reverse strand, counting down.
CGGTGACGGTCATGCCCACCGGAAGCTGCGGGATCTGCGGGGCGTAACCGATCAGCCGGGCCCGTTCCCGCCGCCGCAGCCCGGCCAGCTCGCGGCCGTCGACCAGCACCCGGCCCCGGTGCCGGACCAGCCCGGCGACCGCCTTGAGCAGCGTTGACTTGCCCGAGCCGTTCGGACCGATCACGCCGAGCCAGCCGCCGCTGCCGACGGTCGTGGTGACTTCGGAGACGACCGTGCTGCGCCGGTATCCGGCCGCGAGTTCGCGGATCTCCAGGCTGCTCATGCCGACCTCTGTGTCTTGCGGGGCACCCGCACCCGGTCGGCCCGCATAAGCGGGAAGTGATGATCGCTCATGCGTGCCTCCGTGCGAGCAACAAGGCCGCGAAGAACGGCGCCCCGGTGAACGCGGTGATCACGCCGATCGGCAGCTCGGCAGGGGACAGCACGGTCCGGGCGAGCATGTCGGCCAGGACCAGGAAAGCGCCGCCGAACAGCAGCGACAGCGGCAGGATCCGGCGGAAGCCGCCGCCGACCGCGAGCCGGACCAGGTGCGGCACGACGAGCCCGACGAAGCCGATCAGGCCCGCCGCCGACACGGCCGCCGCAGTGGCCAGCGAGGCCGCGACCAGCACGAGCGCCCGGATCCGCCCCGGGTGCACGCCGAGCGCGGTGGCCTCCTCGTCGCCGGTGCCCAGCACGTCGAGCAGCCGGGCGCACAGGCACAGCACGACCGCGGCGACGGTCAGGTACGGCAGCACCACCAGCACCTCGTGCCAGCCCGTGGTGCTCAGCCGCCCGAGGATCCACATGTAGACCCGCTCCAGCGACTCCAGGCTGAGCTGCTGGACGAAGGTCTGCCCCGCGGTCAGGAACGCGCCCACCGCGACACCCGCGAGCACCAGCGTCGCGGCCTCACCACCGGCGGCGCGGCCGACCGCCCAGGTCAGCCCGACCCCGCCCAGCGCCCCGGCGAACGCCGCCACCTGCACCGGAACCGCGGGCAGCGCGGTGATCGAGACGGTGACCGCCAGCCCCGCCCCGGCCGCCGAACCCAGCAGGTACGGATCGGCCAGCGGATTGCGGAACACGCCCTGGAACGCCGCGCCGGACACCGCCAGCGCCGCTCCGACCAGGGCACCGAGCACCACGCGCGGCACCCGCAGCTGCCACAGGATCGCCGCCTCCCGCTCGGACAGCGGCGAGACCCCGCCGCTGACCTGCGCGACCAGCTCGCCGAGCACCCGCTGCCACCCCAGCTCGGCAGCACCCGCCAGCACCCCGGCCAGGACGCTCACAACCAGCGCGGCGACTCCGGCCAGCACGTGAACCGGCCGCAGCCTGCTCGGCATCGGGGGGACCTCCTGGGGTCGTTTTGCGTGGCGGTGCGGGTGGCGGAACCTCAGGCGCCGCCTCGCTGCGGGACCGAAGCGGTCCTGCCGCTTCGGAAGGATTCTGCGTATGCCAATACGACGGAAAAAGCTGTCCTCGCCGAGGAACACCTGAGAACCCGCGGCGGTGCCGGTTGGCATGGTGGGCTAAGCGGCTTCGCCGCTTGAGGACGATGGCTCGTGGCGTGCTGGGACCTCCGGGGCGGGTGCTCAGCTCTGCTGGGTGCGGGTGACGGCGTCGCTGATCGTCCGGACGAAGTCGACCACGCGCGGGCCCCAGCGGCCCGCGATGTCGTCGTCGAGCTCGACCACGTGCCCGTCGCGCACCGCGGTCAGCGTGTTCCACCCCGGGCGGGCGGCGACCGCGGCGGCGTTGACCTGGCAGCACTTGGTGTCGGCCAGGAAGATCAGGCTCGGGTTGGCCTGCAGGATCTGCTCCTCCGACAGCTGCGGGAACTGCCCGCCCGCCGGGTCGGCCACGTTGCTCAGGCCGAACTTCCCGTAGACGCTGCCCACGAAGCTCTGCGAGGTCGAGGTGTAGAAGTCCGGGCTGACCTCGTGGAAGTAGCTCAGCGGCTGCGGCGGGCGCGGGGTGTCGGCCACGATCTTGTCGATCTCGCCGCGCATCCGCTCGGTGAGGTCGCGGGCCGCGTTGCCGCGCCCGGTGGCCTGGCCGATGACCTCGATCTGCTGGTACGCCTCGTCGAGCGTCGTCGGCGCCGGGGTGAGCAGCACCGGCACGTCCACCGCGCGCAGTCCCTCGGCGAGCTGGGTGGCGCTGTCCGGCGCGATCACCAGGTCCGGGTTCTGCCCGCCGACGGCCGCCGCGTCCGCCGACAGCGCGGACAGCTCGGTGCGCGGCGCCTGCGGCGGGAAGTTCGAGAACTGGTCGACCGCCACCACCTTGTCCCCGGCGCCGATCGCGTACAGCGTCTCGGTCGCGGTGGGGGACAGGGACACGATGCGCTTGGGCCGCTGGGTCAGCGTCACCGGTTCCTGGCCGGGCAGCTCGATCTTCGCCGGGAACGCCGACGCCGGGTCGTCGACCGGTCCCGGCGGTTCCGTCGGCTGGGGTCGGGTGGCACAGGCGGCGAGCAGGGCGAGCGTGGCGAGCAGCAACGCGGTGAGGCGGCGGAACCCGGTCATGACTTCCCTCGGTTCGGCCGGTGCGGTCCGACGCCGGAGGCCGACGCCGCACCCCTGCACCGGGAGTGGCGGACATCGACGCCGCGCACCAAGGCGACCTGGCTCGGTCCCGGCGGTTGCCGGGGCCATCACAGTTGCGGCACAGCACCGGGTTCGCACCGGCTTCGCTTGGCGCAGGCGTCCGCGGACGGGCCCACACGTGCGGCCGTCCTGAGCTGGAAAGATATCAGCAAACGATCGACTTCCCCGCCGCAGTACGGGTGTCCTGGAGCACGGGGGCTGTGCCGGCGGCGACCGAGCGGTTAGATTTGACGACGAAGCGTGCAAACCGGCGTGCCGACGCTGCCCCGGATAGCGGACGGGGTGCGTTACAACAAGATGTTCAGCATCACTCCCAGGGTGCTGCTTCTGGGTATCTTGACTGTTAAAGTTCTCTGAACACTCCCGGTCGCGACGGACGTTCTGTGTTGGACCTGCCGGTTCAACCGTCCTCGCCCCGAAACTTTCCGGTCACCGGAAGTCACGAGCGGGCCAACGTCGTCCCGTGCCCAGAAGTCGAAGTCTCCGGACTTGAGCACGAGGAACGACGAGGGAGGTCTGCGCTGTGGCTTTCTCAGCCATTCCCGCTCCGCAGGGTCTCTACGACCCGGCGGCAGAACAGGACTCCTGCGGTGTCGCGATGGTCGCCGACATCCGCGGTCGGCGCTCGCACGGCATCGTCGCCGACGCGCTGACCGCGCTGGCCAACCTGGAACACCGGGGAGCCGCCGGTGCCGAGCCGACCAGCGGTGACGGCGCGGGCATCCTGCTCCAGCTCCCGGACGAGCTGCTGCGCGCCACCGCAGGCGTCGAGCTGCCCGAGC
>NZ_BAAAUX010000007.1:0-6156 GCF_039534165.1 Saccharopolyspora taberi | reverse complement strand
CGGGCATGGCCTTCCTGCCGGCCGACGCCGAGCAGCGCGCGCTCGCCGCGGAGCTGGTCGAGCGCATCGCCGCCGAGGAGGGCCTGCGGGTGCTGGGCTGGCGCGAGGTGCCGACCACGCCGGAGCGGGCGGGCGTCGGCGAGACCGCGCTGCGCTGCATGCCGCACTTCAGCACGCTGCTGGTGGCCGCCGCCGACGGTGAGCGCGCCGGGATCGAGCTGGACCGGCTGGCGTTCTGCCTGCGCAAGCGGGCCGAGCGGGAGTCGGCCGAGGCGGGCGTGGAGCTCTACTTCCCGTCGCTTTCCAGCCGCACCATGGTCTACAAGGGAATGCTGACCACCGGTCAGCTCCCCGCGTTCTTCCCCGACCTCACCGACGAGCGGCTGACGAGCGCGATCGCGCTGGTGCACAGCCGTTTCTCCACCAACACCTTCCCCTCCTGGCCGCTCGCGCACCCGTTCCGGTTCGTCGCGCACAACGGCGAGATCAACACGATCCGCGGCAACCGCAACCGGATGCGCGCCCGCGAGGCGCTGCTGGAGTCGGACCTGATCCCGGGCGAGCTGTCCCGGCTGTACCCGATCTGCGCCGACGAGGGCTCGGACTCGGCCTCGTTCGACGAGGTGCTGGAGCTGCTGCACCTGGGCGGGCGCAGCCTGCCGCACGCGGTGCTGATGATGATCCCGGAGGCGTGGGAGAACCACGCCGAGATGGACCCGAAGCGCAAGGCGTTCTACCAGTTCCACGCCAGCCTGATGGAGCCGTGGGACGGCCCGGCGTGCGTGACGTTCACCGACGGCACCCTGGTCGGCGCGGTGCTGGACCGCAACGGCCTGCGCCCGGCGCGCTGGTGGCAGACCGCCGACGACCGGGTGGTGCTGGCCAGCGAGTCCGGCGTGCTCAACATCAAGCCCGAGGAGGTCGTGGCCAAGGGCCGCCTGCAGCCGGGCCGGATGTTCCTGATCGACACCGAGCAGGGCCGGATCGTCGACGACGAGGAGATCAAGTCGGCGCTGGCCGGGGAGCGGGCCTACGACGAGTGGCTGCACGCCGGTCTGCTCGAACTCGACGGCCTGCCCGACCGCGAGCACGTGGTGCAGAGCCACGAGTCCGTGGTGCGCCGCCAGCTGACCTTCGGCTACAGCGAGGAGGAGCTGGCGCTGCTGCTGGCCCCGATGTCCCAGTCCGGCGGTGAGCCGCTGGGCTCGATGGGCTCGGACACCCCGCCCGCCGCGCTCTCGCAGCGGTCCCGGATGCTCTACGACTACTTCGTGCAGGGCTTCGCGCAGGTGACGAACCCGCCGCTGGACGCGATCCGGGAGGAGATCGTCACCTCGGTCGCGCGGGTGATGGGCCCGGAGCAGAACCTGCTCGACCCGTCCGCGGCCTCGTGCAGGCACGTCGTGCTGCCCGCGCCGGTGATCGACAACGACGAGCTGGCCAAGCTGATCCACATCAACCACGACGGCAACCTGCCCGGCTTCGCCTGCACCACGTTGTCCGGTCTGTACGAAGTGGATGGTGGTGGCGCGGCGCTGGAGGCCGCGATCGAGCGGGTCCGGCAGGAGGCGTCGGAGGCGATCGCGGGCGGGGCGCGGATCCTGGTGCTGTCCGACCGCGACTCCGACCACCGGATGGCGCCGATCCCGTCGCTGCTGCTGGTCTCGGCGGTGCACCACCACCTGGTGCGGACCAAGGAGCGGCTGCGGGTCGCGCTGGTGGTGGAAAGCGGTGACGCCCGCGAGGTGCACCACATCGCCGCGCTGCTGGGCTACGGCGCCGCCGCGGTGAACCCGTACCTGGCCTTCGAGACCATCGAGGACATGATCTCCACCGGCCAGATCAGCGGGATCCGGCCGAAGGTGGCGGTGCGCAACTACGTGCAGGCGCTGGTCAAGGGCGTGCTGAAGGTGATGTCGAAGATGGGCATCTCCACCGTCGGCGCCTACACCGCCGCGCAGGTCTTCGAGGCCGTCGGGCTGTCCCAGGAGGTCGTCGACTCCTACTTCCGCGGCACCACCTCCAAGCTCGGCGGGGTCGGGCTGGACGTGCTCGCCGAGGAGGTCGCGCAGCGGCACCGCCGCGCCTACCCGGAGAACCCGGCCTCCCGGATCCACCGCAGGCTGGAGGTCGGCGGCGAGTACTCCTACCGCCGCGAGGGCGAGCTGCACCTGTTCACGCCGGAGACGGTGTTCCTGCTCCAGCACGCCACGAAGACCCGCCGCTACGAGGTCTTCCAGAAGTACACGGCCGAATGCGACCGGCTGTCGGCCGAGGGCGGCACGCTGCGCGGGCTTTTCGGGCTCGACAGCGGGCGGCAGCCGATCGACATCGACGAGGTCGAGCCGATCTCGGAGATCATGAAGCGGTTCGCCACCGGCGGCATGAGCTACGGCGCGATCTCGGCCGAGGCGCACGAGACGCTGGCGATCGCGATGAACCGCATCGGCGGGGTCTCCAACTCCGGCGAGGGCGGCGAGGACGCCGACCGGCTCTACGACCCCGAGCGCCGCTCGGGCATCAAGCAGGTCGCCTCCGGCCGCTTCGGCGTCACCAGCGAGTACCTGGTCAACGCCAGCGACATCCAGATCAAGATGGCGCAGGGCGCCAAGCCGGGCGAGGGCGGCCAGCTCCCGGCGCACAAGGTGTACCCGTGGATCGCCAAGACCCGGCACTCCACGCCGGGCGTCGGCCTGATCTCGCCGCCGCCGCACCACGACATCTACTCGATCGAGGACCTGGCGCAGCTGATCCACGACCTGAAGAACGCCAACGACCAGGCGAGGGTGCACGTCAAGCTGGTCAGCTCGGTCGGCGTCGGCACGGTCGCGGCGGGCGTGAGCAAGGCGCACGCCGACGTGGTGCTGATCTCCGGTCACGACGGTGGCACCGGCGCGGCGCCGCTGACCTCGCTCAAGCACGCGGGCACGCCGTGGGAGATCGGGCTTGCCGAGACGCAGCAGACGCTGCTGCTCAACGGCCTGCGCGACCGGATCACGGTGCAGGTCGACGGCGGCATGAAGACCGGCCGGGACGTGATCGTCGCCGCGCTGCTGGGCGCCGAGGAGTACGGCTTCGCCACCGCGCCGCTGGTCGTCGAGGGCTGCGTGATGATGCGCGTCTGCCACCTCGACACCTGCCCGGTGGGTGTCGCGACGCAGAACCCGGAGCTGCGCAAGCGCTACACCGGCCAGGTCGACCACGTGGTGAACTTCTTCGAGTTCGTCGCGCAGGAGGTGCGGGAGTACCTGGCGCAGCTGGGTTTCCGCACCCTGGACGAGGCGATCGGCCAGGTCGAGGCGCTGCGCACCGAGGAGGCGGTGGAGAACTGGAAGGGCCGCGGCCTGGACCTGGGTCCGGTGTTCGCGGTGCCGCGGACTCCGTACTCGCCGGTGCGCCGCCGGGTCCGGGAGCAGGACCACGGCCTCGACCACGCGCTGGACCGCACGCTGATCCAGCTCGCCGAGGCGGGCCTGGAAGACGCGCATCCGCTGCGGCTGCAACTGCCGGTCCGCAACGTCAACCGCACCGTCGGCACGCTTCTGGGCGCGGAGGTGACCCGGCGCTACGGCGGTGAGGGCCTGCCGGACGGCACGATCCACGTCGAGCTGGAGGGCTCGGCCGGGCAGTCGCTGGGCGCGTTCCTGCCGCCGGGCGTCACGCTGGACCTGGTCGGCGACGCCAACGACTACGTCGGCAAGGGCCTGTCCGGCGGCCGGATCGTGGTGCGCCCGCACCCGGACTCGGCGTTCGCCGCCGAGGACCAGGTGATCGCGGGCAACGTGATCGGCTACGGCGCCACCAGCGGCGAGATCTTCCTGCGCGGCAAGGTGGGCGAGCGGTTCTGCGTCCGCAACTCCGGCGCGGTCGCGGTCGCAGAGGGAGCGGGCGACCACGCCTTCGAGTACATGACCGGCGGCACGGCGGTGGTGCTCGGCCGCACCGGCCGCAACGTCGCGGCGGGCATGTCCGGCGGCACCGCGTTCGTGCTCGACATCGATCCGGTGCGGGTCAACACCGCGATGGTGGACCTGCAACGGCCGACCGCGGCCGACCTGAAGTGGCTGCACGAGATCGTGCGGCGGCACCACGAACTGACCGGCTCGACGGTGGCGGCCTCGCTGCTGGGGGACTGGCCGCGGCGCTCCGCGGCGTTCACCAAGGTGATGCCGCGCGACTACCAGCGGGTCCTGGAGGCGATGCGCCAGGCCAGGGCCGAGGGCCGCGACGTCGACGAGGCGATCATGGAGGCTTCCCGTGGCTGACCCGCAGGGCTTTCTCAAGTACTCCCGGGCCGACGCGCCGAAGCGTCCCACCGACGAGCGACTGGGCGACTGGTACGAGGTCTACGCCGCGCTGTCCACAGAGGACCGCAAGGCGGAGACCTCGAAGCAGGCGGCCCGCTGCATGGACTGCGGAATCCCGTTCTGCCACTCGGGATCGGCGGGCTGCCCGCTGGGCAACCTGATACCGGAGTGGAACAACATGGTCCGCCGCGGCCAGTGGCAGCAGGCGTCCGAGCGGCTGCACGCGACCAACAACTTCCCGGAGTTCACCGGGAAGCTGTGCCCGGCGCCGTGCGAGGCGGGCTGCGTGCTGGCGATCTCCCCGGCCGCGGGCGGCGCGGTCGCGATCAAGCGGGTCGAGGAGGCCATCGCCGAGGTCAGCTGGGACAACGACTACGTCGAGGCGCGGGTGCCGGAGTTGCAGACCGGGCACCGGGTCGCGGTCGTGGGCTCCGGTCCCGGCGGGCTGGCGGCGGCGCAGCAGCTGACCAGGGCGGGCCACGAGGTCACCGTGTTCGAGCGGGACGACCGGATCGGCGGTCTGCTCCGCTACGGCATCCCCGAGTTCAAGATGGAGAAGTCCGTCCTGGACCGGCGGCTGGCCCAGATGCGGGACGAGGGAACGAAGTTCGTCACCGGCTGCGAGGTCGGCGTCGACCTGACCGTGGAGGAGCTGCGGGCGCGCTACGACGCGGTCGTGCTCGCGGTCGGCGCGCTGCGCGGCCGGGACGACCGGACGGTGCCGGGCCGGGAGCTGGGCGGCGTGCACCTGGCGATGGACCACCTGGTGCCGGCGAACAAGGAGTGCGAGGGCGACGGCCCGACGTCGATCTCGGCGGAGGGCAAGCACGTCATCGTCATCGGCGGCGGCGACACCGGGGCGGACTGCTACGGCACCGCGACCCGCCAAGGTGCGTTGTCGGTGACGCAGCTGGACAACTACCCGCAGCCGCCGACGACCCGCGACGACGACATCTCGCCGTGGCCGACCTGGCCGTACATCCTGCGCACCTACCCGGCGCACGAGGAGGCGGGCGAGCGCAAGTTCGCGGTCGCGGTGCAGGAGTTCGTCGGCGACGACGACGGGAACGTGCGCGCGGTGCGGCTGCGCGAGGTGCGCGTCGAGCGGGTGGACGGCCGCAGGCAGGTCGTCCCGGTCTCCGACGAGGTCGAGGAACTGCCGTGCGACCTCGCCCTGCTGGCGATCGGCTTCGAGGGCGTCGAGCACATGCCGCTATTGGACGGCCTGGGCATCGAGCTGACCAAGCGGGGAACGATCGGCTGCGGCTCGAACTGGGAGACCGCGGCCCCGGGCGTGTTCGTCTGCGGCGACGCCCACCGGGGCGCTTCGCTGGTGGTGTGGGCGATCGCGGAGGGTCGGTCGGTGGCCAACGCCGTCGACGCGTACCTGACCGGCGCTTCGCAGCTGCCTTCTCCGGTGCACCCGACCGCTCTGCCGCTGGCCGTGGTGTGAGGTTCGCGGGAGCGGCGGTTGATCGGTCCGCCGCTCCCGCGGGCTCGTGTGGGTGTGTTGGGGCGGGGCGGTGTTGGGCTCGCGTCGGTGTGTCGGTCGGGCTGGTGCTGGACACGTGTCGGTGTGTCGGGCGGGCGGGTGTCGGACATGCGTCGGTGTGTTGGGCGCGCGGGTGTCGGACTCGCGTCGGTGTGTCGGTCGGGCCGGTGTTGGACTCGCGTGGGTGTGTCGGGCGGGCTGGTGGTGGACATGCGTCGGTGTGTTGGGCGCGCGGGTGTCGGACTCGCGTCGGCGTGTCGGGCGGGGCTGGCGGCGGCACTCGTCGGCGCACCTGGCCCTGCTGACCGAAATTCCCCGCCGGAAGCCCGCCCCCCCGCCGGTCAACCGCCAGACCCC
>NZ_BAAAUX010000006.1:74728-168961 GCF_039534165.1 Saccharopolyspora taberi | reverse complement strand
CGGCGACCTCGCCGACGACGCCGCCGTCCGCGACCGCCCCGGCGGCACCGTCCGCGACCGAGCGGACGCCCCCAGCCGCCCCGGCGGCAAGAGAACCCGCACCGTCCGCGGCACCAGCGGCGGCAGAACCAACGCCATCGGCCGCACCACCGGCGACCGACCCCACACCACGAGCCGCTCCGTCCGCGACCGAACCCACGCCGTCCGCAGCACCTCCGGCGACCGCGCCCACACCGCCCGCAGCACCAGCCGCAACAGAACCCACGCCGTCGGCAACGCCCCCGGCGACCGAACCGGCCGCACCATCACCGGCGATCGAACCGACACCGCCAGCCGCTCCGTCCGCCACGGAACTCACGCCGTCCGCAGCACCTGCCGCCACCGATCTCACGCCGTCCGCCGCACCTCCGGCGACCGAACCCACACCGCCAGCAGCACCACTCGCGGCCGAACCCACGCCGTCGGCAACCCCTCCGACGACCGAACCCACACCGCCGTCACCGGCAACCGCACCAGCCACGCCGCCCGCCAGCGCCCCTGCACCACCAGCCGCGCCCCCAGCAACGGCGCCGACTCCGCCAACGGCGCCGCCGGAACCCGCCGCCCCGGCAGCGCCGGAACCCACCGCCCCGACACCATCCACTGTGGACGAGAGCACCCCGACCGGCCGCCCGGGCTCCACGGTGACCCCGCTGTCGATGTCCACCGCCCTGGTCAGGGTGTCGTGCACCTGTCCCACCCCGGCCGCGGCACCCCGGACCGCCGCCTCCAGCCCGGCCAGCGCCTGCGGGTTCCCCGCCGCCGCGGCCTGCTGCGCGGCGTCGGTGTTCCGAGCCAGCGCCACCAGTTCGCGCACCATCTGGGCCTTCGCCGCGCCGATCTGCTCGGCCGCGTGGTCGAGCCGGTCGGCCGCGGCCAGGCACTCCTTGGCCGACCGCGGCAGCGGCCCGTCCCCGGTGGCGAACCGGTCCCACTCCCGGCGCGCCGCGTCGGAGGCTTCGCCCTCGAACGCCGCCAGCGCGCCCTGCGCGGACCCGTCGGACTCGCGGGCGAGCGAGTCCACCGCTCGCGCGGCGTCCCGCCACGCCGTCGCCGACTCGCGCATCAGGTCCTCGTCGCCCTCCGGCCAGCGCGCGCCCGCGCGCGCGGCGGCCTCCCGGAGTTCGGCGGGTAGCTCGATCCCCATGCTGCTCACCCCTGTCCGGTGGTCCGGCCGAGCTCCTCGGCCTGCCCGGCGTCGACCTGCCGGTACTCCGCGGCGGCACCGCCGAACTTCGCGCCGAGGTCGCGCAGCCGCCCGCCCATCGCCGCCAGCTCGTCGGCGGTCCGCCGCGCTCGTTCCTGGTGGGTCGCGGCGAAGCTCGCTCCGATGGCGTCGCGTCCCCAGCACTCGCCCGCGGAATCCACGGCGCCGCGCAGGTCCGCGCTGATCCGCTGCGCCCGGCCCGCGTGCTCCTCGAACTCGGCCGCCCGCTTCGCCAGCTGTTCCGGATCGCCGCGGAAGCCGTTCATGATCGGGTCCAATCCACCGCGCTGAAGTCGTCATCGGCATTGTCGTCGACGCGCGGGGTTTCGTTGCGCACGACCGGAATTCGCGGTTCCCCCAGCAGCAGGTCGGGGTCGGTGCCCTCGGGCACGATCGGCGCGAGCGCGTCCGCGGCGCGGCGCGCGGCGGCAGTGGTCGCCTCCGCGGTCAGCCGCATGATCAGCGCGGACAGGCGCGCGGGCCGGTAGCGCTCGTAGACGTCGTCGGAGAGGTCCAGGCCGAGCAGTCCTCCCCGGGAACCGACGGTGACCCGGACCGCACCGTCGGCGCTGGCCGAGGTTTCGGTGATCTCGGCCAGTTCCCGCCTGGTCTCGTCGAGCCGCTCCCGGCTTCGCCGGTAGTCGGCCATCAACTGCTCCACTTCGGCGCGGTGATCGCTGGGCACGGCCGCTCTCCCTTCCTCGCGGGCTGGTCTCGGTCGGCAGGCCGGTGGCGGTGCACGAGCGCGGCTTGAGAACTTCGACGCGCGCCACGGCCGAATGGTTCCACGTCCCGGCCGATGGGTTGACGGCACCGCTCACTGTGAGCACAGTCTCAGCACCGGGGCTCCGGAAGGGCTGACAGGATGGCGAAATGGCCCGCATCGCTTACGAAGACCTCACCCCCGGCCGCGTGATCGACCTCGGCAAGGTCGAGGTCGACCGGGACGAGATGGTCGCCTTCGCGGCCCGGTTCGACCCGCAGCCGTTCCACCTCGACGAGGAGGCCGGCCGGAACTCGGTGCTCGGCGGCCTGTGCGCGTCGGGCTGGTTCACCGCGTCGCTGTTCATGCGCGCCTACGTCGACAACGTGCTCGCCGACTCGACTTCGCAGGGCTCGCCCGGCGGCAACGAGCTCTCATGGCTGGCACCGGTGTTCCCCGGCGACGTCCTGCACTTCCAGCTGGAGGTGACCGGCGCCCGCCGCTCGCACAGCAGGCCCAACCTCGGCCTGGTCGAGATCACCGGCACGGCCGACCGCGGCGGCGACCGCGTGCTGCGCTTCTCCTTCGTCGGGATGTTTGGCACCAGAGACGCGGACTGACGCTCACGCCGAAGCACCCGTCACGCCGAAGCACGCAGCCCTGCGGCGACGGCCGCGTGCACCGCGCGGGCAAGCGCGGAACCGACGCGGGAGCGCGGTCCGCCGTAGCTCTCGGCTTCGCCGTCGAGCGGGCACAGCACCGTCGTCGCGTCCGTGACCGTGCCGGTGCCGTTGACGCCGGACTCGAGCAGCGCCTGCGCCTTGGCCTCCGCGACGGTGGCGATCGCGTTGACCAGCGCGGCCTCGCTGAGCCGCACCGGCGACCAGCAGATCGCGTTGATGGTCCCGGGCTCCCACGCCACTTCCCGCTCCGGGGCGGCGGCCCAGATCGGATGCGAGACCCCGGTGGTCACGCTCGCGCGGACCCCGGAGTCGGCGGAGGTGACCTCGTGCCGCACGTCGACGGCGGTGAGCATCCCGACCCCGGAGCCGGTCAGCCCGATCTCCGCCGCGATCTCCCGGACGTGCGCGGACGGGTCGGGATGGGAGTAGTCGCGGACGACGGTCGCGTTGACGACCCAGTCCCGCTCACCGATCCCGCCGCCGTGCGCGGCCGAGGAGATCGCCAGCAGGGGCCGGTCCCAGCGCCAGGCCAGGACCGGCCGGGAGTCGACCAGGTGCAGCCTGCTCACGAGGCGGACAGGGCCTTGACCACCCTGGACGGGCTCGGCCTGCCGAGGTGACCCGCCATCCACGTGCTGGTCTCCACCAGCGCGTCCAGGTCCACGCCGTGCTCGATGCCCAGCCCCTCCAGCATCCACACCAGGTCCTCGGTGGCGAGGTTTCCGGTCGCCGACTTCGCGTACGGGCAGCCGCCGAGGCCGCCCGCCGAAGCATCCACAGTGGACACGCCGACGCGGAGCGCGGCGTAGGTGTTGGCCAGCGCCTGGCCGTAGGTGTCGTGGAAGTGCACCGCCAGCCGTTCCACCGGGACGCCCGCGGCGACGAAGGTGCGCAGCAGCGTCTCGACGTGGCCGGGCGTCGCGACGCCGATGGTGTCGCCGATCGACAGCTGGTCGCAGCCCATCTCCAGCAGCCGCCTGCCGACCGAGACGACCTGGTCGACGCCGACCGCGCCCTCCCACGGGTCGCCGAAGGCCATCGAGATGTACCCGCGGACGCGCATCCCCTCGGTCACCGCGCGGCGCACGACCGGGTCGAACATGACGAACTGCTCGTCCAGGCCGCGGTTGAGGTTGCGCCGGGTGAAGCTCTCGGTGGCGGCGGCGAACACGGCGATGTCGGTGACACCGGAGTCGAGCGCGCGGTCCAGGCCGCGGGCGTTGGGCACCAGCACCGGGTAGCGCACGCCGTCGGCCTTGCGCAGGCCGTCCAGCACCTCGCCGGCATCGGCGAGCTGGGGAACCCACTCCGGGCGCACGAAGCTCGTGGTCTCCACGACGGGCAGGCCGGCGGCGGCCAGCCGGTGCAGGAACTCGATCTTGACCCCGGCGGGCACGACCTCCTTCTCGTTCTGCAGCCCGTCGCGCGGCCCGACCTCCCAGATGGTCACCGCGTCCGGCAGGACCTCCGGCTCGGACGAGGCCACCCGCATCGGCAGGCCCAGCTCTCGCGTCCCCATCAGCGTTCCTCCTGTGTCGCACCCGATCGGCCCCGACGGACCTGGGTCGCGTCCTCCATCGCCTCAGTCCGGATCGGACTCGTTGATCTCGCGGTGCAGGAGGGTGTGCACCTTCTCCACCGCCGGGATGTCGTCGAACTCCAGGGGTTCGTCGGAGGCCGACTCCACGATGAGCGTGCCGCACCCGACGAGCCGATCCAACAGACCGTGACGAAATCGGACGCTGTTGATGCGCTGCACGGGGATGTCGACGCCGCTGCGGGTGAACACGCCCTCGCGGACCATCAGGCGGTGCGTGGTGATCACGAAGTGGGTGGTGCGCCAGCGCACCAGGGGGGCGACGGTGAACCACAGGACCAGCAACCCGCCGACCACGGCCAGCGCGATCCAGACCGGCAGGTGCCAGGTCGTCGGCGCGACCAGCGCGGCGAGGTAGGAACCGCCGCCGACCACGACAAGCAGCACGAGCACCGGCAGGACGAGCATCTTCCAGTGCGGGTGCTTGTGCACGACCACGTACTCGTTCTCGCCGAGCAGCGCGTCGGGATAGGCCACCGTTCCTCCTCAGCGCGGCGTCACCGATCACGGTACCGCTATGGAGACGCGTGGAATCGGCCTGCGTTGCGGCGCGGGCGGCGGAACCTCAGGCCCGCCGCAGGTGGACGACGTCCCCGGCCGAAACCGGGGTGAGCCCGCCGTCGGAGGTGCGGACCACGAGCCGCCCGCCCGCGTCGACCCCGACCGCGGTGCCGTGCAGCTGCTCGTCGCCGCCGAGCTCGACGCGGACCGCCTGGCCGATGGTCGCGCACCAGCGCTGGTAGCGGTCCAGCAGACCGGTCCGCTCCAGATCGCCCCCGGCCGACCGCCAGGCGTCCTCGAACTCGGCGAACGCCAGCAGCAGCTCGACCGCGAACGCCTCGCGGTCGACGTCGGCACCCTCCTCGACCAGCGACGTCGCGGGCAGGCCGCCCGCTCCGGTCGGCAGCTGCTCGGCGCGGTGGTGGACGTTGACGCCCATGCCGAGCACCACGGCCACGCCGTCCGGCCCGGCGGTCGCCTCGGCGAGGATGCCCGCCGCCTTGCGCTGCTCCTCGCCGAGCAGGAGGTCGTTCGGCCACTTGAGCGCGGCGCGCACCCCGGTGGCGCGGTCGACGGTCTCGGCCAGCGCGACCCCGGCGACCAGCGGCAGCAGCGCGAGCACGGCGGGATCGACCCGCGGTCGCAGCAGGACGCTGACGTTGAGCCCGCACCCGCGCGGCGACACCCAGTCGCGCTGCATCCGGCCCCGGCCGGACCGCTGCTCCTCGGCGATCAGCACGGTCCGGTCCGCGGCGCCGCTCGCTGCCGCCGCCGTCAGGTCGGTGTTGGTCGAGCCGGTCACCTCGACCACGTCGAGCGCCGCGTACGGGCCGCTGTCGACCAGCTTCGCCCGCAGCCGCCCGGCGTCCAGCATCTTCGGTTCCGTCACGTCCCGAAGCCTACGGTCGTGCGCGGTGCCGCCCCTGACCCAGCCATCGTCCTCAAGCGGCGAAGCCGCTTAGCCCACCAAAGCAAAGCGACCACCCGCGGGTTCTCAGGCTGTGCCCAGCCCGTGGGTGTCTTGGCGGGGCCAGTCCTTTTCGTTGGTATGGGACTCCGAAGCGGCAGGACCGCTTCGGTAACTAAGCCCGAAGCCGTAGGGGAACAGCGGCTCCTGGCCGTCGCCGTCGTTGATCGGGAGCTGGTCGAACGAGCGCATCCAGGTCGCGGGCAGCTTCCCGCTCGGGTTGTGGTCGCCGAACAGGACGTCGGCCACACCCTGCCCCTCCGACCCCGGCAGCCAGGCCGCGAGCAGCGCGTTCCAGCCGTCGACCTCGCCCGCGATGTCCAGCGGCCTGCCCGACACCGTCACCACGACCACCGGCACGCCGGACTCGCGCAGCTTCGCGATGGTCGCCCGGTCCTCCTCGTCGAGCTCCAGCCCGTCCGGCCGGTCGCCCTCGTACTCGGCGTACGGGGTCTCGCCGACCACCGCGATCGCCGCCCGGTAGCTGCCGTCGATGCCGTTGCCGTGCCGGTCGTAGGTCACCTCGGAACCCGCCGCCGTCGCGCGGATGCCTTCGAGGATCGTGGTCCCCTCGGTGATGTCCCCGCTGGAGCCCTGCCAGGAGATCGTCCAGCCGCCGCTCTGGTTCCCGATGTCGTCGGCGTTCTTGCCCGCGACGAAGATCTTCCCGCCGTCCTTGGCCAGCGGGAGCACGCCGTCGTTGCGCAGCAGCACCTGCGACTCGCGCACCGCCTGGCGCGCCAGCTCGCGGTGCTCCGCGCTGCCGACGCCGGGCAGCAGGTCGCGCTGGGCGAACGGCCGCTCGAACAGGCCGAGCTCGAACTTCTTGGTCAGGATGCGGCGGTTGGCGTCGTCGATGCGCTCCATCGGCACCCGGCCGGACTCGACCTCGGCCCGCAGGTAGTCCAGGAACTTCCCGTGCCGGTCCGACATCATGATCATGTCGATGCCCGCGTTGACCGCGGCGCGCACCTCGTCGGGGGTGAAGTCCTCCTGGCCGTCGATCTTGTCGATCGCGTCGTAGTCGGAGACCACCAGCCCGGAGAACCCGAGCTCGCCCTTGAGCACGTCGTTGACCAGGTACCTGCTGGCGTGCAGCTTCTCCCCGTTCCAGCTGCTATAGGAGATCATGACCGACCCGACGCCGCGGGCGATGGCCTCCCGGAAGGGCGGAAGGTGCGTCGCGCGCAGCTCCTCCTCGCTGATCTCGGTGTTGCCCTGGTCGTCGCCTCCGGTGGTGCCGCCGTCGCCGACGTAGTGCTTGGCGGTCGCGAGGATCGAGGTCGGATCGGCGCCCAGCTTCTCGCCCTGGATGCCGGTGACCGCGGTGGTCATCGCCGAGGCGTTCTCCGGCTTCTCCCCGAAGGCTTCGTAGGTGCGCCCCCACCGCTCGTCGCGCGCCACGCACACGCACGGCGCGAAGGTCCAGTCGATGCCGGTGGCCGCGACCTCCTTCGCCGTAGCGGCACCGATTTTCCGGACCAGCTCGGGGTTTCCCGCCGCTCCAAGGCCGATGTTGTGGGGGAAGATCGTCGCGCCGTGCACGTTGTTGTGGCCGTGCACCGCGTCGACGCCGTAGATGACCGGGATTCCCAGCGGTGTCGCCAGCGCCGCGCGCTGGTAGTCGTCGTACATGTCCGCCCACGCCTCGGCGGTGTTGGGCTCGGGCGCCGAACCGCCACCGCTGAGCACCGAGCCGATGCGGTGGTCGGCCACCGCCTGCGGATCGGCGGCCTTGCGCTCGATCTGCACCATCTGGCCGAGCTTGTCGTCCAGCGACATGCGAGCCATCAGGTCGTCGACGCGGTCCGGCACCGGCAGCGCGGGATCGCGGTAGGCGGGGCGGTCGCCCGCGGCGGGAGTCCCGCCGACGGCGAGCAGCATGGTCGCGGCCAGGCCGGCGAGGGCGGTTCTGCGGAAACCGGGCATCGGTCCTCCTCGTCTGCGAGGTCTCCAGTGTCATGGGAGCGCTCTCACGCACCAATCGGCCAAACGGCCGCACCTGGACGGCAATGGGAACCACCGCCCGACTTTCGGCTGTGGCCCGCTGATCTTGCCCGGTCCTAACGTCCGCACCGCCATCTACCGGAGGTGCAGAAGAAGTGAAAGCTCGCTGGTCCGCACTACCGTGCGGCGCGCTGCTCGCCCTGACCACCATGACTCCGCAGGCCACCATGACACCGCAGGCCACCGCGCAACCGCAGCAACCACCCGTGCTGCGCGACGGCGTGAGCCAGCCCGTCTTCGACGCCGAACCCGTCCGCGAGACGGTGTGGGTGGAGACCGGTCTGGACGGCGACCACGACGGTGCCGTCGACCGGGTCGCCGCCGACATCGCGCGGCCCGCCGGAACCGACGCGAAGGTCCCGGTGATCATGGACGCGAGCCCGTACTACTCGTGCTGCGGGCGCGGCAACGAGTCCGAGCTCAAGACCTACGACGACCAGGGCCGCCCGGTCGGTTTCCCGCAGTTCTACGACAACTACTTCGTCCCGCGCGGCTACGCGACCGTGCTGGTCGACCTCGCGGGCACCAACCGCTCCGAGGGCTGCGTCGACGTCGGCGGGCCGTCCGACGTGACCTCCGCGAAGGCCGTGATCGACTGGCTCAACGGCCGCGCGCAGGGCTTCGACAGCGCCGCGGGCGGCAGCCCGGTCGAGGCGCCGTGGACCACCGGCGACGTCGGCATGGTCGGCAAGTCCTACGACGGCACGATCGCCAACGGCGTCGCCGCGACCGGCGTCGAGGGGCTGCGCACGATCGTCCCGATCGGCGCGATCAGCTCCTGGTACGACTACTACCGCTCCGACGGCGTGTCCTTCGGCTTCGACCCGGTGGGCCTGGCCAACACCGTCGAGGAGGGCGGGCGGCCGGACTGCGGTGCCGCCAAGCAGGAACTCGTCGACGGCGCACCGGCCGACGGCGACGTCACACCACTGTGGACAGATCGGGACCACGTCGCGGACGCGGGCGAGGTCAAGGCGAGCGTGTTCGCCGTGCACGGCATGGGAGATCTCAACGTCAAGACCATCCAGTTCGGACAGTGGTGGGACGAGCTGGCCGAGCGGGACGTGCCGCGCAAGGTGTGGCTGAGCCAGACCGGCCACGTCGACCCGTTCGACTTCCGCCGCGAGGTCTGGATCGACACCCTGCACCGCTGGTTCGACCGCTGGCTGCTCGGCGTCGACAACGGCATCGACCGCGAACCGGCCGCGAGCATCGAGCGCGCACCCGACGAGTGGGTGGACGAACCGACCTGGGGCGGCGACGCCGCGAAACCCACCGCGCTGCACCCGGTTCCGGGCGGCACGCCGGGTCTCGGCGAGCTGCGCCCCGAACCCGGCGAGGGCACCGCGTCGTTCACCGACGACCCGAACCTCGGCGAGCACGACTGGGCCCAGCGCCCCGACCAGCCCTCCCCGGCGAGGACGCTGTTCACCACCGCGCCGCTGGCCCAGGACCTGCGGCTGGCGGGCACGGGCTCGATCACGGTGACCGCCACCCCCGGCACCGACACCGCGCACCTGTCGGCGATGCTGGTCGACTACGGCCCGGCCACCACCCGGGACTACCTCGGCGAGGGCGAGGGGATCCGCACCCTCGGCACCGAGTCCTGCTGGGGCGAGAACCGCCCCGGTGACGACGCCTGCTACCTCGACACCGAGGCCACCAGGTCCGATGTGGACTTCGAGATCATCTCGCGCGGCTGGGCCGATCTGGCCAACCACGAGTCGCTGTCCCGGGAAACCCCGCTGTCGCCGGGAACTCCGTACGAGATGACCTTCCGGCTGGCCACCACCGACCACGTGATCCCGGCGGGCCACCGGCTGGGGCTGATCATCGGCGGGACCGACAACCAGTTCATCGTCGCGCCCTCCCGGCCCGGTGAGATCGGGCTCGACCTGGCGAAGACCTCGGTGACGCTGCCCGTCGTCGGCGGTACCGCCGGGCTGGCCGACGCACCCGCGGGAACCCCGCAGGTGCGGCCGGACCGCGTTCCGCCGCGCCCGCACGTCGAGCTCAACGTGGACGAGCGCTGACTCCGAGCGGAGGGCGGTTCCGCCGAACCGCCCTCCGCGTGCCGGCGGTGCCGACGTCGCGTCGCCCGGCCCCACCCGGTCGACCGCACCGCCCGGAGTCACCCGGGCCCCGGAGTCACCCGCGGCCCGGGTGACCGCCCGTCAGCCGGTGACCAGGCGCAGGCCGTAGGCGCTCAGCGCCTCGCCGACGGGCTGGAAGTAGGTAGTCCCGCCCGAGGAGCAGTTGCCGGAGCCGCCGGAGGTCATGCCCTGGGCCTGGGTCCCGCTGATGAACGAACCGCCCGAGTCACCCGGCTCGGCGCAGACGTTGGTGCGGGTCATGCCGTAGACCGCGCCCTCGGCGTAGCGGACGGTCTCGTTCAGCCCCTGCACCGAACCGCAGTGCCAGCCGGTCGTCGAACCGGACCGGCAGATCGAGGTCCCGGGAGGAGCGATCGAGTGCCCCGAGACCGCGCGGGTGGAGCCGTTGTACATGTTCACCGCGCCGCGCGGGGTCCAGTTCGAGTTCGCCGACACCCAGGCGTAGTCGTTGCCGGGGAAGGAAGAACCCTGGAAGGTGCCCATCGCGACCCGGTTGTAGCCGCTGGCCGAGGTGCCGCGGGTGCCGCAGTGCCCGGCGGTGACCATCCCGGCCGCGCCGGCGGACGTGCGGACCGGGAAGCCGACCGAGCACCGGCCGCCGCTGCCCATGTAGTACGCGTCGCCGCCGACCAGGTCGTAGAGCGGCCGGGGCGCTTCGCGGACCTGCTCGACGCGCACGGAGTCGCCCGCCGAGTCCAGGAACGCCTCGGTCGCGGCGTCGCGCGTGGTCACCGAGACGACGACGCTGCCGGAGCCGACGTCGACATGCCAGCCGGTGACCGACGGCGGAGCGGTGGCCTCCCGCGCGTCGAGCGCGGCCTTCGCCGCTTCGAGCTCCCGCAGGCTGTGCGGCACGACGGTGGCCTCGGCTCCCGCCGCGCGGACGGTGTCGGCCTTCGCCGCGTCGGTAACCCCGACGACGAGCTTGCCGCGCTCGGCGTCGAAGTAGGAGCCGCCGAAGGACTCGCCGAGGGTCCGGTCGAGCTGGGCGTGCGCCCGCATCGCGGCTTCCTCCTGCACCAGGCGGGTGCGGGCCTGGGCCTCGGTCAGCCCGAGGTCGCGCTGCATCGCGGCCAGGATCTCCGGCGCGACGGGCGCGGACAGCGCCGGTGCGGCACCCCCGGCCAGCGCGCCCGCCGCGAGCACGGCGACTCCGGCCAGGCGAACGGTTCTTCTCATGTTTCGTCTCCCTGGATCCGTGGATGAGGACCACCCGCGCGGTCGGCTTCGTGGGCACGAGGGCGCGCGGGAACAGCGGAAAACAAAGGGAAAAGCGATTGCGGATGCCTCTGCCTGCCGGTGATCAGCCGGGCGTCTTCGGCACCGCCGAGCAAGGCCCGGTTCCCCGCAGCGGTGCGGCAAACCGGGCGATCAGTCGTGCGTGGAGTACATGTAGGACGGTAAGAAACGCCGTGCGCAGGGGAAACCGCCATTCAGCCGATTCCGGTGACCCAGATCACCCCAACCACGGGCGGCATTGGGAAAACCGTTAAATCCGGCCCGAAGCCTGCTTTGATCCCGCAAGGGAACGCCTGAGGTTCCGCCACCCGCACCGCCGCGCAAAGCCGCCACTACTCTCAACAACATGCGGTTCGTGCTGGCTTCTGCTTCTCCTGCCCGCCTCTCCGTCCTCCGGTCCGCCGGGATCGACCCGCTGGTGCGGGTTTCCGGCGTGGACGAGGACGCCGTCGCCGCCGGGCTGACCGACCCGTCCCCGGCGGAACTGGTCACCGCGCTGGCGGTGGCCAAGGCCGAGGCGGTCGTCCCGGCAGTCGCCGCCGAAGTGCCCGACGCGGTGATCGTCGGCTGCGACTCGATGCTGTCCTCCCCGGACGGCGAGGTCGTCGGCAAGCCGGGCACTCCCGAGGCCGCCGCCGAGCGGTGGCGCCGCGCAGCGGGCCGTTCCGGCGAACTGATCACCGGGCACGCGATCGTCCTGCTGCGCGGCGGAACCGCCGTCGCCCGCACCAGCGGGCACCTCGGCACCACGGTCCGCTTCTCCGAACCGACCGACGCCGAGCTGGAGGCCTACATCGCCACCGGCGAGCCGCTGCACGTCGCGGGCGGCTTCACGCTGGAGGGCTTCGGCGGCTGGTTCGTCGAGGGCGTCGACGGCGATCCGTCCAGCGTGCTCGGCATCAGCCTGCCGCTGACCCGCAAGCTGCTCGCCGGGCTCGGCGTGAGCGTGGTGGACCTGTGGACCGCTCCGAAGCCCGAGTGAACACGAACACAATTCGGTTACCGGGGGAAGATCGCCCTCGAACCTCGGGTTACAACTTGTTGCGATGGAAACCTACCGGCGGCTCTACCTGACCGAGCGCCTGCACGTCGACCTCCGGCGGCAGGCCAGTTCCATCTGTCCGTAGTCCGACAGGACCGCTGCCGCCCCCGGCCGTCGCCGTCGCGACCGGCCGGGCGTGCTCTTGCCACCCGGCCCGATCAGCCGACATCCTCAGCGTTTTCTCTGCGACTTCGGGAGATCCCTGTGTCCACAACCGCAACCTCCGACCGACCCCGCGGCCTGCGGTTCAACCCCAAGGTGTTCGCCATCGCGGTGGTCGCCTCCCTCGTGCTCGGTGCGCTGCTCGGCTGGATCGCCAAGACCACCGACGCGAAGTGGCTGGTCACCACCCTCGACACCATCGGATCGATCTTCACCAGCCTGCTGACCTTCACGGTGCTGCCGCTGATCTTCACCGCGATCGTGGTGGGCATCAACAGCCTGCGCTCGGTCGGCGGCGGCCGGACCGCGGCGCGGCTGGGCGGCAAGACCGCGCTGTGGTTCGCGCTGACCTCGCTCATCGCGGTGCTGATCGGGCTCGGCCTCGGCGCGGTGTTCCAGCCCGGCCGCGGCCTGGTCATCGAGCCCGACCCGGAGAAGCTGGCTTCGATCGGGCAGAAGACGCAGGGTTCCTGGCTCGACCTGGTCACGGGTCTGGTGCCGGAGAACCTGGTCAAGGCGTTCGCCGAGGGCGAGACGCTGCAGGTCGTGTTCGTCGCGCTGCTGGTCGGCGCCGCCAGCTACAGCCTCGGCGACAAGGCCGCGCCCTTCGTGGACTTCAGCCGCTCGGCGTTCGAGGTCATCCAGCGGGTGCTGGGCTGGATCATCCGGCTCGCCCCGATCGGCACCCTCGGCCTGATCGGCAACGCGGTCGCCACCTACGGCAACGAGTTCTTCGCCCCGCTGCTCAAGCTCATCGCCGCCGTCTACGTCGCGTGCCTGCTGGTGCTGTTCGTGGTCTACCCGGTGCTGCTGCGGTTCGTCGGCAAGGTCAGCCCGGCCACGTTCTTCGCCAAGACCTGGACGGTGCTCCAGTTCGCCTTCGTCTCCCGCTCCTCCAGCGCGACGCTGCCGATGAGCAGGCAGGCCGCCGAGAACCTGGGCGTCGACCGCTCCTACGCCAACTTCGCGGTCCCGCTGGCCACCACCACCAAGATGGACGGCTGCGCGGCGATCTACCCGGCCATCGGCTCGATGTTCATCGCGAACCTGTTCGGCATCCAGCTCGGGATCACCCAGTACCTGACGATCATCGCGGTCGCGGTGTTCGGCGCGATCGCCACCGCGGGCGTCACCGGCTGGTTCACCATGCTCACGCTCACCCTGGCCGCGCTGGGCTTCCCGCCCGAGGTCGTCGCGGTCGGCATCGCGATCGCCTACGCGGTGGACCCGATCCTGGACATGATGCGCACGGCCACCAACGTCGCGGGCCAGATCGTGGTCCCGGTCGTGGTCGCCCGCACCGAGGACCTGATCGACGACGAGGTGCTGGCCGCCCCGAGCGCGCCGCCGCTGCTGGAGAACAACAGCACCCGGCTCGCGTCCGCCTGATCCCGGTGTGAGCGGTGATGCCCGGCGGAACCGGCGTCACCGCTCACCCCGCGGCATACGATGAGAACGTGAGCAGGCGACGGAATGTCCGGGTCGGCGACTCGGAGCGGGAACGGGCGATGGCCCTGCTCGGCGAGCACATGTCCGCGGGCAGGCTGGAGATCGACGAGTACGACCAGCGCTGCCAGCAGGCCGCGGTCGCGCGCTACCGGTCCGATCTCGACGCCCTGTTCACCGATCTGCCCGCACCTCGCCCGCACGACGAACTGCCAGCGCCGGGCCGCAAACTGCCCTCGCCGCGCGCGGCGAACGTGGTCTTCGTCCTCTGCCTGAGCTCGCTGCTGGTGTTCCTGGCCGTCGTGACCCGGTCACCGCTGTTCGTCCTGCTCTTCGTGCTGGCAGCGGTCGTCCTGTTCGGCCGCGTCCGACGGTGACAGCGCCCTTGTCACGCGTCCCCCGCCGAGCCCAGCAGGTGTTTCGCTACGGTGAGCGCATGCACAGCTCGCGTACCGAAGGACGGCGCCCGCTGAGCGGGACACTGGCCGCCGGGGCGCTGTTGCTCACCGGATGCGGTTTCCAGTCGGAGAACACCGCCGACACCGCGCCGCCCCCTCCGCCGCCCCCGCCCACGACGAGCGTTCCCGCTCCGCCGCCGCCACGACCGTTCGACATCGCGCTCGACGGCCTCGACCCGTGCGAGCTGCTGACCGCGGACCAGCGCGCGCAGCTGGGCTTCGACCGCGAACCGCTGCCGGACTCCGAGGCCGGTTTCGGCGACGCCGCCACCTGCAGCTACCGCAACACCACGGCGAAGGTGGGCGCCCGGCTCTCGCTGATCACCACCGAGGGCATGGGCGTGTGGACCGACGACACCGCGCAGGTGGAGGCGACCCCGGTCGTGATCGGCGGCTTCCCCGCGCTGGTGATCAAGACCCCGGACCTGGAACTGTCGTGCAACGTCGCGATCGACGTCGCCGACGGCCAGCACGTCGACGTTCTCTACCGCGACGACGGAGGCCGGCCCGCGCCACCGCTGGAGTCGCTGTGCGCCGGCGCGCAGCGGGTCGCGGAGGACACTGTGGCCTCGCTGGTGTCGCCGCCGACGTCCGAGCCGGAGACGTCGTCCAGCACGCCCGAGACGGAGTCCGAAGCGGTCATCGAACCTACGGGGTGACTCTCCGCAACGTGAGCCGGGGTCGGTTCTTCCCCCTCCCGTTGGTGATACTCACCGCGTTTGGAGCACTCCCCAGAGTCACCTTTGGTGATTACAGTGATCCGCGGACGACTTACCTGTGGGAGGGGAAACCGTGCCGCTCAGTTCACCGTCGGGCTACGGCTCATCGGATCCCAGCGGCGGCCACGCGCTGTCCGGGCAATCCGTGCAGGTCGAGCCCTCCGCCATACCGAACCTCGTAAGCGCGTTGCAGTCCTCGCTGGACAGCGTCGGGCTGCAGATCGAGCACGCGATCACCGAACTGCGGATCCGGCCGTGGGCGGGCGATCCGGTCAGCAGCACCGCCGCCGACGAGTTCAACCAGCGCTCGATCGGCGGTGGTGACGACGCGCTGACCGCCCTGTGCGGCTACCGCGACCAGCTGCAGGCCGCCGCCGAGTCGCTGCGCCTGGCGCGCAGCCAGTACGAGCGGATCGAGGACGACAACGTGGCCCTGATGGGCGGAGGCTGCTGAGCACATGAGCGACCACCGCTGGCAGGGCTACCGCCACCAGGAGCTGTTCGACCAGATCCACCAGGGGCCCGGCGCCGACGGGTCCAGCGACTCGATCCGCCGCTGGAGCGAGCTCACCCGCGCGCTCGGCGAGATCGACACCGGCCTGGCCGGTGCGCTGGCCGCCGCGATGGGCGGCTGGCAGGGTTCGGCCGCCGACAGCGCCCGCGACGGGCTGCGCCCGCTGGGCAACTGGGCCGTGGAGGCCCAGCAGGCCGCCGAGGACATGCGCGACCGCGCCGAGCGGCAGGCCGAGTACATCAGCAAGGCGCGCGCCGACATGCCGCCGCCGGTGCCGGTGACCGCCGAGGAGCCGGGCGCCGCCGAGTCGATGCTGACCCACCTGTTCGGCGGGCAGACCGACTACGAGGTCCAGGAGGCGCAGGCCGACGCCGCCGAGCAGCGCGCGTTCGAGGTCATGCGCACCTACGAGTCCTCCACCACGGCCAACACCACCTCGCTCGCGTCGTTCACCCCGCCGCCGCAGGTCGTCGTCGACGCCCCGGTCCTGGCGGGGGCGTCCGGCGGTGGCGCGCAGCAGCCGATCACCATCAGCTGGGGTCCGAGCGTCCCGGCGATCCCCGCCGCGCGCGGCGCGACCGGGCTCGCCTCGCGTTCCGGTGCCCAGCCCGCCGGGCGGGCGCCTTCCGGCAGCGGCGGCGGTTCCACCTCCGGCCGGGGCGGCGCGGCGACGCCGGGGCTGCGGCGGCGCAGGCGGGAACCGGAGCAGGTGGACCACCAGGTCACCGAGGAGTTCGGCAGGCCGGGCGGGTTCTTCGACGAGCAGCGGACCCTGTCCCGCCCGGTGATCGGCGGCGAACCGGGCCGATGATGGTCGAGGAGGAAACCGGCCGGGCGGTGCGGCTGTCGGCCCTGGAGTTCGACGTGCTCGTCGAGCACCTCGAACTGGGGTCGATGCCGCTGGTGCTCAAGGTCCCGTCGCCCGGCCGCACCCACACCGAGCGCGCCGAACTCGTGGAGTCGGCGTGGCGGTCGCTGTCGGGCCGCGCGCTGGGCGACCCCGCCGACCTGGATCCCTGGCTGGAGCGGACGCTGCGGCTGCTCGCCCGGCCGCTGCGCGAGGTCGACGGCCGGCTGTGGCTCGGCCGCAGCGTCCGGGTGCTGGCCGCCGCGGCCGACGGGGAAGCGGCGCTGGCGGTCAAGGACGGCGACACCCTGACCCTGCGCCCGGCCGCCGCGTCCGGACTGCCGAGGGAAGCCGCCTCGGTGCTGCCGCAGCTGGGCCCCGGTCCGGGGCGGTCGGTGTCGGTGCGCAGCAGCGACCTCGACGCCGCGGCCGACGAGGCGGGAGCCGACGTCGAGGCGCTGGAGGCGGCGCTGCGCCGCCGAGGCGTGCGCGCCGACGACGCGGAGACGCTGACGAGCATGGTCGGCGAAGCCGGACCGCGCGGTCAGTTCGGCGCGGCAGCGCGCGACCGGCTGGGCCGGCGCTCCCGCGCCGGTCACGTCGTCGGGTTCTTCGACACCGCGCACGGCAGGTACGTGCAGGTCCGGCGGGAGTCGCCGTCCGGCGACGTGTGGAGCACCATCGCCCCCGTCGATTCCCGCCGGATGACCGGGCACCTGGAGGAGCTCCTCGCCGAGGTCGTCTCGGACTGAAGCGGCGGTTCGGTGGTTCTCATCCCGTCGACCTCTTCGGCGCCGGGCCGACGGGATGAGAACCTTCCCCACCCTCGCGGAGTGGGGGCCTTGTTTCCCGCTGGGAACGTTCCCCTTAAACCAGCGGCTCTTCGAGCTTCTCCCGCGCCTCCGGCGCAGCCGACCGCTTCGCGTCAGCGGCCTGGTCGTCCGGCTGCGTCTGCGAGTCGCGCTCGGCTTCGACCCGCCGGGTGTAGACCTCGATCTCGCGCGCGATGCGCTCGTCGTCCCAGCCGAGCACGCCCGCCATCAGCCGGGCGACCGGCTCCGCGCAGTCGACCCCGCGGTGCGGGTACTCGATGGAGATCCGGGTCCGCCGGGTCAGCACGTCCTCCAGGTGCAGCGCGCCTTCGTGGCTGCACGCGTAGACGACCTCGGCCTGCAGGTAGTTCGGCGCCGCGGGAACCGGCTTGAGCAGCTCCGGCGAGTTCTCGGCGGTGCCCAGGACCTCGTGGATCTCCGAGCCGTAGCGGTCCAGCAGGTGCCGGATCCGGTACGGGTGCAGGCCGTGCTTCGCCGCGATCTGGTCGGCCTGGTTGACCAGCGCGTGGTAGCCGTCGGCGCCCAGCAGCGGGACCTTGTCGGTGATCGACTCCGCGATGCGGCCGGACACGTCGTTGCTGATCGCGTCGACCGCGTCGGCGGCCATCACGCGGTACGTCG
Source organism: Saccharopolyspora taberi (assembly GCF_039534165.1). Classification (NCBI taxonomy): domain Bacteria; kingdom Bacillati; phylum Actinomycetota; class Actinomycetes; order Pseudonocardiales; family Pseudonocardiaceae; genus Saccharopolyspora; species Saccharopolyspora taberi. The sequence continues at coordinate 151,262 of NZ_BAAAUX010000006.1, read as the reverse complement.
TGTACTTGCCGCCCGCGATGGCGACCAGGCCGGGTGCGACCCGCGCGACCGCGTGCTCGCGGGACAGCTTCGAGCTCTCCTCGCTCTCCCCGGCCAGCAGCGGGCGGAGTCCGGCGTAGACGCCCTCGATGTCGTTGTGCGTCAACGGAGTCGCGAGGACCGTGTTGACGTGTTCGAGGATGTAGTCGATGTCCTTCTTCGTCGCCGCCGGGTGCGCGAGGTCGAGGTTCCAGTCGGTGTCGGTGGTGCCGACGATCCAGTGGTTGCCCCACGGGATCACGAACAGCACCGACTTCTCCGTGCGCAGGATCAGCCCGGACTCGGAGACGATCCGGTCGCGCGGGACCACGATGTGCACGCCCTTGCTGGCGCGCACCCGGAACCGGCCGCGGCCACCGGAGAGCTTCTGCAGCTCGTCGGTCCACACACCGGTCGCGTTGATCACCGCCTGGGCGCGGACCTCGGTCTCGGCGCCGGACTCGACGTCGCGCAGCCGCACCCCGGCGACCCGGTCGGCCTCCCGCAGGAAACCGACGACCTGGGTGGAGGTCGACACCACCGCGCCGTAGCGGGCGGCGGTGCGGGCGACGGTCATGGTGTGCCGGGCGTCGTCGGCCTGCGCGTCGTAGTAGCGGATGCCGCCGACGAGCGCGTCGCGCTTGAGCGCCGGGACCATCCGCAGCGCGCCCGCGCGCGTGAGGTGCTTCTGCCCCGGCACGGAACGGGCGCCGCCCATCGTGTCGTAGAGGAACAGTCCCGCCGCGGTGTAGGGACGTTCCCAGACCCGGCGCGTCAGCGGGTACAGGAAGCTCACCGGCTTGACCAGGTGCGGGGCGATCGTGGTCAGCATCAGCTCGCGTTCCCGCAGCGCCTCGCGGACCAGGTTGAACTCCAGCTGCTCCAGGTACCGCAGTCCACCGTGGAACAACTTGCTGGAGCGGCTCGAAGTCCCCGAGGCCAGGTCCCTGGCCTCGACCAGCGCGACGCGCAGGCCGCGGGTCGCGGCGTCGAGCGCGGCACCCGCGCCGGTCACCCCGCCGCCGATCACCACGACGTCGAACTCCTCGGACCCCAGCCGGCGCCAGTTCTCCGCGCGGTCGGCGGGTCCGAGCCTGCCCTCCGCGCGGGTCACCTCGGCCGGGGCAGTCCCCTTCTTGTCGTTGGACACCAGACGTCCTCCTTGCTCGAAATCGCGTCCCACCGATGACGCGGGCACGAACCTGGCGCCGGTACGTCTTCGGTGGTCATCATGCCCGACCGGCAGGTCCCGCGCCGTGCGCGCCGCCTGCCTGCTCGACCTTCGCGCCCCGCTCCCGCAGCACCTCGATGTCGGCGCGCTCGGTCCTGGAATCCACGATCACGATGTCGAAGTCCTCCGCGGGCGCGACCGCGTGCAGCGCCCGGCGGCGGAACTTCGTGTGGTCGACGTAGAGCACCCGCCTGCTCGCCGAGGCCAGCATGGCCTTCTTGAGCTGCACCATCTCCTGCTGCGGGTAGCAGCCGATCCCGTCGGTCACCGCCGAGACCGACATGATCGCCAGGTCCACCCGCATGTTGCGGATGGCGTCCAGCGCCATGCCGCCGACGAAGGCGTCCGCCCACGGCAGGTAGTCCCCGCCGACGCCGATGAGGTGGATGCCCTGCGCGGTGGCCAGCTCGCCGAAGACGCCGCGGTGGTTGGTGACCACCGTCAGCGGCGCCCGTTCGGGCAGCAGCCGGGCCAGGAACACGCCCGTCGTCGAGTCGTCGAGGACCAGCGCCTGGCCGGGTTCGACGAGTTCGACCGCGGCGCGGGCGAGTTCCTCCTTCTCCGCCTGGTTCTGCTGCATCCGGTACTCGGAAGCCGCCTCGTACAGCAGGGAGGAAGCAGCTGAGACGTACCCGCGGTTGCGGTGCACCAGGCCCTGCGACTCGAGGTCGGCGAGGTCCCGGTACACGGTCATGGCGCTGGCGCCCACGGTCCCGACGAGGTCGTCGATCCGCAGCGTGCCCTCCGCCATGACCAGCTCGGTGATCTTGCGACGCCGGTCCTGCTGCTTGCTCGACGGGCGTCGACCGGAGGTCCCGGACATCGTCGTTCCCCTCACCGCACATCCCACCACGGGGTCGTCCACTGGCAGGTCCATCCTCCTTGGCCAGGTTCGGTGCGCGGGGCTGGCCCGGTCTCACCACGTCGTCATCGTGTAACACGATAAAAACACCATCAGACGGCTATTGCAATGTTTGTTTTCCCATGTCTAGTGTGACCTCACTCTTCGGCAGGTCGTCGGGGAAAAAGCGCTCCAACGGAGGAGGTCGCCTGTGTCCGCACGTCCGCGGCAGCCCGCGACCGCCTCCGCGCGCCCCCTCCGGACCGGCCGCGCCACCGAGCCGGCAGCGGAATCGACCGGGACAGCCCCACCAGGTGTCACAACTGGCATCACTCGTGGACACGTGTTCACATGCGGCAGTACCGTCCCGACTCATTCCACGTCGGACAACCACCTGAACCCGCCCGCGCCAACGGCGGCACGATGAGGGGAACGACAGATGAGTCCTGGTGAAATCTTCGTCTGGGAGTTAATGGGCACCGCGATGCTCACGCTGCTGGGCTGCGGTGTCGTCGCGAACGTGACGCTGCGCAAATCCCTCGGTCACAACGGGGGCTGGCTGCTGGTGAACTTCGGCTGGGGCTTCGCGGTGTTCGCCGGTGCGAGCATCGCGGCACCGAGCGGCGCACACCTGAACCCCGCCGTCACGCTGGGACTCGCGGTCAACGGGCAGGTTTCCTGGTCGCAGGTCCCCGTCTACCTCGCCGCCCAGCTGATCGGTGCCGCGATCGGTGCCGGACTGTGCTGGGCCGCGTACAAGATGCAGTTCGACACCCACGACGACCCCGCGGGGACGCTTGGGATCTTCAGCACCGGACCCACGGTCTCCAGCGCACCGTGGAACCTGGTCACCGAGATCATCGGGACCTTCGTGCTCGTCTTCTGGATCATCCTGAGCCCCGGAGCGACCGGCGGCCCCGACGGTGTTCCGGAGTTCGGCAACGCGGCGTTGGGCTACGCGGCGGTAACGTTCATCGTCATCGGCATCGGCGCGTCCCTCGGCGGGCCGACCGGCTACGCCATCAACCCGGCCCGCGACCTGGGGCCCCGCATCGCCTACGCGCTGCTGCCGATCCGAGGAAAGGGTTCGGCGAACTGGGGGTACTCCTGGGTTCCGGTCGTGGGCCCGATCGTCGGCGGCGTGCTCGCCGGCCTGCTCGCCCTCGCCCTGCCCGTCCACTGACGCCCGTTCCAGGAAGGTAGAACAGCAATGGCTTCCTACGTCGCAGCCATCGACCAGGGCACCACGTCGACCCGCTGCATGATCTTCGACCACTCCGGCCAGGTCGTGTCCGTGGACCAGGTCGAGCACCGGCAGATCTTCCCGCGCGCGGGCTGGGTCGAGCACGACCCGGAGGAGATCTGGAGCAACACCCGCCAGGTCTGCGCGGGCGCGCTGGCCAAGGCGGACCTGGTGTCCTCGGAGGTCGCCGCGGTCGGCATCACCAACCAGCGCGAGACCACCGTCATCTGGGAGAAGGCCACCGGCAAGCCGGTCTACAACGCGATCGTCTGGCAGGACACCCGCACCGACACCATCGTCAACGAGCTCTCCGCCAACGGCGGGCAGAACCGCTACCAGGCCAAGACCGGCCTGCCGCTGGCGACGTACTTCTCGGGTACCAAGATCCGCTGGATCCTGGACAACGTGGAGGGCGTCCGCGAGCGCGCCGAACGCGGTGAGCTGCTGTTCGGCAACATGGACACCTGGGTGCTGTGGAACTCCACCGGCGGCCCGGACGGCGGTCTGCACGTCACCGACCCGACCAACGCCTCCCGCACGCTGCTGATGGACCTCGAGACGCTGTCGTGGGATCCCGACATCTGCGCCGAGATCGGCATCCCGCTGGCGCTGCTGCCGGAGATCCGCTCGTCGTCGGAGGTCTACGGGCACTTCCGGGAGCGCGGGGTGTTCGGCGGGGTGCCGATCGCGGGCATCCTCGGCGACCAGCAGGCGGCGACGTTCGGGCAGGCGTGCCTGTCGCCGGGCGAGGCCAAGAACACCTACGGCACCGGCAACTTCCTGCTGCTCAACACCGGAACCGAGCGGGTGATCAGCGAGAACGGCCTGCTCACCACGGTCGGCTACAAGATCGGCGGCGACGACACGGTCTACTGCCTGGAAGGCTCGATCGCGGTCACCGGTTCGCTGGTGCAGTGGCTGCGCGACAACCTCGGGATGATCGGCACCGCGCCGGAGATCGAGGAGGTCGCCCGGTCCGTCGACGACAACGGCGGCGCCTACTTCGTCCCCGCGTTCTCCGGTCTGTTCGCGCCGCACTGGCGCTCGGACGCCCGCGGCGCGATCGTCGGCCTGACCCGGTTCGTCAACCGCGGCCACCTCGCCCGCGCGGTGCTGGAGGCCACGGCGTTCCAGACCCGCGAGGTGATCGAGGCGATGAACGCCGACTCCGGCGTTCCGCTCAAGTCGCTGAAGGTCGACGGCGGAATGGTGAGCAACGAACTGCTCATGCAGTTCCAGGCCGACATCCTCGGCGTGCCGGTGATCCGCCCGGTGGTCAGCGAGACCACGGCGCTGGGCGCGGCCTACGCGGCGGGCCTCGCGGTCGGGTTCTGGGGCAGCGAGCAGGACATCCGGTCCAACTGGGCCAAGGACAAGCAGTGGGACCCGGTGATGCCCGCGGAGAAGCGCGAGCAGGAGTACCGCCAGTGGGAGAAGGCCGTCACCAAGACCTTCGACTGGGTCTCATAAAGACCTACTGCCGTTGGTGATCCTGCGGTAGGCGTCTCGGGCTCCCACACCGGGATGATCCCGGCCGGCCCGTAGCGCCGTTCCGGCGGCGTGACCCGCACTCTGCGAATCAACCGCGAGAGCAGGTCACGCCGCCGCGTCGCGGGCAATGTGCCGCACTCGTCGAGCAAGCCCCGTGCCGTCACGGTCACACATCAACAGTGCATTGAAGGTGGAGGCACCGTCGCGTTCGAGTTCTGCGTCGGCGGGAAGTACGACGGTCAGGACCGTTACCCGTTCGTCTGGCCCAGCAACACCACTGATCGTCAGCCACACCTCCGTGTAGCGCTTCATGGATTCGCGCGAGCACAAGCGCGGCGATACCGAAGCCGTTCCTTCATACGCACTGCGCGTTCTGGGCGGTTGGCCGGGCGACGACCGCTCCGGTGATCAGTTCTCCCCGGCAGGTGGATGTTCGGGCGCTCGGCTCGCCCGCACCGCGGACCGCCGATTCGCTGGTGCCCGTGCAGGCGAGTGGCCTGCCGGAAGGAGAACTAACGTGATCAAGTCAGTATCCCGGGTGCTGGTGTCGGCCGCGGTTCTGCTCGCCCCGCTCGCGGTCGCGCCGACCGCGCAGGCCGACGTCGATGACTGCGTCGCGCACGCGGTCGTCAACGGCGGGAACGAGCACCTCGCCGCATACGCCTGCCACGAGGAAACCCTCACCGGGTGCTACCGCATCTTCCGCGACAACTACGGCCCACAGCAGTGGGCTTTGGAAGCCTGCCAGCGCCGCAACGGCTGATTCCGCGGACTCCGCCGGTGCCCGCTTGGGGCACCGGCGGAGCGGCTCAGCCCACGCCGATCAGGTCGATGACGAAGACCAGCGTCTTGCCGGACAGGCGGTGACCGCCACCGGCCGAGCCGTAGGCGAGGTGCGGCGGAACGGTGAGCCGGCGGCGCCCGCCGACCTTCATGCCGGGGATGCCCTTCTGCCACCCCTCGATCAGCCGGCCCAGCGGGAACCGGATGGTCTCGCCGCGGTTCCAGGACGCGTCGAACTCCTCGCCGGTGTCGTACTCGACGCCGACGTAGTGCACCTCGACCTCGCCGCCCGCGACGGCTTCCGGACCGTCGCCTTCCACCAGGTCCACCACCACGAGCTCCTCGGGCGCAGGCCCTTCCTGGAACTCGATCTCCGGCTTGGTCATGGCATGAGCCCCTTTCGCTGTGACATCTCGGCTCGCCGAGCATTGTCCCCGCCGGTCCGGGGGTCCGGCCCGGCGGGGAACAGCGGGTCAGAGGTGCTGTTCGACGATCTCGACGGCTTTCGCCAGGCCGCCGGAGCGCCGGACCTCGTCCCGCATCCGGTCGAGCCGGGCGCGCGTGTCCGCGTCGGTGGTGACGAAGTCGAACGCCGCGCGCAGCGAGTCCGCGGTGACGTCCTCCCAGAGGATCTGCCTGCCGAGCCCCAGTTCCTCCAGCCGGGCGGCGTTGGCCTGCTGCTCGCCCATCCGCCCGATCCCGATCATCGGGAGCCCGTGGTAGAGGCCCTCCATCGTGCCGCCCATCCCGGCGTGCGTGATGAACGCGTCGGCCTGCGAGAGGACCCGCAGCTGCGGAATCCACCGGTGCACCTCGAAGTTCGGCGGGATCTCGCCGAGTTCGGCCTGGTCCACGAACCGGCCGATCGACATCACCACGTGCCAGTCGAGGTCCGCGAACGCCTCGATGCAGGCGCGGTAGACGTGGAGCGCGTCGGTGTAGGCCGAGCCCATCGAGATCACCAGCACCGGGCGGTCGTCCGGAGCGGTCCAGTCGCCGAGGAACGCCCGGTCGGTCAGCATCGGGCCGACGAACGTGTAAGCGTCCGACACGGTGTCGGCCGCGTACTGGAAGGAACGCGGGAGCGTGACGATCGCGCGCTTGGGTGCCATGGCCTGCTTGTAGGTCATGGCAACTCCCAGCCCGGCCGTGAAATTCTCGAACCTGGCTTCGAACTCGCCCATTTCCAAGGAAATGCCCATGGTTTCCTCGACGCCCTCGAAGGGCACGTGCGTCGGCGCGAGGTGGATGTAGGGCACGCCCCACTTCTCACCGAGAGCCGGTGCGATGGTGGGGATGTCGTAGAGGAGCAGGTCCGGCCGGTCGTCGGCGTAAGCGGCCTCGATCTGCGGGACCACCTCGATGGCCTCCGCGAGGAACAGGTCCATCGCGGTGGGCAGGTCCTCCGGCCACGCCTCGCCCTTGTCAGAGGAAGGCAGGATCGAGTCGTAGAGCACCGGAACGGCGCCCGCCTCCTCCACCTGCGCGACGAAGTCCCCGGTGACCGCGTAGGTGACGCGGTGGCCGCGGCGCACCAGCTCGGAGATCAGGCCGAGCCAGGGATTGACGTGCCCGTGCGCGGGGATGGTGTGAATGGCGATGTGCCTGGTGCGATAAGCGTTCTGAGACATGCGGAAACTACTTCCGTGCTGAGTGCGGATGAAGGGTGCTCGAAACCGCGCACGCGTCGGTGAACGTGACGCGTGCGCTGGTGAGCGCGACTCAGAGGTAGTACTGACCGAATGCCATGTCGGCACCATAACGGTGCACCCGACCCGGTGTCGCCTGGTTTTCCACGCGTTCGCTTGGGATGAAAGCATCCGCCTCCGGTGCGATCGCCGGACTAACGTCTGTCGCATGGACGTCGTCGAGGTGTTGCCGCACCTGCACATGTTTCGGTTCGCGGTCGGCCAGGCGTATCTCTGGCGCGACGGAACTTCCCTGACGCTCATCGACACCGGTCTCCCGGGTTCGGGCCCGGAGATCGCCGAGGCGGTGCGCGGACTCGGCCACGACACCGGCGACATCGCCCGGATCGTTCTCACGCACTTCCACCAGGACCACGTCGGCTCGGCAGCGGAAGTGCGCTCATGGCACGGCGCGCCGGTTCTGGCCCACGAGGCCGACGCCCCGATCATCCGCGGGGAGCGGCCCGGCCCGCCGCCGGTGCTCGCCGACTGGGAGAAACCCCTGTTCGAGAGCGTCGCTTCCGGTCTCCCCGAGGCCCCGCCCACCCCCGTCGACCGGGAACTCGCCGACAGCGAGGTGCTCGACTTCGGCGGCGGCGCGCGGGTGCTGCTGCGCCCCGGCCACACCGACGGCAGCATCGCGATTCACCTTCCGGCGCACCAGGTCCTGTTCACCGGCGACACCATCGCCAACGTGCAGCACCTGGGAGTCGGAGTGTTCAACCTGGACACCGCGCGGACGGTGGAGTCGTTCCGCGATCTGTCCGAATTGGACACCGAGATCGCCTGCTTCGGCCACGGCGACCCGATCATCGGCGGCGCCGGCGCGGCACTCCGCGCCGCTGTCGCGGCGATGGACTGACGGGTGCCGCTACGGCTTGGCCGGACGGCGCGCGGCTCGGCTGAACGGTGCCGCCACGGCTTGACCGGGCAGCGACACGGCTCGCCTGAACGGCGCGCTGAAGCTGGCTGACCCCGCCGCCGCAGTTCGGCTGGCGGGCACCGCCACAACTCCGCCTGGCCGCGCCCCTGCACCTCTCCTGACCGGTCTGCTGCACCTCGCCTGGCCGGGCCGCTACAACTTCAGCTGACCGGTCCGCTACAACTTCGCCTGGCCGGGCCGCTACAGCTCGCCTGGCCGGCCCGTTACAGCTTCAGCGGGCCAGCCCGCTACAGCTTCGGCTGGCCGATGCGTCTGAAGCCCGGCTGACCTCGCCGCCGTAGTTCGGCTGGGCTCACGCCACAGCTCGGCTGACCCACTACAGCTCGGCTGACCGGCGTCGCCGCAGCTCGGCCAAGCCGCCCCGCCGCAGCTCGGCCAAGCCGCGCCACAACAGCTCAGCCAAGCCTCGCCACTGCACCCCGGCTGGCCAGCTCGCTACAGCTCCGCTCGCCGACGCCACTACAGCTCGGCTGGTCCGCACCGCCACAACGCTGGCCCGCCTACAGCTCGGCGATGGTGTTCTCGACCATCTGCCTGGTGTGGCGGAGTTCCCGGCTCTCCAGCGAGTCCCGGAGTGCGATCAGCTCGCGCTCGGTTTCCGGGCGTGGGCGGCCGAGCCGGTGCAGGCTCTTGAGCAATCCGAGCTGCGCGAGGGCTTCGCCGCGCGGCTCCTTGATGACGCGGAACTTCTCCCGCGCGTCGCGGTAGGTGCGGGCGGCTTCGCCGTACCAGCTGGCCCGGAACAGGACGTTGCCGCGCATCTTGCGGTTGTAGGCCAGCGCGCTGGACAGGTCCATCTGCCGGCAGGTCTGCTCCGCCCGCGACAGCAGCAGCAACGCCTCGTCGTGATCGCCGCGGAGCGACGAGACGTCGGCCAGCCCGCGCAGCGCCCAGGCGTGGCCGCGCTCGTCCCCCGACTCCTCGGCGGTGCGAGCCGCCTCCTCGAACCGGCTCCACGCCGAGTCGAGGTCCCCGGCGAACCGGTCGATCTGCGCGAGACCTTCCAGCGCCCACACGATGTGCCGGGACTCGCCGCGCTTGCGCGCTTCCGCGAGCACGTGTTCGTGCAGCACGCGGGCTTCCTCGTGATCTCCCCGGATCCGCAGCGTTTCGGCGATCCCGGCGAAGGTGTAGCCGTAGGCGAGCATGTCGCCCGCCTGCTCGGCGAGATCTCGGCCCGCGGTCAGCCAGCGCACCGCGACGTTGAGCTTGCCGCGCTGCCTGGCCAGGGTGCCGCCGCTCCACAGCGCCCAGGCCATCGCCCCCTGCGCCGACACGCTCTTCGCCGCGCGGTAGCTGCTCCGCCACGCGGCATCGGCCTCCTGCAGCCTGCCGAGCCTGCGGCACGCCTCCGCGACCGCGAGCCGCGCCTGCGCCAGCTCCAGCGGTGTCCCCTCCGCCTCGGCCCGGTGCTCCCGCTCCCGCGCAGCGCTGAGCACGTCCTCGTAGGCCGTGTTCACCGAGAGTTCCTGGAGCGCACCCTGGTATTCGGGTGCGAACGCCTTGCCGTACATCCGAGCCGCCTTCACCGCCGAGACCGGCGTCCCCGCACCGGTCTGTTGCCGAACCACCGGCGCCCCGGGCGATCCCCTGACCCGGAGCGACCGGCGGTGTTTTCCGAACCCCCGATGGCTCCAAGCTATGGCGGCGGGAGGGGGTTCCGGATCGGCCGAAATGGCAGCCCGGGGTCGATCGATCGGTCAGGAAAACGAACGCGGCTCGTACTTTCGGCCGAGGGTCAGCGGCCGAAACCCGGGCGTTCCTGGCGCGGGAGCCGGCAGGCCGGAGTGGAGCCGGGCAGACGATAGCGGTTGGCCGCGACCCACCGGTACACCAGCTCGGCGATCAGCCGCACGACCGGCGCGGACAGCGCGTGCCCCAGCAGCGACCAGGGCGATCGGCACGTCTTGAGCAGGTCGGCCACCGCGGCGGCGCCGCCGGACCGGCGTCCGTCCACGTCCACCCAGACCACTTCGTGGCGGGCCCGGTCCTCGGTGATCCGCAGCGCGGCGAGGTCCGCCTCCTGCCAGGCGGTCAGCCGGAACCGGCCGGGCAGCCGCTCGGCGAGCCGGGCGCTGCGCGTGCAGAAACCGCAGTCACCGTCGTAGACCAGCACCGGAAGCCGCTCCACGAACCTCACCTCCCGAATGCTCTCGCGACCGGCGGCAGGGGCCTGCCCGACGAGTTCGCGGCAGGAACCGGCGCGTCGGACACCTCGGCCGTTCGGCCGAGGCCGTGCGGCGGTCAGTCCAGGTCGTCGTGCCGCATGAGCTGGCGGCACGCTTCGGTCAGCGAACCCGACAGCGACGGGTAGACCGAGAAGGTCGCCGCGAGGTCGTCGACGGTGATCTGGTTCTGCACCGCCATCGCGATCGGCAGGATCAGCTCGCTGGCGTTCGGCGCGACCACGACACCACCGACGACCACACCGGTCTGCGGGCGGCAGAAGACCTTGAGGAAACCGCGGCGCAGCCCTTCCATCTTGGCGCGCGGGTTCGTGGCCAGCGGCATCATCACGGTCCGGGCCGGGACCTCGCCGGAGTCGATCGCCTGCTGGCTGATGCCGACGGTGGCGATCTCGGGGTGAGTGAACACGTTCGCCGCGACGGTCTTCAGCTTGATCGGGGTGACGCCCTCACCGAGCGCGTGCCACATCGCGATCCGGCCCTGCATCGCCGCGACCGACGCCAGCAGCAGCACGCCGGTGCAGTCACCGGCCGCGTAGACGCCGGGGACGCTGGTCCGCGACACCCGGTCGACCGGGATGTAACCGGAGCGGTTCGGCTCGATCCCCACCCGCTCCAGGCCGATGTCGGTGGTGTTGGGCACCGAACCGACCGTGAGCAGGGCGTGGCTGGCCTCGACCTGGCGACCGTCGGCGAGGTGGACCACCACGCCGTCGTCGGTGCGCTCGACCTTCTCGGCCCGGGCGTGCTTGACGACCTCGGTGCCGCGCTCGGCGAACACCTCCTCCAGCACGGCGGCGGCGTCGGCGTCCTCGTGCGGCAGCACCCGGTCGCGGCTGGAGACCATGGTGACCTTGACGCCCATCTCGGTATAGGCGGAGGCGAACTCGACACCGGTGACACCGGAACCGATCACCGCCAGGTGCTGCGGCAGTTCCGGCAGGTCGTAGAGCTGGCGCCAGGTGAGGATGCGCTCGCCGTCCGGCTCGGCGCCCTTGAGGATGCGCGGGGTCGCCCCGGTCGCGATGAGGACGACGTCGGCGATGATCTCCTCGAAGCCACCGTCGGCGAGGTCGATACCGACGTGGTGCTGCGCCATCCCCTTGGCGGGGCTGGTGAACCGGGCGCTGCCCGCCAGGACGCGGACGCCCTCGCGTCGGATGCGGGACCGCACGTCGGCCGACTGCGCCAGCGCCAGGCCCTTGACCCGGCCGTGCACGACGGCCACGTCGACGTCGGTCTCCTCGCTCTTGGTGCGGATGCCCAGATCGCGGGCGTCGCGCGAGGCCGACCTCGCACCCGCGGACGCGATGAAGGTCTTCGACGGGACGCAGTCGTAGAGCACGCAGGCGCCGCCCAGGCCCTCCGGCTCCACCAGGGTCACCTCGGCGCCGTGCTGCGCGGCGACCAGTGCCGCCTCGTAGCCCGCCGGGCCGCCTCCCATGATCACGATGCGGGTCACTGTCGGTCCCTCCCCGATCCGCCTGCCTTCTGGGCGCCGCACTCACCGTACGCTGCGCAGAGATCGTGCAATCCGGGTGGTACCACCAGATCGAGTGAGGTCGTCGGCAGCGGCTTCGCGCCCCAGTCCTGCCCGAACAGCGCTGAATGCCCGGATTCCACCGCGAACGTCGCGAGCGGACGCGGCAGGCCGCTCCCCATTCGTGATGTGGTCCACTCCGACAGGCGGCCCGACGATCGCTACCCTGTGGGGCGTGCCGCTGTACGCCGCCTACGGGTCCAACATGGATCCGGCCCAGATGATGGAGCGAGCTCCGCATTCCCCGATCGCGGGAACGGGCTGGCTGATGGACTGGCGGTTGACCTTCGGCGGGGAGGACTACGGCTGGGAAGGTGCCCTGGCCACGATCGTCGAGGATCCCGGCGCCCAGGTCTTCACCGTCCTCTACGACGTGAGCCCGGAGGACGAGCGCCAGCTCGACCGCTGGGAGGGCTCCGAACTCGGGATGCACAAGAAGCTGCGGCTGCGGGTGCACACCCTCGACGGTCCCGTCCTGGCCTGGATGTACGTGCTCGACGCCTACGAGGGCGGCCTGCCTTCGGCGCGCTACCTCGGAGTGATGGCCGATGCCGCCGAAGCCGCGGGCGCTCCGGCCGACTACGTGGAGAAGCTGCGGAAGCGGCCCTGCGGCAACATCGGCCCCTGACGTGACATCCACGTCGGAAATAACACCTGCCGTGTGATAATCGCCGGAGAAGAGCTGATCTCCGCGGCGTGAGAGGTGTGCGTGGCCGACCCGGCGAACCAGTCCCAGCGACGGGAGCAGATCCGCCGCGAGGTGCTGGCCAGCGGTTACGTCCGCATCGAGCAGCTCGCCACCGAGCACGGCGTCAGCGGGATGACCATCCACCGCGACCTGGACGTGCTCGAACAGCAGGGCTGGCTGCGCAAGGTCCGCGGCGGCGCGACCTCGACTCCGGCCGCGCTGCTGGAAACCTCGGTGCGGGCGCGGATCAGCGATGCCGCGCAGCAGAAGGCGCAGATCGCCGCGCACGCGCTCCAGCACATCTCGCCCGGCCAGGTCGTGGCGCTGGACGACAGCACGAGCGCACTGGCGGTCGCCGAACGGCTCGCGCCGCTGGGCCCGCTGACCGTGGTGACCAACTTCCTGTCGGTGATCAACCTCCTCGGCGGTGAGCCGGGCCTGCACGTGATCGGGCTCGGCGGTGACTACCACTCCGCCTACGACGCGTTCCTCGGCCTGCACGCGGCGGACATGGCGACCTCGATGCGCTCGGACGTGCTGTTCATGTCCACGACCGCGGTCGTGGACGGGCACTGCCTGCACCGTTCGCAGGAGACGATCCAGGTCAAGCGGGCGCTGATGAACACCACCGCGAAGCGGGTGCTGCTGCTCGACCACTCGAAGTTCGAGCGGCGCGCGGTGCACGAACTCGCCCGGCTGACCGACTTCGACCTGGTCGTGGTCGACTCCGGCACCCCGGCGGACACGCTCGCCGACCTGCGGGCGGCGGGGGTGGCCGTCGAGGTCGCCGAGGCGTGAGCGCCGGGTCAGATCCAGCCGCGATCCGCCAGTTCGGCCACGAACCGCCGATAGCCGGCGTCGAGCGCGGAGACCTCCTCTCCCACCGGATCGACCTGTTCCCCAGCGGGAACCATCGCCGCAGCAGCAGTGCTCAGATCCGAGTGGACGGTGCCGGCCGCCGCGAGCAGCGCCGCTCCCAGCGCGGTTCCCGCTTCCTGCACCCGGAGCACCGGGCGGTTCAGCACGGATGCGCGGATCCGGCACCAGGCAAGGCTTCGTGCACCGCCCCCCGCCGTACGAACCGGGCCGTCCGCGGGCGCACCCAGTTCGGCCAGCCGGTGCAGGGCGAGGCGTTCGCAGAACGCCACACCCTCCAGCCTGGACCGGTACTCGTCGACCCGGTCCCGCGGTTCTCCCAGCACGAACCGGGACGCGTTCTCCGCGAGGAACGGGAAGCGCTCGCCCTGCCCCCGCAGCGGGTAGCCGACCACGCTCGACGGTCCGCGCTCGGTCGCCGCGCGGTCCAGTGCGGACAGCTCCGAGGTGTCCACATCGGACAACGCGGAGCCGCCGACGTTCGCCGCGCCGCCGGGCAGCCAGAGGCCGTCCGGGTGCAGGTGGCTGTAGACGGCTCCGGTCGGGTCGTGCACCAGTTCCTTCGACACGCCCTTGAGCACCAGGGTCGTCCCCAGAACCGTGACGAACTGGCCGACATCGACCGCACCGCACGCGAGCTGTCCCGCGCAGCCGTCGGTCATCCCCGCACGCACCTCGCAGCCGACCGGTAGCCCGGTCAGCTCGGCCGCCTCGGCGGACACGGTGCCGAGCACCGTCGTCGGCCTGACCACCTCGGGCAGCAGACTCGCCGGGACGTGCAGAGCCTCGAAGACCTCCGAGGCCCATTCGCCGTCGAGCACGTCGTAGCCGCTCTTGAGAGCGTGGCTGGAGTCGGTCGCCACCGGGTGTCCGACCAGCTTCCAGGCGATCAGGTCCGGGGTGTGGCAGGCACGCACCGCGTCGGCAGGAAGATCGGCCGCCAGCCACGCGATCCGGGCCAGGCCCGACCCCGCCGACGGCGTGATCCCGATCCGCGCCCACCGCCGGGCACCGACGTCGGCAGCCGTCATGGCCTCTGCCCCGGCCCTGCGGTCGTCGTACATCAGGGCAGGGCCGACCGGCTCGCCGTCGCGGTCGGCCAGCACCACGGTGCCCGAGGTCGCCGAGATCGCCAGCGCGGTGATCCCGGATCGTCGCGACCCCAGCTGGGACGTGCAGTCCCGCAGGCAGCCGAGAACCGCGGGCCACCAGCTGCTCGCGTCCTGTTCGGACCGCCCGCCGCCCGGGCGCACCGGCTCCGGCAGCCTCCGCGACGCGGACGCGACCACCACGCCGGCAGGGTCGTGCACCTGCACCCGCACGTTGGCGGTCGCGATGTCGACACCCGCGACCAGGTCGCCCATCAGCTGTCCCCTTGCAACCGGTCGAGCGCGTCGGGGAGTTCTGCCAGCGAGAACACGGCGACGTCCGGCTCGGCGAGCTGTTCCGGAGTCGGCTCGGGCGGAGCTTCGCCGCGCACCACCCAGACCGTGCGGAGGCCGACCCGGCGCGCTCCGCGCACGTCGGTGTCGAGCCGGTTGCCGACGTGCACCGCGCGCCCTGGATCCACACCGGCTTCCCGGAGGGCGTGCTCGAAGATCGCCGGGTCCGGCTTCTCGGCACCGACGACCTCGGAGACCGCCCAGATGTCGATGAAGTCGGCCACGCCGTCCCGGCGCAGCGCGTCGACCACCACCGCGCGCTGGTTCGCCACGACGGCGAGCTTGTAGCGGCCGGAGAGCCGGCGCAGCACCGGCAGCACGTCGGAGTGCAACGCCGAAGGCGGGTACACCCAGTACTTCTCGGCTCGGTCCGACAGCTGCTGGCGCTGTTCCGCAGAGAGGAAGCGCTCCGCGATCGCGGTGCGCAGAGATCCGCCCTGGGCCTGCCTGCGCTCGTCGTAGACCCGCTGGAAGTCGTCCTCGGCGACCTGCTTGCCCTGCTCGGCGGCGAGCTCGCGCGTCGCGCGCAGGAGTGCGTCGCGGTAGGCGGTGTCGTCGTAGATGGGGCCGCCGACGTCCAGCAGGACGAGCTCGATTCGCCCGGCGTCCGCGTCGGCCCGCGGTGAGTCTTGGTCCGGCACAGTGCGTCCCTCCCTGAGCACCCGGTCGATCCGGGCGAAGCTGCGGTGATGTCAATTCTACTGCTAGATATAACATCAGTCTTGCCATTTATAACAGTCTTTGCTGTGATATTCGCAGTTCGCGGTGTGGCGGCACGACCCGTCCCCGCCGGCAGCAGGGAGGAGCGGTCGTGATCACGATCGGCATCGACGCCGGCACGTCCGTGGTGAAGGCCGTCGCCTACGCCGAGGACGGCGCGGAACTGGCCGTGGTGCGGCGGCCGACCCAGGTCGAGCACCCGCGCCCGGGCTGGGCGGAGCAGGACATGACCGAGGTGTGGGACGCGGTCGCGACCACCGTCGCCGAACTCGTCTCCACCGTGCGCCAGGACGTGTCCGCGCTGGCCGTGACCGCGCAGGGAGACGGCTGCTGGCTGGTCGACGCCGCCGGTGATCCGGTCGGCCCGGCGATGCTGTGGAACGACTCCCGGGCGGCGGCGACAGCGGGCCGCTGGGCCGAGACCGGGCTGCTCGACGAGCTGTTCGCGATCAACGGATCGGTCGGCTTCGCCGGCCTGCCGCACGCCCAGCTCAGCTGGCTGGCCGAGCGCGAACCCGCTCGGCTCGCCGCCGCGGACAAGGTCCTGACCTGCGGCGGTTGGCTCTACCGCTGCCTCACCGGACGGCTCGCGTGGGACGTCTCGGAGGCGTCGAACCCGTTCCTCGACGCCCGCAGCGGCGCGTACTCCGGCGAAGTGCTGGCGAAGCTGGACCTGGAGTGGGCGCGCAGGCTGCTGCCCGATGTCGTCGACGGGCCGGACCGCGTCGCGCCGCTGAGCGAGCAAGCGGGCCGGAGGCTCGGTGTTCCGGCGGGAACACCGGTCGTGCTGGCCGCCTACGACGTCGTGTCCACCGCGATCGGTGCCGGCACCACCGCTCCCGGGCAGGCGTGCACGATCCTGGGCACGACCGTCTGCACGGAGGTGCTCAGCGACAGCCCCAAGCTGGAGCGCAGCCCGGTCGGCATGTCGCTGCGGACGCCGATGCCGGACCGCTGGATGCTCGCCTACGCCACGCTCGCCGGGACCGAGGTCGTGGAGTGGACCTGCCGGATGCTCGGGCTGCCGAACCCGGAGAACCTGACCGAACTCGCCGTGCACGCCGAACCGGCGAGCCGCGGCCTGCTCATGCTGCCGTACCTGTCGCCCGGCGGTGAGCGCGCGCCGTTCTACGACCCGCGCGCCCGCGGCAGCCTGCACGGGCTCAGCCTGGAGCACGGCCCGGCCGAGATCGCGCGCGCCTGCCTGGAAGGACTCGCGCTGGTGATCCGGGACTGCCTGGACGCCAGCACCGCCGCGCCCACCGAACTGCGGCTGACCGGCGGCGGTTCGGCGAATCCGCTGTGGCGGCAGGTGATCGCCGACGTCACCGGGCTGCCGGTGCTGCGCGCCGCCGACGCGCAGTCCGGTGCGCGCGGCGCAGCGGTCACAGCGCAGGCGCTGCTTTCGGACCGGCCGATCGCCGACGTGGCCGCCGATCTGGTCGGCACCGCCGAACCGGTCCTCCCGATCACCGCCCACCGCGACCGCTACGAGGACGCGTACGCCCGGTTCCGCGCCGCCCGCGAGGCGGCCCGGGCGGCGCAGTGGTTCCGTCCCGCGAACTGATCGCATCACCGGCCCCCGATCCGGACCAGCTCGCCGGGAACCGGCGGCTTGGACCAGGCGAGACCGAGCAGACCGGCGGCCTGCTTGGTGCCCCGGCGGTCTCGCCGGCGGGCGAGCCGTTCCTCGACCAGGGCGCGGAATCTCGGGGCCTGCTCGCCCAGACCGGCGAGCGCCTGCTCCAGGCAGGCGAGGGCCATCCGCTGCGGTCCGGTGCACAGCAGATCAGCGATCGCCACGTCGAGGGCATGCACGCGCAGGCCGTCGAGCTCGACGACGTCGTCCTCCCTGACCCAGGACTGGTGGATCACCAGCCCTGGTGACGACCGCTTTTCCCGGTAGTACGGGATGGTCACGTGGACGATGTCGTCGGCCGCCGCGGTGCAGCCGTGCATGGCGGCAGCGGTCGCGCCGGACAGGACCGCCGTCGGGCCGGCGCGCAGCAGGGCCGCGCTCGCGCGGGTGCGCGGATCGTGTTCGCGGTCGCCTGGGACGACGACCCCCGGCCACGGCTCGACCCAGCTGCGGTCGCGCAGCGCGGCGTCGAGATCGGCGGCGCCGAACAGGCGCTCGGCGTCGGGGCGGGTCATCGCGCCGTGGTCGATGACCGATGAAGTGCGGGTGTTCGGGCTCATACTTAAAAGAGGCCCGAACCCCCCGCACAGATTCAGCCCGTTCGGGTGAAGTGGCGCGATTCCCCGCCGATTCCGCCCGAAACCGGGCCCGCCGTCAGCTCTTCAGCGCCTGCAACGCGATTCCGACCATCGCCCGGACGCCGACCAGCAGTGCGCGCTCGTCCAGCTCGAAGGTCGGCTGGTGCAGGTCCTTCGGGCGGACCTCGCTCGAATGCACTCCGAGCCGG
This sequence comes from Saccharopolyspora taberi, assembly GCF_039534165.1. Taxonomy (NCBI): domain Bacteria; kingdom Bacillati; phylum Actinomycetota; class Actinomycetes; order Pseudonocardiales; family Pseudonocardiaceae; genus Saccharopolyspora; species Saccharopolyspora taberi. Next base: position 133,146 of record NZ_BAAAUX010000006.1, on the reverse strand, counting down.
GCGAACGAGCCCGGGACGTGCTCCAGGTACCAGCCGAAGTCCTCGCCGCCGGACGACTGCGGCGTGGCGGTGAGTGCCTGCTCGCCGAGGGCCGACGCGATGCCCGCGCGCATGACCTCGGTGCTCTCCTCGTCGTTGACCACCGGCGGAACGCCGCGCCGGTGCTGGAGGTCGAAGCCGACTCCCAGCGGGGCCAGCAGGCTGTGCACCAGCTCGTGGATCAGCGGTTCCAGCTCGGCCCACGTGTTGCGGTCGCCGGTGCGCAGGGTGCCGGACAGCACGCCGTCCTGCGGGATCGCGTTCGGCGCCTCGCCCGCGTGCACCGCGCCCCAGGCCAGCACGGTCCCGGTGCGCGGGTCGATCCGGCGGGACAGCAGCGTCGGCAGGCCGGTGATCACCGTGCCGAGCGCGTGCACCAGGTCGGCCGTCAGGTGCGGGCGGGAGGTGTGGCCGCCCGGCGAGGTGAGCCGCAGCTCGATCAGGTCGCTGGCCGAGGTGATCGGCCCGACCCGGGTGCCGATCCGGCCCACCGGGAGCCGGGGGTCGCAGTGCAGGCCGAAGATGCTGTCGACGCCTTCGAGACCGCCCGCGTTGAGCACGTCGAGCGCGCCGCCCGGCATGACCTCCTCCGCGGGCTGGAAGATCAGCCGCACCCGCCCGGGCAGTTCCGGCGCGTTGGCCAGCGCCGTCGCCGCGCCGAGCAGGATCGTGGTGTGCGCGTCGTGGCCGCAGGCGTGCGCGACACCATCCACTGTGGAGGAATACGGCAGGCCGGTCGCCTCGGTCAGCGGCAGCGCGTCGATGTCGGCCCGCAGGGCCACCGTGCGCTTCGCGGTCTCCGGTCCGATGTCGCAGATGAGCCCGGTCCCGACCGGGAGCAGGCGCGGGTTGAGCCCGGCGCGGGAGAGCCGGTCGGACAGGAACGCGGTGGTGCGGTGCTCGGCCCTGGAGAGCTCGGGGTGCGCGTGGATGTGCCGACGCCAGGCCACGACCTGGTGCGCGTTGTCCTCGAGCCAGGCGTCCAGCCAGGACGGTCCGCGCCCCGCACCGAGGTCCTCCACCACGGATTCCACACCGGACCTCACGCTGGACATGGTGCTGCCGATGTCCGCGCTCGGCGCGTCGAGCACCGCCACCCGCTCCGCGGGTTCCCAGTCCGACGGCCGCCCGTCCGACGACCGGCCAGGGTCCGAATCCAATACCGTCACGCCACGCCTCCCGACGCGAAGAACTCGTTCGATGGAGCACTGGACCGCGCGTTCACCGCGGTCAGCAGCCGGACCCGCTGGTCCGGATCGGCGGCGGCGCTCAGCGCCGTCCACGCCATCGCGACGGCGCCGTCGAGCACCGCGCGGTCGGCGGAGGGCGATGCGCAGGCCGCCGCGAACTCCGCCTGGTGGTTGACCGCCGCCCCGCAGTCGACCGCGATCATCGGGTGGATCGCGGGAAGCACCTGGGTCAGGTTGCCCATGTCGGTGCTGCCGATGATCCGGTCCCGTTCGGAGGTCCGGTCGAGCGGACTCCGGCCGAGTTCGGTGATCGCGGTGCGGTACGCCTCCGACAACCACTCGTCGGTGTCGAGTTCGGCGTACGCGGGGGAAATCTGGTTTACCTCGTGCGCGCAGCCGGTCGCGGTCGCACCTGCCTCGAAGCAGGCCCGGATGCGGTTCTCCAGGCGCCGCAGGGAGTGCGATTCGGCGGCTCGCAGGTTGAACACCGCCGCGGTGGCCTCGGGAACGATGTTTGGTGCCGCGCCACCTGCGGTAACGATACCGTGCACCATCTGCTTCGGCTCGAGGTGCTGGCGCAGCAGTCCGATCGCGACCTGCGCGACCGTGATCGCGTCGGCGGCGTTCACCCCGAGGTCGGGCGCGGAGGCCGCGTGCGCGGCGCGCCCGGTGTAGCGGACTTCGAGGTCGGTGATCGCCAGCGAGCCCGGGCGGCAGACCTCTTCCGGGCCGGGGTGCACCATCATCGCGAACGCGACGTCGTCGAACACGCCGCGCTCCAGCATCAGCACCTTGCCGCCGCCGGTCTCCTCCGCCGGGGTGCCGATCAGCCGGACCGTGAGGCCGAGGTCGTCGGCCACGGCGGCGAGCGCGATGGCGGCTCCGGCCGCCGCGGCGGCGATGACGTTGTGGCCGCAGGCGTGGCCGACCTCGGGCAGGGCGTCGTACTCGGCGCAGATGCCCACGACGAGGTCGCCGGTGCCGCGCTCGGCGACGAAGGCCGTGTCCAGGCCGGCGACCGGCAGGCGCAGGTCGAAGCCGTGCCGCCGGATCAGCTCGGCGATCCTGGCGACGCTGCGGTGCTCGGCGAAGGCGAGTTCCGGTTCGGCGTGGAGGTCGCGGGAGAGCCCGGTCAGTTCCGCCGCCGCGCGCTGCACGGTGGACCGGCACGTGGCGCGCAGGGTCGCTGCGTCGCGGCCGGGGGTGGATGGGGCGGTACTCATTTGCCGCCATCCTGCACGATCCGGAGGGTCGTCGTGGGCGGGCCCACACCCTGGGAAGGCCACCGGTAGGGGTCCTGCGGTGAGTGGCCTGGACCGCTTCAGCCGGACCGAAGACCGCGAGGGTGTGGGCCGGCACCGGTCGGGGGGCTTCCCGGTGCCGACCCACGTCTGTGGGGGCGGCACGCCCCGGCCTCTCGCGGGTCTGGGCAGAGCGGGCGGGCGAGGTCGCCACCTCGCCGACAACCCGCAGTCAGTTGTGAAAATCCCACAGGTTCGTCGTCAGGTCTAGTCCAAGGCCGGAAATCTTCCGAAAGAATGTCGTGAAAACAGACCGGTCGGACTCTTCTCGCGGCCTACGACTTCTTCTTGAAGGTGAAGAACAGGACCGGCTTGTTGCGGAGCTTGCGGGAGAACAGCACCACCGCGATCAGCACCAGCCCGGTCACCCCGATCGCCAGCCGCTGGCGGTCGGGCGGCTGCGGCTGCTGCTCCGGCGCGGCCGGCGGCGCCTGGGTGACCGCGACGGTCGCGGCCGGAGCCGGTGCGGGCTCGGCCAGCGCCGGAGGCGCGAAGACCAGCAGCCACCCGATCAGCAGGACTGCGAGCGCATGGCCTGTTCGCCGCATGGTGGTTCCACACCCTTCCGCGAGCACAGCGTTGCCCAGTAACACCGACGTGGTCACCCTTACCGGGTTCATTTGATCATACGAGGGTCGGCCGGTAACCGAATGCGTCCGAATTGTCCCGGAACGTTGCAACGACTCTCACACCCCTGCCAGGTCGGCGAGCAGCCGGCCCGACTCCATCGCCTCCACCGCGCCGTCGGCTTCGCCGTGCTCGACGCACCAGAGGGCGTTCTCGATGTCGCGCGCCGCCGCCCACGCCTGGAGCCGCCGCGGGTCCTCGCCGAGGACGTCGGCGACCAGCGCGAACCGGTTCCGGAGGACCTGCTCGGGATCGTCGTGCTCGAACGGGTCGTCGATCTGCTCGACCAGCGGCCACGGGTCGTAGGCGGGGTCGCCGACCATCGGCTTGGGGTCGATGGCCAGCCAGCCGCCCCGCCCGGACGCGAGCACGTTGCCCGGGTTGAAGTCGCCGTGCACGACGACCTCGCGCGCGGCGGTGCGCGGGAGATCGCGGAGCAGACCGGCGCCCAGCGCGACCAGACCGGGATCGAGGTCCGGGCGGTGGCGGTCCATCCGCTCCTCGATCAGATCCGCCCATTCGGCCGCGACGTCGGCCACCCGCTCCAGCCGCGCCTCCGGCGACGGCGGGCACCAGAGGCCGCGCAGCACCTGGGCGCCGGCGATCAGGCGGTCCTCGGCCGGACCCGGGTCCTCGCCCAGCTCCGTTCCCGGTTCGCAGCGCTCGATGAGCAGCGCGTAGCGCTCCCGGTCGTGGTCAAGCAGCCGGACCGCTCCCGCGCCGTCCCACACCTCCAGCGCGTCGGCCTCGCCCGCGGCTTCGCGGTGCGGCCAGGTGATCTTCAGGACGGCCCGCGCGCCGTCGCGCCGCTCGACCGGGGCGACCCACGAGCAGCTACCGCCCTGGAACGGCGGCCCGAGCCGCAGCGACCAGGTCCGCCGCAGGTCCCGGATCATTCCGGGCAGCGCTTCCAGCCAGTCCCGTTGGGAATCGTTGCGCCGCATCTCGGACAGGAGCCCGGCGGGCAGGAGATCATGCACGACACCACTCTGCCCGAAACCGCGCGGGACTTTCTCCCCTTCCAGCCGAAGGGGCGCCCGGCTCCCCTGGACAGGGACAGGCGAGGAGCGGGCACATGAACATGTCGATCGATGCGCTCACCGCGCTGCGGCGGCGGCACCCGTTGAACCTGATCCCCGCGCGCAACGGCCACCCGCTCACGCGGGAAGGGCGCAGCAACCGGGTAATGGAGCACCTCCAGGCACTCCGCGCTCCGCTCGCCGGGCTCGACCTCGACAACCGGGACCAGGACACGCTGACCTGGCTGGCCGACCGGGACGCCGAAGCGGTCGACGCCGTCCGGGCGCTGCTGGAGCGCGCGCGGGCGGCACCGCCGCTCAGCGGTTGAGCTGCTTGCCCTCCCTGGCCAGCCGCTCGCCCAGCTCGTCGATGACGAGCGTGTCGCGGCGGATCGCGCCGGTGCTGTAAGCGCTGCGGCCCGCCAGCTGGGCGACCACCGGCGCGGTCAGCGTCTGGAACAGCCCGACCAGCGCGAGCGCCAGCGCGTCCGGGAAACCCAGCTGCACGGCGGTGCCGATCAGGATGAGGATCAGCCCCAGGGTCTGCGGCTTGGTGGCGGCCTGGAGACGGGCGGCGACGTCCGGGAAGCTCAGCAGCCCGATCGCGCCGAGCAGGCAGGACAGCGCGCCGCCGATCATCAGCACCGCGGAGATCACGTCGGTCCAGCTCACCGGTACGGCTCCTTCCGCTCGACCAGGCGGGTCGCGCTGACCGAGCCGATGAAGGCCAGCAGCGCGAAGGTCAGCAGCAGCGCCAGGTTCGAGCCGTCCCGCAGGTAGCCCATCCCGACGCAGGCCGCCGCCACGATCAGCGTCACGAACACGTCCACCGACACGATCCGGTCCAATGTGGACTTTCCTCGTAGCAGCCGGACGAGCACCAGCATCCCGGCCACCGCCAGCAGTCCGAAGGTCACGGCGAACACCACCGCCACGGCTCAGCCCTCCCCTCTCCGGTGCGCCTCGACCAGCGCGACGTCGGCCGCCGAACCGACCGCGCGCACGACCTTCGCCTCCAGGCGGAGGGTTTCGCGGCGCACCGTTTCGGCGTCCTCGGCGCGCATGCCGAGCGCGTAGACGTAGCAGATGCGGTTGGCGCGGTCGATCTGCATGACGAACTTGCCCGGCGCCAGCGAGATCGCGTTGGCGGTCATCGCGACCAGGTGGTCGGAGTCGGTCAGCATGGTCACCGCGACGATGCCCGCCCTGGTTCCCGGACCGTGGCGGACCGCCTGCCAGGCCACCCGGAGCGTGGAGATCAGCAGGTCCCAGGCCAGGTAGAGCGCCAGGTTCAGCACCCGCAGCGGCCGGACCACGATGTTGGTGGTGATCGACGGCATCGGGAACAGCACGATCACGAGCAGCGCCACGACAACGCCGAAGAACACCGTGCCCGGATCGAGGGTGCCCCAGAGCATCACCCAGACCACGGTCAGCCAGCCGACGAGCGGCAGCTTGCGGATCAAGCGGCTGCGCCTACTCATGGGCGACACCTCCCAGCACGGCCGTCCGGTACGCCTCGCCGTGCATGAGATCGGTCGCCGCGCGTTCGCTGACCTCGGCCAGCGGTCCGGCGAGCACCGCGATCACCACGCTGGCCACCACCAGCACGCCGCTGGCCACCACCATCGGGGGCGACGAGGTGCCGGTGCCCACCACGAGCTCGTCGGTCGGGTCCGGGTCGGGCTCGGGCGCGCGGACCTGGCCCCAGAACGCCCGCGTCCACACCCGCGCCATCGCGTACACCGTCAGCAGGCTGGTGAACACCGCCCCGGCGGTGACGGCGTACGCCGCGATCGTCCCGGCCCCGACGCCCGCCTGGAGCAGTGCCAGCTTGGCGACGAAGCCGGAGAACGGCGGCACCCCGGACAGCGCCAGCGCAGGCAGCGCGAACAGCACCGCCACCAGCGGCGACGCCTTGGCCAGGCCGCCCATCCGGCTCAGCGCCACCGTGCCGGTGTGCCGCGTGATCAGACCGCTGACCAGGAACAGCGTCGCCTGCACGGTGATGTGGTGGACGACGTAGAGGATCACGCCGGTCAGCCCGACCACGTTGTAGACGCCGAGGCCGAACAGCATGTAGCCGATGTGGCTGACCAGCAGGAAGGACAGCATCCGGTTGAGGTCGTTCTGGGCCAGCGCGCCGAGCGCGCCGACGATCATGGTCACCAGCGCGATGCCCAGCATCAGCTTCCAGCTCTCGTGGTGGTGGAACACCAGCGTCTGGGTGCGGATCAGCGCGTAGATGCCGACCTTGGTCAGCAGGCCGGCGAACACGGCGGTGACCGGCGCCGGTGCGGTCGGGTAGCTGTCGGGCAGCCAGAAGTGCAGCGGCACCATCGCGGCCTTGACCCCGAAGACGATCACCACCAGCAGGCCCAGCGCCACGGTCAGGCCCTCCGGCAGCCTGCCGACCTTGGTGCCCAGGTCGGCCAGGTTGATCGTGCCGGTCGAGGCGTAGACCAGCGCGATCATCGTGATGAACAGCAGCGACGAGACCAGGCTGACGATCGTGTAGGTCATGCCCGCGCGGATCCGCACGCTCGTGGTGCGCCGCGTGATCAGCACGTACGACGAGGACAGCATGATCTCGAAGGCGACGAACAGGTTGAACAGGTCGCCCGTGAGGTAGGCCAGCGACACCCCGGCGCACAGCATCAGGTACATCGGGTGGAACGTGGTGCTGGAGCGCTCCCGGCCGTAGTCGGCGACGCGCTGGCCGATCGAGTAGATCAGCACCGCGAACGTCACCACCGACGAGACCAGCAGCAGCAGCGCCGAGAGCCGGTCGGCGACCAGGCTGATCCCGATCGGCGCCGGCCAGCCGCCCATCTGCAGGACCAGCGGGCCCTGCGTGTCGGCGGCGTGCAGCAGGACGCCCGCGTCGACGATGATCGCGCCGAGCACGACGATGCCGAGCACCCGCTGCACGTCGGCGAAGCGGCCCAGCGCCATCGACAGCGCGGCGGCGGCCAGCGGCAGCAGCACCGGCAGGGCGACCAGGACGGTCATCGGGTCGCCTCCGTCTCCAGCTCTTCCTCGGACTCCTCGGACTCGGCGAGCCTGCGCTCCAGCCGCATGATCCGGCGGTCCTCGATGTCGTCCTGGACCTCGTCGTGGCCGAGCAGCATCCAGGACCGGTAGGCCAGGGCGAGCAGGAACGTGGTGAGCGCGAAGGTGATCACGATCGCGGTCAGCGCGAGCGCCTGCGGCAGCGGGTCGGCCATCTGCTCCGGCGGGGCGGTGCCGATCATCACCGGGTAGCCGGGCGGGCCGCCGACGGTCTGCAGCATCAGGTTCGCGCCGTGGCCGAGGATCACGATGCCGATCAGGATCCGCATCAGCGACCGCTGCATGATCAGGTAGAAGCCGACCGAGTACAGCACCGCCAGCACGACGGTCATCGTCAGGTTGATCGTCATCGGACCCCCCTGGCGGCGGCCAGGGCGTCGGCCTCGACGCCCGAGCCCAGCGTGCGCAGCAGGTCCAGCACCACACCGATGATCAGCAGGAACACCCCGACGTCGAGCACGATGCTGGTGACGACCTTGATCTGGCCGAGCACCGGGACGGTGAACTTGTAGATCGCGCTCTCCAGCAGGCCGCCGCCGAACAGCAGCGGCATGAAGCTGGCCAGGACCGCGATGGTCAGGCCGATCCCGATGAGCACCGGCGGGCGCAGCGGGATCCGGGCGCTGTCGTCGAGCCGGCCACCGGCCAGGTAGCGCAGCACGAACGCCTGCCCGGCCACCAGGCCGCCGCTGAACCCGCCGCCCGCGCGGTCGTGCCCGGCGAACAGCAGGTAGAGCGACAGCACCAGCACGGTCGGGAACACGATCCGGGCGGTCAGCTCCAGCAGCACGGTCCGCTCCTGCCCGGCCCGCAGGTGGCCGGAGAGCAGGAACCGCTCGCTCGGCACGTCCCAGCTGGTCCAGGGGACGGTCTTGGTGTCGGGGGTCAATCGCGCACCTCCTCCTTCTGCTGGGGCTCCGCCCGCCGCGGTGCGACCGCGACGGGCGCCCGGGTGCTGCGCTTCCGGCGTTCGAAGCGGGACGCGAGGATCAGGCTGGCCACGCCGGTGGCGGCGACGGCCAGGACCGAGATCTCGCCGACGGTGTCGAAGGCGCGGAAGTCGACGATGATCGCGTTGACGACGTTGGTCGCCCCGGCCCCGTGCTCGGCGCCCGCGACGTACTCGGCACTGACCGGCGGTGCCTGGCGGGCCGAGCTGAAGATCATCGCGGCGAAGGCCATGAACGTCCCGGCGGCGACGGCGATGAGCACCTTCGGCAGCCGCAGGGTCCGCTCGGTCTCCGAGAACCGGGCGGGCAGCCTGCGCAGCACGAACACGAACGCGACCAGGGTCAGCGTCTCGACCAGGAACTGCGCCAGCGCCAGGTCCGGGCCGCCGTCGACGATGAACACGCCGCCGATGCCGTAACCGACGACGCCGACCATCAGCACCGCGGTCAGCCTGCGCCGGGACCGCAGCGCGGCGACGGCGGCGACGATCACCACGATCCCCAGCGGGATCTGCAGGAGGTCGTCGTAGAGGCGCAGGTCCTCCGGGATGCTCGCGCCCACGAGCAGCGCCGATCCGGGTACCGCCAGCACCGTGAGCAGGATGATCCCGACGTAGGTCGGCAGCGAACCGACCTGGAGACGACCGGTGACGCCGACCGCGACTCGCTCCAGCAGCGCCATGATCCGCTCGTAGCCGCGCTGCGCGTTCAGCGGTTTCGGCAGACCGTCGCGCAGCACGGTCAGGCGGGCACGCTGGGCGTGCACCAGCAGACCGCCCACGACCGCGATCGCCGAGCACAGCAGCGGGAACTCGAAGCCGTGCCACAGCGCCAGGTGGTAGTCGCCCGGGCCGTAGGACTTGGCGTACGCGGCGGTCAGGGCGTCGGTGACCTGGTACGCGACACCGAACACGACGCCCACCGCAGCGGGGACCGCGGCGGGGATCACCAGACCGGGACCGGCGGGCGCGGCCTTGGTCGGGCGCATCCCGGGCTTGTCCGCGAACGCGCCCCAAAGCAGGCGGGCGGTGTAGCCGACGGTGAACACCGAGCCGACGACCAGTCCGGTCAGCGCCCAGCCGTCGTCCAGGAACGCGCTGAACGCGGCCTCCTTGCCGAGGAATCCCAGCATCGGCGGCAGACCCGCCATCGACACCGCGGCGACCACCGCGGTGGCCGCGACCCACGGCAGCTTCCGCCGCAGACCGGACAGCTCCCGGATGTTGCGAGTGCCCGCCTGGTGGTCGACGATGCCGACGACCAGGAACAGCGCGGCCTTGAACATGCCGTGCGCGAGCAGCATCTCCGCGCCCGCGATCGCCGCTGTGTAGGTGCCGCCGCCGACCAGCACCATCACGAAGCCGAGCTGGCTGATCGTGCCGTAGGCGAGCAGCTTCTTGAGGTCGTCCTCGAACAGCGCCCGCCAGCCGCCGACGATCATCGTCACCAGGCCGAACACCAGGGTCGGCACCGACCACTGCGGCACCCCGACGAACACCGGTCCGAGCCGGGCGACCAGGAACACGCCCGCCTTGACCATCGACGCGGCGTGCAGGTAGGCGCTGATCGGCGTCGGCGCGACCATCGCGGCAGGCAGCCAGTTGTGGAACGGGATCTGCGCGGACTTGGTGAACGCGCCGACCAGGACCAGCATCGCGGCGACCCCGGCCGCCGGTCCGCCAGGCGGGTTCGCGACCAGGTCGGAGATCCGGTAGGTGCCCGCGGTCTCGCCGAGGACGACGAAGCCCAGCAGCATCACCAGCCCGCCGAGGGTGGTGATCATCAGCGCCTGCAGCGCCGAGCGCCGCGACTCGCGGCTCACGCCCGCCTGCCCGACCAGCAGGAAGGAGCAGATCGTGGTCAGTTCCCAGAAGACGTAGACGGTGATCAGGTCGTCGGCGAGCACCAGCCCGAGCATCGCGGCGGCGAAGGCCAGCAGCAGCGGGGCCGAGCGGCGGGCGTCACCGCTGCCGGACTGGAAGTACCAGGTGGAGTAGACGAGGACCAGCGCGCCGATGCCCGAGACCAGGATCGTCATCAGCAGCGCGAGCGCGTCGAGCCGGAAGTGGAACTCCAGCCCGATCGCCGGTGCCCACGCGAGCGTCTCGGAGATCACCTGCCCGGACACCACCGGCCCCGCCTGGGCCAGCACCCAGACCAGCGCGCCGGCCGGGGGAAGCGCGGCGACCAGGAAAGCGGTCCTGGTGCTGCGGCGGGCCACGAGCGGCAGAGCCAGGGCCACCAGCAGGTGCACGACGACGAACGCGAGCAAGGGCACCTCCTCAAGGTCCGTCGGGAGCACGGCGACCAGTCCGCTACCCCGGCCACCGGGATTGTTCGTCACCGTTCCCGGTGGCGCACCGTGACGACCGCGGTCCGGGATGCACCGACGAGCGCGACGGCGGCGCGTGCGAATCGCCTGAGAAGGCTCGGGCCAGACGTCCAGCGCGGTCCGATCGGCGCCCAAGTTATCCGAAAAGCGCGAGTTGAAGCCAACTCGCGTCCGGTCGGCCGGGGCGGATGTCGGAGCCGGTCAGGCGGGTTTTTTCGTTGCGGCGAAATGACCTTCGCCCGGAGTCGGCGGCGCGGGCCGAACCTGGCCTCGGTGGGGAACTTCACTACCTGTAACGCGACTGACCGGACTGATCGACACGGTGGGTGATCACCGGCCGCCCCTTTAGGGATTCTCCACATGAGACCCGTGCTTCGCGTGGAGAATGGCCACGTGTCCACGCCTGACGACAACAAGACGCTCACCGGCGCAGGCCGGCTGATCGCGGACCGCTACCGGTTGGAGAGCGAACTCGGCGGCGGCGCGATGGGCACAGTCTGGTCCGCGGTGGACGAACTGCTCCGCCGCCCGGTCGCGGTCAAGGAGGTCCGGCTGCCTCCCGGCATGCCCGAGGAGGAGGCCGCCGAGCTCCGCGAGCGCGCCCTGCGCGAGGCCCGCGCGATCGCGGTGGTGACCCATCCCAACGTGGTCACGCTCTACGACGTGGCCCGCGAGGCGGGCGAACCGTTCGTCGTCATGGAACTCGTGCCCTCGCAGAGCCTCGCCGCGATCCTGGCCGAGCACGGCGCGCTCGACGACGAGCAGCTCGCGGTGATCACCGACGGCGTCGCCGCGGCGCTGGAAGCCGCCCACCGGGCCGGGATCGTGCACCGCGACGTCAAGCCCGGCAACGTGCTCATCGGCGACGACGGCCGGATCAAGCTCAGCGACTTCGGCATCTCCCGCAACATCTCCGAGCACACGATCACCCGCACCGGGATCATGCTCGGCACCCCGGCGTTCATCGCGCCCGAGATCGCCTCCGGCGAAGCCGTCACCGACTCCGCCGACCTGTGGGGGCTGGGCGCCACGCTGTTCGCCGCTGCCGAGGGCCGCACCCCCTACGACGCGGGAGACGACCCGGTGGCCACGGTGACCGAGGTGGTCCGCGGGCCGGTACCGGTCACCACCCGCACCGGGCCCGTCGGCGAGGTCATCGCCGGGCTGATGGTCAAGGACCCGGCGGAGCGGATGACGCTGACCGAAGCGCGCAGGCGCATCCGCCACCTCATGCCCGAACCCGGCGTCCGGCCGTTCTCGATGCTGCTCGACCCGGAAGCGCCGACGGTCAAGGTCCGGCGGCCGGTCAAGAGCACCCCGCCGCGCGGCGGCACCCAGCGCGCCGAACCGCAGCCCGCGCCGCTGGCCAGCGAGCCGGGGCTGCTGCCGTTCATGGTCAACGCCGCGCCGCCGCCCGCGAAGCGGTCGCCGTGGCCCGCGATCGCGCTCGGCGTCGTCGCGGTCGTGCTCTTCGCCGCCGCGCTCACCGGCGGGTTCTTCACCGCGCGGACCGTGGCCGACCGGTGGTCGCCGCCGACCGCGCAGCCGCCTGCCGGGCGGAGCGAACCGTGGACCCCGCTGCGGTACGAGACCAGGCACAGCCGCGACAGCGGCACCGGCCTGTTCCAGATCGCGGTCCCCGGCGGCTGGAACGTGTTCCAGGGCGAGCGGGACGAGCTGTCCAACAGCAAGGCGGTGTCGTTCGTCTCGCCGGACGGCCGGGAGGAGGTCGTGGTCGAGCGCTTCGGCGGTTTCGTCAAGCACGGCTACGGCGTCGAGCAGTACCTGGAGGCGCTGCCGGAGATGGCCGCGGGCTCGGAGGGCGAGTTCACGATGGACTCCGACACGCCGTTCCCGAACCCCGACTCCGAGAACCACAGGCTGAACTACACGACGACCGAGACCGCGCTGGCCGGTGGCCCCGGCCGGATCAGCCGCCACACCGCGTCGAGCGTGCTGCCCGGCACCACCGATCTCTGGATCGTCCGGGTGACCGTCCCGTCCGAGAACCCGGGGCGGGCGAACGAGCTGTCCGATCTGGTGCTGCCGACCTTCAAGCAGCTGGGCTGATCTTCGGCGCTTCGCGGACCCGCGGCAGCCCCTAAGATCGCGCGTGTGACGACTACTGCTTCCGACGCGACAGCGGCGGCCGGGGCGATCGCCCAGGCCACCGGGACCGAACGCCACGACCTGGCGGTCGTGCTGGGATCGGGCTGGCAGCCCGCCGCCGAGGAGATCGGCACCCCGGCCCACGAGCTGAGCATGTCCGAGCTGCCTGGCTTCACCCCGCCCGGAGCCATCGGCCACAGCGGGAAGATCTGGTCGGTCCCGGTCGGCGAGAAGCGGGTGCTGGTGCTGCTCGGGCGCACCCACCTCTACGAGGGCAAGGGCATCGAGCCGGTCGCGCACGGGGTGCGGACCGCCGCCGCGGCCGGTTGCCGGACCGTGGTGCTGACCAACGCCGCCGGTGGGCTGCGCGAGGGCATGTCGGTCGGGCAGCCGGTGTTGATCAGCGACCACGTGAACATGACGGCCCGATCCCCGCTGGTGGGCGCGGACTTCGTCGACCTCACCGACCTGTACTCGCCGCGCCTGCGCGAGCTCGCGCGGGCGATCGACCCGTCGCTGGAGGAGGGCGTGTACGCGGGGCTGCCCGGTCCGCACTTCGAGACCCCGGCCGAGATCCGGATGCTGCGCGGGCTGGGCGTGGACCTGGTGGGCATGTCGACCGTGCTGGAGGCGATCGCCGCGCGGGCGGCCGGTGCCGAGGTGTTCGGCCTGTCGCTGGTGACGAACCTGGCGGCCGGTCTCAGCGGTCAGCCGCTGAACCACCAGGAGGTGCTGGACGCGGGCCGGGCCTCGGCGACCCGCATGGGCGCGCTGCTGCGCTCGCTCGTGGAACGGGCCTGAGTTGGACGGGCTGCGGGAGGCCGCCGAGCGCTGGATCGCCGGGGACGTCGACCCGGCGGCCCGCGCCGAGCTGCGGGCGCTGCTCGACTCCCCCGAACTCGCCGACCGCATGTCGGGCATGCCGACCTTCGGCACCGCCGGTCTGCGCGGTCCGGTGCGCGCGGGCGCGAACGGGATGAACCGCGCGGTCGTCATCCGCACCACCGCCGGGGTCGCGGAATGGCTGTCGGCGCAGGGCAACGGCGGCGGGATCGTGGTCGTCGGCCGGGACGCGCGGCGCGGTTCGGAGGACTTCGCCGCGGACGCGGCCGGGGTGCTGGCCGCGGCGGGCTTCGACGTCCGGGTCATGCCGGAGCCGTTGCCGACGCCGGTGGTCGCGTTCGCGACGCGGGCGCTGGACGCGGTGGCGGGGATCCAGATCACCGCGTCGCACAATCCCCCGCAGGACAACGGCTACAAGCTCTACCTGCGCGGCGGCATCCACCTGGTCGGCCCGAGCGACACCGAGATCGAGGCGGCCATCGCGCGCACGCCGGACGCGGCCTCGGTTCCCCGGAGCCGGGACTGGTCGGTGCTGGACAACGCGCTCGACGAGTACCTGACGCGGGTCTCGTCGCTCGCACGTCCGCCGGCCGGTCCACTGCGGATCGCGGCGACGGCGCTGCACGGGGTCGGTGCGCGGCCGTTGCGGGAAGCGTTGCGCCGCGCGGGATTCGACGACGTGCACTTCGTCGCGTCGCAGTCCGAACCGGACCCGGACTTCCCGACGGTGGGCTTCCCGAATCCGGAGGAGCCCGGCGCGACCGACGCGCTGCTGGAGCTGGCCGAGGAGATCGACGCGGACCTCGCGATCGCGCTGGACCCCGACGCCGACCGCTGCGCGCTGGGCATCCGCGAGGACGGCAGTTGGCGGATGCTGCGCGGGGACGAGACCGGGGTGCTGCTCGCGCAGCACGTGCTGTCCGGTTTGGACCGCGAGGAGCACCCGGATCCGCTGGTGGCGACGACGATCGTGTCGGCGACGATGCTGCGCTCGCTGGCCGCGGAGCACGGTGTCCGCTACGACGAGACGCTGACCGGCTTCAAGTGGCTGGTGCGTGCGGGCGACGGCGCGGGGACCGGACTGGTCTACGCCTACGAAGAGGCGCTGGGCCACTGCGTGGACCCGGACCACGTGCGCGACAAGGACGGCATCTCGACCGCGGTGCTCGCGTGCGACCTGGCCGCGCGCGGCCGGTCCCTGTCCGGGATGCTCGACGAGCTCTCGATCGCCCACGGCGTGCACCGGACCGGCCAGGTGTCGGTCCGGGTCACCGACCTCGCGGTGATCGCCGAGACCATGCGGCGGCTGCGGGCGGACCCGCCGGAGGAGCTGGCCGGTTCCCCGGTGGCGGTGCGTGATCTGCTGCCCGGCACCGACGCGCTGGTGTTGACCGGAGCGGGCGGGCTGCGCGTGGTCATCCGCCCGTCCGGCACCGAACCCAAGCTGAAGTGCTACCTGCAGGTCGTGGAAGCCGCTGCCGATGACACCCTCGACACCGCGAAACGCGTTGCGGCACAACGGCTTTCCGAACTGGAGGACGCCGTTGCCGACCTCGTCCGCGACTAGGCTCCGAGCGTTGTCTTCAAGCGGCGCAGCCGCTTAGCCCACCCCAGCAACCGGCACCGCCGCGGGTTCTCAGGCGTTCGCTGGCGAGGACAGCTTTTTCGCTCGTATTGGCATACGTGCGAAAAAGATTCCGGAGCCAGCGGACGCCTGAGGTTCCGCCACCCGCACCGCCACGCAAAAGGAATCTGGCAAACAGGAACTCAGGGCTTGCGGCCGACGCCGACGTAGACGCCTTCCTGAACGGCGAGATCGTCCCAGTCGGGGTTGCGCCACGCCGGGGCGCTGACGATGCCGGGCTCGACCAGGTCCAGGCCGGCGAAGAGCGCGGAAACCTCGGCGAAGCTGCGGAAGTACATGGGGTCGCGGCTGTTGCGCATCGCTTCGACCACGCCCGCCATCTCGGCGGGCATCTGGTCGGCGGTCAGGTGGGAGAGGGCGACCAGGCTGCCGGACGGCAGCTCGTCGCGGTAGCGGGCGAGGATGGCCGCGGGGTTCCGCTCGTCCGCCACGAAGTGGAAGATCGCGACGGTTAACAGGCCGATCGGCCGGGTGAAGTCCAGGACTTCGCGGACCACCGGGGAGTCCAGCACGTTGCCGGGCTCACGGAGGTCGGCGTCGATGACGGTCGCGTTCGGGTTGTCCCTGAGCAGCAGCCGGCTGTGCGCGACCGCGACCGGGTCGTAGTCGACGTAGACCACGCGGGCGTCCGGATTGGTGCGCTGCGCGACCTCGTGGACGTTGCCCGCGGTGGGGATTCCCGAGCCGAGGTCGAGGAACTGGTCGATCCCCTGCGACATCATGTACTCGACCGCGCGGTTCAGGAACGCCCGGTTCGACGTCGCGATCTGGCGCCCCTGCGGCTGCACTTCGAGGACCCGCTGGCCGACCGACCGGTCGATCGCGAAGTTGTGCCCGCCGCCCAGCAGGAAGTCGTAGATGCGGGCGGCGCTGGGGGCCTCGACGTCGATGTTCGGCGGCACCCATTCGGCGCGTTCTGGCATGGCTGACCTCGCCTTTCGTCGTCGCAGCCCGCCACCTCAGCGTCGCTGCCGTGATCAGGGGAAACCACCGTACAACCGGGGACAACAGGCGTTCACTTGCACGATCGGGTCACCGGGCGGCAGGCTCGGGGCGTGCCCAGGCTGCTGATCGTGCACCACACGCCCTCGCCGAACCTCCAGGCGATGTTCGAGGCGGTCGTGGCCGGTGCAACCACCGACGAGATCGAGGACGTCGAGGTCGTCCGCCGTGCGGCGCTGGAGGCCACCCCGGCCGACGCGCTGGCCGCCGACGGCTACGTGCTGGGCACCCCGGCGAACCTGGGCATGATGAGCGGCGCGCTGAAGGTCTTCTTCGACCTCGCCTACTACCCGTGCCTGGACTCGACCCGGGGCCGCCCGTACGGGCTCTACGTGCACGGCAACAACGACACCACCGGCGCGATCCGCGGCGTCGAGTCGATCACCACCGGCATGGGCTGGGAGAAGGCGGCCGAACACGTGTCGGTGACCGGCGAGCCCGGCAAGGAAGACCTCGAGAAGTGCTGGGAGCTCGGTGCCACCGTCGCGGCGGGCCTGATGCCGTAGTTCCCACCGCACCGAGCGATGCCGCGTTCGGCCAACGGTGGGTGAACAGTGGTCGACGGCTCCTCGCAAGCGGATCTGGTCTCCCGGGCGGGCTCGTATGTTCTTGCCACCTGGGAGTTGATCAGCGGCGAGGGGGAGTTCGGGCATGGACGGGATTCCCTGGGAAATCATCTTCGCGGTCCTCGGTGTCGTCGTCCCGATCATCGCCGCGCTCTACGAGTTCGTGTTCATCGGCCGCAAACGCCTCGGCTACCGGGTGCAGATGGACACCACCGCCACCGACGTGGACTCCTCCCAGTACGCCGGAGCCCTCCAGCAGTTCCCGCTCAGCGAGAACGAGCGGCTGATCGCGCCGTCGTTCGTGCTGCTGCGCATCGAGAACATCGGCGCGAGCCCCATCGACGCCGACGACTACGCCGCGCCGGAGAACGTCGACGCCGGCATCGCCGTGGAGTTCCCCGGCCGCCGGGTGGTCGGGATGATGGTGACCGAGCTCAGCGACGAGTTCCTGCGCGACTCGTTCCGCGAGAACTCGGGGCTGCGGGTCAAGGACAACGTCATCGAACTGCCCAAGGTGTCGCTGAACCGCAAGCAGCACTACAAGGTCCTGGCCGCCCTCGACCGCGTGCCGGACAAGACCGGGGCGGTGCGCAAGGCCCAGCCGCCCAAGGTCGTCGGCGGGATCAAGGGCGGGGTCGGGCGCGGCCGGATCAGGGAGACCAAGAACCAGATCGGCACCCCGCGCAACGCGGTCGCGCTGATCGGGTTCCTGGTGGCCGTCATCCTCGCTCAGGTCTCCGTTTCGGTGGCCACGCAGGACACCCCGCTCGACTGCGCGCAGGGCAAGCTCACCGTCGTCGGATCCACCGCGTTCCGGCCGGTGCTCGACGAGGCCGCCGCGTCGTACGTGCGGACCTGCCCCGGCGCGCAGATCGAAGTCCAGGCCACCGGCAGCACCGAGGGGCTCGACCGGCTCGACGCCGCCGGGAAGCAGGGCGAGAACCCCGAGGTGGTGGCGTTCTCCGACGGCATGAAAACCGACCGGTACCCGAGGCTGCTGCCACGGCCCATCGCGTTCTCGCTGTTCACCATGGTGAGCAACAAGGAGTCCGGGGTGCAGGACCTGTCCGCGGACCGGATCCGGCAGCTCTACGCCGGGCAGATCACCAACTGGAACCAGCTCAACGGCAACGACGTGCCGGTCCGCCTGGTCAGCAGGTACGCGAACTCCGGCACCCGCCGGACCTTCGAGCAGCACCTGCTGCTGGGTGCCCGCGAACCGGTCAACACCTCCGACGACTGCCGGGACCGCGCGCCCGGCGCGGCCCCCGGGGCGGTGCGCTGCGAGCGGGGCTCGACCGAGGACGTGCTGAACACGGTGGCGACGACGCCCGGCGCGTTCGGCTACGTCGAGGCCGGCGCCGCCGAGCAGCGCGCCGACGTGTTCCCGGTGCGCATCGACGGCCAGCCGGCCACTTTGGAGGGCGCCGACCAGGGTTCGTACCCGTTCTGGGAGACCGAGTACGCCTACACCTACGGGGAACCGAAGGCGCACTCGCTGACCGCCGGTTTCCTGCGGTACCTGGTCAACGAGGTCGGCAGGGACATCGTCCGCTCGCACAGGCACAAGCCGTGCGCGGAGCTGGCGAACCCGATGCTGTGCCGTCCCGCGTGAAGCCGGCCGGGCGCAGGCGGAACCGACCCAGTTGATCTTGCTGGGCGGTGTCGCGTTAGGCTGACCGGGTCGTCGGGGCGCGCCCCCGGACGACGCGCCGGGCGCCCTGAGCAGAGCCCGCCTTCCCTCATCACGTGCAATGTTCAGGGCGCCCCCGAAATCGAATGGTATATGCCACAGGATGTTCCCGGTGTAGGCCGGGGCGTACCGCTGCGTCAATCCGGTATCAATTCGGTCACCGCATTGTTCGACCTGGTCAGGGCACAGGGGTTACGCTTCGGAGGTGAGTGAGGAAACGATCGAACTCGAACTCAACGAATCCGGCGTCTCTGTGGATCTCCCCCAGCCCTCCGATCCGAACGATCAGGTCCAGGGCGTCCCCTATCGGCCGGTCGAGTTCCGCGACGACGATCTACCGACCGCCTTGGAACGGTCCGCCCGCTGGCTCCGCGAAGCCCAGTCCTGGCTGGGTGAACCCGTGGATGTCATCGCCGTCCACCTGGACTACGACGACCGCAAGGGCAAGCCCTACTACGACCTGAAGTTGCTCTGCAACGAGGAAGATCTGGCCGGGGCACCGGTGGCGCTGCGCAAGCACGGCACCGCACAGGCAGCGAGCTGAAGGCCGGACTCCGGACTCGCCTCACGCGGGTGAGCTCCGCCGGGGGCGGACCGGAACCGGATCCGTCCCACCTCTGACCGCAACTTCGAACCGGGCGAGCCGTGGTCCGTCGGCGACGGGCCACGGCCGACTCCCGGTGTGTTCAGGCTCTTCCCTTCCAGGTGCTCGCGCCGCGCAGCGCGCGCACCGCGCCGTCCAGCAGCACCCCGCCGAACAGCGCGCCGGTCAGCGGCGCGAGCGGCGCCAGCAGCCGGTTCGCGCGCATCAGCCGCGCGGCCCGCTCGTGGGCCAGCCCCTGCGCCGCCCATCCCAGCAGGCCCAGCCCGGCCAGTGCGGGCGTCCGGGTCCGCACTCCGGTCAGCACCGCCGCGGGCGCGGCCAGCGACAGCGCGATCTGCCCCAGACCACCGCCGACCAGCACCGGGACCGAGTTCCCGGCTCCGGCCACGAAGCTCTTCCGGAACGAGGCCCAGCCGCGCGCGAACGGGTCCATCCCGCTGGTGGTGACGTGGTCCAGGCCGTCGACGACCCGGGTGGTGCCGCCGTGGTCGCGGACCGCGGTCGCGATCGCGACGTCCTCGTTGCGCCGCGCGGCCAACGCCGCCCAGCCGCCGGTCTTCTCGTAGTACGAGCGGCGGATCAGGATGCAGTGGCCGATCGCGAACGCCCGGCGGCCCCGCCCGTCCGGCGCCGCGTTCTCCCCGATCAGCTGCAACCCCGGCGGCATCAGCAGCGGCCACGTCACCGAGTGCCCGGCGGGCGGTCCGGCCGGCGTGGAGACCAGGTCGGCGTCCACCGCTTCGGCCGTGGCGAGCAGCCGTTCGAGCAGGTCGGGAGCGGGCACGGTGTCCGCGTCGACGAACAGCAGCCATTCCCCGGACGTGCCCGCGTGCTCGACGCCGGTGTGCATCGCGTGCACCTTCCCGGTCCAGCCCGGTGGCGGTCCGTCGACCCGGACGACGGCGAGCCGGGGGTCCACCGCCGCATGCGCGCGGGCGATGTCGCCGGTGCCGTCGGTGGAGCCGTCGTCGACGAGCACGATCCGCAGCTCGCCGCCATGCGTCTGGCGCCGGATGCCGCGCAGGCACGCGTCCAGCACGGCGGCCTCGTCGCGGGCGGGGACGACCGCGGTCACCGGAGGCGGAAAGTCCCGTCCAGGGGCCGCCCGGTGCAGCGGGACGACGAGGCGGGTGCGGCTGACCGTCCGAGCGCTGCGGTACGCCGAACCGGCGACTGCCAGGGCCAGGGCGCCGCACAGGAACCGGGAACTGCGTGAAGCCACGCGATCGAGCGTCGCACGAAACGGGCCGCAGCGACCACGGTTGCGCACGCGAACTCCGGGCGAACAGCCGGTTCCGCGAGATCTCTCAGACCTTGGGGTGGGACCAACTCTCCAGCCGCTCGGCGACCTCCGGGAGTTCCACCCGCTCGCGGCCGACATCGCGGACCAGGTCGAGCGCGGCGTCCTCGTCGGCGTCGACCGACCAGCCGTTGATGTCGCACATGGTCACCGCGGCGATCCAGCCCAGCCGCCAGTTGCCCTCGACGAGCGGACGGGTGCGCACGATCGAGTCGAGCAGCGCGGCGGACTTCAACCAGAGCGTGTCGTAGGCCGGAGCCCCCAGCACCTCGGCTCTCGGCCGGTACGCGGCGGAGTCGAGCAGTCCGCTGTCGCGAACCACCAGGTCACCGTTGGTGACAGCGGTCGCGAGCAGCAGCAGATCGGAAGCGTCGAGGTAAACGATCACCGATCAATGGTCGATCATGCCGGGCCCAGGCGGTCCAGCAATCCCCGATAACGCGGCAGCACCCGGTGCACGACCTCGTCGAGCTGCTGTTCCTTCTGCTGGCGCGCCCAGCGCTCGGCCAGCGCGACCCGGACGACGTCCTGCTTGGAGCGGCCCTCGGCGGCGGCGAGCTCGGCCAGCCGCCGGTTCTCTTCCTCGGTCAGACGCAACGTCATCGCCATGGCCACAGATGGTATCTGCCTGATACCACCGGTGGCCATACCGCGGAGAAGGGGCCGTCCCCGCGCAACGGGGGAACGCGGGAACGGCCCTGGGCTCGCGGACCGATCAGCCGCCGAGCCCCTCGTGGACGGCGGTCATGAGTTCACCCTCGGGGGTGTCGCCGTCCAAGGACCAGATCATCGCCCCGCCGAGCGCCTTCTGCTTGGCGTAGGCCAGCTTGCGCTTGAGCTCGGCCGGGTCGTCGTAGGTCCAGAACGTGGTGCCGTCGAAGAGCCAGGCGAACCCGGCCTTCTCGTCGCGGTGCAGCGTGAACTGGCCCGCCTTCGACTTGAGCACCTTGTAGTCCTCGAACCCGGCTTCCCAGGTGCCGGGAGCCGCGCCGGTGGAGGTCTGGAACAGGCCGTTGTTCTGGTTCGGCACGCCGATCCAGCCGCGGCCGTAGAACGGCACGCCCAGCACCATCTTGTCCGCCGGTGCGCCGCGGTCGAGCCAGGTGTTCACGGTCTGGTCGATGCTCCACTTCTCCGGGGACGGGTCGCCCTCCGGGGAGTGGATCGCCGACTGGTGGTTGGTGGTCGGCTCGTAGGCGCCGTGCAGGTCGTAGCCCTGGATCGTGCCGAAGGTGAGCAGGTCGAAGACCTTCGGCACCTCGAACCCGGCGTCGATCTTCTTCGGGTCGGCGGGCAGGAACGCCGAGATGTCGTAGGGCCTGCCGGTCTCCTTGCCGACGGCGTCGAGCTGGGTGCGCCACTCCTGGAGCAGCGCGGTGTAGTTCTGCTTGTCGGCCGGGTCGACGACGTTGCCGGGGCCGCCCTCCGAAGCGGGCCACTCCCAGTCCAGGTCGACCCCGTCGAAGATGCCCGCGGCGACGCCGTCACCGCCCTGCGGTTCGCCGATCTTGGGCAGGTTGCCGCGGATCCACATGTCGATGCAGGACTTCACGTGCGCCGTCCGCGATTCGGGCGTCGCGGCGGCGGTGTGGAAGTTCTTCGACCAGGTCCAGCCGCCGAAGGAGATGTAGACCTTCAGGTGCGGGTGCTTCTGCTTGAGCTGCTTGAGCTGGTTGAGGTTGCCCGCCAGCGGCTGGTCGTAGGCGTCGGCCTGGCCGCTGACGGTCTGCTCGGCGGTGAACCGCCGCTGGTAGTCGGCCCAGGCGTCACCCTCGCCGAGCTGGTTGACCTGGAAGCACCTGCCGGACGCGTCGAGGTTTCCGAACGCGTAGTTGAGGTGGGTGAGCTTGGCCGCGGTGCCGGAGGTGTCGAGGTTCTTGACGAAGAAGTTCCGGTCGTAGATCGACCACTGCGTGAAGTAGCCGACCTTGCGGGCCGCCGCCTGCGGCGCCGCGTCGGGGGCGGCGGCAGCGGGGACCAGCGCGGACAACATCAGTGCGAGGACACCGGCGACGAGCGCCGGTAACCGCCATCGGGCTGGAGACAACCGGGCTCGGGACAACGGGGCCGGGGACGTTCGAGTTGGGGACATAGCGCAACTCCTGGGTCATCGGGGATGACCTCGCCCGCGGGGATCGCGGACTGTGGTCTGGACCATAGTCCGACAAGGTCTAGACCACGGGTACCGCCCGTTCGGCGTCTCTGCGTTGCTCGCGGGGGCCGAGGGGAAACCGCCCCGGCGGAGCCTCAGACGGCCCCGTACTCCCGGTCCCCGGCATCGCCCAGCCCGGGAACGATGAACCCGGACTCGTTCAACCGCTCGTCGACGCTCGCGGTCACGACCCGCACGGGCAGCCCGGACTTCTCCAGCCGGTCCAGCCCCTCCGGCGCGGCGAGCGTGCAGATGGCCGTCACGTCGGTGGCGCCGCGGCCGGTGAGCAGGTCGATCGTGTGCACCATCGAGCCGCCGGTGGCCAGCATCGGGTCGAGCACGAACACCGGGCGACCGGACAGGTCCGCGGGCAGCGACTCCAGGTACGGCGTGGGCTGGAGGGTCTTCTCGTCCCTGGCCAGGCCGACGAAGCCCATCTGCGCCTCGGGGATCAGCTTGTGCGCCTGGTCGGCCATGCCAAGCCCGGCGCGCAGCACGGGGACCAGCAGCGGCGGATGCGCCAGCCGGTAGCCGGTGGTGCGCGCGACCGGGGTGTGGATCATCTCCTCGGCCACCTCGGCGTCCCGGGTCGCCTCGTAGATCAGCATGAGGGTGAGCTCCTGCAACGCGGCCCGGAACGCGGCGCTGCCGGTGCGCGCGTCGCGCATCGTGGACAGCCTCGACTTGGCGAGCGGATGCTCTACGACCCGAATATCCATGGGGAACAACAGTAACCGCTCACTCCACCCAGGACCGGAGCCCGCGCATGATCAGCTCCAGGCCGAACTCGAACCGCTCCTCGCCCTCGTCGCTCATCATCACCGGCAGGATCGCCAGCAGGTTCGGGAACCGCTCCGCGGGCAGCGCCGCGAAGTAGTCCTCCACCTGGGACATCCGCTCGTCCCTTTCCCCGTCCGTCAAAGCGAAATCGGCGGTGCGCTCCAGCGCGATCGCGTTCGGGTACAGCGCGAGCAGATCGACCGCGAAGGCCGCGATCCGGTCCGGGAGACCGGCCCCGCGCAGCAGCGTGAGCATCGTCTCGGTGACCTGCAACGCATTCGGTCCGGTCGGCGCCGGGGTGCGGGCCACCACCTGCGCCATGCCGGGGTGGGCGGTGAACACCCGCAGCTGGTCGCGGGCGAACTGCTTGAGCTGCTCCTCCCAGCGCGCCGGGTCCGGCTCCGGCAGCGGTACTTCGCCGATCACCAGGTCGAGCATCAGCTCCTGGAGCTCGCTCTTGTTGCGCACGTAGGCGTACAGCGACGCCGCGCCGGTGCCGAGCTCCTGCGCCACCCGCCGCATGCTCACCGCGTCCAGCCCTTCGCGGTCGGTCAGCTCCAGCGCGGTGCGCACGATGACGTCGGTGTCCAGCGGCCGCTTCGCCGAACGCTTCCGCGCGGCGCGCTGCTGCCACGGCGGATCGGGCACGGACATCTCGGACACCTCCAGCTCGCGGGGACCGGCGAACACTGTACTTGACACGAACGCCGTTCGCACTTAGAACGGTGTTCGTAGTTGCGAACAGTGTTCGTCCAGATTGGGGAGATCATGACCCGCACACCCGTGCTCGTCGCAGGCGCCGGCCTCTCCGGCCTGTCCACCGCCGTGTTCCTGGGCATGCACGGCACGCCCGCGCTCGTCGTCGAACGGCACGAGAGCACCTCGACGCATCCGAAAGCGCGCGGCCAGCAAACGCACACGATGGAGGCGCTGCGACTCGTCGGCCTGGAGGACGCGTTCGTCGCCGCCTCGCCGAAGAGCCGCGGCTTCGCCCTGCGGATAGCCGCCTCCGCCAGCGGCCCGGTGTTCCACGAGATCCTGCACGACACGTTCGTGCCGATGGGCCACCTCTCGCCCGCCGCCTCCGCCGACGCCAGCCAGGAGGCCGCCGAGCGGCTGCTCCTCGGCCGTGCCCGCGAACTCGGCGCCGACGTGCGCTTCTCCACCGAACTGGTCAGCTTCGAGCAGGACAGCGACGGCGTGACCGCAGTCCTGCGAGACCTGCGCACCGGCGAGGAAAGCACCGTCGAAGCCGAATACCTCGTCGGCGCCGACGGTCACCGCAGCCCCGTGCGCACCGCGCTGGGCATCGGCACCCACGGCAGCGGATCGATCGCGCACAACGTCCTCTGGGGGATCCGCGCGGACCTCGGGCACGTAGTCGGCGAGGAGCAGGTCCTCTACTACCTGCAGAACCCGGAGCTTTCCGGCGGAACCGGCGTCCTGGTCAGCACCGACGACGCGGACCGGTTCGTCGTCGGGGTCGGCTTCGACCCGGACACCCAGCACCTCGACGACTTCACCCCGGAGCGGGCCGTCGAGCAGATCCGGATCGCGACCGGCGTCCCGGACCTGGAGGTGGAGATCCTGGACCGGGCTCCGGTCGAGACCGGGATGTACGTGGCCGACCGGTTCAGCTCCGGCCGGGCGCACCTGGTCGGCGACGCCGCGCACACCATGCCGCCGCAGGGCGGTATGGGCGGCAACACCGCGATCCTCGACGGCTTCTACCTGGCGTGGAAGCTCGCGGCGGTGCTGCGCGGCGAGGCGGGCCCGGGTCTGCTGGACAGCCACGACGCCGAACGCCGCCCGGTCGGCGAGTGGATCGCGACCAACCAGTACCGGAACGCCATGGTGCGCACGGGCGCGCGGTACGACGGCCCGCCTCCGGTCGAGGACCCCGCGACCCTGTTCTTCGGCTACCGGCATAACGGCGCGGTCGTGTCCGAACCGGGCGATGAGCACGAACTGCTGGAGGACCCGAACGCGCCCACCGGGCGGCCGGGTTCCCGCGCACCGCACGTCGTCCTGGACTCGCCGGACGGGCCGCTGTCCACGATCGAGCTGTTCGGTCGCGAGTTCGTCGTGCTGACCGGCTCCGAGGAGTGGGAGCGCGCGGCGAAGTCGGTCGCCGCCGACCTCGGCGTGCGGCTCACCGCGCACCGGATCGGAGACGGCCTGACCGGACCGTGGGCGGAGCCGTACGGCGTCTCCGATGATGGCGCGGTGCTCGTCCGGCCGGACCGCTTCATCGCCTGGCGCAGCCCCGGCCCCGGCCCCGCCACCGACCTGGAACGAGCACTCCGCTCAGTTCTTGCCCGCTGAGTCGCGAAGACACGCCCGCGCGCCCGCGGGCGTGTCACAAGACTCACGGGTGCAGGACGACCTTGGTGTATCCCTCCACGCGCTGGTCGAACTTCCGGTACGCGTCAGGGGCCTCCGACAGCGACAGCTCGTGCGAGACCACGAAGCTCGGGGTCGCCCGGCCCGTCGTGATCATGTCCCGCAGCTGCCGGTTGTAGCGCTTGACGTTGCATTGGCCAGTTCCGATTACCTGCCCCTTCTCGAACATCCGCCCGATGGACACCAGCAGCTTGCCCTGCTTGGCCTGCTCGTCCGGCCCGCCCGGGTCGGACGGCACGTACAGGCCGGGCACGCCCAGCCGTCCGGTCGGCCGCACGGTCTCGATCAGCGAGTTCAGCACGACCGCGGGCTCCTCCTTGGAGGCGTCGCCGACCTGCGCCTGGTAGCCGACGGCGTCCACGCCCTTGTCGGTGCCCTCGCCGTCGGTCATCTCCTTGATCTGCGCGATCGGGTCGCCCTTGCTGAAGTCGATCGGCTCCGCACCGATCTCCTCCGCCTTGGCCAGCCGCTCCGGGATCCGGTCCACGCTGAACACGCGGGACGCCCCGCGCAGCATCGCCGAATAGGCCGCCATCAGGCCGACCGGGCCCGCACCGTAGACCGCGACCGTCTCGCCCGGCGAGACCTGGGCGAGCTCGCAGCCGTGGTAGCCGGTCGGGAAGATGTCGGCGAGCAGGACGTAGTCGGACTCCTTGCTGGAGTCCGCGGGCAGCTTCAGGCAGTTGAAGTCGGCGAACGGGACGCGCAGGTACTCGGCCTGGCCACCGGTGTACGGGCCCATCGCCACGTAGCCGTAAGCGCCGCCCGCGAAGCCCGGGTTGACCGTCAGGCAGAACCCGGTGTTGCCCGCCAGGCAGTTCTTGCAGAAGCCGCAGGCGACGTTGAACGGCATCACCACCCGGTCACCGCGGCTGAGACCGGTCACTCCGGAACCGACCTCGTCGACGATGCCGAGGTTCTCGTGCCCGAACACGATGCCCGGCTCGGCCGCTGTGCGGCCCTCGTACATGTGCAGGTCGGAACCGCAGATCGCGGTCGAGGTGATGCGCACGATCACATCGTTGGGGTGTTCGATGCGCGGTGCGTCAACCTCGTTCACCGCGACCGAGAACGGCTCCTGGTACACGACAGCCTTCATCACCAACCACCTCCGTGGGTGTCGAGTCCGTTGGCCTTCGGCTACCCCGGCCGACCGCGTTCCAAGCTGGCCGCCGGACGCCCCTCAACGCGACCTTGCGAACCGACCGGTCGGTTGCGGCCGTTCGGTGACCGTTGCGCGAAACCCGCCCCGGGCCGGTCCACCCGCCCCTAGCCTGGCGCGATGTTCAGACGGACGACGCGCCGGAAAGTGATCAGTCCCGCCGGATTCCTGTTGGCACTGCTGTGCTTCTCCTTGCCGTTCTTCACCGTGTCCTGCGAGAGCCCGATGGGGTCGGTCAGCGCTGACTTCTCCGGGTGGACCCTGACCTTCGGCGGTGAACCCACCGTGACCGCCACCGGTGACTTCGCCGGATCCCAGCAGCCGGAGGAGGCCGGCGAAGTGGAGCAGCAGCTGGACTCGTTCCCGCACCAGCCGCTGATGATCGTCGCGCTCCTGGTCGTCCTCGCCGGGATCGCGGCCTCCGCGTGGCGCTGGTGGCTCGGTCTCGTGCTCGGGGTCGCGGCGGCCCTGCTGCTGATGATCAGTCAGGGCCTGCTGCGCCGCGCGGTGGTGACCGAGTTCGAGAAGTCCGGGTTCATCACGGACTCGATCGCCGACAGCATGCTCCACTCGCGGTTCGGCTACTGGCTGACGGTGCTGCTGCTGTTCGGGGTAGGCGCGTACAACCTGGTCGAGTTCTTCCTGAGCCGCCGCACGCCACCCGCGCCGCTGCCCCAGAACCCACCGGAAACCCAGAACCCACCGGAAACCCAGAACCCACCGGGAACCCAGCACCCACCGGGAACCCAGCACCCACCGGGAACCCAGTACCCGCCGGGAGCCCAGCCGCCGCAGTCGCCGAACTAGGCACCCCCGGGGGCGGCCGCGTGATTCATTTGCCCAGCCCCCGGCACGGTGGGTCGGTGTCCACGCCCGCAGGCAGCACGTCGATCTCGTCGGGGGTGAACCCCCGGTCGCTGATCCGGCACAGGGCCTCGGCCATCGTCCGCGCGTCGAGCGGGATCGTCAGCGGCGGTTGGCCCGGACGGAAGGCGATGATCTGCTCCGGGCTGGTCACCTGGTTCTGGACCGGGGGCAGGGACACCGATCCGATCCGGATCCTCCGCCGCCAGTCCCACACCTCCATGGACTGGGGACCGGCGGTGACCAGTCGCTCCGGGCCGATGAGAGCCGGCCCCTCGCCGGTCGCCACGCCGGTCACGTTCCTGCCGGTTTCCAGGTCGAGGACGCTGATGTTTCCCCAGTCGTCGCTGTAGGCGAACACCGCGCCGTCGTTGCTGACCATCACCGCGTCGGCGCCGGACCTCGTGCTGATCTCGTACGCGGCGATCTTGCGGCGGTCGGGCACGCTCCACACCGCGGTCGTCCACCCGGCCGACACGACGACCTGCCCGGGATGTCCTGATCGCTCGTAGAGGCTTGCGTTGCGGACCAGGTTGTCGATCTCGGCCCGATCGGTGGAGAGCGGGATCGGCTCCGAACGCTGCTGCCAGGTCCCGGGATCCCAGTAGCTGAGCACACCGGCGTGCAGCACCACGACCTCCGTGGGCGAGAGGTATCCGACGTAGGAGTAGCCGTCCTGTTCGTAGTCCAGCCACGGGTAGTCGGGCTGCGGGATCGGCACCTCCCGTTCCAGGTGCAGGTCCGGAAGCCGGTAGACCAGCACCTTCTGCGGTGTTGCCACGAACAGCTGCCGACCATTGCGGTTGAACTCCAGGGTGGTGTTCTCCGCAGGTTTCGGAATCCGCGCGAGCAGCCGCGTGTAGGTCTCGTCGAGCAGGACGATCTCACCGGTGGTGGTCGTGGCCGCGATGGTGTTGGCCCGAACGAACCCGGTGGTCACGCTCGATTCCAGCTCGCCCCAGTCACCTGCGGCGGGCGGCAGCGGCTCGGCCATCGCTATCCGGAAAACGTTGTTGAAGCTCCGCAGCACCACGTCGGGAGAGCTGCCGTCAGCCCCCGGTACGACCGCCAGGACGTCGCTCGATCCGAGCACGGATTCCGGGTGCGCGTACTGGAATCGCCGACCACTGGGGATGTGGATGGCGAGAAGGGTCTCGACATTGGTGAAGGTCGTGGGGTCGTCGGTCTTCGGCGGTGGTTCCGTCGCGGAACCGACCAGGTAGTCCCCGATTCTCTTGGCGTAGCAGTCGATTCCCGAGAAAGTGGCCTTCGGCGCCTTCGACGCCCGGTCCACGATCTCGACAACACCCTCCGACAGGCATCGGAGCACCTCGTCTCCGTTGGAGATGATGCGACCCATTCCGAATTCGTGGCCCGTACCGGGCCTGTCCTGGGGAAGCTCGACGACGCGCGTGGACAGCGGTGCATCGGCGTCTCCGGCGTTGATCTCTCCCAGGCGAACGTTGGGATCCCGGGTCGGCGACAACTCGTTGACCGATATCTCGGACGCGGGGCCCTGCGGCTCGTCCACCGACTTGAGCGTCCGCGTGTCGAAGGTTTCGATGATCTTGTTCTCCGGTCGTCCCTGCGGGAGCACCCCGGGGAGCACCGAGAGGAATCGGCCGTCGCCGCTGAAGGTCATGTGCGGCAGGACGACGCGGTAGTCCACCGGTATGTCGGCGATCGGCGGCTTCAGCTCCGCGATCCGGTCCAGGGTCCGCGTGCTCCACAGCTCGACCGCGCCGAAGACGTTCACCGTGGCGACGGTCTGGCCGTCCGGGCTCATCGTCGCGTTGATCGCGTTGGTGATCGGAAGCCTGCCGATCACCGGCTCCGGCCGGTCCAGCTCCGTCCAGAGCTGCACCGGAACCCGCGAGTCGTCGTCGACCACGACGAACGAGAGCCCGTCCGCCGAGGTGGAGGTGTGGTGGACATCGGTCCCGTCCGGCACCCGGTACACGCGTTCAGCCTGCTGCCACTTGATGTAGTGCATCAGCAGTCCGCCGTACGCGGCAGCGCTTCCCGGGTCCTCCCGCCACGCGGTCAGGGCGAACTGCAACGAACTCCCGTAGTCGTTGTCGTCATCGGCCCGTTCCACCTGCTGCGCCAGCAGATCCGCGTTCGTCGCGTCGAGCTGGCGGTTGACTTCGGCGTTGCGCTGCACCACGACCGCCGCGAGGAGGCCGACCACCAGGGCGACCACCACGGCCAGCACCGTGATCGCCCTCCCCATCCGGGCGCGGGACCGTTCGGCCCGCTTGCTGCGCTGGACGAAGTCGCGCTGCTCGGGCGTCAGCGCCTCGTCGTGCTGCTGCGCCCACTCGGTCGCCCTGGCCAACGTGGTTCCGCGCAGGAGGCTGCCGGGATCGCGATCGGCCTGCTCCCACTGGTCCACGGCCTGCCGCAGATCTGCCTGCCAGGTCAGGAACTCCTCGTCCTCCCGGAGCCAGCCCTGCAGTTCGGACCACTGGTCGATCAACGCCTGGTGCACCAGATCGACCCGCTGGCCGCCGTCCTCCTGGTGCGCCACGACGACGAGCCGCTCGTGCGCGAGCGTGAGCACCACCGGGTGCAGGTCGGGATGCAGCTCGGCCATCCGCAGCGAACGCCGCGCGAAACCTCCTTCGCCGTCCGGCCGGGTGAGCTGGACCAGCAGTCGACGCGCGAGCCGCTGGTCGGTCTCGCTCAGCGACCGGTAGACCTCCTCCGCCCGGTGGCTGAGCGCGCCCGCCACCCGGCCAAGCCGCTCGTACGCCTGGTGCGTGAACCAGCCGCCGTGCCGGTTCTCCCACAGCAGGTCCAGGGTCAGCGCGACCAGCGGCAGCGCACCCGGCTGATCGACGGTGTCGGCGACGATGCGCTCCGCCAGCGCGTCCTCGAACGCCAGCCCGCCGACGACCCGCGCCGGGCCGGTGATCACCTCGCTGAACTGCTCCTGCGACATCGTGCTGACCAGGCACATCGCATCCTTGAGCTGCTGCGTGGTGGCAGGGGTGACGAGCTCGTCCAGCGACCGCGAACGCAGCGTCAGCACCACTCGCAGCGGCGGTGGCCCGCCGACGGTGCGCGGCTGGGCGGAAGTCACCTCGGTGATCCGCTCGACGATCCGCCGGGCAGCGGCCGGGTCGGCGATCACCAGTTCCTCGAACTGGTCCAGGAAAAGCACAGTCGGACGCTCGGGAACGACCAGGTGCGCTTCCAGCCGCGCGAGGTCGTCCGGGTCCGGCCGGAGGTCCACGATGTCGACGCCGTCGGCGCGCAGCGCGGGCAGCAGTCCCGCCCGCACCAGCGACGACTTGCCGCTGCCGGACGGCCCGGCGACCGCGACGAGGTCCCTGTCCCGGACCAGCGCGGCCAGCCGCGCGACGTCGTCGTCGCGCCCGTGGAACAGCCTCGCGTCGGCCTCCTCGAACGACCTGAGCCCGAGGTAGGGGTTGACGGGGTCGGTGTTCCAGGCGTCGCCGAGCGCGGTGGTCGGCAGGAGGTACGCCGTCCACGGGTCGTCGAGGGCGTGCGTGACCACCATGCCCACGACACCGCCGAGTTCGTCGTCCCACACCGGGGCACCGCTGAAGCCCTGCTCGATGCTGCGCTGCCCGCTTCCGGAACGGAGCTGGATCCACCCGGTCCCCTGCTTGGCGAGCAGTTCACCGGTCACCCACGTGCCGTCGTCCTGCCCCTGCGGGAACCCCATCACCCGGAACGGGTGCTGCCACACGTCGTCGCGGACCAGCGTCGGCGCGGGCAGCGCACCCGGCGGTGCCGGATCGAGCAGCCGCAGGACGGCGATGTCACCGGTTCCGTCCGCGCCGATCGGCCACCAGTCGGCGACCTCCACCCGGGTCGCGAGCACGATTCCGTCGACGTCGCGGAGCATCGGGAACTCGACGACGAACGTCGTGGTCGGCGGCTCTGACTGGTCGCGGGGCAACCCGAGGACGTCGGCCACCACGTGCGCGCACGTGGCGATCCGGTCGGGCGAAAGGAGAAATCCCGCCCCGACTCGGGCCCCACCCGCGCTGAACCGCACGAGTGCCGAGCCGATTAGGTCGTGCTTCTGCGGTAACCCCATGTCCTTGACCATTCGAGTGATCGGAAGGAACAGCGCAACAGTACAGATTTCCCCTGCGCCGCATGCGGAATTCCGGTGCCTTTGCTCCGATCACCGCAGCAGGGCGGGATTTCTGTGGTTCACTGCGGCCATGACACTGGTCAGCATGCCGCTCGACGGCGGCGGCGAGATCCTGATCGAGGCGGCCGACGAGCAGCACGGCAACGCGCGGGTCGGCAGGCGCAACGGCGTCGAGCAGGCCACCGAGACCGTGCAGGCGGCGATGGGCGCGACCCGGCCCGCCGCCGAGGCGGTGCTCGGCGAGCTGCGGAGCATGGAGCAGCCGCCGGCCAGGATCAGCCTGCAGTTCGGCATCAAGGTCACCGGCGAGGCGAACCTCGCGGTGGCCAAGTCCGCGGGCGAGGCGAACTTCACCGTCAGCGTCGAGTGGAGCGCTCCGAAGGAGGGCTGACCTAGACTCCCCGGTATGGCCAACCCGCCACCCACAACGCCGTCGGTGACGTCCGAGCTGCCCGCCGAGCTCGCCGAGGCGACCAAGGACGACAGCACGCTGCGCCGGTTCCTGCACGGGCTCCCCGGTGTCGACCAGGTCGGGCTCGAACAGCGAGCGGCCGGCCTGGCCACCCGCAGCATCAAGAAGGCCGCCAAGCTGTGGGCGATCGACACCGCCATCGGCATGGTCGACCTCACCACGCTGGAAGGCGCCGACACCGAGGGCAAGGTCCGCGCGCTGTGCGCGAAGGCCCGCAGGCCCGACCCGGACCGCCCGGAGACGCCGCGGGTCGCGGCGGTCTGCGTGTACCCGGACATGGCGGCGACCGCGGTCGAGGCGCTGCGCGGCAGCGGCGTCGGGGTCGCCTCGGTCGCGACCGCGTTCCCGTCGGGCCGGTCGTCGCGGCAGGTCAAGCTCGCCGACGTCGAGCTCGCGGTGTCCGCCGGGGTGGACGAGGTCGACATGGTGATCGACCGGGGCGCGTTCCTGTCCGGCCGCTACGGCCAGGTCTTCGACGAGATCCAGGCGATCAAAGCGGCCTGCGGCGAGGCGCACCTCAAGGTCATCCTGGAGACCGGCGAGCTGGCCACCTACGACAACGTGCGGCGCGCGTCCTGGCTCGCGCTGCTCGCGGGCGGCGACTTCATCAAGACCTCCACCGGCAAGGTCTCGCCCGCCGCGACGCTGCCGGTCACGCACCTGATGCTGCAGGCGGTCCGGGACTGGCGGGACCGCACCGGCGACCTGCGCGGCGTCAAGCCCGCGGGCGGCATCCGCACCACCAAGGACGCGGTCCGCTACCTGGTCGCCGTGCACGAGGTCGCCGGTCCGGAGTGGCTGACCCCGGGGCTGTTCCGCTTCGGCGCGTCCAGCCTGCTCAACGACCTGCTGATGCAGCGGCGCACCCAGCTCGAAGGCCACTACAGCGGCCCCGACTACGTGGCGGTGGACTGATGACCGAAAGCCCCTGGGAATACGCACCCGCCCCCGAGTCCCGGGCGATCGCCAACCTCAAGCCGAGCTACCGGATGTTCGTCGACGGCGAGTTCACCGACGGCGCGGGTGAGCCGCTCAAGAGCGTCAACCCGGCGACCGAGGAGATCCTCGCCGAGGTCTCCGGCGCTGCTCCCTCCGATGTGGACACCGCGGTCCGCGCGGCGCGCACGGCGTTCGACCGGACCTGGGGCCGGATGCCCGGATCCGAGCGGGCGAAGTACCTGTTCCGCATCGCGCGGCTGATCCAGGAGCGCGGGCGCGAGCTCGCGGTGCTGGAGACCCTGGACAACGGCAAGCCGATCAAGGAGTCGCGCGACGCCGACATCCCCACCGCCGCCGCGCACTTCTTCCACCACGCGGGCTGGGCCGACAAGCTCGGCTACGCCGGTTACGGCCCCGACCCGCGGCCGGTCGGCGTGGCGGGCCAGGTCATCCCGTGGAACTTCCCGCTGCTGATGCTCGCGTGGAAGATCGCTCCCGCGCTGGCCTGCGGCAACACCGTGGTCCTCAAGCCCGCCGAGACCACGCCGCTGACCGCGCTGGTCTTCGCCGAGATCTGCCAGCAGGCCGGGCTGCCGCCGGGCGTGGTCAACATCGTCCCCGGCGCCGGGGACATCGGCGCGGAGCTGGTCGGCCACCCCGGCGTGGACAAGGTCGCCTTCACCGGTTCGACCGAGGTCGGCAAGCAGATCCAGGGCAGGCTGGCGGGCACCGGCAAGCGGCTGACGCTGGAGCTCGGCGGCAAGGCCGCCAACGTCGTGTTCGACGACGCCCCGCTGGACCAGGCGGTCGAGGGCATCGTCAACGGGATCTTCTTCAACCAGGGCCACGTCTGCTGCGCCGGCTCCCGGCTGCTGGTGCAGGAGTCGGTCGCCGAGGAGCTGCTGGACAAGCTGCGCTCGCGGATCACGACGCTGCGGGTCGGCGACCCGCTGGACAAGAACACCGACGTCGGGGCGATCAACTCGGCCGAGCAGCTCGCGAAGATCACCGAGCTGAGCGCCGCCGGGGACACCGAGGGCGCGAGCCGCTGGACCAGCCCGTGCCCGCTGCCCGAGCGGGGTTTCTTCTTCTCCCCCACGGTGTTCTCCAACGTGCACCAGTCGATGCGCATCGCCCGCGAGGAGATCTTCGGCCCGGTGCTGTCGGTGCTGACGTTCCGCACGCCGGACGAGGCGGTGGCCACGGCCAACAACACGCCCTACGGGCTGTCGGCGGGGATCTGGACCGAGAAGGGTTCGCGGATCCTGTGGGCCGCGCAGCAGATGCGAGCCGGGGTGGTGTGGGCCAACACCTTCAACCGGTTCGACCCGACCGCGCCGTTCGGCGGTTACCAGGAGTCCGGTTTCGGCCGCGAGGGCGGTCGCGCAGGTCTGGAGGCGTACCTCGATGTCTGACAGCCCGTCCCGGCTGGCCGTGGCCAAGACCTACAAGCTCTACGTGGGCGGGAAGTTCCCGCGTTCGGAGTCGGGCCGCTCCTACCCGGTGCACGACGCGGACGGCGCCTTCCTCGCCAACGCCGCGCAGGCGTCGCGCAAGGACGCGCGGGACGCGGTTTCGGCCGCGCGCAAGGCGTTCGGCGGCTGGTCCGGCGCGACCGCCTACAACCGGGGCCAGGTGCTGTTCCGGGTGGCCGAGGTGATGGAGGGCCGCCGGGAGCAGTTCGCCGCCGAGGTCCGCGCCGCGGAGGGGGTCTCCCAGCGGGACGCGGAGTCCACTGTGGATTCCGCGGTGGACCGGATGGTGTGGTACGCGGGCTGGACCGACAAGATCGCCGCCGTGCTCGGCGCGGCGAACCCGGTCGCCGGGCCGTACTTCTCGTTCAGCGTGCCGGAACCGACCGGTGTCGTCGGCGTGCTCGCGCCGCAGGAGTCGTCGCTGCTCGGCCTGGTCGGCGTGGTCGCGCCGGTGATCGCGGCGGGCAACACCTGCGTGGTGGTCTCCAGCTCCGACCGGCCGCTGCCCGCCATCACCTTCGCCGAGGTGCTGGCCACCTCCGACGTGCCGGGCGGGGTGGTCAACCTGCTGACCGGCCACGCCGCGGAGCTCGGCCCCTGGCTGGCCTCGCACGCCGACGTCAACGCCCTGGACCCGGTCGGCGCGCCGGAGGAGCTGCGCGCCGAGCTGGAGCGGGCGGCGGCCGGGACGGTCAAGCGGGTGCTGCCGGTGCGCGGGGCACCGGACTGGACCCGCGAGCCCGACATCCAGCGCCTCCGCGCGTTCACCGAGACCAAGACCGTCTGGCACCCCGTCGGCACGTAGCGGTCACCGCGGGTCGACGACCCGGCCGCGCTTGATCGCGCGCGCGAGCATGACCAGCGAACCGGCGACCAGCACCGCGCCGAGGCCGATGGAGACCCAGCTCGACAGCACGAACAGCGGGGCCGAGTCGTCGAGCACCTGCTTGATCAGGATCGACGATCCGATCGCCACGCCGAAGCTGACCAGCGCCGCGACGCCGAGCACGGCGCGGCCGGACAACGCCGTGGCGGCGCGCAACCCCAGGAACACCGCCACCAGGATCAGCACGAGCCGCAGCACCTCGCTCACCGCGTCCGCCAGCGTCACGACCGCGTCCCCGCGCAGGCCGTCGAGCAGGAACACCAGCCCGAAGAACACCAGCACACCGGTGGCCGCCGCACCGGCTGTCTTCTCCAGGTTGGACGGGTTGCCGGTCCTGCGGTCGAGCTGCGCGGCGACCCGCGCCGCGTACTCGCGCGGGCTGCCGAACGCCTCGGCCGGGTCCTCACCGGTCTCGGCGACGTGGGCCTCCACCTCGGCCAGCACCTCGCCGACCCGCGCGCCGGAGATGTCGTGCAGCCGCAGCGCGACCAGCAGCTCGTCCCGGTACTTCTTCTCCAACGTCATCATGCCTGCACCCCTCGGTTGACCACCGCGATCGCGTTCGTCGCGAATTCCGTCCACTTCGGACCCTGTTCGGCCAGCACCGCCCTGCCCTCCTCGGTCAGGGCGAAGAACTTGCGGCCGGGCCCGCCTTCGCCCGCGCGCCACTCGGCGCGCACCAGCCCGTCCCCGGCGAGCCGGTTGAGCAGCGGGTAGAGCGTCCCCGCCTTCATGTCCGGCAGCCCGGCCTCGGCCAGGCGCTGCAACAACGTGTAGCCGTAGTCCTCACCGCTCTCGGCCAGCAGCGCCAGCACCGCGAGGTCGAGCACGCCGCGCAGCCACTGCGCCTGGCGCGCGGCCACCGCCTTGTCCGCCATGCCGAGAACGTAACACCAACTAGTGTGCGTCGCCAAGTAGTAGGTGAGACCGCGTTGCCCCGGCGATCAACTTTGCGGTACAAAGTCCACGGCTACTTTGTCCGGCAAAGTTGAGGAAGGTCATGTCGGAACGACCCGCTTCACCGGCGGAAATGCTGGCTCTGGCCGAGCAGCAGCAGAAGCACGCCGAACGGCACCTCGCAGGTCGCCCCGGGCTGCTGCCCGGCGCGTGGGGCCTGGCCTGGCTGCTCGCGTTCGGCGAGCTGTACCTCACCGTCGGCCCGGATCCGGTGATCCCGGTCCCGACGCCGATCCCGCTGGTGCTGTTCTTCGGAATCCTCGCGTGCGCCGGGGTCGCCACCGGCGTCCACTTCGCACGGACCACCCGGGGGCTGCGCGGGCCCGGTCCGACCGGCGGCGCGATGCACGGCTGGACCTGGACGCTCGGGTTCCTCTGCCTGGGCGCGATGGCCGGGGCGATGGCCAAGCTCGGCATCCCGCCCGAGGCGTACGCACTGCTGTGGTCGGCGGGCGCGGGGCTGCTGACCGGGGTGCTGTTCATGTCCGGCGCCGCGCTGGCGGCCGACCCCCGCCAGTACCTCATCGGCGGCTGGATCCTGCTGGTCAACGCTATCGGCGCGTTCGCGGGGATCCCCGGCCACTACCTGGTTATGTCGCTGGGCTGCGGCGGCGGGCTGCTGCTGCTCGCCCTGGTCTCCTCAATGCGCCGGAGGCGGGCATGACCGAGCTCGACCCGGTGATCCACGCCCAGGCCCGGCTCCGGGTCGTCACCACCCTCGCCGCGCTGCGGCCGGGCGACCGGATCACCTTCAGCCGCTTGCAGGAACTGCTGTCGATGACTCCCGGAAACCTGATCACCCACCTGCGCAAGCTCGACGAAGCCGGTTACACGACCACCGAGAAGTCCCGCTCCAGCACCTCCATCGCGCTGACCAGCCGCGGGCGCGCGGCGTTCGAGACCTACGTCGCCGACCTCCGCGCGCTGCTGGGGCCGGCCACCGGTGAGGAGTCCTGATGCACGCACGCGCCATCTCCGCCTCCCGCGCCTTCGGCGGCCGGACCGCGCTCGACGCCGTGGACCTCGACGTCCCGGCAGGCCAGAGCATCGGCCTGCTCGGCCCCAACGGCGCGGGCAAGACCACCCTGCTCAGCCTGATCACCGGCCTGCGCAGGCCGACCGGCGGCCGGGTCGAGCTCTTCGGCGGCGACCCGCGCGACCCGCGGAACCGGCTGCGGCTGGGCGTGACCCCGCAGCGGACCGGCCTGCCCGAGGCGCTGCGGGTGTCCGAGATCGTGAACTTCGCCCGGCGGCACCACCGGAACCCGATGCCCGCCGGGGAACTGCTGGAGCGCTTCGGCCTGACCGGCGCGGCCCGCCGCCAGGCCGGTTCGCTGTCCGGCGGCCAGCAGCGCAGCCTCACCGTCGCGCTCGCCTTCGCGGGCCGCCCGGACCTCGTCGTGCTCGACGAACCGACCACCGGGCTCGACGTCGACGCCCGCCGCAGGCTGTGGGACGGCCTGCACGCCTACCGCGAACAGGGCGGAACGCTGCTGCTGACCAGCCACTACCTGGAGGAGGTGGAGGCGCTGGCGGGACGGGTGGTCGTGCTGTCGCGGGGCCGGGTGCTCGCCGACGGCAGCCCGGCGGCGATCAAGTCCAGAGTGGACGTCCGCGCGGTGAGCATGCTGGCCGACGGCGTGCCGGACCTGCCCGGGATCGTCGGCCACGACCGGGACGGTGACCGGATCCGGTTGCTCACCAACGATTCCGACCGGCTGGTGCGCGACCTGATCGCCTCCGGTCACCCGTTCCGCGACCTGCGGATCGCCACCACGAGCCTCGAAGACGCGTTCCGCGCGCTGACCACCGGGAGCCCGGCATGACCCTCCTGCTGCACCACGCCCGGTTCCGGTTCCTGGAAAGCATCCGGGAACCCGTGGCCACGGTGAGCTCGCTGCTGTTCCCCGCGCTGTTCATGGTGATGTTCTCCGTGGCCAGCAGCGCCGTGCGGGACAGCGCCGAGCACGCGACCGCTTCGGCCGGGCAGATGGCGTTTTTCGCCCTGGCGTCGGCATTCGCGTTCAACCTCGGCATCGGGGTCGCGGTCGACCGGGACAAGCCGTGGGAGCTCTACGTCCGCGCGCTGCCGGTGGGAGCGGGCGCGGTGCTCGGCGGCAGGCTGCTCAACGCCGCCGCGATCGCGGTGCTCTCGCTGGTGCCGGTCGCGCTGGTCGCCGGGCTGCTCACCGAAGCGCACGCGACGCCCCCGCGGCTCGTGGCCGCGCTGCCGGTCCTGCTCGGGTGCGGGCTGCCGTTCGTGTTCCTTGGCCTGGCGATCGGGCATTCGCTGCCGATGAAAGCCGCGATCCCGGTCGTGCAGCTGATCATGCTGCCGGGCTCGTTCCTCGGCGGGCTGTGGATGCCGCCGAGCGCGTTCCCGGCATGGCTCGACCCGGTCTCGCAGGCGCTGCCGACCCGCGCGGGCCGGGAACTGGTGCTGGGCGCCCTCACCGGAACCGACCCGGGACCGGTCGCGCTGCCGGTCGCGATCGGGTGGACGGTGCTGCTCGGCGCCCTCGCCGTGGCCGCCTACCGCCGGGACGAAGGACGCCGCTTCCGGTGAAATTCCCCGGACGTCACCGGATCTGCCAGTCCAGGCGGCCGTCCTCGGTGACCGTCGGATGGCTGTGACCGGCAGGGCTCCCCTCGGTCAGCGAGCGGTGCACCGCGGCGAGCATGTCCGAAACCCCGCGCCACTCCGGGCGGTCCACGTGCCCGGCCTCCTGCTCCCACTCCAGTACGCAGCCGTGCAGCGGCCCCGGCCGCAGATCGACCACGAGCTCGTCGGAGAAGCCGTCGCCCGCGATCGGGATCCACGCCGGGTGGAAGCTCGAACCGGCCGAACCCGCGTAGTAGGCGCAGGCCGGGCGCTCCCACTTCGCGGCCCAGAGCTCGCGGTGCCCGCGCCAGGCTTCCAGCGCGCCGCGCGGGCTGTAGGGCGTGTAGAAGGGCGGAAGCACGTCGGCGAGCACGCCGGTGTCGGTGCCGCCGCAGCACGACCACCACTCCCGCAGATCGGCGGGCAGCTGAACGTCGAGCTCCGATTCCAGTTCCGCGAGGTCCAGCGGTGCGGGGGGTTTGAGCGCCGCTGCGGTGACGGGGGCGTGGTTTCGCAGCCACACCACGATGTTCGTCCACAGCTCTGTGACGTCCATTCCACTCATGATCGCCTCGTACCGTGGCCACCGGTACCGCCAACCGTGAGCGGCGCACCCGATCAATCCGGCAAACCACTCCGGAACCGGCTACCTCCGCGAGCTGCGCTCGGCCGAACGGGCGATCCGGATAGGCCGAGGCGAACCCGGGCCGACCTGCGAATCGTTATCGGGAATTCGGCTTGCGGTCGCCCACCGCAGGCTCGATACGGTGACAACCCGACCGGTGCACGGGGCGTGGTCGGGCAACCCGTAGGCTTCGGCGACGTCTGGTTCGGCGACCGGAGGTAGAAGAGATGGCGCAGGACATCGTCCCCATCGAGCTTGGCCTGCCGCAGGGCGACGTCGTCACCCTGTGGGCGCCGCGCTGGCGGGAGGACGGCGAGGAGTGGGAAGCGTTCCTCGGGCACGAGGACGACCTGTACGCCTTCCCGGACTCCGCCCGGCTCGCCGCGTTCGTGCGCACCGCGGTGGAGCACGACCTCGACGACCACCCCGCCTGGCACGTGGTGCCCGCGCTGTCGGCCGTCGAGCTCAACCCCGACGAGGACCACCAGTTCGACCTGGTGGGCGTGCCCGAGCTGGTCGCCGAACCGCCGGACACCTGGACCATCAGCGAGCTCGCCGACATCGTCGACATCGCCCGCTCGCTGGCCGACGTCTGCGAGCTGGACAAGGTCCACGACGTGCTCGACGCCGCGGACGGCTTCGCGCTGCTGGACCAGGGCACGATGGTCTTCTCCGGCAAGGACGGCCAGCGCCGCTGGACCGAGCTGTGCAAGGTCGTCGCCGAGCGCTGGGACGAGCTGCTCGACGCCATCGACGAGGTGGTCACCAGCCCGGAGGTGCCCGCGGAGGCGGTCGCCACCGCCGAGGCGGAGCTGGCCGAGGCGCTGGAGACCGACGACGAGCCCGCCACCGACGACACCGAGATCGACGAGGTCGACGACGAGGAGATCGAGCCCGGCTTCTGGGGCGAGATCGGCATCGACCCGATCCGGATCATCACCAGCGGCGGCGAGTACTACTCGCTGCGCTGCTACCTCGACGACGACCCGATCTTCCTCGGCACCGACGGCAGGATCGACGCGTTCTCCTCGCCGCGCGCGCTGGCCCGGCACCTCGCCGACGAGCAGGCGGTCGCGGACAACGACCTGGCCAGGGTCGCCACCTGGCCGCAGGTCACCGAGAAGGCCACCGCGGGCGAGCTGACCGTCGAGGTCGACGACGACAACACCTACGTGCTCAGCGGCCTGGACGCCGACCTCGCCGCCGGACCGTCCGAAGTGGACCCGGCGCAGCTGGACCTGGCCGAGGAGCTGCTGCTGGACGCCGCGGCGTGGGCCGACGACAAGTCGGTGGACGAGGCGCTCCAGCCCTCCGAGCGGCTGGGCTGGCTGGTGTCGTTCGTGCTGCGCCCCAGCCCGAACCGGCTGCCCCCGAGCCCGCCGTTCGACGCCGAGGTCACCGCCTGGCGCGAACTCGTCGAAGCCTTCGAGGAACGCCTCCGCGTCCACTGACCGCTCAGGCCGCGGTGTCCAGCGCGGGCTCGGTGCAGTCGCCCACCTGC
Organism: Saccharopolyspora taberi; assembly: GCF_039534165.1. Lineage (NCBI taxonomy): Bacteria > Bacillati > Actinomycetota > Actinomycetes > Pseudonocardiales > Pseudonocardiaceae > Saccharopolyspora > Saccharopolyspora taberi. Next base: position 91,904 of record NZ_BAAAUX010000006.1, on the reverse strand, counting down.
AGGTACGCCTCGCGGAGCCCCTTGCGCGCCCGGTAGGCCAGCGCGGAGACGCCGTTGCGGGTCATCCCGAAGCGGACCGCGACGTCCGCCGCCGGGAGGCCCTCGACCTCCAGCAGCCAGAGCACGGCCCGCCACCGCCTCGGCAGCGTCCCGAACGCCTCCGCGACCAGCGAGCGCTCCACCTCCGGCAGCACCGTGTCCACGAACGGCACCTGGAGCTCGGCACCGTGCAGCGCGTCGATGTCGGCGGCCAGGTGGAACCGGCGCTCGTGGTTGTTCGAGCTCATCGCGAGGTTGCGGATCGTGGTGAGCAGGTACGCGCGGAACGCCAGGGTCGGACCGCCGCCGCGGCGCAGCACGTCGAGGATCTTGGCGAACGCCTCGGCGACCAGGTCCTCGGCGTCGGTGACCGTGCGGGCGACCTGCCTGGCCATGGTGTGCGCCGCCGCCGCGTGCCGCGCGTAGAGCTCGCCGAAGGCGGCGGTGGAACCGCGCCGCGCGGCGTCGAGAAGTGCTTTCTCGTCGGCGATCAGGACCACCTCCTCGTTCGGCGCGCATCGCGGCCCGGCGGATCGGCCGGCGGGGGTTCCCGCCCACGGCGACGATGCTGTCCGGCTGTCCGGAAACGAACAAGACACGGCTTTTCACATAGTGATTACCCGCCGGGAAACATCGGCCCCACCCGGTCGAACTCACTCCCCGGTGGGAAAATCTCCGGGAACGGCGAGCATCCGGGAGATCACGCCGGCGGCCTTCCCGAGGGGCCGCGCGAACTCGGACCGGTCGGCGAGCCTGCGCGTGGGGAAGGAGATCGCGAGCGTCGCCGGGACGTCGCCAAGCGCGACCGGCGCGGCCATGCACGCGGTACCGAGCGCGTACTCCTCGACGTCGTGCACGAGTCCGGGCGGATCGCCGTGCACCAGGTCGCGGACGCGGGTGATCGTGCGCGGGGTCAGGTCCGCGGGCGGGTGGCGGCTGAAGTGGTCGGCGCGTTCGCTGGGGCTCAGCCCGGCCAGCAGGCACTTGCCGATCGCGGTGGCGTGCGCGGCCTGCCGGAAGTCCGCCCAGGTGTCCACCCGCGGGCTGCGCGGGCAGTCGACGACCTCGACCACCTCCACCTCGCCGTCGTGGTAGCGGGCCAGGTAGATCGCGGCGTTGAGGTCGTCGCGCAGCGTGGTCATCGCGTCCCGGACCCGGCCCCACGTCCGGTGCTCCCGCCCCGCCGCGTGCAGCCCCTCGACCCCGCTGCCCACGACGAAGGCGCCGTCGTCGAGCTTGGCCAGATAGCCTTCGTGCACCAGCGTGCGCAGCAGGTGGTAGGTGGTCGGCAGCGCGATCCCGGTGCGCCGGGACAGCGACTTGGCCGTGATGCCCACCGGATGTTCGCCGACTACCTCCAGCAGGCGAAGAGCGCGCTGCACCGAGGTGATGAGGGTGGGTTCGCCGTCGCCCCGTGCCACCGTTCCCCCCTGACTACTACTCCGTCCGTGTCAGTATCCGTCTCGGACGGGAGCGAGGACAGCTCAACGCATGAGACGGGCGTAGCCGGGCTTGATGACGTCTTCGATCACGGCCAGCCGCTCGTCGAAGCCGAGGAACGCCGACTTCATGGCGTTGACCGTGAACCACCGCAGGTCGTCCCAGCCGTAGCCGAAGGTCTCGTGCAGCGCGGCGAACTCGCTGCTCATCGAGCAGTGGCTCATCAACCGGTTGTCGGTGTTGACGGTGACCCGGAACCGCAGCCGCGCGAGCAGCCCGATGGGGTGCTCGGCCAGCGACGCCGCCGCCCCGGTCTGCAGGTTCGACGACGGGCACAGCTCCAGCGGGATCCGCCGGTCGCGGACGTAGGAGGCGAGCCTGCCCAGCCGCGCGGTGCCGTCTTCGCCGACCTCGATGTCGTCGACGATGCGCACCCCGTGGCCCAGGCGTTCCGCTCCGCAGTGCTGGATCGCCTCCCAGATCGACGGCAGTCCGAACGCCTCACCGGCGTGAATCGTGAAATGCGCGTTCTGGCGGCGCAAATACTCGAATGCGTCCAGGTTTCGGGTGGGTGGAAAGCCCGCCTCCGGCCCGGCGATGTCGAATCCCACGACCTCCGAGTCGCGATAGCCGACGGCCAGTTCCGCGATTTCGGACGCCCTGGCGTTCTGCCGCATCGCGCACAGCAACGTACCGATTCGGATACGATTTCCGGCGGTCTCGGCACGACGTTCGCCTTCGCGGAATCCGTCCTGCACGGCCCGCACGACTTCGTCGATCGACAGGCCGCCTTCCTGGAACAGTTCGGGCGCGTAGCGCACCTCCGCGTACACCACCCCGTCGGCGGCCAGGTCCTCCGCGCACTCGGCCGCCACGCGCACCAGGGCGTCCCGGTTCTGCATGACGCCGACCGTGTGCGAAAACGTTTCGAGGTAGCGTTCGAGCGAGCCGGAGTCGGCCGACCGGCGGAACCAGTCCGCGAGCTCCCGGGCGTCCGTGTGCGGCAGTTCGGAGTAGCCCGCCGCTGCCGCGAGGTCGATCACCGTCTGTGGGCGCAGGCCGCCGTCCAGGTGGTCGTGCAGCAGGACCTTGGGAGCCGAGCGGATCGTCTCGAAGCGGACCGGGGTCACCATGGCCCCACGTTACTCGTCGCACCGCGCGGACCTCGGTGAAGCGGACCGCGGGACCGGTCTCCGCACCGCACAGCGGAATGCGCGGCCCACCGCTCTCGTCCGTTCGGGTGTTGTTGCTTCTCTTAGGTCATTCGATTCCGGAGTTGCTGCGCCGTTCAGCCCAATGACCTGAGTGCGAACAGCGGAACAAAAAGGAGGGTCCTAACGGAAAGTATCGGGGGGTGCCTGGGAACACGCAGAGCGAGTAGCTAGGCTCCTGGAGTCCTCACCTCCCCTCGACGAAGGACGCCCCTAGCCGTGACCGAGAACATGTCGTTCGACCGCATGCGCAACATGCTCACGCGTGCGGCTGAGATCCGCGAGAGCGAACAGCAGCAGATTTTCGACGCACTGGACGAGATCCACGCCCGGATGTCCCCGCTGGAGTCGCTGGGCTCCGTGCGCAAACGACTCTCCGAGCTGCCGGACCGCACCGAGGTCGGCGTGCTCGCCGAACGGCTCGACGAGGCACTGGCCAAGCTGGAGGCGCAGGACGGCGCGATCACCGAGATCCGCGGTTCCGTCGACGGGCTGGTCGACAAGCTCGCCAAGCCGTTCGCCCAGCTCGACGGGCGGCTCGACGGCGTGGCGGGCCGGTTCGACGGCGTCGCGGGCCGGATGGACGGCCTGGAGGACAAGCTCGCCCACATCCACAAGCGGCTCGACGAGCTGGGCGCGCACCTCGACAAGCAGGACGGCAGGCTGGAAGCGCTGCCCGCCGCGGTCCACGGCCCGGTGCGCGAGCGCGTCGACTCGCTGGAGACCAGCCTGCGCGGCCGGTTCGCCGAGATCGACGAGGGCGTGCACGAGCACCTCGACGGCACCCGCGAGGCGTTGCAGCGCTCGCTGACCGAGACCACCGCGGGCGTGCAGAGCTCGCTGGCCGACGCCGTCACCGGCAGCCGGGACCAGCTGCAGGGCAAGCTGGAGTCGGTGGACCCGACCGAGCGGCTGACCAAGCTGGGCGACCGGCTGGAGAAGCTGGCCGAGCGGCTGGACCAGGTCTCCGGCAGGCTCGACGCGGTCGAGGACAACGTCAACACCCGCATCGAGAACGTCGAGCAGGGCGTCAGCAACCGCCTGGACACCGTGGAGCAGGGCGTCAGCAGCCGGCTCGACACGGTCGAGGAGGGCGTCAAGACCGGGCTCGGCGAGCTCGGCGGCAACCTGGCCAAGAACCTGTCGCAGATCAGCGGCACGCTCTCGCAGCGCCCCGACGCCGAGCAGCTCGGCTCGCTGGTGCGCGAGGCCAACTCCGAGACCGAGCGGCGGCACGCGGGCCAGCTCGACGAGGCGATGGCCACCTTCGCGGAGCTGATCCTCGGCGGCAGCGGCCAGTCCGCCCCGCCGCCGCCCACGACGCTGCCGCGCCAGCAGCGCCGCGGCCGGTCCAAGAGCGCCAAGCGCGAGACCGACAAGGCGCTGACCTCCGAGGAGGGTGAAGACGGCTTCGCCGCCGAGAGCGCGTAGTTGGTGAGTATTCGGCTCGTCTTGCTTGGCGGGTCGGGTGGCGGAACCTCAGGCGCCGCCTCGCTGCGGGATCTTTTTCCGACGTATGTCCAATACGACGGAAAAAGCTGTCCTCGCGAGACGACGCCTGAGAACCCGCGGTGGTGCCGGTTGGTCGGGTGGGCTAAGCGGCTCCGCCGCTTGAGGACGATGGCTGGGTTGCGGCTGGCGCCGCTTGAGGACGATGGCTGGGTTGCGGCTTCGGCGTTACCGGACGGCCTCCAGGATGAGTCGGCGTGGGGCGGATTCCTCCCTGCTGCCAACGGAAAACGCGCCCTCCAGCGCCTCCAGGGCGGCGGGGACGGCCTCCGGCGTGTCGGTGTGCAGTTCCAGCAGCGGGTCGCCCGCGCTGACCTCGTCGCCCGGTTTGGCGCGGCAGAGCACGCCTGCCGCGTGCTGGACAGAGTCCTCCTTGCGGGAGCGCCCCGCGCCGAGCCGCCACGCCGCGATGCCGACCGCGTACGCGTCCAGCGACGTGAGCACTCCGCTCTCCGGGGCCGGGACGACTTCCCGGTGCGCGGCCACCGGGAGCGGTGCGTCGACGTCCCCGCCCTGGGCCCTGATCATCCGCTCCCAGGTCTCGTAGGCGCCGCCGGTGGACAGGACCTCGGCCGGGTCCACATCGGACAGACCGACGAGGGCGAGCATCTCCCGCGCCAGGGCCACCGTCAGCTCGACCACGTCCGCCGGTCCACCGCCCCGCAGTACCTCGACCGACTCCGCGACCTCCAGGGCGTTGCCGACCGCGTTGCCCAGCGGGACCGACATGTCGGTGATCAGGGCGCTGGTGCGCAGGCCGTTGGCCGCGCCGATCCCGACCAGCGCGGTCGCGAGTTCCCGCGCCTGGGCGGGATCCTTCATGAACGCGCCCGATCCGCACTTGACGTCCAGCACCAGGCAGCGCACGCCCTCGGCGATCTTCTTGCTCATGATCGAGCTGGCGATCAGCGGGACCGACTCGACCGTGCCGGTGACGTCGCGCAGGGCGTAGAGCCTGCGGTCGGCCGGGGCCAGGTCCTCGGTCGCCGCGCACACCACCGCCCCGACGTCGGCCAGCTGCTCGCGGATCCGCTCCGCCGACAGGTGCGCCCGCCAGCCCGGGATCGACTCCAGCTTGTCCAGCGTGCCGCCGGTGTGCCCGAGCCCGCGGCCGGACAGCTGCGGCACCGCCGCGCCGCAGGCGGCGACCAGCGGGGTCAGCGGCAGCGTGATCTTGTCGCCCACCCCGCCGGTGGAGTGCTTGTCCACCGTGGGCCGGGACAGCTCGCCCAGGTCGAGCGTGCCGCCGGAGGCGACCATCGCGGCGGTCCAGCGCGCCGTCTCCGCCGCGTCCATGCCGCGCAGCAGGATCGCCATCGCCAGCGCCGACATCTGCTCCTCGGCGACCTCACCTCGGGTGTAGGCGTCCACCACCCAGTCGATCTGGTCCGGCGTCAGCCGCCCGCCGTCCCGCTTCGCCCGGATCACATCGATCGCGGAGTGGGCCATCATCGCCTCCTCGCTCAGAGTTCGAACGCGTCCGGCAGGACCTCGCGCACCGGCAGCACCCCGCGCGGCGTGTCGACCAGGCAGTCCGGCCCGCCGAGCTCGTGCAGCACCTGCCTGCACCGGCCGCACGGCATCAGCAGCTCACCGCTGCCGCTGCGGCAGGCGACCGCGACGAACCGGCCGCCGCCGGTCATCCGCAGCTGCCCGGCCATCGTGCACTCGGCGCACAGCGCCAGGCCGTAGGAGGCGTTCTCCACGTTGCAGCCCGTCACGATCCGGCCGTCGTCGCACACCGCGGCGGCACCGACCTGGAGCTTCGAGTACGGGCAGTACGCGTTGGCCGCGGCTTCCACCGCCGCCTGGCGCAGCGCTTCCCAGTCCACTGCGGTCATTCCGGTTCTCCTGTCCCCGCCCGGCGGAAGCGGCCGGGTCCGGTCGTGGTGCTGTCGTCGCGGCTCAGTCCGCGCCCCGGCGGAACTGGAGGCCGTTCGCCGCGGGCGGCCGGAGCCGTTGCGACGCGGCGGCGAGCACGACCAACGTGACCAGGTGCGGCGTGTAGGCGGTGAGCTCCTCCGGCAGCTCGTCGGTGAACCAGTACACCGAGTACATCGCCGCCGCGAAAACCGCCGCCATGCCGGCGAAGAACCACTTCCGCCGCCAGATCTGCACCGCCACCACGGCGAGCAGGAACAGCGCCGCCGCGTAGAACAGCGCGTGCACGGTGATCTCGCCGCTGCGCAGCTGGAGTCCGTCGGAGTAGCCGAACAGCGCCGCGCCGCCCAGCACGCCGCCGGGGCGCCAGTTGCCGAACAGCATGGCCGCCAAGCCGATGTAACCGCGGTTGTTGGTCTGGTTCTCCAGGTATCCGGCCTGCCCCGGGTTGAGGATCAGCGCCGCGCCACCGATCCCGGCGAGCGCACCGGACGCGATCACCGCGAGGTACTTGTACCGGTAGACGTTGACGCCCAGCGACTCCGCCGCGACCGGGTTCTCCCCGCACGAACGCAGCCGCAGGCCGAACGCCGAGCGCCACAGCACCAGGTAGCTCACCGGCACCAGCAGGAAGGCCAGCACGGTCAGCGGCGACAGCCCGGTGACCAGGCCGCCGAGGATGCCCGCGACGTCGGAGATCCCGACCCGCTGGGCGTCCTCCAGCTGCTGCAACCAGTCCCCGAGCGGCTGCACCGAGTAGGTGTCGAACTTGGGCACCGGTGGCGACTCCCGCGGGTTCTTCGAGATCGGCTCGAACACCAGCGTCGACAGGTACTTCGCGGTGCCCGCGCCGAGCAGGTTGATCGCGACGCCGGAGACGATGTGGTTGACCCCGAAGGTCACCGTCGCCACCGCGTGCAGCAGGCCGCCGAGCGCGCCGAAGACGGCCGCGGCGATCAGTCCCGCCAGCGGGCCCCACTGGTAACCGGCCCAGGCCCCGCCCCAGGTACCCAGGATCATCATGCCTTCGAGGCCGATGTTGATGACCCCGGCGCGTTCGGCCCACAGCCCGCCGAGACCGGCGAGCAGGATCGGCACGCCCAGCCGCACCGCGGCCTGCACCGTGCCGGACGCGGTCAGCTCCGGCAGCCCGGTCTGGTACGAGGTCAGCGAGACCGCGACCACGGCCACCGCCACCCACAGCGCGGCGCGGGCCCAGCCCGGCATCGCCCGCCGCGCGGGCTCCACGACCGGTTCGTGCATCGCAGTGGCGGTCATGCCTTCGCACCTCCCGGTACCGCGGCGGTGCCCAGCGCCCGGCCGACGCGCCGCTGCTCGGCCGCCAGCTCGCGGCGGCGGACCAGTTCGTAGGCGATGACCACCGACAGCACGATCGCCCCCTGCAGGATCGTCACGATCTCCTTCGGGACGCCGATGTTGTCCAGCGTCAGCGAGCTCTTGTCCAGGAACGACCACAGCAGCGCGCCGAACGCGACGCCCAGCGGGTGGTTGCGGCCCAGCAGCGCGATGGCCAGCCCGGCGAAGCCGTAGCCGCTGGAGAAGTTGATGGTGAAGGTGTGGTCGCGGCCCAGGATCTCGGGCAGCCCTGCCAGCCCGGCGATGGCGCCGGAGAGCAGCATCGCGGTCAGCACCATCCGCCTGGAGTTCACGCCGCCCGCCAGCGCCGCCGTCGGCGACAGGCCGGAGGCGCGCAGTTCGAAGCCGTAGCGGGTGCGGTCCATCATCGCCGCGTAGCCGACGCCGACCGCGACCGCGAGCAGCACCAGGCCGAACACCGTGCCGCCGCCGAGCGGGATTCCCGGAACCCAGCCGGTTTCCGGGATCAGCGCGGTGCCCTGGGTGTTGCCGCGGAACTCGCCGAAGACCCGGACCAGGTAGGCGATGAGCCCGATCGACAGCGTGTTGAGCATGATCGTGGAGATCACCTCGGACACCCCGCGGTAGACCTTGAGCAGCGCCGCGATGCCGCTCCACGCCGCGCCGACCAGGGCACCGGTGAGGACCACGACCAGCGCGTGCAGCCCGGACGGCAGCGACAGCGAGCCGCCGACGATCGCCGCCGCGCAGGCGCCCAGCCGGAACTGGCCCTCGATGCCGATGTTGAGCAGGTTCATCTGGAACCCGATCGCGGCGGCGATCGCGACCAGGTAGTAGGCGCCCGCGGTGTTGAGGATGTCGGCCACCGTGGAACCGCGGCCGACCTGGAGGACCATCTCGGCCAGCGCCTGCGCCGGGTTCGCCCCGGACACCACCAGCACCAGGCTGCACAGGACCACGGAGAACGCGATCGCCAGCGCCGGCGGCAGGAGTCTCGCGCGCCAGGTGTTCACTCGCCCTCACCTCCGGCCGCACCGGTCATCGCGGCGCCCAGTTCCTCGGGGGTGACGGTGGCGGGGTCGGCGTCGGCGACCAACCTGCCGCGCAGCATCACCCGGATCGTGTCCGACAGGCCGATCAGCTCGTCCAGGTCGGCCGAGATCAGCAGCACCGCGAGGCCCTGCGACCGGGCGGCGCGCAGGTGGTCCCAGATGCCCGCCTGCGCACCTACGTCGACGCCGCGCGTCGGGTGGGCGGCCACGAGCAGCACCGGATCGCCCGCGAGCTCGCGGCCGACGACCAGCTTCTGCTGGTTGCCGCCGGACAGCGCCGCCGCGTCGACGTCGATGCCCGGGGTGCGGACGTCGAACCGCTCGACGATCCGCTCGGTGTCGGCCTTGGCCCCCGGCAGGTCCAGCAGCGCTCCGCGCGCGGAGGGCCTGCGGGTCTGGTGGCCGAGGATCCGGTTGAACCACAGCGGGGCGTCCAGCAGCAGGCCGTGCCGGTGGCGGTCCTCCGGCACGTAGCCGATGCCCGCCTCCCGGCGGGCCAGCGTGCTCGCGGCGGTGACGTCCCGGTCGCCCAGCCGCACCTCGCCGCGCAGCACCGGGCGCATGCCCATGATCGCCTCGACCAGCTCGGTCTGGCCGTTGCCCTCGACGCCCGCGATGCCGACGACCTCGCCCGCGCGCACCGTCAGGTCGATGCCGGACAGCACCTCTCGCCCGTCCTCGGCGGCGACCAGCCCGCGCACTTCGAGCACCGCGCGGTCGGTGACCGTGGACGCGCCGTGCTCGGGCACCGGCAGCTCGCTGCCGACCATCATCTCGGCGAGCTTGCGGGAGCTGACCTCGCCGGGCGCCACGGTGCCGACGGTGGTGCCCCGGCGCAGCACCGTGATCGTGTCGGCGATCGCGCGGACCTCGTCGAGCTTGTGCGAGATGAACAGGAACGTGTAGCCCTGCTCGCGCATGGTGCGCAGGGTCGCGAACAGCTCGTCGACCTCCTGCGGCACCAGCACCGCGGTCGGCTCGTCCAGGATGATGATCTTCGCGCCGCGGTAGAGGACCTTGAGGATCTCCACCCGCTGCCGGTCGGCCACGCCCAGGCTCTCCACCAGCGCGTCCTGCCGGACGTCCAGGCCCACCCGCTCGGCGAGCGCCCGGACCTGGGCGCGGGCCTTCGCGCCGATTCCGCGCTCGCCCTCGGCGCCCAGCACGATGTTCTCCAGCACCGTGAGGTTGTCGGCGAGCATGAAGTGCTGGTGCACCATGCCGACCCCGGCGCGGATCGCGTCGGCCGGGGTGCGGAACCGGACCTGCTCGCCGCCGATCCGGATGGTCCCGGAGTCGGGCGCCTGCATGCCGTAGAGGATCTTCATCAGGGTGGACTTGCCCGCCCCGTTCTCCCCGCACAGCGCGTGCACCTCGCCCGCGCGGACCCGCAGGTTCACGTCGGAGTTGGCGACCACGCCGGGGAAGGTCTTGGTGATGCCGGTCAGCTCGACGGCCGGCTGGCTGGAGTTGTTCATGTGACTCCGTGGGGATGGCGCCCGCCCCGGCGGGCGGGCGCCGGTGGAAGGTTCCCCGGGCGATGGGTCGGTCAGCCGCCCGGCTTGTCCTGGACCTGGATCTGACCCGAGGCGATCGCGGCCTTGTAGGCGTCGGCGACCGGGACCAGGTCCTGGATCTTCCCGCCGGAGGTGGAGTAGCCGACGCCGTCCAGCGACAGGTCGAACTTCCTCGGCACGGTGCTCAGGTCGTTGCGCGCGACCGCGGCCACGTAGTCGTAGACCGCGAGGTCGACCCGCTTGAGCATGGACGTGATGATCACGTCCTTGTACTGCGCCACGGTCGGCTGGCTGTACTGGTCGGAGTCGACGCCGATGGCCATCGCCCCGGCCGAGTGCACCGACGAGAACACGCCCTTACCGGAGGCGCCCGCCGCGTGGTAGATCACGTCGGCCCCACCGTCGAGCTGGCCCTGGGCGACCTCGGCTCCCTTGTTCGGGTCCTGGAAACCGCTGCTGTCGCCTGCCGGGGTCAGGTACTCGGACTCCACCGCGATGTCCGGCGCGGCGGTCTTGGCGCCCTGCTCGAACCCGGCCTGGAACTTCTGGATCAGCGGTGTCCCCACCCCGCCGACGAAGCCGACCTTGCAGTTCTTCGAGCGGTGCGCGGCGATGACGCCGACCAGGAACGAGCCCTGCTCCTCGGCGAAGACCAGCGGCGTGACGTTGGGCACGCCCTGCACCTCCTCGTCGACGATCGCGAACTTGGTGCCGGGGAACTCCGGGGCGACGAGCTTGACCGCGTCGGCGTAGGCGTAGCCGACGGCGATCACCGGGTTGAAGCCCTCCTGCGCCAGCTGGCGGAGCCGGGTCTGCTTGGCGTCCTCGGGCTCACCCGCGCCCGCGTCCAGCGACTTGATCTCGGCCAGCCCCATCTCGGCCTTGGCCCGTTCGAGCCCGGCCACCGAGGCGTCGTTGAAGGAGGCGTCGCCGCGACCGCCGATGTCGAAGGCCAGACCCACCTTCATGTTCGAGGCGTTGGGCGGTGCCTGCTGCTGGGTCGGCGCGTTGTCCACCGGGGCCGCCGCGGGCGGCGGCGCGGTCTTGCACCCCTGGCCGCCGGCGTTGTCCCCGCCGCCGCCACCGCTGTCCTTGGCGCAGCCCGCCAGCGCGAGCGCGCTGGTCAGCACCACCGCGACCGCGGTCGCGCCGGAACCCGAGCGCTTGGGCGTTCGCCGCATGCCGTACCCCTTTCATCCGGTGTCGCCGCATGCCCCTCAGGCACCGGGTGAATTGTTGGCCCGGCCCGCAGCGCACGCCATTCGTGACGTGATCTCGAAATTTAGGAGACGACACCGCCACCCCGAGGTGCATTCGGTGTCACGACTTGGTTACTGGATCGATCAATCGGCGTCCCGGGGCGCGACCGGACGCGAACGCGCTTCTAGATCGATCCACCGTGATCGGCCGATTTGTCTGGTCGATCACAGAGAGCACCGGCGAGTAGGCCGCGCCGTGGGCGGCGGTCTAGCATCCGAGAAGTCAAGGCCCCAGTTCAGGTGGCCGGTCGCGGGCGTACGCATCAACGACTCGGAGCCGGTCGCCCGGTGTTCCCGAGATTGGGGCTGTCAGTCCACCAGCGACGTTGGAGGCCTTCCACCATGGCCAGCACCACCGCCTCCGCGGCGGAGGCCCCCCAACGCGAGGCGAAGCCTCGCGCCAAGGGCTTCTACCGCGGCGATCTGGGCATGTGGTCGTGGGTCGCGCACCGCATCACGGGCGTACTCACTTTCTTCTTCCTGTTCGTGCACGTCCTGGACACCGCCCTGGTCCGGGTCTCGCCGAACGCCTACGACACCACCATCGAGACCTACAAGCACCCGATCATGATCCTGTTCGAGCTGGGTCTGCTGGCCGCGGTGCTGTTCCACGGGTTCAACGGCATCCGCGTGATGCTGGTCGACTTCTGGGCCAGGGGCCCGAAGTTCCAGAAGCCGATGCTGTGGACCGTCGTGGTGCTGTGGCTCGTGCTGATGGTGCCCGCGGCGATCAGCCTGCTCAGCAAGGCCGCCACAATCGTGTTCGGGGGGCACTGACCATGACGACCACCGAAGCACCGCTGTCGGTCGACAAGCCGCGCTCCTCGTCGCGGCCGGCCGCGCGTCGCAGCAACTTCGAGCTCTACAGCTGGCTGTTCATGCGGTTCTCCGGCGTGCTGCTGCTGTTCCTCGTCCTCGGACACCTGCTGATCATGCTGTTCCTGGACGGTGGCGTGCACCGGGTCAACTTCGCCTTCGTCGCGGGCCGCTGGGCCTCGCCGTTCTGGCAGTTCTGGGACCTGACCATGCTCTGGCTGGCGGGCCTGCACGGCGGCAACGGCCTGCGCACCGTCATCAACGACTACTCCCGCAAGGACGGCACCCGCTTCTGGCTGAAGATGCTGTTGTACGCCTCGGTGCTGCTCATCGTCGGGCTGGGGACCTTCGTGGTCTTCACCTTCGACCCGAGCATCGGCTGACCACCACCGCAGCATTCGAGACCCGCCTGCGCGACGGACGTCTCGGCACCAGCCCCAGGAGGCGACCATGCAGTTCCACAAGTACGACGTAGTCATCGTCGGCGCCGGCGGCGCCGGGATGCGCGCCGCGATCGAGTCCGGGCAGCGCGCCCGCACCGCGGTGCTCACCAAGCTCTACCCCACCCGCTCCCACACCGGCGCGGCGCAGGGCGGCATGTGCGCCGCGCTGGCCAACGTCGAGGAGGACAACTGGGAGTGGCACACCTTCGACACCATCAAGGGCGGCGACTACCTGGTCGACCAGGACGCCGCCGAGGTGATGGCGAAGGAGGCCATCGACGCGGTCCTCGACCTGGAGAAGATGGGCCTGCCCTTCAACCGGACCCCGGAGGGCAAGATCGACCAGCGCCGGTTCGGCGGTCACACCCGCGACCACGGCAAGGCCCCGGTGCGCCGGGCCTGCTACGCGGCCGACCGCACCGGCCACATGATCCTGCAGACGCTGTACCAGAACTGCGTCAAGCACGGCGTGGAGTTCTACAACGAGTTCTACGTGCTCGACATCGTCATGAGCGAGGGCGAGAACGGCCCGGTCTGCACCGGTGCGATCGCCTACGAGCTGGCGACCGGCGAGATCCACGTCTTCCAGGCCAAGTCGGTCGTGTTCGCCACCGGCGGTTTCGGCAAGGTCTTCAAGACCACGTCCAACGCCCACACCCTCACCGGTGACGGCATGGGCATCATCTACCGCAAGGGCCTGCCGCTGGAGGACATGGAGTTCTACCAGTTCCACCCGACCGGCCTGGCCGGCCTGGGCATCCTCATCACCGAGGGCGTCCGGGGCGAGGGCGGCATCCTGCGCAACGCCGACGGCGAACGGTTCATGGAGCGCTACGCCCCGACGATCAAGGACCTCGCGCCGCGCGACATCGTCGCCCGGTCGATGGCCCTGGAGGTCCTGGAGGGCCGCGGCGCGGGCCCGAACAAGGACTACGTGCTGCTCGACGTGACCCACCTCGGCGAAGAGCTGCTGGAGACCAAGCTCCCGGACATCATGGAGTTCTCCCGCACCTACCTGGGCGTGGAGCCGACCAAGGAGCCGGTGCCGGTCTACCCGACCGCGCACTACGCGATGGGCGGCATCCCGACCAACATCACCGGCCAGGTGCTGCGGGACAACGAGAACCTGGTCCCGGGCCTGTACGCGGCCGGTGAGTGCGCGTGCGTGTCGGTGCACGGCTCGAACCGGCTGGGCACCAACTCGCTGCTCGACATCAACGTCTTCGGCCGCCGCGCGGGCATCGCCGCCGCGGAGTACGCGCTGGGAGCCGAGCACGTCGACATCCCCGAGGACGCCACCAAGCTGGTCGAGGGCATGGTCGACCACCTGCGGACCAACACCGGTGGCGAGCGGGTGGCCACCATCCGCAACGAACTGCAGCAGACGATGGACGCCAACGCCTCGGTGTACCGCACCGAGGAGACGCTGAAGACCGCGCTGTCGGACGTGCAGGCGCTCAAGGAGCGCTACGGCCGGATCGCCGTGCACGACAAGGGCAAGCGGTTCAACTCCGACCTGCTGGAGGCGATCGAGCTGGGCTTCCTGCTCGACCTCGCCGAGACGCTGGTCAACGCCGCACTCGCCCGCAAGGAGTCCCGCGGCGGGCACGCCCGCGAGGACTACACCGCGCGCGACGACGTGAACTTCATGCGGCACAGCATGTCCTACAAGGTGCTGCCGGACGCCGAGGACCCGGACGCGCCGCTGGGGCTGACCGGGTTCACCGCCGACATCCGGTTGGACTACAAGCCCGTCGTCGTCACCCGGTACCAGCCGATGGAGCGTAAGTACTGATGACCACCGCCACCAAGAACGAGACCACCGAAATTCCGGAAGACGCGCCGCCGATCCCGGACGGCGCGACGATGGTCACCGTCAAGATCCAGCGGTACAACCCCGAGGTCGACGAGGACCTGCACTGGGAGTCCTACCGGGTCCCGGCGCTGCCGACCGACCGCGTGCTCAACCTGCTGCACTACATCAAGTGGTACGTCGACGGCACGCTGACCTTCCGCCGGTCCTGCGCGCACGGCGTGTGCGGCTCGGACGCCATGCGGATCAACGGGGTCAACCGGCTGGCCTGCAAGGTCCTGATGAAGGACATGTTCGCCAAGAGCGGCGAGACCACCCTGACCATCGAGCCGATCAGGGGCCTGCCGGTCGAGAAGGACCTGCTGGTCGACATGGAGCCGTTCTTCGAGGCGTACCGGGCCGTCAAGCCGTACCTGATCACCACCGGCAACGAGCCGACCCGCGAGCGGCTCCAGTCGGTGGCCGACCGGGCCCGGTTCGACGACACCACCAAGTGCATCCTGTGCGCGGCGTGCACCACGTCGTGCCCGGTGTACTGGTCGGAGGGCAGCTACTTCGGCCCGGCGGCGATCGTCAACGCCCACCGGTTCATCTTCGACAGCCGGGACGAGGGCTCCGAGGAGCGCCTGGACATCCTCAACGACGTGGACGGCGTGTGGCGCTGCCGCACGACCTTCAACTGCACGGACGCCTGCCCGCGCGGCATCCAGGTGACCAAGGCGATCCAGGAGGTCAAGCGCGCGCTGATGTTCCGCCGCTGACCGATCGCAGCACCGACCGGCGCTCGCCCTCCGGGGCGGGCGCCGGTTCGCTTTCGGGGGCGGAAAAACCGGCTGCCCGCCGGGCGGTCGGCTGGCAGGATCGCGGCATGTCCGCACCGCTGCTGCGCTGGCAGTTCGACCTGACCTGGTCCCTGTTCGAGGTCCACCTGCAACGGCTGGAGCCGGAGGACTTCCGCTGGGAGCCCGCCGCGCACTGCTGGACCATGCATCCGGACGGCGACGGCTGGACACCGGACTTCGCCGAGGTGGAGCCGGATCCGGTGCCCGTCCCCACTCTGGGCTGGGTGACCTGGCACATCGGCTGGTGGTGGTCGGTCACCCTCGACCACCTGCAGGGGCGCACGCCCCGCGCCGAAGTCGCGTGGCCCGGTCCCGGGCAGGCCACCGTCGAGTGGCTGCGGGCCCTGCGGGCGGAGTGGCTGACCGTGCTGGACCGGCTCACCGACACCGATCTCGCCGCCCCGGCGCCGTTCCCCTGGCGCGACGATCCGGAGATGACCGTGGCGCACACGGTCGGCTGGGTCAACGCCGAGCTGATGAAGAACGCCGCCGAGATCGGCCAGCTGCGGATGCTGCGCGCCGCCGGCGCGGGCTCAGCGCCGTGACGCTCGGTAACCGCGCCAGCCGAGCACCCCGATGATCGTTCCGAGCACCAGCGACACCACCGCGATCACCACGTGGACGATCAGGTAGCCGGTCGGCGAACCGGCTGCCCAGGAGCGGTCGCTGCTCCAGATGTTGCGGATGAAGTTGGGCCACAGGAGATAGGACCAGACGCCGAACGCGAGCAGGAACAGCGCCCAACCACGGGAAAGTCTCACCCTCCCAGTATCAGCTGTGCGCTGCCGCACTCACCCGCCCGGGGGCGGTCTGGCCGTCGCTACGCACCGAATTTGGCTAGCCTGCAACGTGTGCCCGTGAGAGCCATGCAGGGTCCGGCGCCTCGTCTGGCGACGGCGTTGTTCGTCCTCGCCACAGCCATCATCGGCCCGGGGGTCGCCGCCGCGGCTCCACCGCCACCTCCGCCACCGGCGCCGTGCTCCAACGAGACGGCTCCGCCGCCACCCGTCGACACCTCCGAGGTGCCCAAGCCCGGTGCGCCGTCGCCGGATCCGCTGCCGGTTCCGGAGGAGCCGGTCGGCGGCAGCAGGCTCGGCGACTGCGAGGGCGCGCTGGTGCCCGAGGGCGCGTCCGCGCCGCCCGCGGAGGTCGGCGCCGCGTCCTGGCTGGTGGCCGACCTGGACAGCGGAGCGGTGCTGGCGGCCAAGGACCCGCACGCCCGGCACCGGCCCGCATCGACGATCAAGGTGCTGACCGCGCTGGTCGCGATCCGCGAGCTGCGCATGGACGACACCGTCGTGGCGACCCAGGCCGACGCCGACCAGGAGGGCAGCAAGGTCGGTCTCGCCGCGGGCGTGACCTACACCGTCGAGCAGGTGCTCACGGGTCTGGTGATGCAGTCCGGCAACGACGCGGCGCACGCGCTGGCGATGAAGGTCGGCGGCCCGGAGGCCATGGTCGCCAAGATGAACGCGCTGGCCGCGCAGCTCGGCGCGCTGGACACCCGCGCCGCGACGCCGTCCGGGCTGGACGGGCCGGGCATGAGCGCGTCGGCCTACGACCTCGGCCTGATCTTCCGCGCGGCGGTCCGGGAACCGGCGTTCGCCCGCGCCATCGCGACGCAGCACACGGTCCTGCCCGGCGCGGCCGGTCAGCCGCTGGAGGTGTGGAGCGACAACGCGGTGCTGCTCAACTACCCGGGCGCGCTGGGCGGCAAGACCGGGTTCACCGACGACGCGCGGCACACGTTCATCGCCGCCGCCGAACGCGACGGCCGCCGGATCGCGGCCGTGCTGCTGCGCGGCGAGAACCAGCCGGCCCGGCTGTCCAAGCAGACCATGCACCTGCTCGACTACGGCTTCTCCCTCCAGGGCCAGGTCGGCGAGCTGGTGCCGGAGGGCTTCCAGCAGCGGACGGCCGAGCAGACGGCTCCGGTCACCCCGGTGCAGAACGCCGCTCCGCCGGAGCAGCGCTCGCCGTTCGGCACCGTCGGCGGCCCGCTGACGCTGGCGGGTG
>NZ_BAAAUX010000006.1:0-74707 GCF_039534165.1 Saccharopolyspora taberi | reverse complement strand
CGTGCTGCTGCGCCGCGCGAAGCGCGCGGCAGCGGCCCGCCGCCGGAACGCCGGGAACGACCACCCGTAGTCGCCGCACTCCTGGACGGTCGGCGACGACCGGTGGTTCAATTTGTTAACGGACCCGTTTCGTTAACAAAGGAGTGGCGATGGGTGTGCTGGTGGCGGGCGCGGGCCCGGCCGGACTGGCGCTGGCGTGCGGGCTGCGCCAGCACGGCACAGCAGTGCGCGTGGTCGACCGGGCGGCCGGTCCCGCGACCACGTCGAGGGCCAACATCCTGCACGCGCGGGGCGTCGAGGTCCTCAACCGGCTCGGAGCGCTGGGCGACCTGCGGGAGCGCTCGGTCGCGGCCATGCGGCTCACCATGCACCTCGACGGGAGCCCGGTCGCCACGATCCGGTTCGGCGAGGTCGAGGGCGCGCAGCTGTCGGCGCTGCTGGTCTCCCAGGCCGAGATCGAGGCCGAGCTGCGCAGGCGGCTCGCCGAGCTCGGCGTCGAGGTGGAGTGGGACTCGGCCGTGGTCGACGCGGTGCAGGACGCCGACGGCGTCACCGCGACGCTGAGCACCGGCGAGACCGTCCGCACCGGGTGGCTCGCGGGCTGCGACGGCGCGCACAGCCGGGTCCGGGAGCTGGCGGGCATCGGCTTCCCCGGCGTCCCGCTGGCAGACCAGTGGCTGCTGGCCGACGTGCACGCCGACTGGGACCGCGACCGCTCTGGGTCGGCGGGCTGGCTCCACCGCGACGGGCTGTTCGTCGCGATGCCGATGCGCGAGCCCGGCGGCCGGGACGACCTCTGGCGGCTGATGTGCGACGTCCCGCTGTCCGGGAACCGGCTCGGCGACGGGGAGATCGTCGACCGGATGCGGCGGTTGCTGGTCGAGCGCACCGGGCAGGCCGGCGTGCGCATCCGGGACGCGAAGTGGGTCTCGTCGTTCCGCATCCACCGCAGGCTGGCCGAGACCTACCGCAACGGCCGCGTCCTGCTGGCCGGGGACGCCGCGCACATCCACAGCCCGTTCGGCGGCCAGGGGATGAACACCGGCATCGGCGACGCCGAGAACCTCGCGTGGAAGCTCGCGCTGGTCGTCGACGGCACGGCTTCCCCGGCGCTGCTGGACACCTACGAAGCCGAGCGCAGGCCGCTGGCCGAAGAGGTGCTGCGCGGCACGACGTTCAACACCAAGGTCCTCCTCGGGGGCGGTGCGGTCACCAGGTTCGCGCGCGACCGGGTGCTCACCCCGCTGCTCAAGCTGCCCGCGGTGCAGCGGGCGGGGACCAACATCGCCTCGCAGCTGCTGGTGAGCTACCGCCGGGGACCGCTCGGCTCCGGCCGCGGCCCGCGCCCGCGGCCCGGCGACCGGGTGCGCGACTTCGAGTGCCTGCGCGACGGTGCGCGGACCAGGCTGCACACCGAACTGCGCGGACACTGGGCCGTGGTCGGCCACGCGTCTGCCGAGCTGCTGGGCGAACACGTCGTCGCGCTGGAGCCGACGGGTTCCGGTGACGTCCTGCTGGTGCGCCCCGACGGCCACCTGGCCTGGCGCGGCCGGAACCCGGCCGACCTGGAGCGCTGGCTGCGCAGCGCCCTGACCGCGGGGATCACCCGATGACGAGAGCGCGCGGTCGCCCCAGGGATCCCGCGGTGGACGAGCAGATCCTGAGCGCGGCGCTGGACCTGTTCATCGAGAGCGGCGTGGAGGGCACCAGCATCGAGCGGATCGCCAAGCGCGCGGGCGTCGGAAAGCTGACGGTCTACCGGCGCTGGAGCTCGAAGGAGGAGCTGATCGCGCAGGCGGTCGAGTCGCTGCGCGGCGAGGCCGTGCCGGACGAACCGGCGGACGCCCCGCTCGCCGAGCAGGTGGAGCGCCTGCTGCCGCGCTGGGCCGACGCCATGGTCCGGCCCCGGTTCCGCGCCATGGTCGCCCGGATCTTCGGCTCCAGCGCGCACCACCCCGAACTGATGGCCGCCTACTGGGAGAACCACGTCGTGCCGCGCCGCCGGACCGCGCACGCGCTGCTCGAACAGGCCAAGCGGGAGGGCGCGCTGAGCGCGGACACCGACGTCGAGGTGCTGATCGACATGATGGTCGGCGGGGTGCTGTTCCGGCTGCTCCAGCCCGGGAACCCGGACGCCGCCGAGATGCGGCGGTACCTGGAGTCGGTCTACCGGCAGGCGGGGCTGCCGGTCGGGAACCACAGCTCCACGCGGCCGGTCCAGGACTGACCTCAGCGCCGCCTGCGCCAGGCCAGACCGGCCAGCGCGCCGAGCCCGAGCAGGCTCGCGGTCGTGCCCGCGCCGACGCGCTGCCGGACCTGCACCACGGGCCGGATCACCACCGGCGCGGGAGGCGGAGGCGCGACCACTGCCTGGTTCTCCGGCGCCGACGCGGTCCACGCGGTCACGAACAGGATGAACCGCGAGGTCAGGTAGGCGAACACCAGCAGACCGAGGATCGGCCCGAACGCCGCGCCCGCGGGCGATCCGGTGACGCTGTTGAGGTAGATCACGCCGACCTGCTTGAGGACCTCGAAGCCGACGGCGGCGAACAGCGCACCCCAGACCGCCGAGCGCAGCGTCACCGGCTTGCGCGGCAGCCGGGCCAGCACCCACAGGAACACCAACCAGCTCGCCAGCACCGACAGCGCCGTAGCCAGCACCCGCAGCCCGAACACCGCCGCCGGTGTCTCGTCGATGCCGACCAGCTCGAACAGCATCCGGCCGACCCCGCCGCCGATCGCGCTGATCCCGAACGAGATCGCCATCGCCAGCCCGAGCCCGATCAGCGACAGCAGGTCGGAGACGTACATCTTCACCATCGGCTGCGAGGGCGGCTGCTGCGTCCACAGCGCGGTCAGCGCCTCGCGCAGGTTGGTCATCCAGCTCAGACCCGAGTACAGCGCGGCGGCCAGACCGATCAGCCCGACCGCGCCCGCCTTGTTGATCGCCTCGTTGACGACGTTGTTGAGCATGTCGCTCAGCGCCGGGTTCGGCACCGCCGTGGTGATCGACGCCTTCAGCTGCTCCAGCAGGGCGGGGTTGCCGCCCAGCACGAAACCGGCGATCGCGAACGCGATCATCAGCAGCGGCACCAGCGCGAGCACGCTGAAGTAGGTGATCGCGGCGGCGTAGTAGTCGCCGTACTGCTTCTGGTAGCGCACGGCTGCGCGGATCAGCCGGTCCAGCCACTCGTACCGCTGCCGCAGCCGGGTGAGCGCGCCGGGCCGCCGCGTCTGTTCAGACACCGATCCACCTCCACCGGGGGAGCAACGTCTTGCCCCGAACGGGTGCAGGCTACCGGCGGTTGATCAGTTCAGCCCGCCGGCGGGAGGAATCCGATCCGGTCGTAGACGGTCCGCAGGGTGCTCGCGGCGATCTCGCGGGCGTGCTCGGCACCGCGGCGCAGGATCTTGTCCAGCTCGGCCGGGTCGTCGAGATAGCCGCGCACCTTCTCCTGGAACGGCGTGACGAACTCCAGCATGACCTGGCCGAGTTCCTTCTTCAGGTCCCCGTAGCCGCGGCCCTCGTAGGCCGACTCCAGGTCGGCGATGCTGCGGCCGGTCAGCGCGGAGTAGATCACCAGCAGGTTGCTGACGCCGGGCTTGTTCTCCGGGTCGTAGTGGATTTCGCGGCCGGTGTCGGTGACCGCCGAGCGGATCTTCTTCGCCGACCGCTTCGGGTCCTCCAGCAGCTCGACGACGCCCGCCGGGATCGACTTGCTCATCTTCGAGGTCGGGTCCTGCAGGTCGTAGATCTTGGCCGTCTCCTTCGGGATGTGCGCCGAGGGCACCCGGAAGGTGCGGCCGAAGCGGGCGTTGAACCGCTGCGCGAGGTTGCGGGTCAGCTCCAGGTGCTGGCGCTGGTCCTCGCCGACCGGCACCTGGTCGGCCTGGTAGAGCAGGATGTCGGCGGCCATCAGCGCCGGGTAGGTGAACAGGCCGACGCCGACGTGCTCGGCCTCCTGCCGGGCGGACTTGTCCTTGAACTGGGTCATCCGGCCCGCCTCGCCGAAGCCGGTCTGGCACTCCAGCACCCAGCTCAGCTGCGCGTGCTCGGCGACGTGGCTCTGCACGAACAGCGTCGAGCGGTCCGGGTCGATGCCCACGGCGAGCAGCTGCGCCGCGGACAGCCGGGTGCGCTGGCGCAGCAGCTCCGGGTCCTGGGCGACGGTGATCGCGTGCAGGTCGACCACGCAGTAGAAGGTCTCGTGGTCCTCCTGCATGACGACCCACTCCCGCAACGCACCCAGGTAGTTGCCGAGGTGGAAGGAGTCGGCGGTGGGCTGGATGCCGGAGAACACGCGCGGGCGGGCCACGGCCTGCTCGGCTTGCTGCGCTGCGGGAACGTCACTCACACCCTGATTCTCCCAAGCTCACGAGCCCGGTCGAGACCGGGTCCGCGCCTTGCCCCGACCAGGTGGCGGCGGGAGGTCAGCTCTTGCGCTGGTTCTCCGGCTGGATCTTCTTCTTCCGGAAGACCCCGGCGACCATCCCGGCGATGCCGAGCAGGACGGCGACCAGGCCGACCGGGCCGAGGGAGTCCAGCGGTCCCGGCTGCGCCAGCACGGTGGTCGAACCGGCCGCACCGGCGGTGGCCCCGGTGACCAGCAGGCCCAGTACCAGCCCCGCGCCCACCACGGTCGCCCGGCTGCACACGCAAGCCAAACGGCTACGCACGAGCGTTGCCTCCCTCGACGGTTAACCCGCACGGGTCACAAGCGTTTCTCGGCTCAGTCGCGGACTGTACCGACCAGGCGTTACCGCCATGGTCGCGTTGCGTAAACCTGCCACGACGCAATGATCATATTTTCCGCCTGAAGTGTGCGTGCACCGGGTGGGCTTCAGCACCACGCGCGACGGAACATCGCAGCCCAGGGGCGGAAACCGACCAACGGGTCGATTTCCGCGCCCCGAACGCACTCACCCGGTTCAGGGAGCGGTGAGCCCGAGCTGCACCCGGCCCACCGGTTCGTAGGTCGTCCCGCGCTGCCGCGCCCGCCTGCCGACCCGGTCCGCGAGCCCGTGCAGCTGCTCGATCGTCCGCGCCGAGCCGTGCTCGGACCCGGCCATCCGGCTGATCGTCTCCTCCATCAGCGTGCCGCCGAGGTCGTTCGCGCCGCCGGTGAGCACCTCGGAGGTGCCCTCGTCGCCGAGCTTCACCCACGAGCACTGGACGTTGTCGATCCGGCCGTGCAGCAGCACCCGCGCCATCGCGTGCACTGCCCGGTTGTCCCGCCTGGTCGGGCCGGGGCGGGCGATGCCCGCGAGGTAGATCGGCGCGTTGCGGTGCACGAACGGCAGCGGCACGAACTCGGTGAACCCGCCGACCCCGTTGGCCCGCGCGGTGTCCTGCACCGAGGCCAGCGTCCGCAGGTGGCCGAGCCAGTGCTCCGGGGTGTCGACGTGGCCGTACATCATCGTCGACGACGACGGGATGCCGAGCCGGTGCGCGGTGCTGACGACGTCGATCCACTCGGCCGCGGGCAGCTTGCCCTTGGTCAGCACCCAGCGGACCTCGTCGTCGAGGATTTCCGCCGCGGTGCCCGGAATGCTGCCCAGCCCCGCGTCCCGCAGCTCGGTCAGCCACTCGGCGACGCTCACGCCCGCCTTGGCCGCCGCGCTGACGATCTCCATCGGGCTGAAGGCGTGGACGTGCATCTCCGGCACCCGCGCCTTGACCGCCCGCACCAGGTCCGCGTACCCGCTGACCGGCAGCTTCGGGTCGATCCCGCCCTGCATGCAGACCTCGGTCGCGCCCGCGCGCCACGCCTCCTCGGCCCGGTCGGCGACCTCCTCCGGCGAGAGCCGGAAGGCGTCGGCGTCGCGCTCGCGCTGCGCGAAGGCGCAGAACCGGCAGCCGACGTAGCAGATGTTGGAGAAGTTGATGTTGCGGTTGACCACGTAGGTGACGTCGTCGCCGACGACCTCCCGGCGCAGCCCGTCGGCGATCCCGGCCAGCTCGTCCATCGCCGGTCCGTCGCAGGTCATCAGGGCCATGGCGGCGGCGGTGCTGGACTCGTCGAGCAGCGCGGCCGGGTCCTGCTCGGCCAGCCGCAGCCCGGCGCGGACGTCGGAGTCGAGCCGCTGCGGCGCGCTCCCGGACGGCACCTGCGCGCGCAGCTCGTCCCAGTCGCCGTAGACGGTGTCGAAGTCGCCGCGGCGGTCGCCGGTCCGGCCGACGGTGTCGATGCTGCGGTGCAGGTCGGTGCGGCCGAGCGAGGCGAAACCGCCGTCCGGCTCCTGCCACTCCCGGCCCGTCGGCACCGCGTCCGGCAGCGCCAGCCCGTCCTCGTCGGCGAGCGCGTCGACGTGCGCGGCGATGCGGGGATCGATCCACTGCGTGCTGTCCCCGGCCAGCCCGGCGCGCACGAAGCGCGGGTACGCGGTCAGCCGCTCGCGCATCTCGAAGCCGCTCGCGGCGGTCCGCTCGGCGAGGTGGTCGATCTGCGGCCAGGGGCTCTCCGGGTTGACGTGGTCGACGGTGACCGGCGAAACGCCGCCCCAGTCGTCGATCCCGGCGCGCAGCAGCAGCGGCAGCTCGTCGCCGACGAGGTTCGGCGGCGCCTGCACGCTGACGTCCGAGGGCATCAGCAGCCGCGCGACCGCGGTGGTCGCGGCGAGGTCCTGTAGGTCGGCGTCGGGCATGCCGCTCATCGCGGTCCCGGGCTTGGCCCGGAAGTTCTGCACGATGATCTCCTGGACGTGCCCGTACTGGCGGGCGGTGCGGCGCAGCGCGAGCAGGGATTCGGCGCGCTCGGCGCGGGTCTCGCCGATGCCGATCAGGATGCCGCTGGTGAACGGCACCGCGACCCGGCCCGCGTCGTCGAGCACCCGCAGCCGCACCGCGGGCTCCTTGTCCGGGCTGGCGTAGTGCGGGCCGCTCTTCTCGCTCCACAGCCGTTCCGCCGTGGTCTCCAGCATCATGCCCATGCTGGCCGCGACCGGCTTGAGCCTGGTCAGCTCGGCCCAGCTGAGCACTCCCGGGTTGAGGTGCGGCAGCAGTCCGGTCTCCTCCAGCACCGCGATCGCGCAGGACCGGACGTAGTCCACTGTGGACGAATAGCCGCGGGCCTCCAGCCACTCGGCCGCGTGCGACCAGCGGTCCTCCGGCCGGTCGCCGAGGGTGAACAGGGCCTCCTTGCAGCCCGCCGCCGCACCCTGGCGCGCGATCTCCAGCACCTCGTCGCGCTCCAGGTAGATCGACTCCACCCGGTGCGGCACGGTGGCGAAGGTGCAGTAGTGGCAACGGTCCCGGCACAGCCTGGTGAGCGGGATGAACACGTTCTTGCTGTAGGTGACCACGCCCTGGCGGCCCTCGGCCAGCAGGTGCGCGTCGCGCGCGCGGCCCGCGGCGGCCAGCAGCGCGTCGAGGTCGTCGCCTCTGGCGTGCAGCAGGACCGAGGCTTCGGTGACGTCGAGCGACACCCCGTCCGCGGCGCGGCGCAGGGCCCGGCGCATCGCCGAAGCGCTCGGCACGGGCTCCGGCGGAGACAGTTCGAGATCTACCACCCCGCGACCCTATGACCGCCGGGGTCGCTCCCGCATCCGTCGGCGACGCACAGCACATCTCACTCTCGGCCACCGGGATTACTCCATTGTGTCCTATAAACATTCCCCAAATGAGCGCAAAATCCCGATCCATCCATTACTGGGCGATCGTGATAAACGCTTTGGGAGGACCCGCGTGTCACGCAAACCAAGGAAGTACCGGGCCCTGGCAGGTCCGGTGCTCGCGTTGGCCCTGCTCGTGCCCACCGGTGCGGCCGGAGCCGCGCCCGCGCCCGCGGCCACCGCCGCACCGGCGCACTTCATGGTCGTCGGCCCGGCCGGTGACCTCGCGCGGACCGAGGAATCCGTGCGCGCCGTCGGCGGCACCGTCGTGCAGAGCTGGCCGCAGATCGGCGTGCTGGTCGCGACCTCGACCGACCCCGGTTTCGCCGAGGCCGTCCGCAAGCAGCCGGGCGTGCAGCAGGCAGGCGCCAGCCGCAACCTCGTCGAGTGGTTACCGCCGACGCGCAGCACCGCGCTGGAGCCGACCGAGGGCACCGCCGCTCCCGCAGCGATCAACGCGCTTGGCGACACCGAGCCGCTCGAAGCCGAGCAGTGGGACCTGCCGCTGATCAAGGCGGACAAGGCGCACCTGCTCTCGCAGGGCGACCGCGACGTCACCGTCGGCGTGCTCGACTACGGCATCGACCCCGAACATCCCGACCTCAAGCCGAACCTCGACGTGTCGAAGTCCGTGAGCTGCGTGAACCAGGGCATCCCGGACCAGTCGCCCGCCGCCTGGGCGCCGCAGAACGCCGAGCAGGACCACGGCACCCACGTCGCGGGCACGATCGCGGCGGCGCGCAACGGCATCGGCGTCGCCGGGGTCGCCCCGAACGTGTCGCTGGCGTCGGTGCGGCTGATCGACGACGGCGGCTTCATCTACCCCGAGTACGCGGTGTGCGGTTTCGTCTGGGCCGCAGAGCACGGCTTCGACATCACGAACAACTCGTACTTCGTCGACCCCTGGTACCTGTGGTGCGACACCGACCCGGACCAGAAGGCCGCCGCCGAGGCGGTCCGCCGCGCGGTCGACTACGCCGCGGGCAGGGACGTCGTCAACGTCGCCTCCGCGGGCAACAGCAACTGGGACCTGTCCAAGCCGATCCTGGACGAGAACAGCCCGAACAACGGCGGCCCGACGCAGTCCCGCCAGACCGGCGACGAGTGCGAGGTGCTGCCCGGCGAGCTCGACGGCGTCGTCAACGTCGGATCGACCGGCGTGCAGTCGGTGAAGTCCTACTTCTCCAACTACGGCCTCGGTTCGGTCGACGTGACCGCACCGGGCGGCGACAAGAACCAGATCCCGCAGACGCCCTCGGCCAACGGCCGCATCCTGTCCACGCTGCCCGGCGGCGGCTGGGGCTGGAAGCAGGGCACCTCGATGTCCGGTCCGCACGCGGCCGGTGTGGTCGCGCTGCTGCGCAGCACCCACCCGGAGTGGAAGGCGACGCAGGTCGCCAAGGTCCTGGAGGCGCAGGCCGACCGGCTGCCGTGCCCGGAGGTCTACGACCCGGACGGCGACGGCGAGCCGGACGCGGTGTGCGAGGGCGGCGCCAGCGGTGCCGGCTTCTACGGCGCGGGCATGATCGACGCGCTCGACGCCGTGCGCTGACCGAGGTCAGACCAGGTCGATCCGGTGCTCGGTGACCGGGTAACCGACTCTGGCGAAGTTGGCCGCCATCGGCACGTTCGTGGTGTCGGTGGCGGCCAGGATCCGGTCGGCGCCCGCTTCGACGAGCAGGTGGGTCGCCTCCACGAGCAGGTCGTAGGCGTAGCCGCGGCCGCGGTGGCCGGGCAGCACGCCGATGTAGCCGATGACCGGGTCGGACTGGGTGCGCGACGGGATGCAGAGCCCGGCGAGGTCGCCGTCCTCGGTGCGGGCCAGCCGCCACCAGCTCCGCGGACCGGGCAGCGCAAGCAGGAGGTCGAGGTCTTCCCGTGCGGCGGCGTCCAGTCCGGACTCGTCGGTGGCGCGGCGGGCGTGCGCGTCGAGCGTGCCCTCGTGCACCTTCCGGAACGCTGCGAGGAAGACGTCGTCGTCCGGTTCCGCGTGGAACGCCAGCCGCCCCGGCCGGGCAGGAAGCCCGTGGTCCGGGGTCCAGCGGTAGCGGTAGCGCTCGACCAGGAACTCCAGCCCGGCGGCCGTGGCGGCGGCGATGCGGGCGTCAGCCGCCTCCTTCACCGCCGGGTTGTCCCGCCAGCCGGGCGGCAGCGTCAGGGAGTACTCGGTGCGCGCGGGCGCGCTGCGCAGCAGCCGCACCGCGGCGTCGAAGTCGGTGAAGTCGAACCAGTCCAGCACGGACGGCACGTCGTCGTCCGGTCCGCCCCGCCACGCCGCGCGGGCGACCACGACGCCGTCGCGCAGCGCCACGCGCGTCCACTCCGGCCGGTGCTCGGCGCCGAAGGTCCGGCCGAGCAGCGCCGGACCGACGAGGCCGGCGTCGGGCAGGGATTCGAAGAGCTGCTCCTCGCCGACGGCGAGCGAGCGGATGACCAGGTCGGTCATTGGATTCCTTCCGGGAGAAGCCGCGCTCCCGGCCGGAACCCCGGTGCCCTGGTGCCGAGGAGGGAGCGCGCGGATGTCGTGAGCACGGCCCTCACCTCCTGACGTCTCGTCGCGGGCGCACGCAACCTAGCCCGGCCCGGGCGCGGGGACAACGGGTTTATCGCCTGCGCTGGTTCGACTCGAACCGGGACCGGTGGCTGCGGACCCAGTCCCGGGCGCGCCCGACCAGCGCCTCCCGGTCCCACCTGTCCTCGATGTTGAGCTCCCACGGCAGCGGCCAGCGGAAGTCCTGGTCGATGTGCCCGGCGTAGATCCGCACCCGGCTTTCCCCGCGGAACCACCGGAAGACGAAGCAGGCGTACATGTAGACCAGGTACGACCGGCCGTCGGCGGCCTGCCTGACCTCGGGTCCTTCGCACGGCATCGGCACCCGGTAGACGGTGAAGGTCTTGCCGGACTTGATCTGGATGATTTCCGGTACCGCGCCCGGCGGAAGCCTCTCCCACCCCATCGTCAGTCTTCGACGATCGTGATCGTGCCGGTACCGTCGCAGCGGTCGCAACCTCTGCCCCCGCAGTCCCCGCAGTCGATGATGATGATCCGCATACCGCGGATGCTAGAAGCAAGCCACGCGGCGAAGCCAATTCCTGCCCCCATTCGGAATACACCAACCGGCCGACATTCACCAAATGGCATATTCCCTCACCGGACCAGCTGATCCCCCGCGACGATTCTCCCGGGAAGCGGACGAACCGGAATGAACGTGAAAAATTTGGACCAGCGGTGGCGCACGCGCCGTCTGCACGTGCAGTTGCGACGTGCAGGTAATCGGAAAGAGAAAAACGGCCGCCGCCGGAACGATCCGACCGCCGCGCGCGGGCCGCGCCGCAGCGCACCGCGCTGGACCCGCGGCCCGTGCCAGGAGGTCGAGGGGTTTGCCCGAAAGCCCTCCGGACCGGTGGCTCGGGTGTTAGCCTGGCGGCGCAATCTGGGGTGATCGTTCCGGCTTCGGCCTGGTGGAAACAGCGCAGCCGGAACCCAACTTCTTTGAGGAGTTCTACATATGCGAACACTGGTCCAGCGGATCTCCGCGGCAAGCGCCTCGGCCGTGGCCGCGGCGGCATCAATTGCCGCCGTCAGCGCACCGGCACAGGCAACCGCACCGGAACCGCCGCAGCCAGTAATGCAGCCACGCCCTTGCGAACCGGGGGCCTTCTGCATCTACGACATGCCGAACGCCGGAGACGACGGCCCGAGCACCGTTTACGTCCCGGGCAGTCCCGGGAGCCCCTACCTCGGCGATTTCGACAACAAGGCCAGCTCGGCGGTCAACAACTCGGCAAACGCCTGGTGCGTTTACGAGGGAGATGGCTACAACGGCCGCGCCATGACCATTGTTCCGGGAGAAAGCGGGAACTTCACGCCCACGTCAGAAGTCCGGGACAACGAAACGTCTTCTCTCCGCCCCTGCTGAAAGGGCTGACGTTCCGGTGTTGCGGCGCGGGGTTTCCGCGCCGCAACACCACTATCCGTTTGACGTCAGCTTGATATTGACCGGCGAGGTGATCCCGGAGCCGGGTATGGCGGAATAAACACCGAACGATCAGAAGTCGAAAACCGCCGTCACCGGAGCATGATCCGACCACCGCTTGTCATAGCTCTCGGCCTTCTCCACGCGCGCGGCCGTGCAGCGCTCCGCGAGATCGCCGGTCGCCATGAGGTAGTCGATCCGCCAGCCCGTTGATCTTGTCGAAGGCGACACCCGAAACGACCCCGACATGTCTGGTCGAGTGTTTACGTGGCAGCCGACTGCTCTTGGGCCTGACGGGCGAGGTGGTCGCGGAGCCGGGCGTGGCGGAACTGGTAGACCGCGCCCGCGCGGCGCAGCACGCCCCGGTCGTAGGCGTCTTCGAGAAAGCGCTTCGGACGCCACGGCAGGCGCCCGGTGAGTGGGAGCCACAGACGTGCGAACAGCAGCCAGCTTCCCCACGCCGTGAGCGCGAGGCGGAGCATTCCACCGATGAGTGCGTACGGAATCCAGGCTAGGTTGGCGAGTCCGAATGCGAGCCAGACAGCGAGCACAGTTGCGACCATTTGGACAAGCGCAACCTGGCGGTCGGTAGCTAAAAGCTTCCACGGCTCGGTGGCGCGAGGGTCGAGGGTATCTCCGAGAGTTGACACAATCACGTTCACGAGTCCGAATGCGAGGCTGAGTGTAATTCCGAACGTAAGGGCAAACGCGACTTCGTACGCAGTTAGACCTATACTCAGCCTCGAGTCGCCGTTTATTTCTATTATCGAATTGGCCACTGGATTGTACATAAAATCGAGAATTACTCCGAACATAATTTCTTCCATGAGCATCAAGGTCCCCCCATGGACCGGAAGCCCGAATATTCCACTGAGATTGGACACCAACTCGAAGGAAAATCCGAGTCCGAGCCCCAGCGCGAGCCCGAGCGCGAGTCCTTTGGCAAATACGGATGTGACTTTCTTAAAGCGGGTAGAAAATGAGCGCTGCGAGTGGCTTCGCTGCCACGATCCCAGGCGCAGCCGTTCCGGTTCTTGCCCACCGCGCTCGCTCAATAACCTCAATTCGTTGATGCCCCCGACCACGACTCCGGCAGCTATTCCGGACGCGATTCCGATCGAAATCGCATCTATGAATGCATTTGCGAACCCGTAGATGATCCAATACACGATCCCGTACGCGACCCCAGCAGTGAGCGCAACTGTGGTACCAAGCGCGACCACCGTGGCGAGGATGCGGATGTGGCGATGGAGAGTGGCAGGGAGTCTCCACCAAGCGAAGTCATGGCTGTTGCGTCGGGTGAGATGTGTGGCGAGGTAACCGAGCCAGCGGCGTGCTTGATCAGAACTCCAGTGTGGACGTTGTGCGTCGTGGGTGTAGGCGGTGTTGAGGTAGCGGTGGAGGAGGCGGTCTTCGATGTCCTCGGCCGTGGGGAATTGTTCGGTGTCGAGGAGTTCTCCTGGCTGGTGGCCCGAATTGTCGTTGTAGACGGTGCGGGCGAGCACGACCATCAGTGGACTGGTCAGCACCGTGGTGAGATTGCGGCTCGCGAGATCGTCGGGGGCGGTGCGCAGGTGCTCGAACACCACATCCCAGACATACCCGCAGGGTTTCCCGGTGCTCTGCCGCAGGTATGCGTGGGACTCGTCGAGGGGCAGGTCTTCGAGCACGATGGCCGCGGCCCCGCCGACGGCTCTGATTTCGTGTACGGCGCGGGCGTACTCGTCGGGGCGGCTGGTGAGGATCAGGGGGAGATCGACCGAGCTGATCTGGCGGATCGCTTTGGAACGGTGTTGCTTGGGGATCTCGTCGAACCCGTCGAGGACGGGCAGAATGAGGTCGCGTCGCACGAAGACCTCGGCCATCTTCTTCCCGGAGGTGTCCGGGGTGTCCAGGAACGCGAAGTCTCGGATTATGTGCTCGATCAGCCAGGACCGGAATTCGGTTATCGGGTTCCAGTCGCTGAGGCTGAACAGCACCGGCACCGGGCCGGTAGGGTTGTGCCTGACCAGGTCGAGGATGAATCGGTGGGCCAGCACGGTCTTACCTGAACCGGCCCGCCCCAGGATCACCAGCCGTCGGGACTCGACGGTCTCGTACGTTTCCCGGATCTCAGTGAACTCGCCGTCCAGCGATACGGGCGCACCGTCACCCTGGATCTTCGTCCAGTGGTCGAACAGATCGTCGGCCGCGGTGTGCCAGCGCACCGGCAACGCATCCCGCCCCCGCAGGCCCCACTTCTCGAGCTCCCGCTCACTCGCCGAACGCACCAGGCCGGCAAGGTCCCGAAGGTGTTCCGCCTGCCTTTCGTTGATGACCGACAAGCTCGATGGGCTGTTTACGGAGATATGACCGTAGTTGGGGCCGAACTGAAAGCTGGTCTTGGCCTGCCCGTGGAACTCGTTGTGGATCTCGTGTCCGTCTGCCACCCCCCACAGTGTGCCGCACCAAACCCCTCGCACGAGCCGGAAACCGCCCAACCGCCACGTTTCAGAGGCCCGGCCTTCGGAACGCTCAAAAGTCGAAAACCGCGGTCACCGGCGCGTGGTCGCTCCACCGCTTGTCATAGCTCTCGGCCTTCTCCACGCGCGCGGCCGTGCAGCGCTCGGCGAGATCGCCGGTCGCCATGAGGTAGTCGATCCGCCAGCCGGAATCGTTGTCGAACGCCTTGCCCCGGTACGACCACCACGTGTACGGGCCCGGGCCCTCCGGGTGCAGCGCGCGCACGACGTCGACGTAGCCCTCGTCGAGGACCTGGCTCAGCCAAGCCCTCTCCTCCGGCAGGAACCCCGCCGACTTCTGGTTGGCCTTCCAGTTCTTCAGGTCGATCTCGCGGTGGGCGATGTTCCAGTCGCCGCACACCACGACGTTGTCCGCGCGCGAGCGCAGGTCGGCCAGGTACGGCAGGAACTCCTTCATGAACCGTTCCTTCTCGTCCTGCCGGGGCGTGCCGACGTCGCCGCTGGGCAGGTAGAGGCTGGCCACGACCACGTCGCCGAGGTCGAACTCCGCGTAGCGCCCGCTGCTGTCGAACTCCGCGGAGCCGAAGCCGATCCGGGTCGAGCGCGGTTCGCGCCGGCTGTAGAGCGCCACCCCGCTGCGGCCCTTGTCCGCCGACGGCGCGAGCAGGGTGTGCCAGCCCTCCGGCCGCAGGACCTCCGCGGGCAGCTGGTCCGGTTCGGCGCGGGTCTCCTGGAGGCAGATCACGTCGGCGTCGGTGGCGGCGAGCCATTCCACGAAGCCCTTCTTCGCCGCGGCCCTCAGCCCGTTGACGTTCACGGTCGACACAGTCAGCACAG
The DNA here is from genome assembly GCF_039534165.1 of Saccharopolyspora taberi. Taxonomy (NCBI): domain Bacteria; kingdom Bacillati; phylum Actinomycetota; class Actinomycetes; order Pseudonocardiales; family Pseudonocardiaceae; genus Saccharopolyspora; species Saccharopolyspora taberi. The sequence continues at coordinate 59,820 of NZ_BAAAUX010000006.1, read as the reverse complement.
CACCGAGGGTAACCACGGGCTTCGATGCCCCCGGGCGCGGCGTGCTCGGCCCGGCTACGCCGAACGCAGGATTCACACGGTCCACACCTGGACGGAGCAGGGATGGGTGCGCGTAGAGTTCTCCGCCGGCACACGCGGGTCACCAAACTGACCCGGCCGTAACCGTTGGTCGGACCGAGCGAGTACTGATGCGTAATGCGGGTTTTGCGGTTTTTCTGCACTACACTGCCGCCGCATGTAACGATCCGTGGCGAGAATGCGACAACGGGTCGGGGAGCCGGAATATTCGGGAGGTCTGGACGTGACCACGGATGGTGCCGCCACCAGCGGCCCCACCGCCCGGCGCCTTGTCCTCGGTAGCCAGCTCCGCAGGTTGCGCGAGGCCAACGGCATCTCCCGCGAGGACGCGGGCTACTCCATCCGCGGCTCCGGCTCCAAGATCAGCCGCCTCGAACTCGGCAGGGTCGGGTTCAAGGAGCGCGACGTCTCCGACCTGCTGACGCTCTACAAGGTCACCGACGAGGACGAGCGCGCGAGCTTCCTCGAAATGGTCCGCAAGTCCAACGAACCGGGCTGGTGGCACCGCTACAGCGACCTGGTCGCGTCGTGGTTCCAGGACTACGTCGGCCTGGAGGAGTCCGCCTCCCGGATCCAGACCTTCGAGCTGCAGTTCGTCCCCGGCCTGCTCCAGACCGAGCGCTACGCCCGCGCGATCTCCTCGCAGGGCAGGCCGGAATCCTCCGACGACGAGATCGAGCGGCGGGTCAAGCTGCGGATGCAGCGCCAGCGGCTGTTCCAGCAGCCGCGCGCACCGCGGCTGTGGGCGGTCATCGACGAGTCGGTGCTGCTGCGCCCGATCGGCGGCCGGAAGGTGCTGCGCGAGCAGATCGAGCACCTGCTCGAGGTCACCAAGCTGCCGACGATCTCGTTGCAGGTCGTGCCGCTGGAAGTGGGCCGGTCGGCGGCCGAGGGCGCGTTCACCATCCTGCGCTTCGCCGAGCCGGAGATCCCCGACATCGTCTACCTGGAGCACCTCTGCGGTGCCCTCTACCTCGACAAGCCCGACGACGTCGAGCTGTACAGCAAGGTCAGCCACCGCCTCGCGGTCGACGCGCTGACCCCGGAGGCAACCCGCAAGAGGCTGTCCTCCGCGCTCGAAGAGCTCTAGTTCTTCCCAGTATTACCGCACAGTAGCGCACGAGAATGTGACGTAGATCGCACCCGTCTGCACGTGCATTCTCTCTTGCATCCGCAACTGCTACCTTTTGTGCACGGTCGCCTGCACGTGCAGATGGCCGTGCAAGGCACATCGGGGGAGGTTGGGGATTTCGATGTCGAGGGTTCAGAACGGAATGCCCGCGCAGCAGCTGTTCGACGCGTCCTGGCGCAAGAGCAGGTACAGCGGCTCCGTGGGCAACTGCGTGGAGCTGGCTCCCCTGGTGGACGGTGAGATCGCCGTTCGCAACTCGCGATATCCGGAAGGCCCGGCGCTTGTTTACACCCGCGACGAGATCGCGGCGTTCCTCAGCGGCGCCAAAGACGGCGAGTTCGACGACCTGATCGCCTGAGGGGGCATCGTGTACTGGGCAGACCCGAACCTCGACCAGCAGGCACGGACGATCAGCGGTGGCACCGCGAAGGACGTCACCGACGGACTGCAGGCCCTGATCTCCCGCGACTTCCAGTTCGCGCACCCCCGCGACTCCGTCGGGTCGCTCGTCGCGGTGGTCGGCCTGCGGGTGCACCACGGCGTGATCGACATCGTCCAGCTCTACGGGGAGGACGACGCCGACGCCGCGCGCATCCCCGGCGACGAGCCGGACGTGCTGTTCCCGCAGACCGTCATCTGGCGGACCACCGGACGCGCCCGCGAGGTGATCAAGCAGGTGTTAGCGCTGGAGGATCCGGTCGAGCTGGCCGGTTCCGCGGCGGGCTGCTGGGTGCCGACGCACGCGGGACGCTCCGCCTGGCTGGCCGCGTCGGCCTGACCGGCCGCGCGCCGAACGCTCGGACCCGCGGCCTGTTCCGACGCATGCAGGCCGCTCGACCGGTCCGGACTGACCCGGGACTCGTACAAGCCGCTCCCCATGGCTCGACCGGGTCCGTCCGGACCGGCTCGCCGGGTTCGCGCGGCTGGGCGGGCGATCTCCCGCCCAGCCACATCGGCCCAGGTCGGCCGGGTGGTTGCGGGCGGTCGCTGATCTTGGTTGGTCGCTGATCCCGGTCGGCCACCAATCCCGGCCGCCGCTGATCCTGGTCGGTTGCTGATCCCGGTCGGTCACTGACCCGACCCGCCACCAACCCGACCCACCGCCGATCCCGATCCGCCACTCGGCCTCGGCCCGGTCATCCGCTCGTCCCCGGCCGTCGTATCAGTCCCGCCCGCGACTCCCCCCCCTGTCGGCTGCTCGTTCCCAGAAATCCGGCCGACCGCACCGATCTGCCGACCGCGCGCATCCGGCCGCAACGCCCGCACTCCGCGCGGGCGTTTTCCACCCCACCCGCCGGGTACCCCCAGGGGGTAGACACCCGGGACGGCACCCTCCCGCATCACCTGACCTGGGAAACCCCGTCCGGGCGAACCGCAGGCTTGACTTCATACCCTAGGGGGGTATTGTATGCACCGCGTCGGGCGGTGGACCCGACCCAAGTGAGAGGACCTCGGAGATGACCACCACCAGCTACCTCGTCAAGGGCATGACCTGCGACCACTGCGCCCAGTCCGTGCGCTCCGAGGTCGGCGGGCTCGCCGGGGTGCAGCGGGTCGACGTCGACCTGCCCACCGGTACGGTCACCGTGACCAGCCAGAACGCGCTCGCCGACGCGGAGATCGCCGCCGCCGTCGACGAGGCAGGCTACGAGGTGGTGAGTCGGGCATGAACGCCGCGACCAAGCTCGGCGGCTTCGCGCTGATCGCCGCGATCGCCTTCGGCGGCGCCTACGCGGTGGGCAGCGCCGTCGGCCCGCTGGACGGCGAGAGCACGCAGCAGCAGGAAACCGCGAACCACGACCACGGAAGCGAGACCGGACGATGACCGCCACCGACACCGGCACCGGTGCCCGCATCGAGCTGGCCATCGGCGGCATGACCTGCGCCTCCTGCGCCGCGCGGATCGAGAAGAAGCTCAACAAGATCGAGGGCGTGCAGGCCACGGTCAACTACGCGACCGAGAAGGCCAACGTCGTCCACCCCGACGGGATCACCCCGGACGAGCTGGTCGCCGTCGTCGAGAAGGCCGGTTACACCGCCACCGTCCCGCAGCCGGAGGCGGAGGAAGCAGAGCCCCCGGCCGAGGAGGCCGATCCGCTGCGGACGCGGCTGCTGGTCAGCACCGCGCTCTCGGTCCCGGTGATCCTGCTGGCCATGTTCCCGGCGCTGCAGTTCACCAACTGGCAGTGGTTGTCGCTGACGCTGGCCGCGCCGGTCGTGGTGTGGGCGGCGCTGCCGTTCCACCGCGCCGCGTGGACCAACCTGCGCCACGGCACGGCCACCATGGACACGCTGATCTCGATGGGCACGCTGGCCGCGCTCGCGTGGTCGCTCTACGCGCTGTTCCTCGGCACCGCCGGAACTCCCGGCATGACGCACGGTTTCGAGTTCAGCGTCCAGCGGACCTCGGGCACCGGGAACATCTACCTCGAAGTCGCCGCAGGCGTCACCACGTTCATCCTCGCCGGCCGCTACTTCGAGGCCAGGTCCAAGCGGCGGGCGGGCGCTGCGCTGCGGGCGCTGCTCGAACTCGGCGCCAAGGACGTCGCCGTGCTGCGCGACGGCCAGGAGGAGCGCGTTCCCGTCGACCGGCTCGCCGTCGGCGACCGGTTCGTGGTGCGGCCGGGCGAGAAGATCGCCACCGACGGCGTGATCGAGGACGGCAGCTCGGCGGTCGACGCGAGCATGCTCACCGGCGAGTCGGTGCCGGTCGAGGTCGGGCCCGGCGACACCGTCGTCGGCGCGACCGTCAACGCAGGCGGGCGGCTGGTGGTGCGGGCGACCCGCGTCGGCTCGGACACCCAGCTGGCGCAGATGGCCAAGCTCGTCGAGGACGCCCAGACCGGCAAGGCCGAGGTGCAGCGGCTGGCCGACCGGGTCTCGGCGGTGTTCGTGCCGATCGTGATCGCGCTGGCCTTCGCGACCCTCGGGTTCTGGCTGGGCACCGGCGGTTCGGTGGGGATGGCGTTCACCGCCGCGGTCGCGGTGCTGATCATCGCCTGCCCGTGCGCCCTCGGCCTGGCCACGCCGACCGCGCTGCTGGTCGGGACCGGCCGGGGCGCCCAGCTCGGCATCCTGATCAAGGGACCGGAGGTGCTGGAGTCCACCCGGCGCATCGACACCGTGGTGCTGGACAAGACCGGGACCGTGACGTCCGGGCAGATGTCGCTGGCGCGCGTCGTCGCCGCCGAAGGCGAGGACGCGACCGAGGTGCTGCGGCTGGCCGGTGCGGTCGAGGACGCCTCCGAGCATCCGATCGCCAAGGCCATCGCTGCTGGGGCCCGCGCTCAGGCCGGGGCGCTGCCGGAGGTGGCGGACTTCGCCAACCTCGAAGGGCTCGGCGTGCAGGGCGTGGTCGACGGACGCGCGATGCTGGTCGGACGGGCCGCGCTGCTGGCGGAGTGGAGCGTCGAGCTGCCCGCGGAGCTGGCCGACGCGAAGGCGGCGGCCGAGTCCGAAGGCGCGACCGCGGTCGCGGTCGCGTGGGACGGCAGGGCGCGGGCCGTGCTGGTGGTGTCGGACACCGTCAAGCCGACCTCGGCGGAAGCGGTCGCGCAGCTGCGCGGCCTGGGGCTGACGCCGATCCTGCTGACCGGTGACAACGAGGCGGCGGCCCGCGCGGTGGCGGCGAAGGTCGGCATCGACGAGGTCATCGCCGAGGTGCTGCCCGCGGACAAGGTCGACGTGGTGTCCCGGTTGCAGGGCGAGGGCCGGGTGGTCGCGATGGTCGGCGACGGGGTCAACGACGCCGCCGCGCTGGTCAGGGCCGATCTCGGGCTGGCCATGGGCACCGGCACCGACGTCGCCATCGAGGCCGGGGACCTGACCCTGGTCCGTGGCGACCTGCGGGCGGCGGCCGACGCGATCCGGCTCTCCCGGCGCACGCTGGGCACCATCAAGGGCAACCTGTTCTGGGCCTTCGCCTACAACGTGGCCGCGCTGCCGCTGGCGGCGGCCGGCCTGCTCAACCCGATGATCGCGGGTGCGGCGATGGCGTTCAGCTCGGTGTTCGTGGTGTCCAACAGCCTCCGGCTGCGCGGGTTCCGCCCGGCCTGAGCGAGTGCTACGGCGGCCCGGATGTCCACTGTGGACATCCGGGCCATCGGAGCAGGTAGGAGCCGTACCGGCCCGTACGGCGGTATCGTATGCGGGCGGCTTTCGGCGCGGATGATCCAGGAGTTGAAGCAGATGCGTGGCTACACCGAGGACAAGGACGGCTACCTCAAGCGGTTGCGCCGCATCGAGGGTCAGATCCGCGGACTGCAGCGGATGATCGACGAGGACGAGTACTGCATCGACATCCTGACCCAGGTCGGGGCGGCGACCAAGGCGCTGCAGGCGGTCTCGCTCGGGCTGATCGAGCAGCACCTCGAACACTGCGTCGCCGAGGCGGTGGCCGAGGGTGGCGCGGTCGCCGAGGAGAAGCTGCGCGAGGCCAACGACGCCATCGTCCGGCTGGTCCGGTCATAGCCGGACCGGGCCGCCGCCGGTTCCGCGCGGGATCAGCGGCGCACGCCCTTCTCTGCGCGCGCCCGGAAGGGGCGGCGGGCACCCCCAGTGAGCCCGCGCCCGGGTCATCCGCACCCGGATGACCCGGGAACATGTCTAATCGATCTTCACCCCGATACCAAGCGGAGTCGACCAAGCTCACAGTGTGGCGAACCCGGTGCTGATCCCGGGGGCGATCCCAGCGCCGATCTCAGCCGCCCAGCAGCCGCTGCCACCAGCTCGCGCCCTGCTCGCCGTCGGCTTCGGCGTAGTCGGCCGGGAGCACGTCGGCGATGACGCAGGTGATGTTGTCCGGGCCGCCGCCCGCGTTGGCCAGCGCGATCAGCTGCTCGGCCGCCTCGGCGGGGTTCGCGATGCCGGCCAGGGCCTCCTGGACCTCGCCGGGGCCGAGCACCGCGGTCACGCCGTCGGAGCACAGCAGGTAGCGGTCGAAGGGCCGGACCTCCAGGTACGCCAGGTCCGGAACCGGCGACTCGCCGCTGCGCAGGGCCTGGGTGAGCAGCGAGCGGCGCGGGTGTTCGGCGGCCTGCTCCTCGGTGATGCGGCCGGCGTCGACCAGCTCCTGGACCATCGTGTGGTCGCGGGTCAGCTGCTGGAGCCTGCCCTCCCGGAGCAGGTAGCCGCGGGAGTCGCCGACGTGGCCGAGGGCGAACCGGGCGCCGTCCCAGACCAGCGCGGTCAGCGTGCTGCCCATGCCCTTGAGATCCGGGTTGCGCAGGGCCAGGGTGGTCAACCGGTGGCCGATCTCGGTGACCGAGTCGGACAGGGCGTCGAGCAGGTCCACCCGCGGGTCCAGATCGCGGTCGAGGTCGCCGATGACCTCGACGGCGACACCGCTGGCGACCTCACCGTGGGCGTGGCCGCCCATGCCGTCGGCGACGGCGAACACGCGGGGACTGGCGTAGGCGGAATCCTCGTTCGCCTGACGGCGGCGCCCCGGATCCGATCTACTGGCGTAGCGGAGCACCAACGAGTCGTCGTGTGTCATGGCTCCAGTGAATCACTAGTGAACTCAGTTCACAAGCACTTCGGTCGTGGACCCGATCTGTGAGCTCGTCTAGAGTGGTGCCGATGAGCTCGGATGCCACCGTGAACGCCGCCGACATCGCCAGGCTGGTCGATGTCGGCCGAGCCGCGGTGAGCAACTGGCGCCGCCGCTACGACGACTTCCCCCGCCCGGTCGGCGGCACCACGTCCAGCCCGCTGTTCTCGCTGCGCGAGGTCGAGGACTGGCTGCGCCGCAACGGCAAGACCTTCGAGGTCCCGCTCACCGAGCGGGTGTGGCAGCGGCTGCGCACCACCGCCGACGACCTCCACCTCGGCAGGCTCGTCGCCGCCGCCGGGCAGTTCCTGCTCGACGGCGAACCGCTCGACGACGCCGGGCTCGCACCGCTGCTGACCGAACTCACCGACGAGCTCGGCGGCGCCGAGGCGTTCGACTTCCTCTGCGAGCGCTACCTGGAAGCGCACTCGCGCCGGGTGTCGGCGACACCGCGACCGGTCGCGGAGCTGATGGCGCGGCTGTGCGAGACCACCGGGACCGTGCTCGACCCGGCCTGCGGCCTGGGCGGGCTGCTGCTCGCCGCCCCGGCGGCCCGGGTGCTCGGCCAGGAGCTCGACGACGCGCACGCGTCGATCGCCGCCACCCGGCTTCGCCTGCACGGCAGGGAAACCGAGCTCGTCGCGGGCGATTCGCTGCGGCAGGACGCCTTCGCCGACCGGGTCGCCGACGCCGTGCTGTGCGAGCCGCCGTTCAACGAGCGGTCGTGGGGGCACGGCGAGCTGACCGGCGATCCGCGCTGGGAGTACGGCGTGCCGCCGCGCGGGGAACCGGAGCTGGCGTGGGCGCAGCACTGCCTCGCGCACGTCCGGCCCGGCGGGCTGGTCGCGATCCTGATGCCGCCCGCCGCGGCGGGCAGGCGGCCGGGCAGGCGGATCCGCGGGAACCTGCTCCGGGCAGGCGCGCTGCGCGCGGTGGTGACGCTGCCCTCCGCCGGCCCGGACCTCTGGCTGCTGCGGCGGCCGAAGCGGGGGGAACGGCCGCCGTCGCACCTCCTGCTGCTGGCCGCCGAAGATCTGTCCACTGTGGAGCAGAGCTGGCTGGCGCACCTGGCCGATCCGGAGTCGAACGGCACCCGGATCATCGACCTGCTCGACGACGACATCGACCTGACCCCGGCGCTGCGCGGCTCGGACCGCTCCGGGCGGGACCTCCGGGGGGAGTACGGCGCGACGCTGGAGCAGCTGCGCGAGCTGTCGATCCCGTTGCCGGAGCTGGAAATCCTGCCGCAGCGGCGGGCGCTGCCGGTCACCACCATCGGCGAGCTGACCAAGGCCGGACTGGTCGCGGTCCGGCACTCCCCCGCCAAGCTGACCACCGGCAGTGGTGACGTCGCGGTGCTCACCGCCGACGACGTGGCGCACAACCGGTCCGCCTCCGGCTGGACCACGTCCGCGGACGGCCTGGTCGAGGTCGAGCCGGGCGATGTCGTCGCCGCGCCGACCGGCGCCGCGCGGGTGGTCACCGGCAGCGCGGTGCTCGGCCCGTACCTCACCCGCTACCGCGTCGACCCGCAGCACCTCGACGCCGAGTTCCTGGCGGGCGTGCTGCGCTCCGCCGACCCGCGCACCGGCCCCGGTTCCAGCCGGATCGACGCGCGGCGCACCCGGATTCCTCGGCTGCCGCTGGAAGAGCAGCGCGCGCACGGCGCGGCGTTCCGGCGGCTGGCCGAGCTGGCCGATGCCGCGCGGGAGACCGCGGAGCTGGCCGCGCGGCTCGCCCGGCTGGGCTGCGCGGGGCTGCTCGACGGCCAGCTCGAACCCGAAGCCGTGCGGTGAACCCGCGATTGGGAGGGCGAATGCGCATCGCCGACCGGTACGAGCTCGACGAGCTCCCCCTCGGCAAGGGCGGGATGGGAGCCGTGCACCGCGGGCACGACCTGCACCTGGACCGGCGGGTGGCGGTGAAGTTCCTGCACCTGCCCGGCGGTCCCGACGACGAGCTGGAGCACCGCTTCATCCGCGAGGCGCGGATCCTGGCCCGGCTGGAGCACGCGGGCGCGCCGACCCTCTACGACTTCGGCACCTTCGACCAGCGGCTGTTCCAGGTCATGCAGTTCATCGACGGCGTCACGGTGTCGGACCTGATCGGCGAGCACGGGCCGGTCCCGGTGCCGTGGGCGGCGGCGATCGCGGCGCAGTCCTGCGCGGTGCTGTCGGCGGCGCACTCGCTGTCGATCTGCCACCGGGATCTCAAGCCCACCAACCTGATGCTCTGCCCGGACGGCAGCGTGAAGGTCCTCGACTTCGGCCTGGCGATGCTGCGCGACACCGACGTCGCCCAGTTCACCCGGGCCGGGCAGATCGTCGGCACCCCGGCGTACATGGCGCCCGAGCAGATCCAGCACGGGGTCGCCGGGACGCGCAGCGACCTCTACGCCCTGGGGTGCGTGCTGCACGAGATGCTGACCGGGCGGCAGCTGTTCACCGGTCCGACCGCGTACGCGGTGTTCGAGAAGCAGGTCAAGCAGCCGCCGCCGACGCTGCACGGCGTTCCGTCCGAGCTCGACCGGCTGGTCCAGGACCTGCTGGAGAAGGCGCCGGAGAACCGGCCCGCCGACGCGAACGTGCTCTACGAGCGGTTGCAGCCGTTCGCGGTGGATCTGCCGATGCTGCCCGGTTTTCTCGACCCGGAGTGCACGCCGAGCCCCGGCCGGATGTACGCGCGCGTGATCGGCCGGGTGCGCGGGAACCCCGCTTGAAGCGGGGATTTCCGGGTGTGAAAGTTGCTAAAGTCCAAGGGGATGGCACTGCGGTGGCCATGAGCGGGGGTCCGTGGCGTTGGTGGACGGCAGCAGCGATTCCGATGGGAAGAAGGGTGAGTCCGGGGACCCGCCCTGGGTTCTGATGACCACCGTCGCCGCGTCGGTCGTGGCGATCCTGGGGTTCTTCGGGTTCTCCAACATCGGGCAGTTGTCCAGCGTGTTCTCCGAGGAGGGAACGCCGAGCACTTCGCCGGCCGAACCCTCGTACTCCTATTCCGCGACCACGGAGCCGGAAACCACCGAGCCCGAAAGCACGGAACCGGTGGAGTCCTCCGAGGAGATCACGCCGACCAGTGCCGAATTCGATCCCCGCTCGCTGGACGACATCTCCACTGACGAGACGCCGTTGACCGAGGACGCCCTGCTGCCCGACAGCTTCACCGACGGCAAGGGCGTTTACTACGAGCTGGTGGCGTCGGGTGTGCACGACTGCACCAGCGCGGCCCACATGAGCAGCAACGTCAAGGAAGCGCTGGGGAACAACGGCTGTTCCAGGAGCGTGACCGGGAACTACCGCCCTGGGAACGGCAGTGTCCTGATCTCGGTCCAGGTGCACCCGTTCGAAGACGCCTCGACCGCGCAGCAGGCGTTCGACGCCTTCGACCGGATGGAGACGGCCGACTACGGGATCTTCTGCCCGAAGAGCGGCAGCGGCAGCGACGCCTGCGACCGGTCGGACTTCCTGGACTCGGCGCGTTCCCAGTACCGCAACGTCGACCACCGGTACCTGGTGATGGCGACCGCTTTCTACACGAACCTGACTTCGGACGAGAGCGCCAAGGAGTGGACCGCGCCCGCCGCGAACTCGGCTTCCAGCGAGGCAGGGCCGGAGAACTACCTGGGGAACTAGACAGCACCGCCCGGGAACCCCGCTGTCCTGGCGCGCGACTTCCTCCTGAGAACACCAGGAGGCCAACGGATGCTCAAGCACATCGCGTGGGGCGTGGTGGCGGCGGTCGTCATCGTGGTCGCGCTCGTGTGGTCGGTCGGGGACGCGGCGTACTCCGCGCTCGGCTACCCCGATCCCGGCGCGGTGACCGCGGTCGGCGTGAACCTGCTGCGGATGACCGCCGACATCGCGGCTGCGGTGTGCCTGGGCTCCCTCGTCTTCTGCGCGTTCTTCACCTCGCCCCGCAAGACCGGGGGCGTGTCCGCGGACGGGTACGCGGCGCTGCGGAGCGCCGGGGCCGCCGGGTGGGCGTGGTTCGGCTCGGCCGTCGCGATGGTTCCCTTCGAGATGGCCGATTCCGCCGGGCAGTCGCTGGCCGAAGTTCTTTCCCCAAGCGGCTTTTCCGGTCTTCTGCACGCGATGGTCGAGCCGAAGGCGTGGGTGGCGACCGCGGTCGTCGCGTTGGTGGTCTCGGTCGGCTGCCACTTCGTCCTCGCCTGGCGGCCGGTGATGCTGCTGGCGGGGGTCGCCGCCGCCGGGCTGCTCCCGCCCGCGGTGGTCAGCCACTCCGCCTCCAACGCCGGGCACGACATCGCCACCAACGCGATGCTGCTGCACGTCGTCGCTGCTGCGTTGTGGCTCGGTGTGCTGGTCGCGGTTTGCGCGCACCTGCGTCGGAACGGCGGCCAGGAAGCGTTGGTGCTCCGGCGTTATCGGAAGCTCGCGCTCGGATGCTGGGTGGTGCTCGCGGTTTCCGGCATCGTCGACTCGCTGGTGCTGATCCCGCTTCCCCAGCTTTTCGGGACTTCCTACGGTGCGCTGGTGCTGGCGAAGGTCGGCTGCCTGCTGGTGCTCGGCGCCGCCTGCGTCGTCGTCCGGCGCCGGGCCGGTCGGCGGGTGCTCGGACCGGAGCTGGCGATCATGCTGGTCACGGTCGGCGTCTCGATGGGCATGGCGCACACGCCGCCGCCGAACCTGCTGGACCGCGAGGTCGGTCCCACGGCCACGGTGATCGGCTACGACCTGCCCTCTCCCCCGACGCTGCTCGGGCTGGTCACGACCTGGCGGTTCGACCTGATCCTCGGCACCGCGGCGGTGGTCCTGGCCGTCCTGTACCTGGCAGGCGTCCGCAGGCTGCGCAGGCGTGGCGACGGCTGGCCGGTCGGCCGCACCGCGGCCTGGCTCGGCGGGTGCGCGACGCTGCTGGTGGCGACATCGTCCGGTCTCGGCGTGTACTCGTCCGGGATGTTCAGCGCGCACATGCTCGTGCACATGGTCCTGAACATGCTCGTGCCCGTGCTGCTCGCGCTGGGTGGCCCGATCACGTTGGCACTGCGGGCGATTCCGCCGAGCGGTCGCGGAAACCCGCTCGGGCCGAGGGAATGGCTGCTCGCCGTCGTCCATTCCCCGCTCGCACGAGTGCTCGCCCACCCGGCGCTCGCCACGCTGCTGTTCGTCGGCTCCTTCTACGCCCTGTACTTCACGCCGCTGTTCGAGTCGGCGATGTCCCAGCACTGGGCGCACGAGCTGATGAACGCGCACTTCCTCCTCGTCGGCTACCTGTACTACTGGGCGGTGATCGGGGTCGATCCCGCGCCCAAGCCGCTGCCGCACCTGGCCCGGTTGGCGATGGTGTTCGCGGTCATGCCCTTCCACGCCTTCTTCGGCGTGATCGTCATGGGCATGTCCGGGGTGATCGCCGAGAACTTCTACCGCACCCTGGACCTGCCGTGGTCCCCTGACCTGCTCGCCGACCAGGCGCTCGGCGGCGGGATCGCGTGGGCCGGCGGCGAGATCCCGCTGGTGCTGGTCCTGATCGCGCTGCTGACCCAGTGGTACCGGCACGACCTGCGGGAGGGCCGCCGCACCAACCGCTCCGGCGACGACGAGCTGGCCGCCTACAACGCGATGCTCGCCGAACTCGCCCGTCAGCGGCGGTGAGGCCGGTACCGCCGCAGCCGGAGGCTGTTGGAGACCACGAAGAACGACGACAGCGCCATCGCGCCGCCCGCGATCAGCGGGTTGAGCAGGCCCAGTGCGGCGAGCGGGATCGCCGCGAGGTTGTAGCCGAAGGCCCACAGCAGGTTCCCCCGGATCGTGCGCAGGGTCGCCCGGGCCAGCCGGATCGCGTCCGGCACCACGGTCAGCTCGTCGCGCACCAGGATCAGGTCGGCCGCGTTGATCGCGACGTCGGTGCCGGTGCCGACCGCGAGCCCGAGGTCGGCGGCGGCCAACGCGGGGGCGTCGTTGACGCCGTCGCCGACCACGGCAACCACCCGGCCCTGTTCCCGCAACCGCCGCACGACGGCGACCTTGTCGTCCGGGAGCACTTCGGCGATGACCTCGCTGACGCCGATCTCCGCGGCGACGGCCTCCGCTGTCGCGGCGTTGTCCCCGGTCAGCAGCACCGTGCGGAGCCCGAGCCGGTGCAGTTCGCCGACGGCCGTCGCCGCCGAGGGCTTCACCACGTCGGCCAGCGCCAGGACCGCCACGGCTCGACCGGCTTCCCCGAACAGCACGGCGGTACGCCCCTGCCGTTCCCACTCGCGGCGCCTGGCGTCGAGCGAGTCCGGCACGTCCTCGAACAGCGCGGCCCGGCCGACCAGCACGTCATGCCCGTCGACCACTCCGACCGCGCCCATCCCGGGGAGATTGCGGAAGTCCTCCACAGTGGACAATTCGCCGAGCTCTTCCCGCGCCCTGGACGCGACAGCCCGGCCGACCGCGTGTTCGGAGGCGTCCTCCAGCGCACCCGCCAGGCGCAGCACTGACTCCCGGCCGGTTCCAGGCGCGCATTCCACGTCCACCAACGACATCCGGCCTTCGGTGACGGTTCCCGTCTTGTCCAGCACAACGGTGTCGATCGCCTTGGTCGACTCCAGCGCCGAGTAGCCCTTGATGAAGATCCCCAGCAGTGCGCCCCGCCCGGACGCGACCATCAGCGCGGTCGGCGTGGCCAGCCCCAAGGCGCAGGGGCACGCGATCACCAGAACCGCCAGCGCAGCGGTGAAAGCACGCTCACCGGAGCCGCCCGCCAGCAGCCAGGCGACCAAAGTGGACACCGAAAGGACCAGCACCGCGGGGACGAACCAGGCCGACACCCGGTCGGCCAGCCGCTGCACCGCCGCCTTGCCGGACTGCGCCTGCTCGACCAGCCGGACCATCGCGGCCAGCCGAGTCTCGCGGCCGACCCTGGTCGCCTCCACCACCAGCCTGCCGGTCAGCACCACCGTCGCACCGGTCACCTCGTCGCCCGCAGCGACCGCGACCGGTAGCGATTCGCCTGTCATGGCACCGCAGTCCAGGTCGGCGCGGCCCTCGCGGACCACGCCGTCGGTGGCGACGGTCTCGCCAGGGCGGACCACGAACCGGCTGCCCGCCCGCAGCTCGTCGACGTCCACCTCCGAACCGTCGTCGAGCACGACTGTCTTCGGCCGCAACCCCGCCAGCGCCCGCAACGCGTCCCCAGCCCGGCGCTGCGCACGGGCCTCGAAGTAGCGACCGGCGAGCACGAAGGTCGTGACCCCGGCCGCGACCTCCAGGTAGATCGCGCCGTCCGCGCGCAGCAGCTGCCAGAAACCGCCGCCGTCGAAGCGGTCGTCCTGGAAGAACATCGCGTACGCCGACCAGACGGCGGAGGCGGTGATCCCGATCGAAACCAGCGTGTCCATCGAGGACATGCCGTGCCGCGCGTTCTTCACCGCGGTCCGGTGCAGCGGGAACGCGGCCCAGAGCACCACCGGCGCGGCCAGCGCCACCAGCACCCACTGCCAGCCCGGGAAGCGGGTCGCGGGCTGCGCGGTGAACAACAGCGAGAGATCGCAGAGCGGGACGAACAGCAGCACCGAGACCAGCAGCCGCCGCCACAGCGCCCTGCCGGGGTCGTCGCCGGGCTCGGGCCGGACGGTGTCGGCGCCGTATCCCGCCTGCTGGACCGTTTCCAGCAGCTTCGCGTCGTCGATGCCGGACGAGATCGCGACGTTGGCCCGCGCGGTAGCGAAGTTCACACTCGCCCGCACGCCGTCGAGCTTGTTGAGCTTGCGCTCCACCCGCGTCGCGCACGCGGCGCAGGTCATGCCGCTGACGGACAGCTCCACCTCGCGTTCGGCGGGGCGTTCCAGCGTCGGGATCGTGGACATCGGGACCTTCCTGGTCGTGCTGTCCACGTAGTCGCGCGCCGGGGGCCGCCGGTTCCCGGGGGGTTTCCCGGGGCCGCGGTTGAAGTAGTGTCCCGGGGCGTGAGTCGATCCGCGTCCGATGACGCCCGGTTGACCGAGCTCGCGATGGCGGCCGGTGCCGGAAATCGTTCCGCGCTGGAGCAGTTCGTCCGCGCCACCCAACGCGACGTGTGGCGGTTCGTCGCGCACCTGGCCTCCGTCGACCAGGCCGATGACCTGACCCAGGAGACCTACCTGCGGGCCCTCAGGAGCCTCCCGCGGTTCGCGGGCCGGGCCTCGGCCCGCACCTGGCTGCTGTCCATCGCCCGCCGCGTCGTGGTCGACCAGGTGCGCTACGTGCGCAGCCGGCCGCGCACCACCGCCGCCGTCGACTGGACCAAAGCGGCCGACCGCCCGACCACCGGGTTCGAGGACGTGGTGGAGCTGAACATCCTGCTGGCCGGGCTGGACGGCCCGCGCCGGGAAGCGCTGCTGCTGACCCAGGTCCTCGGGCTGTCGTACCAGGAAACCGCGGAGATCTGCGGTTGCCCGGTCGGCACCGTCCGCTCGCGGGTCGCGCGGGCGCGCGAGGAGCTGATCGCAGGAACCCGCGAGGAGTCCGAGGAAACGGGCTAGGCGGGGTTCAAACAGGCTTGCACGGCAGAATTTCCTCTGCCGCTGCTTGTGAAACCGCTGGTAGCCCCTACCGCTTGTCGGCAGCGTCCAACAACAGCCGAGCCATCTCCCCCGCCCGCCGAGCGGGCTCCCGCGAGCGCTCCCGCAGGGCGGTCACGGTGGCGCCGTCGATGAGCTGCATGAACTGCTCGGCCAGAGCGCGGTGCTCGCGGTACCCGGCGGACTCCAGCAGCTCGTCCAGGTAGTCGATCACCACGACCTTGTTCTCCGCCGCCACCCGGTGCGCCGCGCTGGCCGGGTCGGCGGCCTCGACCATCGCGTTGATCGACGCGCAGCCCCGGAACTCCGGTGCCGCGTGCTGGTCGGCCAGCGCGTCGAAGACCGCCATCGGTTCGCCGCCCCGCGCGGCGACCTCGTCGGCCATCCACTGCTTCCACCGCGTGCCGTAGCCGCGCACGATCGTCACGACGAGGTCGTCCTTGCTGCTGAAGTGCCGGTAGAAGGACGCGCGCCCGACGCCGGATGCCGACAGCAGCCGCTCGACGCCGACCGCCCGGATCCCTTCGCTGTAGAACAGCTCCTCCGCAGCGCGCACGAGCCGGTCACGTGCCTGGGTCGCCATGTCACCAAGGTAATGCACGTTGACTTCCTTCGGTACCAGTCGGTACCGTCTCGCCAAACGGTACCGATCGGTACCAAATTGGGGAGAGGACGACGATGCAAGACCAAGCCCGATGGGGCGTGCCGACCCTGGCGTTCGGCACCTTCGCGGTCGGGACCTGCGAGTTCGTGCTGGCCGGAGTGCTGGGTCCGGTCAGCACCTCGCTGGAGGTGACGCTGGCCGCGGCCGGGCAGGTGGTGACCGCGTTCGCGCTGACCTGCGCGGTGCTCGCGCCGGTGCTGGCCACCGCGACCGCGTCCTGGCCGCGCCGCCGGGTCCTCGCGCTCGCGGTGCTGACCTACCTGCTCGGCGTGGTCGGGACCGCGCTCGCGCCGTCGTTCGCGGCCGTGCTCGTCGCCCAGGTGATCGCGGCGGCCGGGGCCGGGCTGTTCGTGCCGACGGCGGCCGTGACCGCCGCCGCGCTGGTGCCCGCCGAGCGCAGCGGGCGGGCCATCGCGGTCGTCACCACCGGCTTCACCGCGGCGACCGCGCTGGGCGCGCCGATCGGGACGGCGCTCGGCGGGCTGCTGGGCTGGCGGGCGACCATGTGGTTCGTCGCCGCGCTCGCGGTCCTCGGGCTGGCCGGCCTGTTCGCCCTGATCCCGCGGCACGTCGCCACACCCGCTCCCGTACCGCTGGCGCAACGGCTCGCCCCGCTGCGCAGCCGCCGGGTGCTCGCGGTGCTCACCACCACGCTGCTGGCGTTCACCGCGGTCTACATCCCGTACACGTACATGTCGGCGGTGTTCGCCCCGGCGACCGGCGGCAGCGGCGTCCGGCTGGCCGTGCTGATGTTCGTGATCGGCGTGGTCGGCACCCTGGGCAACCTGGGCGCGGGAGCGCTGGCCGACCGGTTCGGCGGGCACCGGGTCGTCGGGGTCGCGCTGACCGGGCTGACCGTCGTCCTGCTGGCGATCCCGCTGATCACCGGCTCCTTCCCGCTGTCGGTCCTGCTGATCGCGCTCTACGGCGCCATGGCCTTCGCCATCACGACCCCGCAGCAGCACCGGCTGATCACGCTGGAACCGGAGTCCGCGCCGGTGCTGGTGTCGCTCAACGCGGCCGTCCTCTACCTCGCGATCTCGCTGTCCGGAATCGTCGGCGCGATCGGCATCGACACCGTCGGGGCCAACCTGATCAGCGCCGTCGCGGCGGTGGTGGCGATCGGCGCACTCGCGCTGTCGGAGATCGCGCACCGCACGCGCCGACTGGAAGGAAGCCTCCGATGAGCAGGTACGCGCAGCTGGCCTACACCGACTCCGTCCAGCGGTTCCAGGCCGAGCAGGGCAGCGCGGCGGCCAACGCCCGCAGGCTGGGCGGCGACTCCGAACGCGACCTGATCACCGCGAACGAGGCCGCGTTCATCGAGTCGCGCGACGGGTTCTACCTCGGCAGCGTCAGCGAGACCGGTTGGCCCTACGTGCAGTTCCGGGGCGGGCCGCCGGGATTCGTGCACGTCCTCGACGAGCACCGGCTGGCCTTCGCCGAGGTGCGCGGGAACCGCCAGTACATCAGCGACGGCAACATCCGGGCCGACGGCAGGGTTTCGCTGTTCTTCATGGACTACGCCCGGCAGGCAAGGCTGAAGCTGTTCGGCCGGGCGTCCCTAATGGACACCTCCGACGAGCTGCACGAGCGGCTGATGTCCACGCGCACCGACGGCCGCGTGGAGCGGCTGGTGCTCATCGAGGTGGAGGCGTTCAACTGGAACTGCCCGCAGCACATCACGCCGCGGTTCACCGCCGACGAGGTGCGGCAGTACGTTTCCGCTCTGCACGCGGAGATCGCGTCCCTGCGGGAACAGCTCAAGGGGACGTGAGCCTGCCGTGCTCGAAAGGCATCAGCAGCGCCCGGCCGTGGCGCCCGTCAGCCCGCCGAGAGCCAGTCGCGAAGCGACGCGACAGCGGCCCGCCGCTGAGAAACGCCGAGCTTCTGCTCGGACGTCATCTCCGCGTACGTCAGCACGCCGCCCTCCGGCACGAAGATCGGGTCGTACCCGAACCCGTTGTCCCCGCGAGGTTCGGTCGCCACGGTTCCGCGCAGCGATCCGGTGAACACGCGCGCGCCCTTCTCGTCGGCGTAGCCGAGCGCGGTCGTCACGGTGCACGCGCGATCGGTCACCTGGGCCGCCATCTCCAGGATGCCCTGGACTCCGACCGAGCCCAGGAACCACGTCACGAGCGCTCCCGGAAGCCCGTTCCACGCGTCGAGCGCGAGGCCGGTGTCGTCGACCATGACCGGGCCGCGCAGCTTCGAATAGGCGTCGAGGGCCTTGTGCTTCACGACCTCGACGACGTCCAGGGACTGGATCTCGACCAGGTCCTCCTTGACCGCCGCGACCTCGAAGCCGAGCAGGCCCGAGTACTCGCGGGCCTTGCTCTCGTTCCCGGTGATCAGCGAGATGCTTTCGATCATTGCAACCTTCCGTGCAGGCATGCCATCAGTACCGGCGGTCATCGGCCCAGGATCGCCGAGACCACCGACGGAAACGAGTCGGCGAGGACGTCGGCGTCCGCCAGCTGCGCGGCCGAAGCGACCCCGTAGGTCACCCCGACCGACATCATCCCGGCCGCCTTCGCCATCCCGATGTCCGCCGCGGTGTCGCCGACGACCACGCAGTCCCCCGGCCGCAGCGCCAGCTCCCGCGCCGCGCGGAGCGCGCCGTCCGGCGCGGGCTTGCCGCGGGCGACCAGGTCGTGCCCCACGACCGCGTCGAAGGAACCGGCCGTCCCGGTCGCCCGCACCGTCCGCAGCGCGCCTTCCTGGAGCTTGGACGTGGCCACTCCGAGCCGCAGGCCCGATTTCCGCAGCACCGCAAGACCTTCGGCCACCCCCGGGTACAGCCGGACCTCCCCCTCCGCCAGCCGGGAGGCGAACGCGGACTTGAAGGTCTCGATCGCGGTCGGCACCTCCGGGTGGTCGCGCGGCACGTCGAAGAACCGCGCGAACGTCCGGTCGAGCGGTTTTCCCACCGCCGCGCGGATCTCCTCCGCACCGACCTCGATCCTGCGGTCCGCCAGGATCGAGGTCGTGATCGACACGATGACCTCCACGCTGTTCACCAGCGTGCCGTCCAGGTCGAAGACCACCCCGCGGACCTCGGTCACGCAAGCACCCCTGTTCTGCCCCGCAGGGCGACCAGGTACGCCACCGACGCCAGGGTCATGTGGCGGTGCCAGCCGGGGAACGAACGGCCCTTGAAGTCCCGGAAGCCGACCTGCTCCCCGGTCTCCACCAGGTCCTTCTCCACCCGGGCCGCGCTCTTCGCCAGCTGGAGCAGGTGTTCGGGCGTCTCCCGGCCCATGTCGGTGAGCCAGAAACCGCCCGGCCGCAGCTGACCCTCCGACCAGTCCGCGAGCAGCAGCAGCGGTTGCCCCGGCCGACCGGGTTCGTCCCCGATCAGCACCCACACCGCGACCACCAGCGCCGCGTTGTTCCGGGAACCCGGACCGCTCCACTCGACCCGCCGCGCCAGCCCCTTGACGGACGCGCTCAGCTCCGAGACCCGGACCGGACCGACGCCGTACCTGGGCACCTTCGGATCGTGCGGCAGGACGCGGAAGTCCTCCGGCACCCGCACCATCCAGGAGCTCCGCTCCGCGACCAGCTCGCGCAGCACCGACCGGGCGTCGAACTCGCGGGCGTCGACCAGGACCGGGAGGTGCTGCGACGGCCCGGCCCGGACGGTGTCCAGCGCGGCCCCGGCGAGCAGCCGGTCCGCGGCCGGGTTGTTCGCCGCCTCCGCGGTCCGGCCGCGGACCCGTTCGCCGCCCCACGCCTCCGGGACGAACAGCGTCCAGTCGACCGGCGCGCTCACCTCCTCGGTCGCGACCGAGGAGCAGAACGCCCGCTGGAAGTTGACCACCTTCCCGTACTCCGACAGGAACTCCCGGTTGACGCCGACCGAGTGCTCGCCCCACTTGGGGATCGTCACCGAGGTCACCACGGACACGGTCGGGCGCAGCACCTCGTCCAGGTAACCGGCGAGCGCTTCCCGGATGGGCCGCCAGTCCCAGGTGGAACTGCTGATGAAGTGGTGCATCGCCTGCTCGGGAGCGCGCCCGCCGAGCAGCTCGGCGATGTTGCTCATCGACTTGCGGCCCTCGGCCCGCAGGATCCCGCGCACGTAGTTGACGGCCTTCTCCCGCTGGTCCTTGCGGCGCAGCGTGGCGAACAGCCTGGGGCGCAGTTCGTCGATGACGTGGTCGAAATCGGGGATGTGGGACGGCGCAAGGGTGCCCGGACGCGACATCGCGCTCTCCTCTCCCGGACCGGCTCGCAGAGTTCCGGACTCGGCCCCGGATCGCGGGCCGGGCACGCCGCGCAGCGCGGTCGCCGGAACCGGCCGGCGACCGCGCGTGCGGGGAGTCATGGTGCCGTGGCCGGCCTGCCGAGGCCGAACAGCCGCTCGGCGTTCGTCCTGCCGATCTTCAGGCGGTCGTTCTCGCTGATCGGCACCCCCTCGAACCAGGGGACCATCTCGTCCATGGACTCGTACGGGTAGTCCACGGAGAACAGGACGCGGTCGGCGCCGACCTCCAGCAGGGTGCTCAGCAGCGTCTGCGGCCGGAGCACACCGCTGGTGGTGAGGTAGAAGTTGTTGCGCAGGTACTCGGTCGGCTCCTTCTCGTGCTTGCCGTAGGTGCCGTTGCGCTGGTGGCGCACCCGGTGTTCGAGCCGGGGCAGCGTGAACGGCAGCGCCTCGCCGAGGTGCCCGAGGATGACGTTGGCGCCGGGGTGCCGGTCGAACAGTCCACTGAGGATCAGCCGGACCGCGTGCGTGGCGGTCTCGAGGCCGAATCCCCACGGCGAACCGAGGATTCCCTCGTAGCCCTGGTAGATCCGCTGCTGGCTGGGCAGCGGTCGGCGCGGGTGCAGGTAGACCGGGACGCCCAGCTCCTCGACCTTCGCCCAGAACGGCTCGACCGCGGGCTCGTCGAGGTACTGCGCGGTGTCCTCGTCACCGATGTTGCTGTAGCCGTTGACCATCACGCCGAGGAACCCGAGGTCGCGGACGGCCCGCTCCACCTCCTCGGCGGCCTTCTCCGGGTCCTGCAACGGCACGGCGGCGAAGGCGCGCAGCCGGTCCGGGTACCTGCCGACGAGCTTCTCCGCGGCGTGGTCGTTCATCCTGCGGGCCGCGTCGACGGCCTTGGCGGGGTCGAGGACGGCCTCGATCCCGGGCTGGGTCAGCGAGAGGATCGAGATCCCGATCCCGTTGCGGTCCATGTCCGCCACCCGCTGGTCGACTTCCTCCAGGCGAAGCTGGACCCGCTCCACGTAACCGGAATCGGAGTAATGGCTTGCGGTGGCGTTGAACTCCGGGGAGTCCCAGTGTTCTTCCAGGGCGATCTTGTGCTGCATGCTGACCACTTCCTTGGGCGTGTGGTACCGCTCGGGACAGTCGATTCGT
The DNA here is from genome assembly GCF_039534165.1 of Saccharopolyspora taberi. Taxonomy (NCBI): domain Bacteria; kingdom Bacillati; phylum Actinomycetota; class Actinomycetes; order Pseudonocardiales; family Pseudonocardiaceae; genus Saccharopolyspora; species Saccharopolyspora taberi. Next base: position 38,521 of record NZ_BAAAUX010000006.1, on the reverse strand, counting down.
GGAGGCACACTCGTTGACGCCACCGAGTGCGGGCCGATTCCGCCGGCCCCGCGGACGTGTTCGGTGGCGGCTCAGGACCGCGCGGTGCGCGGGAGTTGATCCGCTCGGCTCGCCGCCGGGAGGCTGCCCCGCACCGGCTCCTGGCGAGCTCCGCAGCACTGCCGGGTGGCGGGTTTCCGGTGCGACCGCACCGGAAACCCGCTCAGCTGCCGGTCGGCCCGGCGCCGCGGCTCAGCCCAGCGCCTTGGCCTTGGCGGCGAGCCCGGTCAGCTCCTCCTTCAGCCAGCCCTCGTAGCCGCGGCCGAGGCCGGGGCCGAGGGAGACCCGGGTGACGCCGAGCTCGGCGAGCCGCTCGATGCTCGGGGCGACCGGGGTGGCCAGCACGTTGATCGGGCCCAGCTGCTCGACCAGCGAACCGATGATCTGCTCCTCGCTGGCCAGCAGCGGGTAAACGACGTCTGCGCCCGCGGCGAGGTACTCCTTGCCGCGCGCGACGGCCTCGTCGACCGCCGACGACTCGGCCGCGCCGGTGGTGACGGCGCGCAGGAACACGTCGGTCCGCGCGTTGATCACCAGCGGAACGCCGATCTTCTCGGCGGCCTCGCGGATCCCGGCGATGCGGCGGGCCTGGTCGGCGGGGTCGGCGAGCTTGTCCGCGCGGTAGTCGGTGTCCTCGATGTTGAGACCGGCGGCGCCGATCTTGACCAGGCGGGCCACCAGTTCCGCGGGCTCCAGCCCGTAGCCGGACTCCACGTCCACGGTCACCGGGACGGACACGGCCCCGGCGATGCGGGCGGCAGCGGCCAGCATCTCGTCGGCGGGCGCGGCCTCGAAGTCCTCGTAACCGAGCGAACGGGCCACCGTCTCGCTGGTGGTCGCCACTGCCGGGAAACCCGCCTCCTCGGCGGCGCGGGCGCCGAGGGCGTCCCAGATGTTGCCGAGCACGACCGGCGCACCCGGCTTGTGCAGCTCTCGGAAGGCTGCGGACTTTTCCTGAAGCACTGTTGGAGAAACCTTTCCCAGTTTGCCGGGGTGGCGGGCGGATGCGCGGTCGCCGGCCACCGCGGCGCGCGGCGGCCGACGACCCGGGGGTTCAGTCCTTGGCGGGCTGCATCCGGGTGGTGATCGCGACCCGGTTGAGGTTGTTCATCACGATGATCACCCAGATGAGCTGGCTCAGCTCGTCCTCGCTGAACTCCTTGGCCGCGAGGTCGTAGACGTCGTCGGCGACCTGGCCGTCGTGGACCAGCGTGATCGCCTCGGTCAGCTCCAGGGCGACGCGCTCGCGCTGGGTGAAGAACGGGGCCTCCCGCCAGGCGCTGAGCACGTAGAGCCGCTGCTCGGTCTCGCCCTTGGCCCTGGCCTCCTTCGAGTGCATGTCCAGGCAGAGCGTGCAGCCGTTGATCTGCGAGGCGCGCATGTTGACGAGGTCGATGAGCAGAGGTTCGATGCCGGCCTTCGTTGCACCGGCGACCACGGTGTCCTTGAGCTTCCGCATGGCGGCGTAGTTGTCCGGCGTCACCTTGGGGAGAACGACGCGCGAAGATCCGGTCACGGGGCTAACTTCCTTTCGATCTGACGTTGGTCGGCCAGTGCGTGCACTGCCGGTTCGGCGGTTCTGCAGCCGAAGTCGGGATGCGGCGATCTCCGGACCGCGCCGGTGCCGGACCGGTGCGGTCGGGGTCGACCGGGCGGGAGCGGGCAGGTCGTCGTTGATCGCAGACTAGCGTCATCCCGGGGCCGCCCGCGGCCGGCCGAACCGACTTCCGTGCGAAGTGGTAAACAGACCGCCCGACCGGTTCCGCGCACAATCCCGGCTTTTCCCTGTGGCATTTGCGGTGGCTAATTCACATTTCCCCAGCTTGATCTCGTAAACGCGAGCTGATCATGAGTTCGATACCACCGGCAAGGAACCATCTTGAAGTGTGGTCCAAATCACTGTAAATATGACGGTGACCACTTTTGGCTTCATCCTTCCGGCGGAGCGGCAGTGGAATTCATGTCTGTAACGTTCCACTTGTTCCCCTCCGTGGAGTCGAGCACGGGGGGCTGCTATCCGCTCTGGGGGAATGCCAAGGCGTGGTCACTCGATGATGCCGGGGCCATGTATCGATGATGTTGCGGCTATAAATCGATTCGCGGCTATGGATCGATGTCACCGGGGACATAAAGACCCATCGGGAACCTTCGCGCGTCAACTGCGTAAGAGGAAGGGTGTGGAATTCCCTTGCTGAGCCAGGTGCTGCATTCGTTCGAGTTCTCGCTCGGAACGATGTTCCACGAAGCGTCCATGCGACACGGGAAAACGCCTGTCGTGCTCGACCGGCCGCTGGCTTCGTTCGACTCCACGACGGACACCTACACGTTCTCCGAACTGGCCGCGCTGGTGGACGAGTTGTGCGCCCGGCTGTGGGCGGCGGGCCTGCGGGCGGGCCAGCAGGTCGCGGTCCACAAGACGGAGAACTTCGACCTGGCCCTGCTGACCTCCGCGGCCTCCCGGATCGGCGCGACCCCGGTGCTGCTGTCCCCCGGACTGGACGGCGGCGTGGTGGCCGCGCTGCTGGAGCGGCTGGGTGACCCGTGGCTGATCACCGACACCGCGAAGCTCGCCGGAGAACTCCGCGACCAGCCGATCGACGACCTGGTGGCGCACACCTTCGTCAGCGACGCGCAACCGAACGGTTCGCGCTCCGCCGATTTCCGGCCCACCCGCATCCATCCGCGGGAAGTCGCGCTGATCACCCACACCTCCGGGACGACCGGGATTCCCAAGTTCGTCGCCCACACGCCGAACGCGATGTGGTGGCGCCTGCTGCCCCAGATGGCCCTGGCGGCGCGCATCCCGCGCAGCGAGACGGCCGCTTTCTGCACCTCCTACGCGCACTCCCGCTCGTACCACTCGCTGGGTGTCGCGCTGCGCAAGGGAATGCCGCTGGTGCTGCTGTCGGATCCGGCCACCGACAACGCCGAGGAAATCCTCGCCCGCACCAAGCCCGCGCTGCTGGAGACCTATCCGAACAACTTCGTCATGTGGGAGTCCCTTGTGGACAGCAAGCGGCGCCCGCTGGCGAACGTCCGCTACTTCACCAGCACGTTCGACGCGATTCATCCGCGCACCGTCCAGCGGCTCCTGGACGGTTCCGCGCGGCGCGGACCGATGTACGTGCAGTTGTACGGCCAGAGCGAGACCGGCCCCATCACGGCGCGCAGGTACACCCGGAAGAGCGCCGCGTCGATCGACGGCCGGTGCGTCGGCCGTCCGCTGTGGCCGCTGACCGGCGTCCGCGCCGTCGACGCGCAGGGGCGGCCGCGACCGCGCGGCGAGGTCGGCTACGTCCAGGTGTTCACCCGCGGCCGGGCCAGGACCTACGTCGGCGAGCACGCCCGGTACGCCCGCCAGGTCGACGGCCGCTGGTGGCTCATGGGCGACATGGGCCAGGTGGACCGCTGGGGACGCCTGCACCTGCTGGACCGCGAGGTCGACCAGATCGACGCCGTGGACAGCAACCTGGAGCTGGAGGACAAGCTGCTGTCGCTGCTGGACGAGCTGTCCGAGGTCGTCGTGATCCCCGACGCCGAAGGCGCGCCGGTGCCGGTCGTCTGCGTGCACGGTGACGCGCCGCTGGACGCCGACCGGTGGAAGCGCGCGGTCGCGGACATGCCGTTCCTGCGCGACCCGATCCAGCTGCCCTTCACCGCCGTCCCGCGCACCGCGACCTGGAAGGTCAAGCGGCTGGAGCTGGCGGAGCGGATCAAAGCCGATCAGAACGCGTGAGCGGACCACCCGCGCGCGGGCGCCACCGCACCCGGGGCGACGCGCACCGATGCCGGGGCACCGGTCCGCCCCGGTTCGAACCGCACTTTCGGCTGTGACCCGGCGAGCCGACCCACGTCGACCACGTGGGCGGCAGTGCTGCCTTCGGAGGAACGATGCGCACTCTGCTGATCGACAACTACGACTCGTTCACCTACAACATCGCCCACTACCTCGCCGAGATCAGTGGTGAGGAACCGGTCGTGATCACCCACGACGACCCCGGCTGGACGCCCGGCAGGCTGGCCGAGTTCGACAACGTGGTGATCTCCCCCGGACCGGGCCGCCCGCAGCGGTCGCGGGACCTCGGGCTCAGCGCCGACGTGATCCGCCGGGCCGAGATCCCGGTGCTCGGGATCTGCCTGGGACACCAGGCCCTGTGCCACCTCGACGGCGGCGCCGTGGACAACGCGCCGGAGGTGCGGCACGGGCGGCTGTCCGCGGTCAGCCACGACGGAGCCGGCCTGTTCGAGGGGCTGCCGTCGCCGTTCAAGGTCGTGCGCTACCACTCGCTCGCGGTCAGCGAGCTGCCCGACTCGCTGGAGGCGGTCGCGTGGTCGGACGACGGGGTGCTCATGGGGGTGCGGCACCGGACCCGGCCCGCCTGGGGCGTCCAGTTCCACCCGGAGTCGATCTGCACCGAGCACGGCCACGACCTCCTGCGGAACTTCAACCGCCTGACGGCCGAGTGGCAGCGGACCAGGAGCCGCGCGACGAGCGCCGCGACCGCGGTGGGTCCGCGCGCCGCGGCGGAAACCGAAAAGGAGCCAACCCAGATGGAAGTCCTGCACCGACGGCTGGACGTCGAGGTCGACGCCGAGCGGGTCTTCACCGCGTTCCACGGCACCTCGGCGGACGCCTTCTGGCTGGACAGCTCCAAAGTGGACGGTGAGTTCGGGCGCTACTCCTTCATGGGCGACGCGGCGGGCCCGCGGTCGGCGGTCGCCACCGCCGACGTCGCCAACGGCGTCGTGACGGTCCGGTCCCGGTCCGGCGTGCAGCAGCTGGAGAGCGGCTTCTTCGACTGGATCGAGCGGGACCTGGCCCGGCGGCGGGTGCGCGTCCCGGAGCTGCCGTTCGAGTTCGCGCTCGGCTGGGTCGGGTACCTGGGCTACGAGCTGAAGGCCGAGTGCGGGGCGCGCGCCGCGCACGAGGCGGAGACCCCGGACGCGGCGATGGTCTTCGCCGACCGCGGCATCGTCTTCGACCACGTCGAACAGCAGGTGCACCTGCTCGTCCTGGCCGACCGCGGCGGCGACGAACGCGCCGCCCGCTGGCTCGACGAGACCGAGTCGGCGCTGCGCGCCCTGCACGCCGACCCCGGGCCCGCGGTGCCCGAACCGGAGCCGCAGCCGATCCGCGCTCCGCTCTCGCTGCGCCACGGCCGGGACGACTACCTCAAGCTCATCCAGGACAGCAAGGACGCGATCGACGCGGGCGAGACCTACGAGGTGTGCCTGACCAACATGGTCTCCACCCCCGAACGGCTCGACTCGTGGGAGGCGTACCGGTTCCTGCGCCGGACCAGCCCGGCGCCGTTCGCGGCGTTCCTGCGGTTCGACGACGTCGCCGTGCTCAGCACCTCGCCGGAGCGGTTCCTGAGCATCGACCGGAACCGGATCGTCGAGTCCAAGCCGATCAAGGGAACCCGCCCGCGCTCGGCGGACCCGGTGGAGGACGAGCGGCTGCGCCAGGAGCTCGCCACCAACGAGAAGGACCAGGCGGAGAACCTGATGATCGTCGACCTGGTGCGCAACGACCTCGGCCGCACCGCCGAGATCGGCTCGGTCAAGGTCGACAAGCTCTTCGACGTCGAGACCTACGCCAGGGTCCACCAGCTGGTGAGCACCGTCCGCGCCACGCTGCGCACCGACCGGTCGCCGGTCGCGTGCGTGCGGTCCAGCTTCCCCGGCGGCTCCATGACGGGTGCCCCCAAGATCCGGACCATGGAGATCATCGACGAGTTCGAGGCGGGTCCGCGCGGGGTCTACTCCGGAGCCATCGGGTACTTCTCCCTGTCCGGGGCGGCCGATTTCAGCATCGTCATCCGCACCCTGACGACGACGCCCAACGGCGCCCACTTCGGCGTCGGCGGCGCGATCATCGCGCTGTCCGACCCGGACGCGGAGTACGAGGAGACCGCGGTGAAGTCCGAGGCCATGCTCCGCCTGCTCGCAACGACCTTCCCGGACCGGGCGCGGTAGTCCCGGACTCCACGGCGAAACGAGGTAAACGTGGGCAAGCATGACCAACGCCCGGTGCTGATCGTGGGAGCCGGGCCCGTGGGGCTGACCGCCGCGCTGGCGGTCCGAGCCCAGGGGCTCCCGGCGGTGGTGCTGGAGGCGGACCCGGTGGACCGCGAACGCCCCGGCAGCCGGGCGCTCTTCGTGCACCGGGAATCGCTGCGGCACCTGGAGGAGATGAGCCCCGGGCTGGGCACCGAGATCAACGAGCACGGTGTGCTGTGGACGAGCCGGAGCACGTACTTCCGCGGCAGGCAGGTGTTCAGCCGGACCTACGCGGGGGCGGAGTTCGCCGGGTTCCCGCCGTTCACCAGCCTGCGCCAGGTCGACACCGAGCGGTTCCTGCGCAAGTACTGCCACGACGCGGGGGTGGAGTTCGTCTGGGACAGCCCAGTCACGTCGGTGCGGCCCCAGGACGACGGCGTGGAGGTCACCGTCGGCGACGGCGGCACGTGGTCGGCGGAGTACGTCATCGGCGCCGACGGGGCGCGCTCGGCGGTGCGCAAGTCCTTGGGGATCAAGCTGGAAGGCGACCGGGCGGAGGGTTTCCACGTCGTCGTGGACATCCGCGACGACTCGCCGTCCAGGTCGCTGGAGCGGGTGCTGCACTACGAGCACCCTGAGCTGGGCGGGCGCACCGTCCTGTTCGTGCCGTTCGCGGGCGGCTTCCAGGTGGACCTGCAGTGCCGGGAGTCCGACTCCGCCGAGGAGTTCGCCACCACCGGCGGCGTCCGGGAGTGGCTCGGGAAGGTGCTGCCCGAACGCCACCGCGACAACGTGCTCTGGGTTTCCAAGTACACGTTCCAGCAGGTCGTCGCGAACACCTTCACCGACGAGCACCGGCGGGTCCTGCTGGTCGGCGAGGCCGCCCACCTGTTCCCGCCGTTCGGCGCGCGGGGGCTCAACAGCGGCATCGCCGACGCCGCGGCGGCTGCCGGGGCGATCAGGGCGGGCCTGGACTCCGGGCGGCGGGACGCGGTGGCCGAGTTCGACCGGGACCGCCGGGACGCGGCCCTGTTCAACCGGGACGCTGCCGCCGAAGCCCTGCGCCAGCTGCGCCCGCAGCCCGGGCGGCGGTTCAAGCAGCTGGCCGCCGCCAGGTTCGCCCCGCTGTTGCCGTCCCTGGGGCGCTGGCTGGAGAACGCGCCGTACGGTGCGAAGACCGGCCGGGCGCAGAGCTCCAGGGGCCGGTACTGATGTCCGCCCCGGTGCTCACGCCCAGCGAGGGAACCGACGAGCTGGTCCTGGAATGGGACCAGAACACCGGTCAGCTGGTCCCCGCGGCGAACGCCGGCGGGACACTGCTGGTCGCCGAGTCCTGGCTCATCGACAACGGAGCGGTCCGCGCGATCGAACGGCACTGGCAGCGGTTCGCGCACGGCTGTGCCGAAGCGACGCACTTCGCGTCCGGCGCCCTCACCAAGTTCTGGACCCAGACGCTGGCCGCGATGCCGCGGGCAGGCCGCTGGTTCCCCCGGATCGAGGTCGCGCACGGCCCGGAGCAGCGGATGCGGCTCCGGCTGCGGCCCGCCCCGACCACCGCGGGCGACCTGCGGGTGTGGATCTCGGACTCCCCCGACCCGCGGCTGTTCCCGCAGCGGAAGGGGCCGGACCTCCAGCGCCTGCTGGACCTGCGGGAGCGCGCCGCCGAGCACGGCGCGGAGGAAGCGCTGATCACGACGCTGGAGGGCACCGTCATCGAGGGGGCGCGCTCCAGCGTCATGTGGTGGGAGGGGGACCGGCTGTGCTTCCCCGCCCGCGACCTCCCGCTGCTGCCCGCGGTCACCAGCAAGCTGGTGCGCGAGATCGCGGGCGTGCACGGCCATCCCGTCGCGTACCGGCGGGTCAATGTGTCCGATTTGGACGGACGCGAAGTGTGGTTCACCAGTGCTCTCAACGGAATCCGGCCGGTGACCGAATGGGTTGGCGCCCCGATCAAGGCGGGGGCGGCCGTTCGCGCCGAGCAGTGGAGGACGATCCTGGACCGGCTCGCCCTCCCGCTCCCCGAGACCAAGGCGGTGTGGCGATGAACTTCGTGGCAAGTGCGCTCAGGCAGGTGGACGAGCACGGCTGGCGGGACCGGCCCGCCTTCCACGCGGGCGGGTCCTGGTGGACCCACGGCGAGGTCCACGACCTGGCGGCCGGGCTCGCGGGCGAGCTGGCGGCCCGGTCGGTCTCGGCCGGACAGCGGGTCGTGGTGGCCCAGCGCGACGGGATCGGCCTGGTGGCGACCTTCCTGGCCGTCGCGCGGCTGGGCGCCACCGCGGTCCTGGCCAACCCGCTGCTGACCGCACCCGAGCACGGGCACATCGCCGCGGACAGCGGGGCGGTGCTCGCGGTTGCCGACGAGGACGTCGTCGCCCACTTCCCCGGAATCGGCGTGGACGCCGGCGAGGTGCTGGACGGCGCGCGAACCCGGGAACCGTTGCCGCCCAAGGACGTTCCGCCCGACGAACCGCTCTACATCCAGTACACCTCCGGAACGACCGGAACCCCCAAGGGCGTGGTGCACGCGCACGAGGATCCGGTGCTGTACCACCGGCTCGTCGGGGAAGGCGTCTTCCACGTCGGGCCCGACGACGTGCACCTGTCGCTGTCGAAGCTGTACTTCGCCTACGGCTTCGGCAACGCGCTGGCGTTCCCGCTGATGAGCGGGTCGTCGGCGGTGCTGATCCCGGAACGGCCGACGCCAGAGGACATCCGCGCGGCGGTCGAGCGGCACCGCGTGACGCTGCTGTACGCGGTCCCGTCCGCGTACGCGAAGCTGGTCCGCCAGGGCAATCCCGAGGAGTTCCGCAGCATCCGCGCGGCGGTGTCGGCGGGCGAACCGCTGACGCCCGAGCTCGGCGAGCGGGCCGGCGCGCTGCTGTCCGCACCGGTCCTCGACCAGCTCGGGTGCACCGAGGTCGGGCACGCCTTCTGCGCGAACACGGTCACCCACAACACACCCGGCTCGCTCGGCGTCGCGGTCCCGGGCTACGAGCTCGAAGTCCGCGACGAGAACGGCGAGGACGTCGGCCCCGGCGGGGAGGGCGAGCTGTGGGTGCGCGGACCGACGCTGCTGCGCGGTTACCTGAACCGCCCCGAGGCCACGGCCGAGGTCCTGGTCGACGGGTGGTTCAACACCAGGGACCGGGTGACCACCGACGAAGGCGGCCACGTCTGGTACCTCGGGCGCACCGACGACCTGGAGATGGTCGGCGGGATCACCGTGTCCCCGGTCGAAATCGAGATGATTCTCTCCCGCCACGGGGGAATAGCCGAGTGCGCCGTGATGTCGGTACCGGATGAGGACGGGGCGAGCAAACTGCGCGCCTTCGTCGTTCCCAAGGCGGATCAGGATCTGGGGGTCCTGGAAGAAGAACTCATCTCCGCGGCGCGGGCGGAGCTCGCGCCGTACAAGGTCCCGCGGAGCGTGACCGTCCTCGCGGAGGGACTTCCCCGCACCGACAACGGAAAACTGAGCAGAACGGAGTTGCGCGACCGAGTGCTGCGGGGCCCTCTATTGCCCAACTGACACATCTCTCATGAAAAACACGGATGCAACCAGCACAACTTAGACTCGTATTACTGGCTCTCGGGGCGTTCACGGTAGGAACGGACGCCTATCTCGTCGCGGGGCTGCTGCCGCAGATCGCGGAGGACCTCTCGGTGCCCGTCGCCACCGCCGGGCAACTGGTGAGCTTCTTCGCCATCGCCTACGCGGTGGCGGCCCCGCTGATGTCTTTCGCAACCCGCAGGTTCAACGCCAGGACCGTGCTCGTCGCCGCGCTCTGCGGAGTGGCGCTGACGGACCTGGCGCTCGTCGTGGCATCGACCTACCCGATGCTGGCCGTGGGACGCCTGGTGACGGCGTGCTTCGCGGCGGCCTTCACGCCGACGGCGGCCTCGGTCGCCGCTTCGCTGGTGCCGCCGGACCGGCAGGGCCGGGCACTGGCCTACGTCCCCGGCGGGATGACCCTGGCGACCGCCCTCGGCGTTCCGCTGGGATCGCTCATCGCCAACGTGGCCGGATGGCGCGGAGCTTTCGTCTTCGTGTCCGTCCTCAGTGGAATCGTCGCGCTGGGGCTGTGGCGCACGTTCGGCCACGTGCAACCGCAACAGCGCCCGGACCGCGGCGAACGGCTCGTGGTCCTGCGCAAACCGGCGATCTGGTCGATGGTGGGCATGACCGTCCTGTGGTTCACCGGCGGTTTCATGGCCTACACCTACATCAGCCAGATCGCGGCCGAGATCGCCAACGTGCACGGCGGCTGGCTGACCGCGGTGCTGCTCACCTTCGGCGTGGCCGCGATCGTCGGCGTCCGCCTGGGCGGGGTCGGCGCGGACCTCTGGGGGCCGCGGCGAACGCTCGTGGCCAGCGTCGGCGGCAAGGGAGTCGCCTTCCTCGCGCTGGCCGTGACCGGCTGGCTGGCGCCGGGACCGCTGAACGCGGTCGTGATCCTGTTCGTCGTCGTCGCGTTCTGGAGCGTCAGCGCGTGGGCGACGAACGCGCCGCAGCAGCGGATGTTCATCACGCGCGCTCCGGAGGACCGCGTGACCGCGCTGTCGCTGGCTTCCTCGGCCAACTACGCCGGGATCACGCTCGGCGCCAGCCTCGGGGGACTCGTCATCAGCTCCTACGGAGCGGGCCCGGTGCTGACCATCGCGGCGGGCATCGAGTTCTTCGTCGCCGCCGCGCTCATCACCGGCGGCATCGCCGCGCGCAGGCGCGCGGTGCGCGAGGTCGCTGCCCGGCAGGCCGAGCTCGCCGGTCCCAGGGAACTCGTCTGACCCACCGAGTGCGCCACCTTTCCCCGCGACCGGGGGAAGGTGGCGCCACGGCTGCTACTTGCGGCCCTTCGCCTGGGCGACCACGAAGAACGACGGGACGTTCACCCGGCGCTCGCCGACCGACACGGTGCCCTGGTAGTCGATGGGCCCGGTCGAGACGATGTCGAACCCGACGGCTTCGAGCTCCCGCTGCAACGCGCCCTCCTCCCGGGACTCGGGCAGCGGAACGCGGTCGAAGACGAACCGGAACTTGTCCGGCGGGGTGACACCGCGCTCGAGCAGGTCGAGGATGAACTCCCGGCTGCTCGGCGCCAGCTCGTAGAAGAACGCGCCGCCGGTGTCGCCTGCCAGGTTCGCCAGCGAGGCCGCGGCGAGCTTGAGCTCGTCGGGCTTGAAGGCGTGCAGGACCGTGCGGACGTACAGGCCGGCGTCGCCGATCCGGTCGTGCAGCGCGGCGGCCTGCTCGGGGTGCAGCAGGTCCAGCTGCTCGTAGGTGATCCCGGGGCCGGAGTTGAACTTCCTGGCCCGGTCCAGCGCGTGCGGCGCCGCGTCCACGCCGACCACCCGGTTGAAGTGCTTGGCGATGGCCACGGTCTGCCCGCCGTCACCGCACCCGACGTCGATCACGGGCTGGGACGGGTCGAGGACGCTGCCGAACAGGTGCAGGTGGGCGTGCGCCACGTAGTTCGGGTCCACGTCCCACGGCGAGGTGCCCGCGGCGTCGGGAAGGTCGGTCCAGAAGTGGTCCCACATGCCCTCGAAACGGCTCATTTGCTCTTCCTTCCAGTCGGCCCGCGGCCGAGCGCTGTGCTTGCCGCATTCGCGGCGATTTCCGGCAGCACCAATCGATTCTGCGGCGCAATCCCCCGCAGTCCGCCTCGATCGTCGCCGGGGCGGTCGGCGGTGTAAAGAAACGAGAACGGGGTTTGTCAGGTTCCCATTCCGGTGTTCGACTTGACAAAACCAACGGGAATCGATGGGACCCGAAGGGGCGCCAACGTACGCTCCAGAGCCGTGGGCAAAATAATTTCGATCAACACCGGAAAGTGCGTGGAGACCAACTGGGGCGCCCGCCGGAACGAGTCGGCGATCGAAAAGCTCCCGGTCACCACCAGCATTGCGGTGACCAAACTGGGTCTGGCCGGTGACGAACAGGCCGACGTCATCCACGGCGGCGCGGGCCAGGCGTTGTACGCATATGCGCGAGAGGACCTCGATTGGTGGTCCGAACGGCTGAACCGGCCCTTGCGCGACGGCATGTTCGGGGAAAATCTGACCCTTCGCGGATTCGACGTCAGCGGCGCGCTGCTGGCCGAGCGGTGGCGGATCGGCAACGTCCTCGCGGAGGTCACGGCGCCGCGCATGGCGTGCGGCACGTTCGGCGCGTGGATGCGCGAGAAGCAGTGGGGGCCGACCTTCAACGCGACCCGCCGACCCGGCGCCTACCTGCGCGTTCTCGAAGAAGGAGAGCTCAGCCCCGGCGACGGCGTCGAGGTCGTGTGGCGACCGGACGAGCACGTCACGGTGGCGGAGGGGGTGGCGGGGATCCTCGGCGACGAGGACGTCCTGCGACGCATCGCGGTCCTTTCCAAGCAGGTACCGGAATGGGATTTCGAAGCAGTGATGCTGCATGCCTGGAGGCGAGCCAAATCCGCCGCTCGGCGTAAACAGGAGGCGTTGTCCGGAACCGGCGGGGAAAAGACCCATGCTTGACTTGTTCGCGGACTTCAGTTCAAGTGATCCGACCCGTTCGATGGCGAAATCAGCGCAGGGCTGCCCGTACCAGTGGGACGCGGAGAAAAACGCCGTTTACGCACTCCGCGCGGACGATGTCAGAAACATGCTGCTCGACCCCGACTTCTGGAGTCAGCGCTCGTCGGACCCGAGGATCGGGCTGCTGGACGAACAGGACGCCGAGCGCCGGTCGGCACTCAAGGATTTCTTCTCGCACTGGCCGGTCTTCTCCGATGGCGACCACCACAAGCGAATGCGGCACGCCGCGCTGCGACTGCTCCGCGGAGTCGTCACACCGGAACTGACCGAAACGTGCCGGAAACTGGCGACCAGCCGGTTGGTCGAAGCGGGGGAATCGCCGTTCGACTGGATAGCGCGGATCGCGCGCCCGCTGGCGCGGGAGGCGGTGGCGGCGCTGACCGGACGCGCCGACGCCGACCGGCTGGTGGAACTGGGCAACGTCGTCATGGACGAGCTGGCCACCCCGCGGCTGGAGATGGACCGGGTGGACGCCGCCCTGGCGGCGATCGCCGAACTGCGCGAGTGGCTGCGCGGTGCGCGGGCCGAACCCGGGTCGGCGTTCGTCGCGGGGCTGGCGAAGCTGTGGGACGACGAGAGGTTCGGCCCGGACTCCGCGACGTCCCTGCTGACGCAGATCGTCACCGGCGCCTACGAGCCGACCGTCGCGAGCCTGGCGGTCGCCGGGGAGCGGGTGACCGGGCAGGTGCTGGCGAGCGTGCCGCCGCAGGCGGTCCGCGAGGAGGTGTTCCGGCTGGCGACGCCGTTCCGGTTCGCCAGCCGCTACGTCCGCCGCCCGGCGGCCGTCGGTCCGCACCAGCTCGACACCGGCGACCGGGTGGTGCTGTGCCTCGGCACGGCGAACCTGGACCCGGACCACTTCCCCGAGCCGCTGGAGATCCGGCACCGCAAGGGGCAGGCCCGCTCGCTCAGCTTCGGCGTCGGCCCGCACCACTGCCCCGGCGCACCGCTGGCGCGCGCGGTGGTGGAGGTCCTGCTCGGTTCGATGGCCGAGCTCGGCGTCCACTTCGTCGCCGACCGGGTGGAACGCGAGCCCGAGCTGCCGATGCTGCGCTACCGCAGGCTCGAAGGCAGGCTGGTGCATTCCGAGATCCCCGCGGAGGCCCCGAGATGAAGCGGATCCTGCTCGACTGCGACCCGGGAATCGACGACGCGCTCGCGATCGGTCTGGCGCACGGCAGCCCGGAACTGGAGATCGCCGGCCTGACCACGGTGGCGGGCAACGTCGAACTGGAGCACACCACCGCGAACGCCCTGAAGCTGGCGGACTTCTACGGCATCGACGCGCCGATCGCGGCGGGAGCCGACCGCCCGCTGGTCCGGGACCGGCTGACGGCCAAGCACGTGCACGGCCCGACCGGCCTCGGCGACGCGGTCCTGCCGGAACCCGAGTCGAAGCCGATCCCCGACCACGCGGTGGACTTCATCATCGACACCCTCGCGGAGGCCCCCGGGCAGATCAGCCTGGTGGCGGTCGGCCCGCTGACCAACATCGCGCTGGCCCTGCGCAAGGAACCCAGGATCGCGCGGTGGGCCAGGGAATTCGTGGTCATGGGCGGCTCGTACACCCGCGGCAACGTCACCCCGGCCGCGGAGTTCAACGTCCACGCCGACCCGGAAGCGGCGGCGGTCGCCCTGGGAGCACCGTGGGAGACCGTCCTAATAGGACTCGACCTGACCACCCAGGCCCGTGCCACCGGGGAGGTCCGCGCCCGGTTCGCCGCCCTGGGCCGCCTCGACCGAGACCTGCTCACGCCCTGCCTCGACGCCTTCGCGGGCCCGGACGCCCGCAGGCTGGGCCCGGCCCTGCACGACGCCTGCGCCGTGGCCTACGCGATCGCCCCGCACCTGTTCACCACCCGCCCGGCTCACGTGGACGTGGAGACGACGGGCCGCTTCACCGCAGGGATGACCGTCACGGACTTCAACGCCGCTGAGAAGACCACCCGCGTAGCCACCGAACTCGACCAGGCGCCTTTCTGGGACCTCGTCACCGACGCCCTGGGGCGCGTCGCGGAGCGACTTCCGGCGGGGTGATTTCCGGGTTCCGCCTCTTGACAGGACGGACGCCGCGGACCTGAACCTTTCTCCTATCATCCCGCCGGACTCGGCGATCCCGGCACCAACTCAACGGTTTCGTCGCCAAGCAATCGCAAAAAGGTTCCCGGCGAAATCTCCCTGCCGGGCACCGTTCGTCGGCGACGACAGGTGACCTGACTCGAATGGGGATGCTCGGTGACCTCAGCGGGTGACTGCATTGTCAAACGCCAGTGCGTGGTTTTCCTTTACGGTTCAGGCACATCATGGCCCTCGTCCGTCGTTCGGCACCGTCCTCCGTGGGGTGATTACCTCAGCGAGCAATCCGAACCGATGTGACGATCCTGGCCATGAAGATTTCTGCAGCACTAGTCGCTCTGGCCCTGTTCTTTTCCGGACCGGCGGCCGTAGCCGTACCGACAGCCGCATCGACCGTCGCGGCGCCGACCTGGTCGCCGCAGATCAACGACGTCAAGGAGAAATTGAAGACAGAATGTGACCAGGCGTGGTTCTGGTCCGGCACCGTCGACGGTCAAAGTGTGCAGCCCTACGCGGAAAGGCTGGCGAGCGAGAAACATGGGTTCACGCTCGCCGCCAAGCTCGCGGAACAGCATATACCCGAGCCAGACCCAAATGATCACGAGAAATGGAGGGAATACTCGCAGTACTTCGCGGAAGGAGCGAAGTGCAGCGCGCGGACCGTGCTCGGCGATACAGTGAGACCAGACAGCGTCTGGTATAACACCGAGTTCCCAGCACTGAAAAAGAACGTCGAAATCGATTCCGTGTGGCAGGTCGCCCCGAAAACAGGAGCCGAGTGGGAGATCTGGCACCGAAGCTGGGCGCACAACTACCGGACAACACATGTTACGCAGTAGCTCAGCCCCAGAAATAACATCGCAACTGAACTGATCGCGGAGATGCCGATCGAGATTCAGGCACTCACTTTGGAATGAATTTCACACTGCCGTCCGCCGAGTAGGGCAGACTTTGTGCTTGATTCAGGTCGAGAACGAGGACAAGATCCCTTTCCGCGCATCCCCGTCGGTTGTACACGTGGGCGCGCCGATTGGTCTCGTTACGCAGTTGGTTGTTCTTGGCCCAGTCGACGGGATAGCAAGCGTAGTCGAGGGGTTCCATCAGAATCGGAACGTTGTTCACCCAAAAAGTGCCCTGGGCGGCGGCTGCCGTGGCGGGGGTGGAGAAGGCCATCACCAGGGCCGTACCCACTGCCGCCGCCCTACCGATCACGCATCGTGCGGACATCGCAGGTGCTCCTTTCGCGCGTGTGGCGCTAATTGTGTTCAACACTCCAAGACCTACCTGCCACTGCCGTCTTCCGCCCCTCCGAGCACACGGCCTTCCTTCGATGGAGGGCAAGGGTTCATCCATTCCAGGACACCTCTCTCCCGCCCGATTAACGAGGACCAGAAGACGATCTGGACGCCCGCCCAAGTCGCACCGCATCCTCGGGTCGCCCGCCGTGGTGACAAGCGTGCCGATCGGACTGTTCGGACAGCCAGTCGGTGATGCGGCAGCACGGTCAAGTTCGCAGGGAAGTCGGCCGTCGGCGGCGCTGGAGATGGTCGACCAAGTCCGTCAAGCCGTGCTGATCACGTTTCTCCGTCGCGGGCACCGTCCATCGATGTCACCGATGTCGTTGAGACATCGCAGCCAGGTAGGCGTTCTTGTTTAAGACCAGCACTCCGGGCCTTGTTACCCCGTTCGTTTGCCCTCGATTACCAACGGTGCCGCCTTCAAGGTGCTGCCACCCGGTCGCTATTACCCGTCCGCGATGGCGAGCACGAAGGACTTACCATAATTGACCAACAACGCCGGTCAACCCAATGGTTGACATTATTGCACCTTCAGCCACCCCTGGTTACCCTCATAATTGCTCCACTCGCAGCGAAATTATCATAGGAGTCGCAATGGTGGAATATCACCCCAACATCATCATTCCGCAGCCCGACGTAGATGAAATGTACAATAATAATTATTCCCTATATATGATGCGGGCCGTAGAAGCCACGAGCACCGATCAAGCGAAGCCCGCAGTTTGGCGGTCATACGACAGAAGTCATATCACGCATCAAATGGACCCGTGGTGGACGGAGACCTACAACCTCTACACTCGCCCAAAGGTGGTTCCAGAAGTGGGCCAGGGAATTGACAACTACACTCCGTACACCAAGCTGAACTTGAAGGACTTGCTGAGAATTTTCCGCGAAAACGCGACCGGAGACATCTATTCAGGACAGGCGCCGGACGGATCGCTCACCGTCGACAACGAGGTGAGGGAAAGCAAATTCTCGTGCGGCCTGTGCACGCTGGACGAGGCCGGCGAAGTTAAGCCTTACAACGCATTTCCGAGCAACGGGATCTCCGCTATCACCTTTACGCCGATCGTCAAGTTCATCGCCTTTTTCGCAACGGAGACGATAAATGAGGGAACCGTGCTGGTGACGACGAACACCGGTGGAGCGATCATCGATTTCACCGGCTCCAAAGTCACCAAGCACATCGCAAACTTCTCCCTCGGAGACGGCTGGTCGCCCGATAAGACGGATCCGGGAAACTGGCTAACGCCCATCCCGGCTGGTGACGTCACCAAGTATCTCATCGTCAGGACCAATGCAGGTTGAGATGCTCCTCCCATCTCCTTGATGGGCGTCAAGCGATGAGAAGGGTGATCCTGGATGGCATGGGTACTTGCAATCACGTCGGCACTGCTTGTGTCCTTTATGCCGATATCGACGCCCGGAGCAAACGCCGCAGATTCTCCTGGGTCATCCTTCTCCGCGCCACAAGTCGAGCCGCCTTTCCTCGGTGGAGCATGGCGAATCGAGAACGAAAGGGCGGAAGAAGTGCAGGTCGACTCGACCGATGTGACATGCGTCTACCACGACCAAGGAGGCTCCAGCGTGCCGTCAGGGACGGTCACGCCCGAAGGAAGCCTTCCGCCGGGGCCTGACGCGTGGTATTACATCGAGAAGATCGGCACAGGATCCTGCGCCCAGGTCGCCGGAACGCTTACCGTGCACTTCAGCACGCACTCCGAATCCGGTATTCGCAGGGTAATCGGTCATATTCAAGTCGAATGCAGTGCGACCGGCACTTGGACAATTCCCTTCAACAGCAATCCGAACTACATCAAGGCGAACGTGCACAACGGTAAGAGAATCAGCATCATAGTCCTTTGACTGCTTGAAGTCCCTGTAGTGTTCAGCGCGGCGGAGGTCGTGCTGTCACAACCAGCTCCGTTCGCCCCACGTGTCACCAGCTGCCACGCGCAGTTCGCTTTGTCGCCACAACATGTGCGTCGTAGCCTCGTCGAGGGTGACGATGCGCCATGCCGCAGTCTTCAACACGCGGGCAAGCTGCGATACGGAATAGGTCATAGCAGGGGGAGTCGGCGCCCCGCCTTGGCCAGGGCAGCCGCGAAAATCTCGAAACTTTCACGAGTGTGCTGCCCACACCACAGCATCTGATCAGCCAGTGGCCACGCGACGAGGTCTGCCCTTTAGCTGACCTGCACGAATCTTTGGTGCGCGATACTGGGATTGAACCAGTGACCTCTACCGTGTCAAGGTAGCGCTCTCCCACTGAGCTAATCGCGCCTGTTCTGCGCCTATTCTGCGCCTATTCAGTTGTGCCGGGCGGCGACCGCCGGCTCCGCCAAGGGTAGCGGAGCGGTGATCGCCGCCCGGCACCCGGGGTCAGGCCGGGCGCTCGAACGTCACGAGCAGGCCCTCGACGCCGCCGGGGCCGAGGCGGCCCTTGACGTCGGCGCCGGTGATCGCCTTGAGCTGCCAGCCCTGCGCGGCGTGTTCGTTGAGCACCCGTTCGAGCTTCTCGCCGGACATCTTGCCGCCGAGCCACTTCTCCCGGAGCTCCACGACCTTGTACTGGTAGGGCATCGAATTCCCCCGATTCCGCGCGGTTGGTCTTCCGCCCGGGCAAACGAACCGGGCCGGAGCGCGGTTCCGGCGGTCAGCAGCTGCTGCCCGGCGCCGGGGTGACGAACTCGTCGGACACCCAGCGGCCGCCGCCGAGGTCGCGGAAGCCGTCGACCACGGTCGCCGTGCCGGTGACCTGCTCGCCGCCGGTGAGCGAGCCGACCTGGGGCTCGCCGACCGCCGGCCCGCCGCGGACGTTGAGCACGTCGGCGGTCACCTGGAACCGGCAGGGCTCCGGCCGCTTCAGGAACCCGCCCGCGTGGCCGCTGGTCAGCCAGACGAACACCAGCACCGCGCCAATCCCGTACAACACCGGCTTTCCCAGACCGAACATGATGTTCCTCCTGGTCATGAGGCACATCCAGCTTCACCGGCCGGGATCCGCGCCGGAAGGCCCGCGCCCCCGGTTCAGCGCGTCGGGGGTCGCCCACACGCGCGGGGTGTGCGGTCGGTCAGCACCCGGTTCGAACGCACCGCCGATGTCACCTTTCGCGGCCGCGAGCCCTGTTACACGTGAAGTGCTCGCAACCGGGAAGGGAACAACGATGCAGGAGTTGGTCGAACTCTCCTCGGCGGTGGCTGCGGTGCTGGCGCTCCGCGCGGTCCTCGTGCACCACGCGCGGATCTCCTCCGAGCGCGAGCGGCGGAAAACGATCACTGCGGCACTGAACGGGATGCCGAGCGGAGGAGAGATCGTCGCGTGGGGAGCCGAGGAGCCAGTGCTCGTGGTGCGCACGGGGTGCGAGCCGCCGAGGAATCGTTCGAGCAGTTCTACCGGGACTGCCGCCCCAGGATCTGCGCGGTCCTGGCGTCGATGACCGACGACACCAGGTACGTCGAGGACGCCGCGCAGGAAGCCCTGGTGAAGACGCGCGAACTGTGGTCCAGGATCCGGGGCTACGACAAGCCCGAGGCGTGGACGATCAAGGTGGCCGTGCGGCTCATGCGAGCCTGGCAGGCACGCGACCTGCGCCAGACCGCACTCACCGAAGACGCGGGCTCGCACCGCGGCCCGGCCGAGGAGGCCGCGGGCCGCCTCGACCTGCACGCGGCGATCCGGCGGCTGTCGGACGGCAACGCCGCAGCGGTCAACCTGCACCTGCTCGGCTACTCCACAGCGGAGATCGCCGGGATCCTCTGCGTGGAGGTCGACGCGGTCAAGACTCGGCTCAGCCGGTCGCGGAAGGCACTGAAGGCCCTGCTCAGCGAGGAGGAGTGATGAGCGACGAGGTCCTGCGCCTGCTCGCCGCGGACGAGCTCGCCTACCTGGCCGGGGAGAAGTACGAACGCCTGGGCGACCTCCGCGGCGCGGCGAGCCAGTTCCGCATCGCCGCCGAGAACGGTCTCGGCGACGCCGCCGACCGGCTCGCCCGGCTCCACCGCAAGAGGCTCCCGAGCCGGGACGACGACGAGGAACGGCGCGCACAACGGCGTTTCCTCGCCCACGCCGCAGCCGCGACCATGGGCGTGCAGTTCGAGTCGGAGGGCCCGTGGCTGCCGCCCTCGGATCTGCATCCGCTGCCGGTGACCGAAGAGGACGTGGCGGATCTGGAGAAAGCGGCGTCGCTGCTGGCCGAAGTGGTCGCGGCCGACGGCTGGCGGGCGGTCGTCGTGGCCGAGGTCAGCTGGGGCGAGCACCTGATCGGATCCGACGGCGCGGACGAACACGGCCGTCGCCTGCTCGCCGTGGTGGGGGAACTGCACAACCTCGCCGGGTGGGCGGCCTTCGACGACGGGGAGCTGGCTTCCACTCGGGCGCACTTCCTGCGAGCGATCAGCCTGGCCCACCAGAGCGGTTACTCCTACCTGCTCCTCAGCGTGCTCTACCGGATGGGCCGGGTGTACTTGTACGTGCAAGTCCCGCACGAGTCGCTCAAGTGCTTCCAGCTCGCGCAGATCATCGGCCAGGAGCTGGACTGCCCGGTCGAGCTGGCCATAATCAACTGCAACGAGGCATGGGCCTACGGTCAGCTCGGACATCCCGACCAGGTCACCAAGATGATCCGGCGCATGCACGACGAGTTGGAGCGCCTGGCGTTCGACGGCGACGCGTTCCGCACAGCGTTGCGCCGTCTCTCACCTGGCGAACACACCGACGCCGGCTCCCTGGCCGAGCTGCTGGCCTGCTCCTGAAACGCGAAAACGCCGCCCCCAGCGGGTGGGAGCGGCGTCAGCGTCGGCTTGGACCGGGGTCAGCGGTCGGCCATCTTCTTCTGCAGGTTCTCGTCCAGCGTGGCCAGGAACTCCTCGGTGGTCTGGAAGCCCTGGTCGCCACCGACCAGCAGCGCGAGGTCCTTGGTCATCCTGCCGCTCTCGACGGTCTCGATGACGACCTGCTCCAGCGCCTCGGCGAAGCCGACGACCTCGGGGGTCGAGTCCAGCTTGCCGCGGTGCTGCAGACCGCGGGTCCAGGCGAAGATCGAGGCGATCGGGTTGGTCGAGGTCGGCTTGCCCTGCTGGTGCTGGCGGTAGTGCCGGGTGACCGTGCCGTGCGCGGCCTCGGCCTCCACCTTGCCGTCCTCGGTCATCAGCACCGAGGTCATCAGGCCCAGCGAGCCGAAGCCCTGCGCGACCGTGTCGGACTGGACGTCACCGTCGTAGTTCTTGCACGCCCAGACGTAGCCGCCCTCCCACTTCATCGCGGTGGCGACCATGTCGTCGATGAGCCGGTGCTCGTAGGTCAGGCCCTTGGCGTCGAAGTCGGCCTTGTACTCGTTCTCGAAGACCTCTTCGAACACGTCCTTGAACACGCCGTCGTAGGCCTTGAGGATCGTGTTCTTGGTGGACATGTACACCGGGTAGCCGCGCTCCAGGCCGTAGCGGAACGAGGCGCGGGCGAACTCCTCGATGGAGCGCTTGTAGTTGTACATGGCCATCGCCACGCCGCCGTCCTCGCCGAACTTGGCGACCTCGAACTCCAGCGGCTCGCCGCCGTCGTCCGGGGTGTAGGTGACGGTCACGGTGCCCGGGCCGGGGACCTTGAAGTCGGTGGCCTTGTACTGGTCGCCGTGGGCGTGACGGCCGATGACGATCGGCTTGGTCCAGGTCGGTACGTACCGCGGGATGTTGGAGATGACGATCGGCTCGCGGAAGATGACACCACCGAGGATGTTGCGGATGGTCCCGTTCGGGCTCCGCCACATCTTCTTCAGGCCGAACTCCTCCACCCGGGCCTCGTCCGGGGTGATGGTGGCGCACTTCACGCCCACGCCGTGCTTGGCGATGGCGTTCGCGGCGTCGACGGTGACCTGGTCGTCGGTGGCGTCACGGTGCTCGATGCCGAGGTCGTAGTAGTCGAGGTTGATGTCCAGATAGGGGTGGATCAGCTTGTCCTTGATGAAGGACCAGATGATCCGCGTCATCTCGTCGCCGTCGAGCTCGGCGACGGTGCCCTGGACCTTGATCTTGCTCATGTGGCGGGGTGCTCCTCTCGCGAGAATGCAAGCGGTACAAGCGTACTGCTAACGGGGTCGATTCTCCCACCCGGTCGTGGCGGAACGTGGCGAATCACGCGGTCCCGCCGAACGGCCGGATCACGCGGCCCCGCCGAACCGCCCAGAAACCCGGACCGACCGCACCCGGCCCCACCGCGCCTCCCTCACACGGGAAGATCTTCTTCTACGCTCGACCCTCGAACAGGTGATCGGAGGAGGGCCCATGGCGACGGGACCAACGCATGCGATGAGCGGGCTGGCCGCGTGGGCGGCGGTGACCACGCTCGCAGACACCCATGCGATCGGCCAGTTAACCCCCAAGACCTGGGTCGTCGGCGCGACCCTGTCGGCCGGGGCCGCGCTGCTGCCCGACATCGACCACCCCAAGTCGACGGTGGCCAGCACCTTCGGCGCGGTCTCGCGCGGCGTCTCGGCCGCCATCAGCGGCTTCAGCGGGTTCACCTACCGCCTCACCCGCACCAAGCGCGACAGCGACCGGGACGGCACCCACCGCGGCTTCACCCACACCATCGTCTTCGCCGTGCTCGCCGGGCTGCTCACCACCGCGATCGTGCAGTCCAGCGCCGGGACCGCGCTGGCCGTCCTGATGTTCTTCTTCGCCGGCCTGGCGGTGCGCGGCCTCATGCACAACTGGAGCTCGCGCAAGGACGCGATCCTGATCACCGCCGCCTCGCTGGTGCTGACCCTGGCCTGCTGGGCGTGGGCCGGGGACCAGCCGACCAACGCCGCCGCGTTCGGGGTCGCGGTGATGATCGGCTGCGTGGCGCACTTCATCGGCGACGCCATCACCGAGCAGGGCTGCCCGATGCTGTGGCCGGTCCCGCTCGGCGGCAAGACCTGGTACCCGGTGGCTCCGCCGAAGGCACTGCGCATGCGCACCGGCGGCAGGGTGGAGATGGTGCTGGTCGGCCCCGGTCTGACCATCGTGGCGGTGGTGCTCAGCTCGGTCGTGCTCTACCGGGTGGGGGCCGCGCCCTGGCTCGCCCAGCTGGACCTGCCGCCCGAGGTGATGGCCTGGATCAACCCGGCACCGGAGTGATGATCCGGCAAAACGCCCATCCGGGCCGCGAGTGCCGATAGGGTGACGAAAGTCGGAAGCACCAGGCGCCGACTTCGCAGACCGGAGGAACGATGCGAGCCCGAATCAGGTTGGCGGTGGCGGCGGTCGCGCTGCCGCTGCTGGGCGCTCTGGCCGCGTGCGGCGAGCTCCAGCAGGGGGCGCAGGAGGCCCAGGACGGGATCCAGCAGGCGCAGGAGGACCTGGACGCCGGAGCCGCGTGCGTGCAGGCGATCAACATCGCGAGCTTCATGCCCAACTTCGCCGACCCGCAGCAGGCCCAGGCCGACGCCCAGGCCAAGGTCGAGGAGATCCGCAAGCTCGCGGAGCAGACCAGCGACCAGGCCCTCAAGCAGAACCTGATCGACGTGCAGTCTTCGGTGGAGCGCGTCGCCAACGGCGAGGTGACCCTGGAGTCCAGCGCCCAGTGGATCGGCACCCAGCTGGAGAAGTACGAGCAGGTCACCACCACCTGCTCCAAGGTCGGCGGCTGACGACCGCTGCGCGATGTGGTGCCGGTCACTTAGCCTGGTGGCGCGGAGGTGATGGCCATGAAGGCTGCTGTTGGTGACCGGCTGCACGTGCACAGCAAGCACATCGACGAGGCCGACCAGACCGGCGTGATCAAGGAAGTGCGCGGACCGGACGGTGCGCCGCCGTACGTCGTCCGCTTCAAGGACGGGCACGAGAGCCTCGTCTACCCCGGCGGCGACTGCGAGATCGAGAAGCCCCAGGAGCAGGCGTGACCTTCCGGCCCGCGGGCCGGTCTCATTCCCAGGGCTGGTGGAGCAGGTTTTCGATCTCCGATCGGTACAGCGGCTCCGGCGAGACGCCCATGCCGCCGAACTGACCCGCGACTTCCAGGCTCACCAGCCCGTGCAGCCTCGTCCACGCCAGCACGGCGCGGCGCAGGACCGCGGGCGGTGCCGGCGGCTCGCCGCGCCGCTCCCGCCAGGCCACCAGCTCGCGGTCCGGCGCCGCGCGCCCCGACGGCAGGTCGGCAGGCGCGAGCGCCACGACCGCCTCCAGGATCGTCCGCATCGACCGGTCGGCCAGTTCGAAGGTCAGCTCCGGGGCACGGTAACCGGGAACCGGCGTCCCGAACAGCAGCAGGTACCGGTGCGGCTGCTCCAGCGCCCACGCCCGGAACCGCAGCGCCACCTCGCGGAAGCGGGTGGCCGGCGCCTTGCGGCGGTGGGCGTGCGCCGCCGCCTCCAGCGCTTCGGCGAGGTCCCGGTAGCCGTCCGTGACCAGTTCGGTGAGCAGCGCGTCCCGGCCCTCGAAGTACCGGTAGAGGGCGGGACCGGTCACGCCCATCCGCTTGGCGATCGCGTTCACCGAGATCCCGGACGGCCCTGACTCCGCGAGCTGTTCGAGCGCGACCCGCTTCGCCTCGTTCCTGGTCTGCTCCCGGAACCGCTCGCGCGGACTGCGCGGTGCCTCGTTCATCCGGCGCTCCCTCCGCTTGACACCGCCACCGTAACAGCTCCATATTTGAGTTAGAATATCTAACACTCGTAACTGCTTCTCATGAGGAGTTGCCATGCCGACCGAGATCGTCCTCACCGGCCTGGGCGGGCCCGAGGTCGTCACCGCCCGCGAGGCCGCCGAGCCGGTGCCGGGACCGCACGGGGTCGTGGTGCGGACCGAGGCGGCCGGGGTCGCCTTCGCCGAGGTCCAGATGCTGCGGGGCCGCTACCCCGCCCAGCCGAAGTTCCCGTTCGTGCCGGGTTACGACCTGGTCGGCGAGGTCGTCGCGGTCGGCGGCGCGGTGACGTCGGTCCGGGTCGGCCAGCGCGTCGCCGCGATGCCGCGCACCGGGGCGTGGGCGGACTACGTCGAGGTCCGGGACCGCGACGTGGTCCCGGTGCCGGACGACGTCGACGCCGCCGAAGCGGTCGCCGTGGTGCTCAACGGCGTCACCGCCTGGCAGCTGCTGCACCGCGCCGCGAAAGTTCACAGTGGACAAACGGTGCTGGTGCACGGCGTCGGCGGTGGTGTCGGGACGCTGCTCGCCCAGCTCGGCGCGCTGGCGGGCGTCCGCGTCATCGGCACCGCTTCGGCCTCCCGGCACAAGGTGCTGCGCCCGCTCGGCGCGGAACTCGTCGACCACCGCACCGAAGACGTCCCGGCCCGCGTCCGCGAACTGGCTCCGCGCGGTGTCGACGCGGTCTTCGACCCGCTCGGCGCCGAGAGCCTGGACCGGTCCTGGGAACTGCTCGCCCCGGGCGGAACCCTGGTCAGCTACGGCAGTTCGGCCACCATGCACGACGAGGGCCCGTGGTGGACGCCCTACCTCCGCGTGGTCCGGCGTCTCGCGGTGTGGGAGCTGCTCCGGCTGCTCGGCCGGACAGGTGGAAGGCGTGCCCGCATGTACTACGTCCGGACGAACCCTGACTACACGAAAGACCTCTCCGAGCTGCTCCGGCTCGTCTCCAGTGGACGGTTGCGCCCGCTGATCGGACGCCGGATGGCGTTGCGGGACGCGGCAGAAGCCCTGGCCACGCACATGTCGGGGCGGGTGACCGGCCGGATCGTGCTGGTGCCCGACCACTCCGGTGCGCCAAGCTGATCAGCGCGAGCCCGCGCGGATGCCGCGGCGGACAGCTCCCTAAAGTGGGCGGCGAGCGGTCGGCGAGGAGGCGGTGAAATGTTGCGAGAAGACTGGCACGCGGGGTCGGCGGCCGATCTGCCCGCCGTTTTCGGCATCGGGGGCGCGCTGTCGGTCCCGCTGCCGCCCGGCGAGATCCTCACCGACCAGTCGCCCGGCCAGGACGAACCCGCCCCGCTGTGCTGGATCAGCACCGAACCGCCGTCCCCGCACCTGCTCGCCGCGCTGCGCACCGACCACGAGCGCACCGGGCTGTGGCCGCTGCTGCTGTGCGACAGCAACGAGGTCTACGGCGACCGCTGCACCGTCGGGATCGTGCCGCCGGAGCCCGCCGAGCACATCGAGCGCTGGCACGCCGCCGACGTCATGGCCCGGATCTGGGACGGCCTGGTGCAGGCCGAGGACGACCTCGGGCCCGCCTACGAGCTGGAGGTGCTGGAGCCGTTCGGCTACGACTGCCCCGGCCCGGCCCCGTCCGGGAACCTGCTGGCGGACCCGGACATCCTGGCCAACCAGCAGGTTCCGAGGTTCGTCGACGACGAGACCAGGCTGGCCCTGGTGCCGGTGCCGCGCGGGGCGGACGTGCTGGCCACGCTCGGCTGGTCCGGCGCGGCCAACCACGTCTCGCGCACCGCGGGCCTGGCCGCGATGGCCCGCAGCTGGGAGGAGCGCTTCGGCGTCCGCCTGCTCCGGCTGGGCCCGGACCGGCTGGACCTCAGCGTCGCCGCACCCCCGCAGGAGCACGACCACGCGACGGCGGTCGCGGCCGAGCACTGGGCGTTCTGCCCGGACCGCATCCTCCAGGAGTCCGGCAGCATAGCCGCCTACGCCCGCGAGATTCGGGGTCGTAGGACTTGGTCGTTTTGGTGGGACTGAAGGCGCCAGATGGCGCCTTCAGCGGCCGAAGGCCATCCGCCCCCAGGCGGATCATCTTTAAACCCGCCCCCGCCCACTCACCCCACTCTCCCCCCCACTCACCTCAACAACCGCCGCAACCAAACAGCCAGCAGCTCGACGACGAGCACAACGGCGAAGGTGAGCAGCAGAACCGTTGTCACGACGCCGAATTCGAGCACCCGCGACGCGTTGAGCAGGTAGTACCCGATCCCGCCGGCGCCGACGAGCCCGAGCAGCGTCGCGGACCGGATGTTGGTGTCGAGCTGGTACAGCACGTGCGCGACGAAGGCGGGCGCGGCCTGCGGCAGCGTCGCGGCGAAGAAGACCTGGACCCGGCTCGCGCCGGTGGCCCGCAGCGCGCGTTCCTTGCCGCGGTCGACCTCCTCCAGCGAGTCCGCGACCAGTTTCCCGAGCAGTCCCACCGATCCGACGCCGAGCGCGAGCGCGCCTGCGACCGGGCCGAGTCCGGTGATCACCACGAACACGATCGCCAGCACCAGTTCCGGCACGCCCCGGACCAGCAGCACCACCCCGCGGAAGAACTTCGCCACCAGCGGTGACGGAGCGACGTTGGCCGCCGCGAGCGCGCCGACCGGCAGCGAGAGGACCGCGCCGATCAGCGTCGCCGCCAGCGCGATCTGCACCGTCACGAGCAGTTCGGACAGCAGTTCCGGCAGGATGCCGCCGGTTTCCGGCGGCAGGAACAACGCCAGCGTGGGGCCGAACTCCGCGATCCCGCGCACCAGCTGTCCCGGCGACAGCTCCGCGCCCCAGATCGAGGCCGCCACGACCAGCGCCGTGATCAGCCAGTACACCGCCCGCCGAACCCGCGCGAACGTCCACGGTGGACTGATGCGCCCGGCCGACGGCACCGGGCGGCGCCGCACCCGGACGCGGCGGCGGTCCTCGCTTCGCCCGATCAGCGCGGTGCGGATGCCACCGGAGACGATCTCGACCGCCACGCACAGGCCGAAGACCACCGACGCCAACGCGATTCCGCGCTGGTAGTCCAGGGTGCGCAGGGAGTCGGCGATGGCCTGGCCGAGCCCGCCGACGCCGACGAATCCCAGCACGACCGAGACCCGCAGGTTGATGTCGAGCCGGTGCAGGGAGGTCGCCACGAACGACGGCAGCACCTGCGGGAGCACCCCGCTGACCAGTTGCTGGAACCGCGAGCCGCCCGCCGCTCGGATCGCGGTGCGCGGCCCCTCGTCGATCTGCTCGACGGCGTCGGCGTAGAGCTTGCCGATCATGCCGATCGAGTGCAGGCCCATCGCGAGCACACCGGTCAGGCCGCCGAAGCCGAACAGCCGGAAGAACACGATCGCCAGCACCACGTCCGGCACCGCGCGGGCCAGCACGACCACCGCCCGCGCGCCGTAGCGGCTGCTCGCGCCCAGCGCGGTGTTGCTCGCCGCCAGCACCGCCACCGGAACGCTGATCAGCGAAGACAGCAGCGTCGCGCACACCACGATCGCCAGCGTCTGCCCGGACAGCGCGAGCAGTTCGGCCATCGGCGGGAAGTCCAGCGGGAAGGTGCGGGAGGCGAAGTCCGCCGCGTTCCCGACGCCGTCCACGAAGGTCGCGACGTTGAGCCGCAGGTCGGCGAACGACCAGACCGCCGCGGCCTGCAGCGCGAGCGCCACCAGCCCCGCCGCCGTGCCACGCGCGCTCGGGCGCGCCAGCGTCCGGGGCCGGGTGGTCCGCTCAGGCCCGGCGCGCGCGATGTCCACTGTGGTCGTCACGGCCCCACCCCCGAGAGCTCGCTGCCGACCTTGGAGTAGATCGACATCGCCTCCTCGCGGCTGAGCCCGTGCACCGGCGTGTCCAGCACGACCCGGCCCGAGCGCAGGCCGACGATCCGGTGTCCCCAGCTCAGCGCCAGGTCGACCTGGTGCAGGCTGCACACCACGGTCAGCCCGTCCTCCCGGCCGATCTCGGCGATCAGGTTCATCACCTGCGCCGCCGAGTCCGGGTCCAGCGAGGCCACCGGTTCGTCGGCGAGCAGGATCTCCGGGCGCTGCAACAGCGCCCGCGCGACCGCGACCCGCTGCTGCTGCCCGCCGGAGAGGGTGTCGGCCCGCTGCATGGCCTGGTCGGCGAGCCCGACGCGTTCGAGCCGTTCCATCGCCGCGTGCCGGACGCGCCTGGGGTAGGTGAACAGCCCCAGGCGCGGGCCGCGCAGCGTGCCGAGCGCGCCGGTGCAGACGTTCTCCAGCACGGTCAGCGAGCCGACGAGGTGGAACTGCTGGAACACGAACCCGACCCGCCGCCGCAGCGACCGCAGCTCCGAGCCGCGCAGCCGCCCGACGTCGCGGCCGAGCACCGTGACGGTGCCGGAGGTCGCGCGCTGGAGGCCGTCGACGTGCCGCAGCAGCGTCGACTTGCCCGAGCCGGAAAGCCCCAGCAGGACCAGCAGCTCGCCGGCGCCGACCCGCAGCGACACCTCGTCGAGCGCCCGCACGCCGCCGTCGAACGCCTTGCTCACCCGGTCGAAACCGACGACGGGCTCCTCGCTCACTGGCACTGCTTGTCCCTCGTCGCTTCGCAGACGTTGCGGATGCCGTTGTAGAAGGCGTCGTCCACCGGCGCGTAGCCGAAGCCGCCGATGTCACCGATCTTGCAGTCGCCCTGGCAGAACCCGTTGGCGCGCAGGTAGTCGGCGTTGGCCTTGTCCCGCAGCGCGGCGGTGATCTTGTCCCGCAGCTGCGGTTCGAGCTCGTCGCTGATCGCGATCGGCGAGCCAGGCACGGTCTCGGACTTCCAGACCGTGCGCAGCTCGCCCGGCTTGAGCTGGCCCTTCTCGATCAGCTGGGTGTCCACTGTGGCGTTCTGCGCGAAGCCGGCGTCGCAGTCGCCCTTGGCCACCGCCAGCGCCGACGAGTCGTGGCCGCCCGCGAAGACCGGCTGGATGTCGGTGTCCGGGTTGATGCCCGCCCTGAGCAGGCCGGCCTTCGGGTACAGGTAGCCGGAGGTGGAGGTCGGGTCGACGAAGCAGACCTTCTTGCCGCGCAGGTCGGCGAGCCCGTTGATGCCGGAGTCCGGTCGGGTGATGCCGTAGGAGAAGTACCCGGGCTCCTCGCCCTTCTCCTCGACCTGGCCGGCGACCGCGGTCGTGGCGACGCCCTTGGTCCTGGCCAGCACGTAGGAGAACGGCCCGTACTGGGCGATGTCGATCTTCCCGGCGCGCTGGCCCTCGATGACGGCGGCGTAGTCGGTGGCCTGCTGGAACCGGACCGTGCGGCCGGTCTCCTTCGACAGCATGTCCAGCACCGGCTGGTAGCCGGCCTGCAGGCTGGTGGACTCCTCGCTGGGGATGGAGGCGAAGACGAGCTCGCCGGAGTCCGCACCGCCCTGGTCGGCCGCGCTCGGGCCGCAGCCCGAGAGCAGCAGGGCCACCGCGGCGAATCCGGCCATTCGGCTGAGGCGCATGGCAGAGGTTCTCCTGATCATTTTCAGTCCTGAGTGGACAGGATTCCGGGGAGGTCGCGGATGGATTCGATGACGTGGGTGGCACCGGCCTCGGCGAACTCGCCTCGTCCGTGCGCACCGGTGAGCACCCCTGCGACGACCGAAGCCCCGGCGCGGAGCCCGGCGCGGACGTCGTAGGCGGTGTCCCCGACGACGGCGACTTCGCGCACGTCGTCGATGCCCTGCCGCAGCAGCGCGGTGAGCACCATGTCCGGGTGGGGCCTGCCCCGCCCGGCCTGGGCGGGGGTCAGCGTCAGGTCGGACAGGTCGCGCCAGCCCAGCGCGTCGAGGATCTGCCGCTGGGTGGTCTCGGAGAAGCCGGTGGTCAGCGCGACCTTCACCCCGGCGTCGCGCAGCGCGCGGATGGTGGCGGCGGCGCCGTCGATCTCGGTGCACTGGCCGACCCGCTCGGCGTAGGCGCGCTCGAAGGCCGCATTCGCTTGCTGCGCGCGGGATTCGTCGTCGTCCAGCAGGGTGCGGAACACCGAGATCTTGGACTCGCCCATGGTGCGGCGGACGTGGTCGAGCATCCCCGGGAACGCGGGGTCGGACTCGGCGACGCCGACCTGCGCGACGGCTTCGGTGAACGCCAGCTCCACCAGACCGTCGTCGGCGACCGTGGTTCCGGCCATGTCGAGCACCGCGAGCCGGATCATGCGGCCGGACCGATCTCGCGCAGGGTGTCCTCGGCGATCGCCGGCGAACCGGTCATCCCGCGACCGCCCGGACCGGTCACCAGCCAGACCCCGGGCAGGACCTCCTCGCGGTGCACGACCCGCGAGGAGTCCGCGGTCTGCGCGTAGACCCCGGCCCAGCGGCGGACCACGCGCGGGACCGGCCGCCCGAGCAGTTCTCCGACCCGCTGGACGAGGTGGTCGTACGGGGCCTCCCGCACGTCGAACGAGAACGGCTCGGCGTACTCGTGGGTGTCGCCGATGGTCAGCCCGCCGTCGAGGCGCTGGACCATGAGCAGCTGCATCCCGTTCTCGGCCGCGACCGGCGGCTGCGGCTCGGCGCGGTTCAGCTCGTCGAGCGCGGCGCCCCGGTACGCCGGGTAGTAGCGGAGGCTGTCGCCGTCGGCGATCGAGGTCGGCAGGGTCTCGCCGAGCGGTTCGGTCTGCATCATCTGGAGCCGCACCCGGCGCACCGGCAGCTCCGGCCGGAGCTCGCGCACGAGACCGGACAGCGCCGCGCCCGTGCACAGGATCGTGACGTCGCCTTCGTGGCGTTCGCCGCGGTCGTCGCGGACCCAGCCCTCGCCGACCTCGCGGATCTCCCTGCCGGGAAGCCAGGTGTAGCGCCCGGTCTTCGCGAGGTGCGCGCGGAGCGCGGGCTGCGCGGTTCGCGGTTCGACCGCTCCATCGCGCTCGCACCACAGCGCGGCCTTGAAGTCGCCGCGCAGCACGGGGTTCAGCGCTCGGGTTTCCGCCGCGTCGAGCAACTTCGTGCCGCGTGCGGACAGGTCCGTCATGCCTTCGGCAACAGCGACCTCGGCGTCGGTGCGCAGCAGCGTCAGCGAGCCGTTCGGGCGGAAGCCGACATCGGGCACGTCCGCACCGATGCGCTCCCACGCTTCGCGGGCCCGCAGCGCGAGGTCCAGGTCCTCGCCCGGCTCCCGGCCGCTGACCCACACCAGGCCGAAGTTGCGGACCGACGCGCCCCGCGCTTCCGGCTCCCGCTCGATTTGCACCACGTCGTGGCCGTTTTCCAGGGCGCGCAGCGCGTGCATGGTGCCCAGCACGCCGCCGCCGACAATCAGAACTCGCACGGCGCATACCGTCACCGGCTCCGGCGAACGGCCCGTGCAAGCCGTACGAATCGGAAGTGAACAGGGAACTAAGGACTAGATCAGTTATCTGTTCGTAACTTTTTGGGGACGACGCTTGCGGCAGCAGCTCAGCCGCGGGCTCTGAGGCGGGTGGCGAAGCTGAAGCGGTCACCCCGGTAAAGCGAGCGCACCCGCTCGATCGGCTCGCCCTCGGGCGTCCAGGAAACGCGGTGCAGCAGGATCATCGGCGTCGCCGGGTTCGTGCCGATCAGCAGCGCCTCGCGGGGCGTGGCCAGGACCGTCTCGATCCGCTCCTCGGCCTCGCCGAACACCACGCCCAGCTTCTCCCGCAGGAACGCGTACAGCGAACCGCTCGCGTCGAACTCCCCCAGCAGTTCCGGGAACCGCTCCCGCGGCAGGTAGCTCGACTCCAGCCCGACGCGCTCGCCGTCGGCCAGCAGCACCCGTTCCAGGTGCACCACCTCGCCGCCGGGTTCCAGCCCCAGGTCCTCGGCGAGCTGCGCGTCGGCGGGCATCGGTTCGGCGGTGATCACCGTCCGGCCGGGCTCGATGCCCTGCGCCCGCATCCCCTCGGTGTAGCTGACCAGCGCCAGCGGTTGCAGCAGCTTCGGCGGGGCGACCACGGTCCGGCTGCCGTGCCTGCGGATGAGCCTGCCCTCCAGGACAAGCTCGCCGACGGCCTGCCGCAGCGTCACCCGCGACACCCCGTAGCGCTCGGCCAGCTCCCGTTCGGCAGGCAGCGGCGCGCCTTCGCCGAGCTCCTCGATCAACGCCAGCAGTTCGGTCTTCGCCGCGTAGTAGCGCGGAATCCGGCCGTGCTCGGGGATGCCCGCCCGCACCGGCTCACCCGCCCGATGCGGCGGAACTTCTTCGTGCACGGGGAGAAAGCCTATGCCGCTACACCGGACCGCGGGTAATCGTCATCGCCACCAGGACGATCATCACGCCGAACCCGCTGTAGAGCAGGATGTCGACCGCCCGGCTGCGGATCGCCAGCAGACCGGCCTGCTCGGTGGTGAGCAGCACCCGCAGCGCCGCCGCGATCAGCAGCGCGCCGCCGATGAGCACCGACCCCTGTCGCCAGTGCTGCATCGCGATGCGCAGGAACCCGATCAGCGCCACCAGCACGATCACCGCGAACGGCCAGTGCACGGACAGCCGCGAATTCCCACCGGACCGTCCGGTCATCGGTGTCACCCCTCGTCCTCGGCGGCTTCGACGACGTTGGTCAGCAGCATCGCCCGGGT
The DNA here is from genome assembly GCF_039534165.1 of Saccharopolyspora taberi. Classification (NCBI taxonomy): domain Bacteria; kingdom Bacillati; phylum Actinomycetota; class Actinomycetes; order Pseudonocardiales; family Pseudonocardiaceae; genus Saccharopolyspora; species Saccharopolyspora taberi. The sequence continues at coordinate 5,395 of NZ_BAAAUX010000006.1, read as the reverse complement.
CATCGGGCCGATCCCGCCCGGGTTGGGCGACAGGAAACCCGCCACCTCGGCGACGTCCGGGTGCACGTCCCCGGCCAGCCCGGAGTCGGTGCGCGTCACGCCGACGTCGAGCACCGCCGCGCCCGGCCGCACCATGTCGGCGGTGATCAGGTGCGGCTTCCCGGCCGCCGCGACCACGATGTCGGCGCGGCGGACCTCCTCGGCGAGGTCCTTCGTCCCGGTGTGGCACAGCGTCACGGTCGCGTTCTCGCTGCGCCGCGTCAGCAGCAGGCCGATCGGGCGGCCGACGGTGATGCCGCGGCCCACGACTGCCACCCGCGCTCCGGCGAGCGGCACGTCGTAGCGGCGGAGCAGCTCGACGATGCCGCGCGGCGTGCAGGGCAGCGGGGCCGGTTCGCCGAGCACCAGCCTGCCGAGGCTGGTCGGGTGCAGGCCGTCGGCGTCCTTCGCCGGTGCGATCCGCTCCAGCACCGGGCCCGCGTCGAGGTGGTCCGGCAGCGGGAGCTGCACGATGTAGCCGGTGCAGGCGGGGTCCGCGTTCAGCTCGTCGATGACCGACTCGACGTCGGCCTGGGTCGCGTCGGCGGGCAGGTCTCGGCGGATCGAGGTGATGCCGACCTTCGCGCAGTCGTTGTGCTTGGCGCGCACGTACGAGCGGGACGCCGGGTCGTCACCGACCAGCACCGTCGCCAGACCCGGTGTCCGGCCGCGCTCGGCGAGCCGGGCGACCCGGGGCCGGAGCTCCTCGTAGATCGCGTCCTTGGTGGCCTTGCCGTCCAGAATCGTCGCGCTCACGACTGCTCATCGTGGCAGATCGCGCGGGGGCCGCAGCTTCCGGTCCGGCATCGCGGCGACGCCGACCGCGACGAGCGTGAGCCCCACGCCGACCACCGTCGACACCGGCACGGTCGTACCCGGCGACGGCACGACGACGTCGAGCAGCAGCGCCCCGACCAGCTGCCCGGCGATCATGCCCAGGGCGAGCACCAGCACCCCGGTGTAGCGCACGAGCGCGACCGAGCCACCGATGACGAAGATCCCCAGGAATCCGCCGACGTAGAGCCAAGGTTCGGGCGGCAGCTCGGCGGGCAGCCCGCGCACCGCGACCTCGACGGCGAACGCAAGCAGCAACGCGCAGGTCCCGATTCCGAAGTTCACGGTCGAGGCCAGCACCGACGACCGCGCGGTCTGGCGCACCCGCCCGTTGACCGCCGCCTGCCAGCTCAGCCCGATCCCGGCCAGCGCGGGCAGCAGCACCAGCCAGTCCGCCCGCGAGGTGCCCAGCTGCGCCGACACCGCGATCAGCACGGCCACGACCGCCAGCGCCGCACCGAGCAGCCGGGGCGTCGTCACGCGCTGCGGCCCGGCGGGCCCGAGCCCGAGCCGGTCGACGACCAGCCCGCTGCCGACCTGCCCGGCCACCACGGTGATCGTGAACAGCGCGACGCCCAGCACCTGCGCGGTCATGCTCTGCGTGAACACGAGGTAGCCGCCGCACACCCCACCGAGGCACTGCCACCAGCGCAACCCCTGGTCCGACCGGATCTGCGCGACCACCCGCCGCGCCCCGAGCCGCGCCGACGGGATCGCGGTGGCACACCCGACCAGCACGACCAGCCCGGCACCGAAGGACACGACCGCGGCCGCGATCGGATCGTCCAGGCGCGCCCCGAGCGCGCCGTTGATCCGGGCCTGGATGGAAAGCAGCACCCCCACCGCGGTCGCGCCGGCCATGCCGAGGATCCGGTGCAGCGGGTTGACCGCCTGCGTCGTGGTCGTCACGTGCGGGCAGTCTCCTCCGGCCTGCCCGCCGCGCGCGATCCTCGGACGCTGTGACGTGCGACAAGTCCGACCGCGAGCAGCGCGGCCACGCCGCCGATCGCCGCGGAGGCGGCCGGTCCGGACGAATCGAGCATCCAGCCCGAAACCGGCGAGGCCACCGTGACTCCTGCCGTGGTCGCGGTGGTGAACCAGCCGAACGCCTCCGACCGGCGGTCGGCGGGCGCGAGCTCGGCCAGCGTGCCGTTGATCGCGGCGAGCAGCGGCGCGATCGCCATGCCGCCGAGCAGCAGGATCGCGCCGACCAGCCACGGGGACGCCGGGTCGCTGACCGGCGGCAGCGCGGGCACCAGCGCGAGGATGCCGATCGCGGTCAGCAGCCCGCGGACCCACACGCGCGGGCGACCCGCGACGGCACCCATCAGCAGCCCGCCCACCAGCGACCCGATCGCCCAGGCCGCGGCCAGCACGCCCGCCAGTTCCGGTGTTCCGCGGTCGCGGGACCAGCCGACCAGCAGCAGGTCGACCGACACCAGCGCGCCCACCACGACCGCGCCGAACCCGAGCAGCGGCACGAATCCCGGCAACCTGAACAGCGATCCGCCGCTCTGGCCGTCGCCCCCGGTCCGCTCGGGCGCGTTCCGCAGCCCCGCCCGCCACAGCACGGCGGCGAAGATCGCGGGCCCGATCACCGACATGGCCGCGCACAGCAGCGTCGCGACCACCGGGCTCCAGAAGGCGACCGCCGAAGCGGCGAGGATCGGCGCCACCACGAACAGCAACTCCTGCAGGGTCGCCTCGACGGCGTAGGCCGCCTCGCGGGCAGGGCCGTCGGTGATCCGGGGCCACATCCCCCGGCCGATCTGGGTGACCGGCGGGTGCGCGAGCCCGGTCAGCAGGCCGATCGGCAGCAGCAGCCACCACAGCGACGGGTCGAGCGGGCCGTCCTTCCTGCCCAGCAGCGCGATCAGCACCAGGCCGGTCCCGTACAGCGCGCCGGTGGTCAGCAGCAGCTTCGGCGCGGAACTGCGGTCGGCGGCCCGGCCGCGCACCGGACCGGCGACGCTCTGCCCGACGGTGAGCGCCGCGCTTACCACGCCGCCCGCGGTGTAGGAACCGGTCCAGTCGGCGATCAGGAAGGTCATCACCATCGCGATCGCCGGCATGTGCAGCCTGCCGAGCAGGCTGGACAACATCAGGGCGGAGGCGTGGGGGACGGCCGCGAGCAGCCGGTAGGGGCGCAGCACGGACTCACTCTGCCTTCTGGGACGGGCGTGCCGCTACCGCGTTTCGCGGGGGTGGGCCATCCGGCCGAACCCGGTGGTCAGACCGCTCGTCGCGCGCCGCCGACCGGCCGCGGAATCCCACCTGGTGGTGTGATGTCGCCGGAGCCGCCGCACCGGCAGGCTTGGACGTCGCCGAGAACCGAAGTTGATCTCGACCGCCGTTCGTGTGCTGGGACAACGGAACGGAACTGGTACAGCGAACCCACGGGGCGCACCCCGTCGAGTAGCGTCTGGTGCGGGGTGGGGTCGGTGGGCCCGGTCGAGAGGGGGAGGATGTCACCCATGTCGCGTCCGACAGCGATCAGTCCGGAAGAGCAGGAGCAGGCAGCCCGCAGGATCGGGGTGCTGTTGTTACAGGCCGCTCCTGAGGACTGGCAGGAGATCACGGTGGAGTACCGCGCCACCGGTGAGTACCACGACCTGCTGGGTGAGGTCGTCACGCCGGATGGCACCGGCCGGTCCTGGGAACCGCCGGACGAGCTGCGCGAGGTCTTCGAGCAGCTTCGCGACGGCATGTACCGGCCCGAGGTCGGGACCTGGCTCAGCGCGCTCTACGTGGTCGAACGCCCGTCCAGCTACCGAATCGACATCAACTTCGACGCCGAGCCCCGGTGGCAGCGCCCGCTGCCGCGCGCCGCGTACGTCGACGAGCTCCGCCGCTACCCGCGCACGGACGAGAACGTGCCGGACTGGCTGCGGGAGAAGATCGACGGCCGGGACAAGCCGGAAGCCGCGGCTCCCGCCGAGAGCGAAGCACCGGCGGGCTTCCACCCCGCCGAGCCCGGGGTTCCCGAGTCCCCTGCCCGCGAGGCGTCGGGCGCCGGGACGGGCTTCCGCACCGCTGACACGTTCGACGACTTCGACGAGCAGGGCCGCCCGCTGGTCGCGACCCGGACCCCGGTGCCGCCGGAGGAGATCGGGCCGCTGCGCCAGTACCTGGAGAACGCGCCGATCGTGCTCGCCTCCAGGGACAACGAGGAGGACCTGCTCGCACCCGACCGCGCGACCGCGGTCCCGGGCACCTGGCACACCGACGGCGAGTGGCTGTGGCAGGGCGCGGTGGCCTACTACCTCGCGCAGTACGGGGTGCCGCCGGAAGCCGGTCTCGTCGAGCACATCCGGTCCCGCCGGTTCACGCTCTCCGAGGTCAGCGACGAGGTCCGCGACGCCGCGGTGAGCGAGCTGCTCGACCAGCCCGACCACGACGAGCACGACCACGCGGAGCCCGCGCCGGTGACCGAGGAGGGCCCGGCCGAGCCGGTCGTGGAGGAGCTCGAAGCGGCCGAGGGCTCGTGGACCGACGAGCCGGAGCCCGCGGCAGGGCCCGACCCGCAGGAGGTCTTCGCCCGCCTGCACGACAAGTTCGGCGAGTTCGCCGTGGACGGCGACAGCTACCGGATCGGCAGCCACAGCAGCAGCGTCCGCTCGCTGGTGCAGGAGGGCCCGGACTGGATCGTCACGGCGGGCGCCGACGACGAGTTCGGTTCGGACGTCCGGTTCTCCCGGCCCGACCAGGCCGCCGCGTACCTGCTCGGCAGCCTGCTGCTGTCGCGGCCGGTCGCGGCCGACCGCGGTTCTTCGGGTTTCGACGGGCCTTCCGAGCGAGGCGGGCCTTCGGGACTCGGGGGTGCTTCCGATCTCGGCGGGCCCTCCGATCTCGGCGGGTCTTCTGATCTCGGCAGGTCTTCCGAGGACCGCGGATTCGACGGGTCTGAGGACCGTGGGTTCAGCGGCTCCGAGGACCGTGGTTTCGGTGGATCCGAGGACCGCGGCTTCAGCGGGTCCGAGGACCGAAGCTTCGGTGGATCCGAGGACCGCGGTTTCGGCGACTCCGAGGACCGCAGCGCGGTCGAAGCAGGCGGAGCCGCCCACCGTCCCGCCGAGAACGCCCCCGCTGCAGCCGCCGAGGACCGGACCTCGATCACCGAGCCGCCGGTGGCACAGCCCCCGGCGCCCGAACAGCCCCAGTTCGCCGAACAGCCTCAGGTCGCCGAGCAGCCCCAGTTCGCCGAACAGGCCCAGTTCGCCGAGCAGGCCGAACCGCAGAGCAGGGAAGAAGCCGAACCGCGCCGGATCGAGCAGAGCGCGGGCGGCCACTTCCTGTTCACCGCCAATCAGGACAAGGACGCGGCACCGGCCACGGAAAGCACGCCTCCGGCAGAGGAGCCGACCCGGTTCCAGCCCGCTCCGCGGCTGGCCCGCCCGGCGCCGTCGGGCCCGCCGCCTTCGCCGCCCGGAGGGATGCCCGCTCAGGGCGGCCCGCGTCCCGGTGGTCCGGGCGGACCGGCCGGACCCCCCGCGGGCGGTCCGGGCCAGGGCCCGCCGCCGCT
>NZ_BAAAUX010000005.1:332409-348723 GCF_039534165.1 Saccharopolyspora taberi | reverse complement strand
GGCCGCTCCGCGGGCGCCTTCCCGCGCTGCTCGGGGGACTCCTCCGGAGCCCCCGCGCCGCCGCCGGGTCCGTCCTCCGGGCCGTCCGGCCCGTCGTCGTCCGGCCCCCTCCCGGCTCCGCCGGGCCCCTCATCGCCGTCCGGCTCCTCGCCGGCCTCGCCGCCGCCGTCCGGCTCCTCGTCACCGCCGTCGGCGTGCTCCGCCGCCTCCGACAACGCCTGCTGGAGCTGCTCCTCCTCCACGCCCGGCTCGTCGAACGGGTCACGGCGCCGCCGGTGCGGCAGCGCCAGCCGCGCCGCCGCCTCCACGTCGGCCTCGGCAACTTCGTCGGCGCCGCGCCACGCGGCGTGCGCGACCGCGGTCCGGGCCACCACGAGGTCCGCGCGCATGCCGTCGACCTCGAACGCGGCGCACAGCGCGGAGATCCGGCGCAGCTCGGAGTCGGGCAGCGCGACCGCCTCCACCCGCTCGCGGGCAGCGACGATCCGCTCGGCGAGCGCGGCGTCCTCGGCTTCCCACTTCCGCGCGAAACCGGCGGGGTCCGCCTCGAACGCGAGCCTGCGCCGGACGACCTCGGTCCGGGTGTCGACGTCGCGCGATGCCGCGACGTGCACGGTGAGGCCGAACCGGTCGAGCAGCTGCGGGCGCAGCTCGCCCTCCTCCGGGTTCATGGTTCCCACCAGCAGGAACGACGCCGCGTGCGACACCGAGACGCCCTCGCGCTCGACGTGCGCGCGCCCCATCGCCGAGGCGTCCAGCAGCAGGTCGACCAGGTGGTCGTGCAGCAGGTTCACCTCGTCGACGTAGAGCACCCCGCGGTGCGCCGCCGCGAGCAGGCCGGGCTGGTAGGCGCGGACCCCGTCGGCCAGCGCCCGCTCCAGGTCCAGCGACCCGACCAGGCGGTCCTCGGTCGCGCCCACCGGCAGCTCGACGAGCTGCGCGGGCCGCAGCAGCGGGCGCTCGCCGTCATGCGGACCGTCGGGGCACCGCGGGTCGGCATCGAGCGGGGCGCAGCCGAACCGGCAGTCCGGCACGACCTCCAGCTCGGGCAGCAACGCCGCCAGCGCGCGCACGATCGTCGATTTCGCGGTGCCCTTCTCGCCCCGCACCAGCACCCCGCCGATGCGCGGGTGCACCGCGTTGAGCAGCAGCGCCAGCCGCAGGTCATCGTGGCCGACCACGGCGGAGAACGGATAGCGCGCAGCTGTCATGCCAGCAGTTCCTTCCTCGGGTCTCGGACGCCCCGGGTGGTGGGAACAAGAGGCGGCAGTGTCCTGACTCCCGGCTCGCCGCGGTCCCTCCGGCCTTCCCAGGTCACCCCGGTGGCTCGCGGGGGAGGTCCGCTCCCCGGTCACAGTGGCGCCGACCGTGCCGGACTCGCACCGGCTTCCTGACGCACCTCTTGCTTGTGGACCACCGTGCATCGTCGCAGACGACGATCACGGGTGGCGGCGCGCAGTAACGAGGGACACTACTTGGCGGCGGCGGGATCGCGGCGCATGTCGACGTGCGGGATGCCGTCCTCCAGGTACTCCTCGCCGGTCTCGGCGAATCCGAAGGAGCGGTAGAAGTCCAGCGCGTAGGTCTGCGCGGAGAGCACCGAAGGCGCGCGGCCGATCTCGGCCACCGCGGCGCGCATCAGCTTGCGCGCGAGCCCGAGGCCGCGGGCGGCCCGGGCGGTGCAGACCCGGCCGATCCGCAGGGTGCCGTCCGGATCCTCCAGCAGCCGCAGGTAGCCGAGCACGTAACCGTCGGCGGAGTCGATCCAGAAGTGCCTGGTGGAATCCTCCAGATCACGACCGTCGAGTTCGGGGTAGGCGCACGCCTGCTCGACCACGAACACGTCGACCCGCAACCGCAGCATCCGGTAGAAGTCTTCGGCGTCGAGATCCGCGGTGTAGGCGCGGTGCACGGAGGTCGCGAGAGGTTGGAGGGTCACCCTTACCTGGATATCACACACCGGTGGTGACCACGGAATTCCCGCAGGCCCGGAGTTGCCGACGCCACGTCGGTCAGGCCCCGGCGATCTCCCCGGCGAACCCGGACAGCCGGGTGTAGACCCCGGGCGCGTCCGGCCGCCCGCAGCCGGTGCCGAACGACACCACCCCGGTCAGCCTGCCGTCGACCACGAACGGCCCGCCGGAGTCGCCGGTGCAGGCGTCCCGGCCGCCCTCGGGGGCTCCGGCGCAGAACATCGACTTCGCGTCGAAGTCGCCGTAGGCGCGCCCGCAGTCCTCGTCGGTGTTCACCGGGACCTCGACCGACTGGAGCACCTGCGACCGCTCCCCGGACTCCGCGGTCTGGCCCCAGCCGTAGACCCGGCCGACCGTTCCCGGCTGGTACCGCGCGGCGTCGTCCGGCGCGACCAGCTCGACCGGCTGCTGCTGCACGGGCGCGCGCAGCGTGAGCACCGCGACGTCGTGGCCGCGCGCGAAGCCGCGGTACTGCGGGTGCACCCACGCCCGCTCGACCTCGCTGACCGTGCCCTCCTGGGTCCTCAGATCCACCCGGCCGGTGACCGCGCGCAGCTCCCGCGGCGACCGCCGCGCCCCGGTGATCGGGTCGACCGCGCAGTGCGCGGCGGTGACCACCTTGACCGGGCTGATCAGCGCTCCGCCGCAGAACTGGTTGCCCGCGTCGTCGGTCAGCGCCACGATCCACGGGGCGTCGGCCGGGGTCGTGGCCGATCCGCCGAGCACGCGCGGCTCGGGCGCGTCCGCCGCGGCCACCGGGTGCGCGCCTGCCAGCGCGGTCACCGCGCCCGCCACCAGAAGCGCCCGCTGCATTCCGTGCTCCACGTCCAGCCTCCACATCTCCCGGGCCATGCCAACGGCACACCGTAGCGACCTGATCACCGGAACATCAGGAGGCACAACTCACAGGCGAGCGGGAAAATATTTCGTTAAGATGGATTGCGGCGGGAAAATTTGCGGCTCACCGCTGAGTCGCACCGTCGCTCATCCGCCCCGGAACCATTCGGTCCCGACGCCCCACGGCCTCGGGACCGCTGGCCTGCGCCCAGCGCCTGCCGAGATACGCCCGATCAAGTGACACCCGGCCGTGCCGCGCCGGTCGACGCCGCACGCCCCGAGCAGGAAGGACCGCACGCTCATGGACCTGACCCCGATGCCCGCCTTCCTGCTCGCCAGCGCGATCGTGATCCTCACGCCCGGCGTCGACGCGTTCCTCCTGCTGCGCACCTCCCTGCGCTCGGGGGTGCGCCCGGGGCTGCTCACGCTCGCCGGGATCCACAGCGCGAGCATCGTCCAGGTCGCGGCCGTGATCTCCGGCCTCGGCGCGCTGATCACCCGGCAGCCCGCGGTGCTGTCGGTGCTGAAGTGGATCGGCGCGGCGTACCTGGTCTACCTCGCCGCGACGATCCTGCGCGGGCTGTGGCTGACCAGGAAGGAGTCCGCGGCGGGCGGGCTGGCCGCGACCGGGCCCGCCGATACCGCCAACCCCTTCGTCCGGGGCTTCCTGAGCAACATCACCAACCCGAAGATGCTGCTGTTCAGCCTGGCCTTCCTGCCGCAGTTCGTGGGGTCAGCGGCCGACCCCGCCGTGCAGCTGATCGGGCTCGCGGTCGTCTTCCTGGTGCTGGCCGCCGGGTGGGAGCTGACCATCGTGCTCGCCGCCGCGCGCATCGCCGACCGGCTGCGGCACCCGAGGTTCGCCAAGTCGCTGGACATGATCAGCGCGGCGGCGTTCCTGACGATCTCCGTCGGCCTGGTCGCGAGCTGACCGGCCCGCGACCAGGGCGCAGGTGAGCAGCGCGAGCGCCGCGGTCACCGCCAGGATCACCGGCGGCGACGCGATCCCGGTCAGCAGCGCGAACGCGAACGGCGCGCAGAAGCCCACGTAGGCCAGCACCCAGAACACGGCGGTCAGCCAGGCCAGCCGCGAGGGCGGCGCGATCCGGCCGACCTCGGTGAGGCAGTAGGTCACGAGCATCCCGTACCCGCCGCCGAGCAGGAGGTCGGCCGCCAGCGCGGTCACCGGTGCGGATCCCAGGACGGCCGGGACCGCCAGGGCCAGGCCCGCGGCCACCGTCAGCAGGCCCGCGACAGCGGGCGCGGTGGCGCGGCGCGCGGCGAGCCTGCGGGCGAGCGGCTGCGTCAGCAGCCCGCTGCCCGGCGTCACGGCGGTGGCGATTCCGGCGTAGATCGTTTCGAAACCGGTCAGCCCGCCGTCGACCAGGCCGGGCAGCACGCCGAAACCGACGGACGGCGCCAGGAACACCCACGGCGCGACCGGGACGACCAGCCACCGGAACCGCGGGTCCCGGATCCCGCTGGCGCGCGGCGCGGACGCGACGGGGACCGGCCTGGTCTCCGGGACGCTCGCGGCGAGCGCGAACGCACCCGCGCACAGCACGAGGTGCGGGATGTAAGCGGTGACCATCGGATGCGGCAGCCACTGCGCGATGGCCGCCGAGACCAGACCGCTCGCGCTGAACCCCGCCGAGAGCAGCAGTCCCGCGCGCCGCGCGCCGCTTCCCAGGTCGGCCGAGAGCTCCTTGACCCACGCGCTCCCGGCCGCCAGCGCCGCGCCCGTGCTCAGCCCGGTCAGCAGCCGTCCCGCGAACAGCCACGGCGTGCCGGCCGGGCCGAGCATGAGCGCGGCGGTGCCGACCGCGCTGATCCCGATCGCCCCGAACGCGACGGGCCTGCGGCCCAGCCGGTCCGCGACCGGGCCGCCCAGCAGGAGCCCGGGCAGCAGCCCGGCGACGTAGACGGCGAACAGGCTGGTGACGGTCGTCGGCGACAGGCCGAGGTGGATGCCGTAGGCGGTGAGCAGCGAGGAGAACTGGTTCGCGCCCCAGCCCGCGGCGGTCAGCAGGAAGGCCGCGCGGAACCAAGAACTTTTCATGTCCGCCAGTCCACGGCAGCGCCGGACGCGGACGCACCCCTCGTTCGGAAAACGTGAACGCTGCTCCCTTCGTGGGTGTGCGGCCTTACACCGGCCGAGGTGCCCTCGCGAATTACGCTTGAGCGCATGGATCTGCGGCGGTTGGCCTCCTTCCTCGCCGTGGCCGAGGAGAAGCACTTCGGCCGGGCCGCCGCGCGGCTTTACCTGTCCCGCGCCGCGGTGACCGGCCACGTCCAGCAGCTCGAACGGCAGCTCGGGAGCACCCTGCTGACCCGCGCGCCGGTGGAGCTGACGCCAGCGGGCGAACGGCTGGTCAAGCACGCGAGGGTGCTGATCGACACGGCCAACGCGGCCGCCGCGGACCTGGCCGACCTGCGGGTCGACGACCGGCCCTTCCGGGTCGGGATCATGGGCCACGGCTCGGCGGAGCTGACCCCGGCGTCGATGCGCGCGCTGCGGCGCGCCCGGCCGGACCTGCGGATCGCGGTGGTCACCCTCGACTTCAGCGAGGGCGAGTCGGCGCTGCTGGAGGACCGGGTGGACGTCGCGTTCGTCCGGCCCGCCCCGGTCGACGAGCGGATCACGGTCGACGTGCTGACCACCGAGCAGCGGGTCGTCGTCGTCCCCGACTCCTGGCCGGTGGCCGAGGCGCCCGGTGTCCGGCTGGCCGACATCCTCGACCTGCCGTTCCTGAGCATGCCCGAGCACACCCCGCGCTCGTTCACCGACTACCTCTACTTCGCCGCGGCGCGCGGCGGCGAGGCGCCGAGGCGGATCCCGGACACCGCCCTCACCCCGCACGACGTGCTCACCAGCGCCGCGCTCGGTCGCGGCGCGGGGTCCAGCCTCGCGTCCTTCACCCGCTACTACCCCTGGCCGGGCACGGCGTTCGTGCCGGTGGTCGACGCCCCCTGGGACCAGAGCGTGCTGGCCACCCGCACCGGCGACCGCAGACCCGAGGTGCGGCTGATGCGCAGCGTCGCGACCAAGCTGTCCCGCGAGCTCGGGCCCGAGCTGGGGTTGGTCCCCCGGACATGACGGGGCCGGGGCGCCCGCACGCCCCGGCCCCGTCGAACGCCTGGTGGTCAGCCGCCCAGCTGCGCCTGGATGTCGTCGTGGAAGGTCGCGACCCTGGTGTAGACACCGGGGTTGCCCGGCCGCGCACAGCCGTTGCCCCACGAGACGATCCCGATCAGCTTGTCGCCCGCGACGAGCGGTCCGCCGGAGTCGCCCTGGCAGGCGTCCACGCCGCCGTTGGGCACCCCGGCGCAGGTCATCGTGTCCGGCTTGTACTGCTCGCCGTACGGCGTGGAGCAGTCCTGGTCGGCCAGCACCTGGACGTCCGCCTTGAGCAGTTCGTTGGACTGCTGGCCGTTCTCCGCGGTCCGCCCCCAGCCGAGCACCGTGCTCGGGGTGCCCGGTTCGTAGAGCCCGGAGTCGGACTTCGACGCCACCGGCAGCGGTTCGCCGGCCACCTGCTGGTCGAGCGTCAGGACCGCGACGTCCGATCCGCCGCTCGCGCTCTGGTAGTTCGGGTGCACCCAGATGTTGGTCACCTTGGCCGCGGTGCCGTCGGTGCCGTCGAGCTTCTGCCGCCCCGCCACGACCTGGACCGCGTCGTTGCTCTCGCCGTGCACGCAGTGCGCGGCGGTCACGACCTTGTCCGGCGCGGCCAGCGTGCCGCCGCAGCGCTGGCTGCCCTGCGCATCGGTCAGGAAGACCACCCACGGGTGGTCGGCGATGCTCGCCGGCTGCCCGCCGACGATCTTCGAGGTCACCGTGTCGGTCTCCACCCCGGCCGCCATCGGGCTCAACAGGGCCGACGACAGCACCGCCGCCCCGGCCACCCCCAGAAACGGCCAGCTCCGACGCAACGTCCGTGCCATCTCGCTGCTCTCCTCCCCCCGGAGCCCTCCGGCCCGGTCCTCGGCGACCGGTCCCGCCTCCGGCTCGACAAAGTGTCCACGAGAGAGAGCGGCCCAGCCCGATTTCGATTCAGCCGGACCCCGGGTTACCACTCGAACAGGTGACACACACCGGCAAAGATCACTCGCGCGAGCTACAAAATCCACTGTGGACTATCGCGGGTTCCGTTGCCGGCAACGGTTTTCCCGGCGTTTCCCGGCGGATCACGAACACCGGGAACGGAATCAGTAGCCCGCCGCCGGATCCACCTCGCCCAGCAACGGTTCTCCCGCGAGGTAGCGCCGCGTGTTCTCCTCCACCCGGCGCGCCAAAGCGGGGATGAGCAGGGACTTCGGGTTGGCGGTGTGCGGCGAGACGAGCGCGCGGGGCTCGCTGAACAGCGGGTGCCCGGCGGGCAGCGGCTCCGGGTCCGTGACGTCCAGCGCGGCGCCCCCGAGCCGGCCCGCCGCCAGCGCATCGACCAGCGCGTCGGTGTCGACCAGCGACCCGCGCGCGACGTTGACCAGCCACGCGTCCGGCTTCATCAGCGCCAGCGCCCCGGCGTCGACCAGCTTCGCCGTCGCGGCGGTGGCCGGTGCCGCGACGACGACGAAGTCGGACCCGGTCAGCAGCTCGCGCACGCCCTCGGCGTCGTCGGCGGCCCAGGTCCGGTCGGCGCCGTCGACCGGCTTGCCCGAGCGGTTCACCGCCAGCACCCGGACCCCGAAGGGCGCCAGCAGCCGGATCAGCGCGCGGCCGATCCCGCCCGCGCCGAGGATGCCGACGGTCGCGCCGAACAGCGAGCGGATGCCCTCCGGCTGCTCCCAGCGGCCTGCCCGCGCCATGGTGTGCAGCTGGCGGGTGCCTGCCAGCATCAGCGCCAGGGTGTGCTCGGCGACCGTCTCGGCGTAGGTCCCCGCCGCCGAGGTGAAGCGGATTCCCCCGCGCAGCGCACCGCTTTCCACCCAGGACTCGATACCGGCGGCGGGGAGCTGGACCCACTCGATCCCGGAATGCGCGAACTCGGCGAACCGCTCCGGCCCCGCGCCGAACCAGACGAGCGCGGACGCCTCCTCCGCCGAACCCAGTTCGGCACCGGCGGCCCGGACCGCCTCCTCCAGCTCGGGCACGGCGACCGGTCCGACGTGGATCTTCACTGCTCCTCCTCCGCGTGAAAGCGCTTCAGCCCGCGCTGAAGCTCAGGTCGTTCCAGGTCCGGTCGTCGCAGGCCAGCCATTCGGCGATCGACTCGGCGTCCGGCGGCGTCGAGTGGTCCTCGGTGCTGAGCAGGCTGTGCGCGGCCAGCAGGTGCCCGCGGCGCAGCCGCCGCACGCCGTCATCGCCGCGCAGGAGCCCGGACAGGTAACCGGCGGCGAACGCGTCACCGGCGCCGACCGGCTCGACGACCTCGACCTTCGGCGCGGGAACCACGGCCACGGCCTCCCCGAACGCCGTCGCGGTGTTGGCGGCGTCCTTGACGACCACCGTGCGCGGGCGGTCGAGCTCGCGCCGCACGTCCTCGGCGGTGCGCACGCCCCACAGCGCGGTCGCCTCGTCCAGCCCGACGAACACGATGTCGGCCTGCTGGGCGAGCTCGCGCAGCGGACCGGCGGCCTGCTCGGCCGGCCACAGGGCGGGCCGGTGGTTGACGTCGAAGGAGACCGGGCCGCGGCGCCGGAGCAGCCGGCGCACCAGCCGGTCGCAGCCCGCCGACAGCGCGGGCGTGATGCCGCTCAGGTGCAGCAGGCGGGGCTGTTCCACCTGCTCGTCGGACAGGAAGTTCTCGTCCATTGTGGACGCGGCGGAACCGGCCCGGTAGTAGTGCACCGTCGTGCCGTCCGGACCGGGGTCCTTGAAGTAGACGCCGGTCGGCGCGTCGGACCGGATCTCGACCGGCCCGGTGCCGACCCCGGCGCGCTCGACGGCCGCCAGCAGCCGCCTGCCGAGCGGATCCGCCCCGAGCCTGCTCGCCCACTCGACCCGGTGCCCGAGCGCGGCCAGGTGCACGGCCACGTTGGACTCGGCGCCGCCCGCGGCCAGGGTGAACGACTCCGCCACCTCCAGCGCGACCGGTTCGGCCGGAGCCACCAGCGCCATGGTCTCGCCCAGGCACAGCACTTCCGCCACGTCGGCCTCCTCGCGTCGGTTCGCAGACTAGCCACTCCCGTCTGCGAAATACACATACCGTTTGCACTATGTGCACATCGTCGGCCAGGACACATCCCCCCGACCTCCCAACTACGCTGGCGAACGAGTGATCTTCGCCCCCGATCCCGACGCAGGAGGAAGCACGAGATGAGCCTCGACCGCCCGATCGACCCGGACCCGTACTCGCTGCTGCCCGCGGTCCCGTCCTTCACCGTCACCTCGACCGACGTGACCGACGGGGGCCCGATGTCGCCTGCCCACGTCAACGACGGCATGGGCGCGGGCGGGCAGAACCGCTCGCCGCAGCTGAGCTGGAGCGGGTTCCCCGCCGAGACCAGGAGCTTCGTGGTCACCTGCTTCGACCCGGACGCCCCGATCCCCGGCGGGTTCTGGCACTGGGCGCTGGTCGACATCCCCGCCGACGTCACCGAACTGGCCACCGACGCGGGCAGCCGCGACGGCCGGGGCGTCCCGGCGGGCTCGTTCGCCGTGGCCAACGACCTGGGTGAGCGCGCCTACGCCGGAGCCGCCCCGCCGCCCGGTGACCGCCCGCACCGCTACTACTTCGTCGTGCACGCGGTCGACACCGACAAGCTCGGCGTCGACGAGAACGCGAGCCCCGCCGTGGTCAGCTTCAACCTCGCCTTCCACACGCTGGCCCGCGCGGTCATCACCCCGACCTACGCCCACTAGGTCGCGGCTGCTTCCGGGCGGAATTCCACCCGGAAGAGCTGAATCCGGGCTCTGGATCCGGCTTTTCCTCCCGAAACTGAATCAGGCCGGGGTGTTCGCGCCTCTTTTCACGTGACGACGTGTTCGCCCGGCCGCCGCTCGGTGTCCGCGACCGCGTCGCGGACACCGTCGGCTTCGGGAGGTCAGGGTGAACGGCCGGATACTGCCCGCCGTCATCGCGGCGCTGGTCGCGCTGGCGCTGGCCGCGCTGCTGCTCGCGCCCTTCGCGGCGCGCGAGCACCGGCTGCGCGGAGAACTGCCCGCGCGCACGCTCGCGGCCGGGTTCGCGGGCCTGCTCTACGCCTGCGGGCTCGTCGCCTACGTGCTGCTTCCGTTGCCACCACGGGGAATCTGCCCGCACCGGCCACCGCAGCTGGTGCCGCTCGGCGGCACCGGCGGGATCGTCCAATTCGGACTCAACATCGCGCTGTTCGTCCCGCTCGGCGCGCTCGCGCGCAACGCGGCCCGCGCGGTGCTGCTCGGGCTCGCTGTCTCGCTGGCGGTCGAGCTGACCCAGGCGACCGGGATCTGGGCGCTCTACCCCTGCGCGTACCGGCTGTTCGACGTCGACGACCTGATCGCCAACACCGCGGGCGCGCTGGCCGGTGCTCTCCTGGTCCGGCGCCTGCCGCTCGGCCGGAGGAGCACCGCGCCACCGCACCTGCCGCGCCCGGTCACCGCGTACCGCCGCCTGCTCGGCATGTGCTGCGACCTGCTCGTCCTGTGCTGGCTCGGCGTCATCGCGTCCTGCTTCGGCCTGCCCGGAGCGCTACCTGCCTGCGCTCTGCTCGGGCTCTCGCTGATCGGGCGCGGAACCAGCCCCGGCCAGCACATCGTCCGGCTCCGCGCGGTTCGCCCGGACGGTGCTGCGCCGCAGGTGAGCGCGATCCTCCTGCGCTGGCTCACCGGCATCGGCGGGGTCGGCCTGATGCTGGAGGCGGGCTGGTACCTCCCGGCGGCGGTGTGGTGCGCGGTGCACGCGGCCGGTGTGACCGGAATTCCGGGCGCGCGGGGAATCACCGGCCTGCTCGCCGGGTTGAACGTGACCGACGCCCGCCGCGGGACCGCCCCGCTTCCGACACTTGATGCAGGATGGACACGTGCGACACTTCGATCTCGTCATCATCGGCTCCGGATCCGGCAACTCGATCCTGGACGACCGGTTCGCCGACTGGAACGTGGCCATCGTCGAGAAGGGCGTCGGGAGCACCGGGAACTACGGCGGCACCTGCCTGAACGTCGGCTGCATCCCGACGAAGATGTTCGTCCACACCGCCGACGTGGCCGCCGCTCCCGCCTCCGGGACCAAGCTCGGGGTCGACCTGGAGCTGCGCGACGTGCGCTGGCGGGAGATCCGCGACCGGATCTTCGGCCGGATCGACGAGATCGCCACCGGTGGCAGGCGGTACCGGGCCGAGGGCAACCCGAACGTCACGCTGTTCGAGGGCACGGGCAAGTTCACCGGCGTCAAGCAGCTGGCCGTGGAGACCGGCGACGGCACCGAGACGATCACCGCGGACCGGTTCGTGCTGGCCGCGGGCGGCAGGCCCGCGGTGCCGGAGATCCCGGGCATCGAGTCGGTCGGCTACCACACCAGCGACTCGGTGATGCGGCTCGACGAGCTGCCCCGCAGGATGATCATCCTGGGCACCGGCTTCGTCGGCGCCGAGTTCGCGCACGTCTTCTCCGCGCTGGGCGTGGAGGTCACGATGGTCGGCCGCTCCGGGCGGGTCCTGCGCTCCGAGGACGCCGACGTCTCGCAGCGGTTCACCGAGCTCGCGGCCGAGCGCTGGGACCTGCGGCTGAACCGCAAGGAGATCGGCGTCGAGCGCGACGCAACGGTGACCAGGCTGCACCTGGAGGGCCCGGACGGGCCGGAGGCGCTGGAGGCCGAGGTCCTGCTGGTGGCCACCGGCCGGGTGCCCAACACCGACCTGCTCGACCCGGCGGCCGGTGGCCTGGAGGTCGGCGACGGCGGCAAGATCAAGGTGGACGCGACCCAGCTGACCTCGGTCGACGGCGTGTGGGCGCTGGGCGACATCAGCTCGGCGCACGAGCTCAAGCACGTGGCCAACCACGAGATGCGGGTCGTGCAGCACAACCTCCTGCACCCGGACGCGCCGATCGAGTCCGACCACCAGTACGTGCCGCACGCGGTGTTCTCCTCGCCGCAGATCGCGTCGGTCGGCCTCACCGAGCAGGAGGCCCAGCTGCGCGGCGTCGACTACGTCACGTCCACCCAGGACTACGCGAGCATCGCCTACGGCTGGGCGCTGGAGGACCACTCCGGGTTCGCCAAGCTGCTGGCCGATCCGGCGACCGGGCAGCTGCTCGGCGCGCACATCATCGGCCCGCAGGCGCCGACCCTGATCCAGCCGCTGATCCAGGCGATGCAGTTCGGCCTGGACGCCCGCACGATGGCGCGCGGTCAGTACTGGATCCACCCGGCGATGCCCGAGCTGGTCGAGAACGCGCTGTTGAACCTGCCGCTGAACTGATCCCATGATCGTTCAAGTGCGCGCGCGGTGAAATGCGGCATAGGCACGCCAGTTGCACATCGTTAATCTGCTGACACCCGGCACCCAAACGGGCGTGGCTCGTTCGGGATTTTCCTGTCACTCGACGCGGATTTTCACCAGCAGAGAAGGGTGATCTGGTGCTGCACGCACAGCTCGAACCGATCTACGACGACATCGTCCAGCGCAACCGGGGCGAATCCGAATTCCACCAGGCCGTTCGCGAGGTCCTGGAAAGCGTCGGTCCGGTCCTGGTCAAGCACCCCGAATACGCCGAGCAGAAGGTCATCGAGCGGATCTGCGAGCCGGAGCGGTTCATCGTGTTCCGCGTGCCGTGGGAGGACGACCGCGGTGAGGTGCACATCAACCGCGGTTTCCGGGTCGAGTTCAACAGCGCGCTCGGGCCGTACAAGGGCGGGCTCCGCTTCCACCCGTCGGTCTACCAGGGCATCGTGAAGTTCCTCGGCTTCGAGCAGATTTTCAAAAACGCCCTCACCGGACTGCCGATCGGCGGCGGCAAGGGCGGCGCGGACTTCGATCCCAAGGGCCGCTCGGACCGCGAGATCATGCGGTTCTGCCAGAGCTTCATGACCGAGCTTTACCGGCACGTCGGCGAGCACACCGACGTGCCCGCGGGGGACATCGGCGTCGGCGGCCGGGAGATCGGCTACCTGTTCGGCCAGTACAAGCGGATCACCAACCGCTACGAGTCGGGCGTGCTCACCGGCAAGCACCTGTCGCTGGGCGGTGCGCGGGTGCGCACCGAGGCCACCGGCTACGGCTGCGCGTACTTCGTCGACGAGATGCTCGCCGCGCGCGGCGAGTCGTTCGAGGGCAAGCAGGTCGTGGTGTCGGGTTCCGGCAACGTCGCGATCTACAGCATCGAGAAGGTGCACCAGCTCGGCGGCACCGTGGTCGCCTGCTCGGACTCCTCCGGCTACGTCTACGACGAGAACGGCATCGACCTCGACCTGCTCAAGCAGGTCAAGGAGGTCGAGCGGGAGCGCATCGGCGTCTACGCCGACCGGCGCGGCGGGGCCAAGTACGTCCAGGACGGCTCTGTGTGGGACGTGCCGTGCCAGGTGGCGATGCCGTCGGCGACCCAGAACGAGCTGACCGGTGACGACGCCGCGACGCTGATCCGCAACGGCTGCACCGCCGTCGGCGAGGGCGCCAACATGCCCGCCACGCCGCAGGCGATCCGGGCGTTCCTGGACGCCGAGGTGGCCTTCGGCCCGGGCAAGGCCGCCAACGCCGGCGGGGTCGCGACCTCCGCGCTGGAGATGCAGCAGAACGCCTCGCGGGACAGCTGGAGCTTCGAGTTCACCGAGCAGAGGCTGGAGGCGATCATGAAGGACGTGCACGCCCGCTGCTTCGCCACCGCCGAGGAGTACGGCATGCCCGGCAACTACGTCGCCGGGGCCAACATCGCGGGCTTCACCGCGGTCGCGGACGCGATGCTGCGGCTCGGCCTGGTCTGATCACGCGCGTCCGCGCGGAACGGTGGTTCCGCGCGGACGCCGCACGAGCTCAGACCGTGCGGGGACGTCCCGCGAAGACGCCCACCACGCCCTGGGTCACCACGATCACCAGCACCGTGATCAGCGAGCCCGACCAGCCGCCGGTCACATCGTGGAGCACGCCGAACAGGAACGGGCCGAACGAGGCGATCAGGTAGCCGAAGCTCTGCGACATCGCCGAGAGCTGCCCGGTCTCGGCGGCGTTGCTCGTGCGCAGCGAGATGAACACCAGCGCGAGCGGGAACGCGCTCATGCCGACGCCGATCAGCAGCGCCCACAGCACCGGCGCGCCCAGCGGCGCCAGCAGCAGCCCGGCGAAGCCGCTCGCGGTCAGCACGGCGAGGCCGATCGCCCAGCCGGACTGGCCGCGGGTCTTGGTCACCAGCGGCGGC
This sequence comes from Saccharopolyspora taberi, assembly GCF_039534165.1. Taxonomy (NCBI): domain Bacteria; kingdom Bacillati; phylum Actinomycetota; class Actinomycetes; order Pseudonocardiales; family Pseudonocardiaceae; genus Saccharopolyspora; species Saccharopolyspora taberi. The sequence continues at coordinate 334,641 of NZ_BAAAUX010000005.1, read as the reverse complement.
AGCACCATGTTGATCGGCACGCCCACCAGCAGCAGCAGGCCCAGCAGCGCGCCCGCGCTGGTGGCGTCCATGCCCGCGCCCTTGAACACCTCGGGCAGCCAGCCCATCACGACGTAGGCGACCAGCGACTGCATCCCGAAGTACGCGGTGACCGCCCAGGCCAGCGGGCTGCGCGCCAGCGATCGCCGCTCCCCCGCGACCTTGGTCTCCGGCGCCCGCGTGGTCGCGGTGCCGCGCCGGGTCGCCATCGTCCACACGAGCAGCGCGGCGAGCGCGACCACCGCCCAGGTGGCCAGTGCGAGCTGCCAGCTGCCGGTGGAGTGCTGCATCCACGGCGTCAGCGCCGATCCGGCCGAGCCGCCCGCGGCCATCGCGGTCGTGTAGAGCCCGGTGGCCATGCCGACCCGGTTCGGGAACGACTCCTTGACCACCACCGGGATCAGCACGTTGCACATCGCGATGGCGGCGCAGACCAGCACGGTCCCGGCCAGCACGGTCCACGGCCCGTCGACCACGCGCAGCAGCATCGCGGCGGTCAGGACCGCCAGCGCGACGCCGACCACGCGGTTCATCCCCATCCGCCGCGCCAGCAGCGGCGCCGCGATGCCCGCGGCGCCGAAGCACAGGGTGGGCACCGTCGTGACGACGCTCGCCCACGTGCTGCTCGCGCCCAAGGAGTCGCGGACCTCCCCGAGCACCGACGCCAGACTCGTGACCGCAGGCCGCATGTTCGCCGCGGCGAGGGCCACCCCGGCCAGCAGCAGCCCGCCGCCGGCGATCGCGGTGTGCCGGTTCGGCAGGACGGGTTCGGCAGCTCCGTCGTTCTCCAGCCGCAGCCCGGAGCGGTGCTGGTCAGGCGGAGGGGAGCTGGCATCCTGGTCGATCACATGGTCAGGGACATACTGGTTGCGCGGGTTCATGGACATCGGTACTAGTATGTCAAACATAGGATGTTTGGACGAAAGGACCTCTGAGTGCCTTTGGTCACCACGAAGCGGACCGGGCTGGTCGATCAGGTCATCGACCAGCTGCGCGAGCTCATGGCCAGCGGCGAATGGCCGCTGGGCAGCCGCATCCCGCCGGAAGCGGAACTGGTCACAGCGCTCGGCGTGGGCCGCAACACGGTGCGCGAAGCCGTGCGGGCGCTCGCGCACTCCGGGCAGCTGGAGGTCCGCCAGGGCGACGGCACGTTCGTCCGCGCCACCAGCGAGATCTCCGGCGCGGTGCGCAAGCTGTGCGGGGACGAGCTGCTGCACGTCCTCGAAGTGCGCAGGGCGCTGGAGGTCGAAGGCGCACGGCTGGCCGCGACCGCGCGGACCGAGGAAGACGTGCTGGAGATCGAGGCCTGCCTGCGGGACCGCGACGACGCGGTGCGCAGGCTCGACCGCGAAACGGTGATCACCAAGGACGCCGACTTCCACCTGCGCCTGGTGCGCGCCTCGCACAACCCGGTGCTGATCGGCCTCTACGAGGGGATCATCGAGGCGGTCCGCTCCAGCGTCGCGTCATCGTTCGACCCGGAGATCCCGCCGGAGGAGCACGTCTCGCACACCGAGCTCGTGGCCGCGGTCCGCGCGCAGGACCCGGAACGCGCCGCGGCGGAGGCGGGCGGATTCCTGGACGAGCTGCTGGCCCAGCACAGCGACAGCTCGACCTGAGCCGCCGAGGACTCGCTCGGCGGTGCGGGGCGCGCGGGCCGGTTGCGGTGCGCGGGTTGCGGTGCGCGCGGGCAAGCTGGCGGCGCTGCTTGCAGCAGCGTGCGCGCAAGCGGCTGGGGTCTCCACGAGCAGCGTGCCCGGGCCAGGCGGCCGGTGCGGCTACGAGAACGCGCCCGGGCCAAGCGACCGATGCCGCGATCAGAAGCTTGCGCGGGCCGAACGGCCGACGCTGCTTGCAGAAACGTGCGCGGGCGAAGCGGCCCGCGCCACGACCCGATGCTTGCACGGGCCAACCGCCCAGCGCCGCGACTCGAAGCACGCGGCCAAGCGACCGAAACCGCGACCCGAAACGCACCGTCAAGCGACCGAAACCGCGACCAGAAACGCACCAACCGCCCAGCGCCACGACCCGGAACACACCACCGAGCGGCCGAAACCGCTTCTACGAGCCCGTCCCCGTCAGCCGGTGAAGCTGTAGTCCGTGCCGACGTCGAAACCGGCGTCGGTCGCATCGCCCGCGACCGACGTCAGCCACGCCCCGCCGATCACGCCACCGGCGACCCCGGTGGCCGAG
>NZ_BAAAUX010000005.1:215583-332387 GCF_039534165.1 Saccharopolyspora taberi | reverse complement strand
CTGGAGGCTCACCGACGGCGCGCCGAAGCGGGTGATCACGACCTCCTCGCCCGACTCGACCCGGTCGATCAGCTCTTCCAGTCGTTCCTGCGCTTCCGCGATGGTGAACTCAGCAGCCATGTGACCGACGTTACTCCACCTTCAGGGTCGGCAGTCCCGAACCCGGCCCGCCGGCGAGCATCCGCCGGATCGCGTCGGTGTCCAGGTGCTTGTCCACCAGATCGCCGAGCAGGTCCAGCTGCGCGGCGCGGACCTGGGCGAACGAGGTGTCCTCGGCCGCGATGAACCCGTCCCGCCCCGCTCGCGCGGCGGCCCAGGCCAGGAACCGGCGGCGGAATCCGTCGTTCTCGAAAAGTCCGTGCCAGTGCGTGCCGAGCACCGGCCCGCTGATCCCGCCCTCCGCGCTCCCGTCCGGCAGCCGGACCAGCGGCGCCAGGTCGTCGCCCCGCCGCACCGGCACCCCGTGGTGGATCTCGTAGCCCCGCACCGGCTCCCCGAAGGCCGCGCCCGCCGGCCGGTCCAGGGTCTTGGCCCGCGCGAACTCGATCTCCAGGTCGAGCAGCCCCAGCCCGTCCACCTCGCCGTCACCGGACTCGACGCGGTCGGTGATGCGGCGGGACAGCATCTGGAAGCCCCCGCAGATGCCCGCGACCGGGAGCCCCGCGGCGGCGTGCCGCCCGATCGCCTCGGCCAGACCGGTCGAGCGCAGCCAGGCCAGGTCCGCGACGGTCGACTTCGAACCGGGCAGCACGACCAGATCGGCGTCGGTCAGCCGCGAGGGTTCGGTGACGAACCGGACCGCTACGCCCGGTTCCGCCGCCAGCGCCTCGACGTCGGTCGCGTTGGAGATCCGGGGCGGCCGAGGCACCGCGACCCGCAGCCACTGCTCACCGCGCGGCGGCGCGGGCCGCCCGAGCACGCCGTCCGCGGCGTAGGACAGCGAGTCCTCCGCGTCGAGCCACAGCTCCTCGGCCCACGGCAGCACGCCGAGCACCGGCCTTCCGGTCAGGCCGCGCAGCTGCTCCAGCCCGGGGTCGAGCAGCGCCGGGTCGCCGCGGAACTTGTTGACCACGAAGCCCCCGACGAGCGCCTGGTCGGCCGGGTCGAGCAGGGCCAGGGTGCCGAAGAGCTGCGCGAAGACCCCGCCGCGGTCGATGTCGCCGACCACCAGCACCGGCAGCCCGGCCGCCCGCGCCAGCCCCATGTTGGCGATGTCGTTGGCCCGCAGGTTGATCTCCGCCGGGGAACCCGCGCCCTCGCAGACCACGTACTCGTACTCGTCGCGCAGCTCCCGCAACGTCGACACGACGACGTCCAGCAGCGCCGCCTTTCGCTCGCGGTAGGACATCGCGGTCACCTCGCCCGCGACCTCGCCCAGCACCACGACCTGCGACGTGCGGTCGCTGCCCGGCTTGAGCAGCACCGGGTTGAACCGCACCGAGGGCTCGACCCCGGCCGCCGCCGCCTGCACCGCCTGCGCCCGGCCGATCTCCCCGCCGTCGGGGGTCACCACCGAGTTGTTCGACATGTTCTGCGCCTTGAACGGCGCGACCCGCGCCCCGCCGCGCGCGAGCCACCGGCAGATCCCCGCCGCCACAACGCTCTTCCCGGCATCCGACGTCGTCCCAGCGATCAGCAGCGAGTTCACACCGGACTTCCTACCGCAACCCGCCTGCGGGCCCTGCGCGCAGGTCGCATCCGGACGACCTGGATGAACCGTTCATATGAGCGGGAACCATCCATTAGCCTGCTTCGTCGAACCCACCGGTGCCGACGAGATAGGGGAACGAATGCACCCTGACGACTGGCTGTCCCAGTACAACGCCAAGCTCCAGAAGGCCAAGGACGACGCGGACCGGGCGAAGAGCCTGCTCAGCGAGATCGGCGGCTCCGCAACATCCAAGGATGGTCAGGTAACCGTCAGGGTCAACAGCAGCGGCGTCCTGGAGGACATCTCGTTCGGACGCGACTTCCAGCACCCGCAGCCGGAGAAGGTCGCCGCCTCGATCATGGAGTGCGTGCGCCAGGCCCAGCGGCAGGCAGCGGGCCAGATGATGGAGGTCATGCAGGAGTTCGCCGGTGGCGACGCGCTCGAGTTCGTGCGCAGCAACCTCCCGCACGGCTACGCCGGCGACGGCAACGACCCGGCCGAGACGCCTGCCGGCACCAGCAGGCCCGGCCACGACGACTACGACGACTTCGACGACAACTCCAGCGGAGGGTTCCTGCGATGAGCGACGGCTTCCGGGCCGACGTGCCGGTGATCAAGGAGCACAGCGGCAAGGTCCAGGGCATCGCCGAGAAGGTGAAGGCCGCCCAGGGCGCCGCCCAGACCACGATGGACAGCAACGCCTTCGGCATCTTCGGCCAGTTCCTGGCCGCCCAGTGCATCGCGCAGGGCGAGATGACCAAGTCGGCCATCGAGTCCGGGGCCAAGGCCATGGAGTCGATCAAGAAGGCGCTCGACGACACCGCGGCCGACTACGAGGCCACCGACCAGGAGAGCAGCGCCATCATCAAGGAGGTCGAGAATGGCTTCGCAAAGTGAAATGGTGGTGACCGCCGAGGAGTCGGCGAAGGAGTCCGAGCAGAAGGGCACCGCCAACCCGGCCAGCGGCGCGGGCGGCGTCGAGAACGTCATCGGCACCGCCCAGGCGATCCAGAACGGCGACTGGGACTCCGCCGGGCTCAACGCGCTCGGCGCCGGGGTCGACGCGGTCGGCCTGGCCGCCGACCCGCTCGGCACCCTGGCCAGCTGGGGCGTTGGCTGGCTGATCGAGAACGTCTCGTTCCTGCGGGAGCCGTTCGACGCGCTGATGGGCAACCCGGACGCCATCGGCGGCATGGCCAGCAGCTGGGAGAACATCGGCAAGGAGCTGAAGTCGGCCTCCCAGGAGTACGGCCAGTCCGTGGAGGGCACCACCGGCTGGGAGGGCAAGTCCGGCGACACCTACCGCAAGCTCGGCGCGGACACCGCCAAGACGATCGACGCGCTCGGCGAGGCCTGCAACGGCATGAAGGGCGCGGTCGACGGCGCGGGCGTCGTGGTCGGCGCGGTACGCGGGATCGTCCGCGACCTGATCGCCGGGGCGATCGGCGAGATCATCGGCGCGCTGGCGAAGTGGGGCATCGCCGCGGTCTGCACCGCGGGCATCGCCGCGGGCGGCGCGATCGCCGACGCGATCCGGATCGCGCTGAAGTGGGCCGACAAGATCTCGGAGTGGATGAACAAGCTGGCCGACGTGCTCAAGAACCTGTCCAGCCACCTGGACAAGCTGGGCTCGGCCGGGAAGTCCCTCAAGACCAAGGTCGACGACTTCTTCGCCGGCCTGGCCAGCCCGCCCGCCGGGAACCTGGTGAAGGTGCAGCCGCAGCAGGCGCTGTCGGCCAAGAACCTGGACGAGATCGGCACCGGCGCGGCCACCGAGGGCAGCTCGAAGCTCAGCAACGCGTGGTCGGGCCTGAAGGCCGGCGGCGCGGAGTACAAGCCGTTCGCCAAGGGTGACATCTGGCAGCCGAACCTGGACATGGGTCCGGACGGCGGCCGGGCCAAGATGACCTACGAGGTGGCCAAGGGCGCGTCCGCGCTCGACGACGGCAAGGACCTCGCGGCGGAGAACCAGAAAGAGCAGAAGTAGCGCCACCGCGGGTGGTCCGGCCGGTGGCGCGCACCGGGAAAGCGGCGCAGCCGTTTAGCCCAAGCACGCAACCGGCACCGCCGCGGGTTCTCAGGCGTCGCCTCGCGAGGACAGCTTTTTCCGTCGTATTGGACATACGTCGGAAAAAGAACCCGCAGCGAGGCGACGTCTGAGGTTCCGCCACCCGCACCGCCGAGCAAAACGAGGTCACGGTCTTCTAGACCTGGGTGAGGATCTCGTTGCCGTCCTCGGTGATCACGATGGTGTGCTCGAACTGGGCGGTCCAGCTCTTGTCCCTGGTGGTAACCGTCCAGCCGTCGTCCCACATGTCGTACTCGTGGGTGCCCAGGGTGATCATCGGCTCGATCGTGAAGGTCATGCCCGGCTCCAGCACGGTCTGCACCGACGGCTCGTCGTAGTGCAGGATCACCAGGCCGCTGTGGAACGCGCGGCCGATGCCGTGGCCGGTGAAGTCGCGGACCACGCCGTAGCCGAACCGCTTGGCGTAGGACTCGATGACCCGGCCGATCACGTTGAGCTGGCGGCCGGGCTTGGCGGCCTTGATCGCGCGCATCGTCGCCTCGCGGGTGCGCTCGACCAGCAGCCGCACCTCCTCGGAGACGTCCCCGGCCAGGAAGGTGGCGTTGGTGTCGCCGTGCACGCCGCCGATGTAGCCGGTGACGTCGACGTTGACGATGTCGCCGTCCTCGATGACCGTCGAGTCCGGGATGCCGTGGCAGATGACCTCGTTCAGCGAGGTGCAGCAGGACTTCGGGAACCCGCGGTAGCCCAGCGTCGACGGGTACACGCCGTGGTCGAGGAAGAACTCGTGCACCACAGCGTCGATCTCGTCGGTCGTCGCGCCGGGGCGCACCACCTTGCCCGCCTCGATCAGCGCCTGCGCCGCGAGCTTGCCCGCGACTCGCATGGCCTCGATGACCTCAGGCGGCTGCACGTAGGAGTCGGTGCTGCGCTTGGGGGCCGGCTTGTCGACGTACTCGGGTCGTTCGATCGTCGACGGGACCTGACGGCGCGGGGTCTGCACACCTGGCTGCAACGAGGCTCGTACCGGCATGCCCCTCACTCTAGAACGTCGGGTGAAGGGCGGGTTGCGGGCTGTCCCCGTCCAGGCGCCGCGCATGACAGATCCCACAGTCCGAGCCGCCTCAGGCAGCCCCGAGGAACTTCCGGGCCACGTCGACCGCGGGGCCGGAAGCCCCCGCGTCGGTCACCAGCACCGCGAAGGCCAGGTCGTCGCGGTAGCCGACGAACCAGCCGTGCGAGTGCGTGCCGTCGCCGAACTGCGCGGTGCCGGTCTTGCCGCGGACCTCTCCCGATCCGGCCAGCGCGGTGGCGGTGCCCGAGGTGACGACCTCGCGCATCATCGGCCGGAGCTGGTCGAGGGTGCGCTGCGACGGCGGTTGCGGGATCGCGTCGGCCTTGGTCTCCGCGCCGCGGACCAGCGTCGGGACCGGCATCGAGCCCTTGGCGACCGTCGCGGTGGCCAGCGCCATCCCGAACGGGCTGGCCAGCACCTTGCCCTGGCCGATGCCGTTCTCCGCGCGCTGCACGGTGCCCTCGGCCTCCGGCGCGGCGCCGGTGATGGTGGTGGCCCCGGCCATGTCGAAGTCGACGCCGATGCCCAGCCGCTTGGCCGCGTCGGTCAGCGCGCCCGCGGGCTCGTCGACCGCGAGCTGGGCGAACGTGGTGTTGCACGACCTCGCGAACGCGGTGCGCAGCGGCACCGTGCCGAGGTCGAACTCCTTGTCGTTGGGCACCACCCGGCCGTCGAAGACCTTCTTGGCCGGGCAGGCGACCGGGGTGTCGATGCCGAGCTGCCCGGTCTCCAGGGCCGCCGTCGCGGTGGCGATCTTGAACGTCGAGCCCGGCGGGTACTGGCCGGTCAGCGCGACCGCGCCCTGCGCGTCGGCCGGGGCGTTCTGCGCCACCGCCAGCACCTCGCCGGTCGAGGGCTGCATCGCGACCAGCATCGTCGCCTGCGGCACCGGGTCGACCGCCTGCTCGGCGGCCCGCTGCACCCGGTCGCTGAGCGTCGCGTTGACCGGGCCGACCGGACGGGGCGGCACGTCGTGCAACGTCGCGGCCTCGCCACCGCCCTCGTTGACGGTGGTCACCCGCCAGCCGGTGCCCGCCGCGACCTCGTCGTCCACCCGCCGCGCCAGGCCGCCGAGCACCTGCGACGCGTAGCCGCGCTCGGCGCTGACCAGCTTCTCCTGCGCCGGGAACCGCACACCGGGCAGGTCGTAGATGCCGGCCCGGACCCGCTCGTAGTCGGCCTGCCGCAGCGTCACGACCGCGTACGGCTGGTCCGGCGGGGTACGGGCGACCCCGTCGAGGATCGACTGCCGGGTGATGTCCGGGTCGATCGAGCCCAGCGCACCGGCCAGCTCGTCGGCGACGCGGGGCAGGTCCCCGGCCTCCTTCGCGTTCAGGCTGACCGTGACCAGCTGCTCCGGCCCCATCAGCCGCACCCCGTCGCGGTCGAGCACGGGTGCTGGCTCGGGCGGCTGCTCGTTCAGCGCCAGGGTCTGCTTCGGCCCGAGCTGCGGATGGATCACCGCGGGCGACCAGCGGACCTTCCAGCCCTGCTCGCCCTCGACCAGCTGCATGCTGCTCGGGTAGCGCCAGACCCGTCCGTCGCCGAAATCCCAGGTCAGCTCATAGCGCACGGAGGTCGGCTCGCCCTCGGTGGTCTCCCCCACCTGCGGGGTCAGCGCCTTGGGCTCCAGCGCCCGCCGGGTGTCGTCCAGGACCGGCCGGGCCGCCTCCGGGGCGTCCGTGCGGGCGGCGGCGCCCGCGGTGTCACCCGCGGCGTAGGCCCGCAGGAACTCGGATGCCACGTCGCTCGCCGACGGGCCGGAGTTGAAGACCCCGCATCCCGCGATCGGCAGCAGCAGCAACAGCCCGGTCATCAGTCCGAAGATCCGCAGCGAACACACGCCGCGAGTATGCCGAAGATCTCCGACGATGGGCAGCCACGATCGGAGCCGGTCGGTGAGCGGTTGCCAACACAGCCATCGTCCTCAAGCGGCGAAGCCGCTTAGCCCACCCACGCAACCGGCACCGCCGCGGGTTCTCAGGCGTTCCTCGGCGAGGACAGCTTTTTCCGTCGTATTGGCATACGTCGGAAAAAGATCCCGCAGCCGAGGGGCGCCTGAGGTTCCGCCACTTGCACCGCCCCGCAAAACGAGCCGACATTTCCCTAAAACAGCACGGTTGCGAAGGAGCCCTGCTGCCGGAACCCGACCTTCCCGTACGCGATCCGGGCCGCGACGTTGTAGCCGTTGACGTACAGGCTGGCCGTCCGGCCGAGGCCGCGGACCAGCCGGTCGGCCACCGCCGCCGTCCCGGCGGTGCCGAGGCCGGTGCTGCGGCGGTCCGGGTGCACCCAGACGCCCTGGATCTGGCCGACCGTGCGCGACAGCGCGCCGATCTCGGCCTTGAACACCACCTGGCCGCCCTCGAACCGGGCGAACGCCCGGCCGCTCGCGATCAGCTCCGCGACCCGCGCCCGGTAGCCCGCCGCTCCCCCGTCGCTGGACGGGTCGATGCCGACCTCCTCGGTGAACATCGCGACCGCCGCGGGCAGGTAGCGGTCCAGCTCGTCCGGCCGGACCGGGCGCACCAGCGGGTCCGGCGCCACCCGCGGCGGGCCCGCCAGCACCAGCAGCGGCTGCTCCTCGCGGACCTCCCTGGCCGGGCCCCACTGCGGCTCCAGCTCCCCCCACAGCCCCAGCACCTGCTCCGCCGGACCGACCAGCGAGGAGCAGACCCGGCGGCGCCGCAGGGCGCGGTCGGCGAACGCGCGCATGGCCGACGCGTCGCCGCGCAGCGGGATCAGGTTGACACCGGAGAAGCACAGGCCGTCGAGCCGGTGGCCGAAGCCCCACAGCTCGCCGCCGAGCCGGACCGGGTGGACACCCGCGGTCTCGACCCTGGCGGCGACCATGCACGCCGCGACCGGGTCGGAGTCCAGCACCGAGCGGACCCCGACCGCGTCGCGATCCTCCAGAACACGGGCACCGGCGAGCTTGAGCACGGGCCAAGACTGCCAGAAACCCCGCGTGCGCAACCGGCCTGTCCGGTACCGATTCGCATTCACGCCACAGCGCTCACCCGAACGGAGTAGCACTGAGGGTTCCGCGCGAACCCGTCCCGGGCTGAGCGCCGTTCACCACGCCAACGGTGATCACCGGTACGGGGCCGGGATCAGCTGACGGTGACGACCGGGGCACCGGCCTCGGACTCGTCGGCGGGCTCCATGCCCTCGGCGATGCGCATGGCTTCCTCGATGAGGGTCTCCACGATCTGGGCCTCGGGGACGGTCTTGATGACCTCGCCCTTGACGAAGATCTGGCCCTTGCCGTTGCCGGAGGCCACGCCGAGGTCGGCCTCGCGGGCCTCGCCGGGCCCGTTCACCACGCAGCCCATCACCGCGACCCGCAGCGGCACCTCCATGCCCTCCAGCCCGGCGGTGACCTCGTCGGCGAGCTTGTAGACGTCAACCTGCGCGCGGCCGCAGGACGGGCAGGAGACGATCTCCAGCTTGCGCGGGCGCAGGTTCAGCGACTGCAGGATCTGGGTGCCGACCTTGATCTCCTCGACCGGCGGCGCCGACAGCGAGACCCGGATGGTGTCGCCGATGCCCTGGCGCAGCAGCGCGCCGAAGGCGACCGCGGACTTGATCGTGCCCTGGAAGGCCGGGCCCGCCTCGGTCACGCCCAGGTGCAGCGGGTAGTCGCACTGCTCGGCCAGGATCTCGTAGGCCCGCACCATCACGACCGGGTCGTTGTGCTTGACCGAGATCTTGATGTTGTGGAAGTCGTGCTCGGCGAACAGGCTCGCCTCCCACAGCGCCGACTCGGCCAGCGCCTCCGGGGTGGCCTTGCCGTGCTTCTTGAGCAGCCGCGGGTCCAGCGAACCGGCGTTGACCCCGATCCGGATCGGGGTGCCGTGGTCGCGCGCGGCCTGCGCGATCTCCTTGACCTGGTCGTCGAACTTGCGGATGTTGCCCGGGTTGACCCGGACCCCCGCGCAGCCCGCCTCGATCGCGGCGAAGACGTACTTCGGCTGGAAGTGGATGTCGGCGATGACCGGGATCTGCGACTTCTTCGCGATCGCCGGCAGCGCCTCGGCGTCGTCGGCGCTGGGACAGGCGACCCGGACGATGTCGCAGCCCGCCGCGGTCAGCTCCGCGATCTGCTGGAGCGTGCCGTTGATGTCAGCGGTGTTGGTGGTGGTCATGCTCTGCACCGAGATGGGGTGCTCGCTGCCGACGCCGACCGGGCCGACCTGTAACTGGCGGGTCCTGCGCCGTTCTGCGAGCACCGGAGCCGGTGCGGCGGGCATGCCCAGATCGACGGTCATCGATTCCTCTCCACCTCTGCGCTGACGACAAGCTCGGCCTTCCCGACCCACGATACCGGCGCGCTGTCACCCGCCCGGCGGTGGAATGGGGTCACTGCGTCACGTTGGGCGACCGTTCACCGGCGCGCCCGCGGCCGTTTCGGGCCGCCTGACGCGCCGCCGCGCGGACCGGTTTAGAAAATCGTTACGGGATTCACGATGTCGGCCACCAGGACCAGCAGCGAGTAGGCGATGAACACCAGGCTGACCCCGTAGGCGAGCGGCATCAGCTTGGCGGTGTCGAACGGGCCCGGGTCCGGCCTGCGGATCAGCCGCGCGAACCGGCGCCGGATCGACTCCCACGCGGCGCCCGCGATGTGCCCGCCGTCCAGCGGCAGGATCGGCAGCATGTTCAGCACGAACAGCGACAGGTTCACCCCTGCCAGCAGGTTGAACATCATCACGATCCGGGACTCGACCGAGAACTGGTCGTAGGACAGCACCTCGCCGCCGATCCGGCTGGCGCCCACGACCCCGATCGGCGAGTCGTCCTCGCGCTCGCCGCCGAAGATCGCCGAGACCAGGTCCGGCACCCGCTGCGGCAGCTCGATGACCTTCTGCACGGTCATGCTGAGCATGTTGCCCATCGTGCCGACCACACCGGCGAGGTCCTGCTTGACCATGACCGAGGTCGGCGACAGGCCGAGGAAGCCCACCTTGACCATCTCGTCTGCGTCGTCGAGCTTGGGCATCTCGTTCTCGATCAGGTTCGGCGTCAGCGTCAGCCGCTGGTCACCGCGCTCGACCTCCACCGGCACCACGCCGGAGGAGTCCCGGATGGCCCGCTGGAGCTCCGCCCACGAGCTGTACGGACGGCCGCCGAACGCGACGATCCTGTCCCCGGGCTGGAAACCCGCCTCGGCGGCCGGGGTCCGCGGCGCGTCGGGCGGGCACTGCGCGACGTTGCCCGCGCTGGCGGGCAGCACGCACTCGCTGACCTTGCCGACCGTGGTCGTCGGGGTGCTCACGCCGAAGCCCATCAGGCTCGCGGTGAAGATCGCCACGGCCAGGACCAGGTTCATGAACGGGCCGCCGAACATCACCAGCATCCGCTTCCACGGGCTGCGCTGGTAGAACTGCCGGTGCGCGTCCTCCGGGCGGACCTCCTCGGCCACCGCCTGCCGGGCGTCCTCGATCATCAGCCGGAACGGGGTGGACGCCGCGGTGCGGCCGTACTCCTCGTCCTTCTTCGGCGGGAACATCCCGATCATGCGGATGTAGCCGCCGAACGGGATGGCCTTGATCCCGTACTCGGTCTCGCCCTTCTTCCGGGACCAGATCGTCCGCCCGAAGCCCACCATGTACTGGGTGACCTTGATCCCGAACAGCTTGGCCCACATCAGGTGGCCGAGCTCGTGCCAGGCGATCGACAGCAGCAGCCCGACGAAGAAGACCAGGATGCCCACGACGACCAGCATCTAGTTCGACCTCCCTGCCGCGGCGAGCTCCCGGGCGCGCGTGCGGGCCCAGTCCTCGGCCGCGAAGACCTCGTCCACGCTCGCCGGAGCCGCCCGCCACCGGTCCGACTCGGCGAGCACCCCGTCCACAGTGTGCACGATGGACGTGAAACCGATGTTGCCCGCGACGAACGCGGCCAGCGCCTCCTCGTTGGCCGCGTTGTAGATGGCGGGCAGGCAGCCGCCGGTGCTGCCCGCGTGCCGGGCCAGCTCGACGGCCGGGAACGCCTCGTCGTCGACCGGTTCGAAGGTCCACGACATGGCCTCGGCGAACGACAGCGCGGGCGCGGCGCCGGGGACCCGGTTCGGCCAGTCCAGGCCGAGGGCGATCGGCAGCCGCATGTTCGGCGGGCTGGCCTGCGCCAGCGTCGAGCCGTCGGTGAAGGTGACCATCGAGTGCACGATCGACTGCGGGTGCACCACGACGTCGATGCGGTCGTAGGGGACGCCGAACAGCAGGTGCGCCTCGATCAGCTCCAGGCCCTTGTTGACCAGGGTGGCCGAGTTGATCGTGACCACGTTGCCCATCGACCAGGTGGGGTGCGCGAGCGCCTGCTCCAGCGTCACCCCGCGCAGGTCGGCGGCCTTGCAGCCGCGGAACGGCCCGCCGGAGGCGGTCAGCACCAGCCGGTCGACCTCGTGCTCCCGGCCGCCGAGCAGGCACTGCGCGAGCGCGGAGTGCTCGGAGTCGACCGGGACGATCTGACCGGGCTTGGCCGCCCCCAGCACCAGCGCGCCACCGGCGATCAGCGACTCCTTGTTCGCCAGCGCCAGCGTCGCGCCGCTGTCCAGCGCGGCCAGCGTCGGCTTCAGGCCGCGCGAGCCGTCGACGCCGTTGAGCACGACGTCGGCCGGCGTGGTCTCGACCAGCTCGGTCGCCGAGTCCGGACCGGCCAGCAGCCGGGGCAGCCGGAACTCGCCGCTGGCGTAGCCGAGGCGCTGGGCCTCGGCGTAGAGGGCCAGCTGCACGTCCTCGACCGCGGTGCCCTTCGCCACGGCGACGGCCTCGACGCCGAACTCCAGCGCCTGCGCGGCCAGCGCGGCGGGGTCGCTGCCACCCGCGGCGATCCCGGCCACCCGGAACCACCCCGGGTTCTCCCGGATCACCTCCAGCGCCTGGGTTCCGATCGAGCCGGTCGAGCCGAGCACGACCACGGTCCGTGGCGGACCGTCGTGGCCGCCCGCGGCCGGGCTGGGACTGGGGAACTCAGGAGGCATGGCGTTCTCTGGAGGCATCACCACCATTGTCCCCGAAGGCCTTACCGGCCCGTCGCTCGTGGTGCGCAAATCACGGTCCGCAGTCACGATCGGGGGAGTCGGCGTTGCGCCGATCCGCAGGTAGGAAGGGGGACGCCATGGGCATCATCGGATGGATCGTGCTCGGCCTGATCGTGGGTGCCATCGCCAAGGCGATCATGCCCGGCAAGGACCCGGGCGGGATCCTGGTCACGCTGCTGCTGGGAGTGGTCGGCGCCTTCGTCGGCGGCCTGCTCGGCAACTGGATCTTCGGCGTGGGCATCGACCGGTTCTGGTCGCTGAGCACCTGGCTGCTGGCGATCGCCGGGTCGGTGATCGTGCTCGGGGTCTACCGGGCCGTGGCCGGCCGCAAGGCGGTCAAGGGCGGCTGACGCCCGCGTTGCCTGCGGGCCGGGTCCGGCCGTGTGCGAGGATGGTCCGGCGCGGACCGGATCGTCGCGCGAGCACGGATTTCGGCCCCAGGCGGCCGGTGTGGCACAGGAGGCAACGTGGCGAGCACCGAGCTGGAGAACAAGCCCAGCCAGGCCATCGACCCGGCCGACGAACCGTCGGTGGAGTGGGGCTGGCACGGCGGGTTCCCGAAGGGCACCCAGATCGCGGGCTGGTTCTGCGTTTTCGCGACGCTGGTCATGCTCATCGGCAACCACCAGGGCATCCTCAGCGGCGGCGGGCACTTCAAGACCGAGGACGGCTGGCTGGTCGGGATCGCCGCCGCGCTGGCCATCGGGCTGCTCATGGACCTCAAGCGCAGGCGCACCGCCTGGCGCCGCCGCTGACCTCAGCACTGCGCGGAAGGGTCGTCCCGCTGCGGGGCGGCCCTTCCGGCGTGTCCGGGTGGCGCCCGGGCGCCGCCCTTCCTCCTTCGCGTTGATCACTTCCCAGAACTCGCGAAGGAGACACCCGTGCACTTCGACATCCCCGACGCCCTGATCGCATCGCGCGGCCCGGAGTGGACCGCCGCGCTTCCCGGCCTGGCCGCGGACTGCCTGGACCGGTGGTCGCTGCGGCCGGACGGTCCGCCCCTGCACGGCATGGCCGGGCTGGTCCTGCCCGTGCTCCGCGCGGACGGCACGCGCGCCGCGCTCAAGCTCCAGCCGGTCACCGAGGAGAACGCGGGCACCGTGCTCGGCCTCCGGACGTGGAACGGCGGCGGCGTGGTGCGGTTGCTCGAACACGACCCGGACAGCGGCGCCGTGCTGCTGGAGCGGTTGGACGCCTCCCGGCCGCTGTCCGCCGTCGCCGACGGCGCAGCCGCGTTCCAGGTCCTCGCGGAGCTGCTGGCGCGGCTGGTCGCCGTACCGGCGCCCGGAGGGCTGCGGCGGCTGGCCGACATCGCCGCCGCCATGCTCGACGAGGTCCCGGACGCGGCGCCCGCGCTGCGGAACCCAGCCGAGCAGCGGTTGCTGCGGACCTGCGCGTCCGCGGTGGCCGAGCTGGTCGACGAGCCCGGCGACCGGCTGCTGCACTGGGACCTGCACCACGACAACGTGCTCGCCGGTCAGCGGGAGCCGTGGCTGGCGATCGACCCCGAGCCGCTGGCAGGTGACCCGGGGTTCGACCTGTGGCCCGCGCTGAACGGCCGGTGGGACGACGTGGCCGCCACCGGCGACCCGGCCCGCGCCGTGCTCCGCCGGTTCGACCTGCTCACCGAGGTCGCCGGGCTGGACCGGGGACGGGCCGCGGGCTGGACGCTGGGCCGGGTGCTGCAGAACGCGCTGTGGGACGTCGAGGACGGCCGGACCGCGCTGGGCCCGGCCGACGTCGTGATCGCCACCGCGATGCTGCGCGTCAGGCGGTGACGTGGGGCCAGGCCATGACACCGGGCCAGGCCGCGACGCACGGGCCAGTCGGTGACGCTGGCCAGGCCCTGACGCCAGGCCAGGCCGCGACCCCAGGCCAGCCGGTGACGTGGGGCCAGGGTGACGCCGGATCAGCCGGTGACGCTGGTCAGGCCGTGGCGCCGGGCCAGCCCGAGACGCCGGGCCACACCCTGACGCCGGGCCACACCCTGACGCCTGGCCACACCCTGACGCCTGGCCAGACCGTGACGCGGGCCCAGGCCCTGACGCGGGCTCAGACGGTGATGCCGGTGAGGACGGTGACGCGCTCCTCGGTGAAGTCGGTCATCGCCGAGCGGACGCCCTCGCGCCCGACGCCGGAGTTCTTCACGCCGCCGTAGGGCATCTGGTCGGCCCGGAAGCTGGGCACGTCGCCGATGATCACGCCACCGACCTCCAGCTCCGCCGACGCGCGGAACGCCACCTGGAGATCCTTGGTGAACACCCCGGCTTGGAGGCCGAACCGCGAGTCGTTGATCGCGGCGAACGCCTCGTCGACGGAGTCGACCGGGGTGATCGTCAGGACCGGACCGAAGACCTCCTCGGCCGACACCTTGGCGTCCGCGGGCACCGAAGACAGGACCGTCGGGGCGTAGGTGGCGCCGTCGCGGACGCCGCCGGTGAGCACCTCGGCCCCGGCGGCGACCGCCTCGTCGACCCACTGCTCGACCCGCTGGGCGGCGGCTTCGTCGATCAACGGCCCGACCCGGGTCGCCTCGTCGCTCGGGTCGCCGGTGCCGAGCGCCTGCACCGCCTTGACCACCTTGGCCCGCACTTCGTCGTAGACGTCGCGGTGGACGTAGACGCGCTGCACGGAGATGCAGGACTGGCCTGCCTGGTACATCGCGAAGGTCGCGATCCGCTCGGCGGCGAAGTCCAGGTCGGCCCAGTCCGGGCACACGACCGCTGCGGCGTTGCCGCCGAGTTCGAGGGTGACGTGCTTGTCCGGCACCGACCGCTGGATGCCGAAGCCGACCGGGCCGGAGCCGGTGAACGACACCACCGGCAGCCGCGGGTCGGCGACCAGGTCGGCGGCCTTGTCGTTGGTGGTGGGCACGATCGACCACGACCCGGCCGGCAGGTCGGTCTCGGCCAGGATCTCGCCGAGCAGCAGCGCCACCAGCGGGGTCTTCGGGGCGGGCTTGAGCACGATCGGCACGCCCGCCGCCAGCGCCGGGGCGACCTTGTGCACCACCAGGTTCAGCGGGAAGTTGAACGGCGCGATGCCGAGGACCGGGCCGCGCGGCACCCGGCGGACCAGCGCCATCCGGCCGGTCGCGCCGGGGTCGGTGTCAAGCCGCTGGAGCTCGCCGGTGAACCGGCGGGCCTCCTCGGCGGCCCAGCGGAAGGTCGACACGGCCCGGCCGACCTCGGCGCGGGCCCAGAAGACCGGCTTGCCGTTCTCGGCGGTGATCAGCCGCGCGATCTCCTCGGACCGCTCGGACAGCCTCCGGCCCACGTGGTCCAGCGCGGCGGCGCGGGCGTGGGCGGGCAGCTTCGCGAACTCGCCGCGGACCGCGTGCGCCGCGGCGACGGCGCGCTCCACGTCGGCGTCGGTGGCGTAGCACGCGGTCGCGACGGTGCTGCCGTCGTAGGGGTGGTGCACCTCGAACGTCGCATCGCTCGTCGCGGCCTCGCCCGCGACCCAGTACCCGGTGACCATCTGGCTTCCTTTCGGTCCGTTCTGCTGCCCGCGACGCTACGAGCCCGGCAATCCGGCGCGTGGTGCCAATCCGTCCATCCGAACCGGTGCCGGGTGGACGGATTGGCACGCCTCAGCGGCCTTCGAGCAGCGGGCGCGCGGGATCGACCGGCACGCCCCTGCGGCGGGCGGCGATCGCCGACAGCGCTTCGAGCACGACCCGGTTGCCCAGCGCGGCGGTGATGTCGGCGTGGTCGTACGGCGGCGACACCTCGACCACCTCGAAGCCGACGACCGGCAGCTCCAGGCACAGCCGCCGGACCGAGTCCAGCAGCTGGCGGGAGGTGAAGCCGCCGGGTTCGGGCGTCCCGGTGCCGGGCGCCATGCCCGGGTCGACGACGTCGATGTCGACGGAGACGAACACGCCGTCGCAGTCGTCGAGCGCGATCCGCGACGCCTCGGTCAGCACGTCGTCGAGCCCGCGGTCGACGATCTCGGCCATCTCGAAGCAGCGCATGCCCTGCCGGGCCATCCACTCCAGCGTCTCCGGCTCGGGCCAGTAGCCGCGCAGCCCGAGCTGGAGGAACCGGTCGCCTCGGCACGCACCGGACTCCAGCAGCCGCCGCATCGGCGTGCCGTGCCCGACCAGCTCGCCGTGGATGATGTCGCCGGTGTCGGCGTGCGCGTCGAAGTGGACCACCGACACCCGGCCCCAGCCGTGGTGGCGGGCCACGCCGGTGATGTCGGCGAGCGCGATGGTGTGATCGCCGCCGATGCAGACCGGGATCGCGCCCGCCGCGCAGACCTTGCGCACGGCCTCGCCGATGCGCTCCAGCGACAGCTCGGTGTTGCCCGCGGGCATCAGGACGTCGCCGACGTCGACGATCTTGAGGTCCTGCAACGGGTCCACCCGCAGGGACAGGTGCGGGCGGGAGCCGTCGTGCGGGAGGTAGTCGCAGCCGCGGATGGCCATCGGGCCCATCCGGCAGCCGGACCGGTGGCCGGTGCCGCCGTCGAACGGCGCACCGATGATGACGGCGTCGGCGTCGGCGTAGGTGGACTCGTCGTCGAGGTCGGCCTTGCCGACCCCGAGGTAGGTGAAGTCCGGGCCGTGCATATTGCCGATTCTGGGCATGTTTCCGTGTGCCATCGCGTCACTCCTGTTCACTGCGGTACTGGGCAGCGAAGCCCG
Source organism: Saccharopolyspora taberi (assembly GCF_039534165.1). Taxonomy (NCBI): domain Bacteria; kingdom Bacillati; phylum Actinomycetota; class Actinomycetes; order Pseudonocardiales; family Pseudonocardiaceae; genus Saccharopolyspora; species Saccharopolyspora taberi. The sequence goes on along the minus strand of NZ_BAAAUX010000005.1, from coordinate 315,936 downwards.
ATCACTGCCCGGAGGGAGTGGTCGTCGGGGAATGCGGCGACGGAGCCGGACGTGCCTACGCACTCCGCCGGGAACCGGGTTCCCCGCCCTCGGGGGGCCAGGGCGGGAAACCCGCCGGACGCGCTCGCGACGCGTCAGTCCAGTTTTCCAAGCGGCGCCAGCCGCTTAGCCCACCTGAGCAAGGCGACCACCCGCGGGTTCTCAGGCGTCCGCTGGCGAGGACAGCTTTTTCCGTCGTATTGGCTGGCATACGTCGGAAAAAGATTCCGGAGCCAGCGGGCGCCTGAGGTTCCGCCAAGCGACCACCCACGCAAGACAAGCCGTTCCTAGTCCAACTTGTGCATGACGTGCTTTATGCGCGTGTAGTCCTCGAAGCCGTACTTCGACAGGTCCTTCCCGTATCCGGAGTGCTTGAACCCGCCGTGCGGCATCTCGGCCGCGAGGACCATGTGGTCGTTGACCCACACGCAGCCGAAGTCGAGCCGGGCGGCGAAGCGGTGCGCGCGGCCGTGGTCGCGGGTCCACACGCTGGAGGCCAGGGCGTAGTCCACGCCGTTGGCCAGCCGCAGCGCCTCCTGCTCGTCGCGGAAGGTCTGCACGGTCAGCACCGGGCCGAAGATCTCCTCCTGCACGGCCTCGTCGTCCTGGCGCAGGCCCGCGACGACCGTCGCCGGGAAGAAGTAGCCCCGCTCGCCGACGCGTTCGCCGCCGGTGAGCACCCGCGCGTGCGCGGGCAGCCGCTCCACCACGCCCCGCACCCGTTCGAACTGCGCGGCGTTGTTCAGCGGGCCGAACGCGCTGTCCACATCGGACGGAGGTCCGCAGCGCAGCTCCTCGGCCCGCGCGACGAGCTTCGCGGTGAACTCCTCGGCCACCGACTCCTCGACGAGGACCCGGGTCGCCGCGGTGCAGTCCTGCCCGGCGTTGAACAGACCGCCACCGGCGATGCCCTCGGCCGCCGCGTCCAGGTCGGCGTCGGCGAACACCAGCGCGGGTGCCTTGCCGCCGAGCTCCAGGTGCACGCGCTTGACGTCCTCGGCCGCGGCGGCCGCGACCTGCTGCCCGGCCCGGGTCGAGCCGGTGATCGACACCATCGCCGACACCGGGTGCGCCACCACCGCGCGGCCGGTGTCCCGGTCGCCGCAGACGACGTTGAGCACGCCCGGCGGCAGCACCTCGGCCGCGACCTCGCCCAGCAGCGCGGCCGTGACCGGCGTGGTGTCGGCCGGCTTGAGCACCACCGTGCAGCCCGCCGCGATCGCGGGCGCGATCTTCCAGACGCCCATCAGCAGCGGGTAGTTCCACGGCGCGACCTGGCCGACCACGCCGACCGGCTCCCGCCGGACGTAGGAGGTGTGGCCGTCGGCGTACTCGGCGGCACCGGAGCCTTCGAGCAGCCGCGCCGCCCCGGCGAAGAACCGGATCTGGTCGACCGACGCACCGACCTCCTCGGTGCGGGTGGTGGCGACCGGCTTGCCGGTGTTGTCCACCTCCGCCGCGACGAACTCGTCCGCGCGCCGCTCCACCTCGTCGGCCAGCCGCAGCAGCAGCCGCTGGCGCTCGCCCGGCGTGGTCGCGCGCCACGACTCGAACGCGCGCTCCGCCGCCCGGTACGCGGCGTCGACGTCCACTTCGGACGAAAGCGCCGCGGTGCCGAAGCCCTCGCCGGTGCAGGGGTCGACGAGGTCGGTCGTGCGACCGTCGGCGGCGTCGACCGGCTTGCCGTCGATGACGTTGCGAACCGTGCGCATCAGCGGCCTCCGGTGTCCTGCGGGGCACCCGCACCCGGTCGGCCCACGCGAGCGGAGGACAAGTGTGGCTCCCGCATCCCTCCGGTGTCCTGCGGGGCACCCGCACCCGGTCGGCCCGCACGAGCAGCGGACGAGTGCGGCTCCCGCGTCCCTCCGGGCAGAACGCTCAGCATCTCGTAAACAACGTGCGCCGCGGCGATCCCCGTGATCTCGGCGTGGTCGTAGGCCGGAGCGACCTCCACCACGTCGGCGCCGACGATGTTGAGCCCGTCCAGCCCGCGCAGCACCTCCAGCAGCTCGCGGCTGGAGAGCCCACCGGCTTCGGGGGTGCCGGTGCCGGGCGCGAACCCCGGGTCCAGGACGTCGATGTCGACCGAGACGTACACCGGCCTGGAACCGAGCCGGTTCCGGATCCGGTTGATGATGTCGTCCAGCGGGCTGCGGGCGAAGTCGCGGCAGTGCACCGCGGCGAAGCCCATCTTCTCGCTCTCGTCGAGGTCGAGCCTGGAGTACAGCGGGCCGCGGATGCCCACGTGCATCGAGTGGTCGAAGTCGATCAGGCCCTCCTCCGACGCGCGGCGGAACGGGGTTCCGTGCGTGTGGGGCGCGCCGAAGTAGGTGTCCCAGGTGTCGAGGTGCGCGTCGAAGTGCAGCACCGCGACCGGCCCGTGCCGCTCGTGCTGCACCCGCAGCAGCGGCAGGGCGATCGTGTGGTCGCCGCCGACGGTCACCAGCGTGCGGCTGGTGCCCGACAGCTCGCGGGCGCCGCTCTCGACGGTGGCGATGGCCTCGTCCAGGTCGAACGGGTTCACCCCGAGGTCACCCGCGTCGGCGACCTGCCTGCGGGCGAAGGGCATCGCGTCCAGCGCCGGGTTGTACGGCCGCAGCAGCCGGGAGCTCTGCCGCACGTGGTTGGGGCCGAACCGGGCGCCCGGCCGGTAGCTCACGCCGGTGTCGAACGGCACACCCCACACCACCGCCTCGGCGTCGGTCACGTCGGCGAGCCGGGGAAGGCGGGCGAACGTCGTGTCGCCGCCGTACCTGGGGACGCGGGTGGCGTCCACCGGACCGATCGGGTCGTTCACCGCTTCTCCCCCTCCGCGGCCAGGATCTCCGCCGCGGCCCGCTTGCCGGACTCGATGGCGCCGTCGATGAACGTGCGCCAGCGGCGGGCCGTGTGCGAGCCGCCGAAGTGCACCCGGCCCTCGGCCTCGCCCACCGCGATCTCGTACTTGGCGAACTGGCCCGCCCGGAAGGTCGACCAGAGGCCCTTGTTGAACTCGTCGTGCACCCAGTCGTGCGACTCGGCTCCGACGACCTCGGCCTCGGGAGCGAACTCGCGCACCGCGCGCTGCACGTCGGCGAGGTCGGTGGCGTCGACCCGGTCGTGCTCGGGGGCGAAGCAGACCAGCACCACGCCCTCGTCGGTGGTCTCCATCGCGCCGACGTAGTCGAAGCTGGTGCCCCAGCCGAAACCGCTGATGTCCTCGGGCACGTTGCGGGCCAGCGCCCACACCTTCTGCCCCTGACCGGCGTGGTTCTCCTCCGACATCGCCCGCTTGGCGGCCGACAGCGCCGGGCTGAACTCGATGTCCTGCCAGACGCCGACCGGCGTGGTCATCAGCACCCGGTCGGCGCGCACCGCGCCGCCGTCGTAGGTGACGGTCACGCCGTCGTCGTCGGACTCGACCCCGCGGACCGGGCTGGAGAACCGGATCTCGGCGCCGCCGTCCTGCCGGATCGCCTCGGCCAGCGACACCGTGCCGTTGACGAACGTGTAGCCGAGCACGCTGGCCTGCACCATGCCCCACAGCGAGTTGTCCATCGACGCCAGCCAGCGGATGACGTCCAGCGCCGAGCCGGTGTCCTCGTCGGCGTTGGCGCAGCCGCAGAACCACGACATGAGCAGTTCCTTGGCGTTGCCGGTCAGGCCCGCGTTCTCGGCCCACTGCCGGATCGGGACGTCGAGGTCCTCCAAGCCCTGCTCGGACAGCGGGCGCATCGGGTCGAGCCGTTCACCGGCCTCGATCAGCGCGCGCACCGCGTGCTCCAGCGCGCCGTACTCCTCCGGCGGCACCGGCAGCAGCGAGTCGAGCACCTTGCCGTGGTCGGACCAGGTCATCCGCTCCGGCAGCTCGCTGTCCTTGATCGGGATGCCGTACCGCTGGACCTCGGCCCACACGTGGGTCTGCTGCGGGACGATCCAGGTGCCGCCCATCTCCAGGCCGAAGCCGCCGAGGGCCGCCGGGCGGTACCAGGTGGAACCGCCGATGCGGTCCCTGGCCTCCAGCACCAGCACGTCCCGGCCTGCCTCGCGCAGGTCGCGCGCCGCGGTCAGGCCGGAGAAGCCCGCGCCGATCACGACGACGTCGTAGCGGTCCATTGCTTGCACACTTCCTTCGTTGCGGTGGTGGTCAGGCGCGGACGGCCTGACCGGGGATCTCGGGGTCGGCCGCGGGCACCGGCTGCGGCGAGCCGATGGTCAGCAGCAGGTAGGCGGCGAGCGCGGTGGCGGCGGCGAGCAGGAAGCTCAGGTCGATGCCGCGGGTCCACTCGATCAGCGGGCCGCGGAACAGGGCGGTGTCGACCGACAGCAGCCCCACGGCGGAGCCGATCGCCCACGCGGCGGTGGCGCGCAGGTTCCAGCCGCCGGTGAACCAGTAGACGCCACCCCGCGACCGCCGGTTGTAGACCTGGAGCGCGTCCGGGTCGTAGTTGCCGCGGCAGCGGGCGAAGCCGGCCAGCGTGATCACCGCCCACGGCGCGCCGACGGCCGTGAGCAGCAGGACGAAAGCGGTGACCGCGTCCTCGGCGTCCCAGACGAAGTAGCCCAGGTAGACCAGCACCATCGACATCGCCGAGACCAGCACGGTGGCCTTGACCCGCGACAGCGGCGGCACGATCGCGTCCAGGTCCAGGCCCATGCTGTAGATCAGGATCCCGGCGTTGCCGATCGTGCCGAAGACCCCGTTGAGCAGCAGCGGGACCAGGAACCACACGGGTGCGGCCGCCACCAGCGGGCCGACGTAGTCCTCGGCGGCGCGGGCGGCGAAGGCGGTGAACGTGCCGAACAGCTGCGGGATCAGCAGGCCGAAGACCATGCCAACGACCGTGGCGGCGAAGACCCGGCGGGAGGAGTGCCGCTTCGGCGAGACGTAGCGGCTGTAGTCGCCGAGCAGCGTGATGAACGCCATCGGCCCGCTGAGCCCGGCGGCGACGGTGGACAGCGCCCAGGTGGTCCAGAAGTCGCCCAGCGCGTACCCGCCGGAGACGACCGGGCCGGTGGTGAACTGCCCGGCGTAGCCGACGATCCCGGCCGCCATCAGCACCAGCGTGCCGAGCGCGACCCACTTGCTCATGCTGGTCAGCAGCCGGTAGCCGTAGATCGCGATCACCACCGACAGCACGCCGAGCAGCGCGTACACGGCGCTGTAGCTGAGCCCGCCGTCGGGCAGGCCGAGGAGCCGGCTCAGCGGTCCGACGACCGCCGCGCCGCCGGTCCACACCGTCAGCGCCGCGTAGCCGAGCGACAGCAGCAGGCCGATGACCGAGCCGATCAACCTGCCGCGCACGCCGAAGGTGCCGCCGCTGCTGGTCGACAGGTTCGTGCCGGTGCGCATCGACACCAGCGACAGCGGTGCCACCAGCAGCGTGCCCAGCAGGGTGCCGGCGATCATCGAGGTGACGCTCGGCCAGAACTCCAGGCCGAACGAGGCCGGCAGCCATCCGAAGATGACCACGCCGAGGCACATGTTCGAGCCGAGCAGGATGCCGACGATGTCGCGCGGCCTGCCGGTCCGGTCGGCGTCGGGGATGGTGTCGACGCCGTGCTTCTCGATGCCGCGCGGCACGTCGTCGTACGACGGTGCTTCCGGGGTCATGCGGAGTGACCTCCCTGGGGCTGGGGCCGGTGCGGGTGCACCGGGCGGGGACAGCGGTGGCCGCGCGGCTCCAGCAAGAGTGGGGGTGGTCACGTCGGAAAGGGAGGGACCGATCCTCCGAAGTACTTCTCCCGCGTTGGAGGTTTCGACAACGCCGGGCTCAGCGACGGGGCCGGCTGGTCACTGCCGCAGAGCGCGCATGGCCAGGAAGAGGTCGACCCGGTCCGGGGTCTTCGAGAGGTTGCGGCCGGTCAGCTCTTCGACGCGGCTCATCCGGTGCCGGAGCGTGTTGATGTGGACGTGCAGCCGCTGCGCGGCTTCCTGCCAGCGGCAGTTGGTGTCCAGGAAGACCTCCAGCGACGGCAGGAGGTCACCGCCCCGGCGCTCGTCGTGGTCGAGGACCGGACCGAGCAGCGCCCGCGAGGTCGACGCCAGCAGTTCCGGGTCCTGCGCCGACAGCAGCAGCGACGGGCTGCTGAGCTGGTCGTGGGTCATCCAGCCCGTCCCGGCCCTGCCCGACACCGCCTCGGCGGCGTGCTCCGCCTGCAGCAGGCTCACCCGCAGCTCCGCCGCGGGCCCGGGCTTCCCGACGCCCACCGGCGCGCCCAGCGCGCCGTGCACGCGCCGCGCCAGCTCCGCTGCCGCTCCGCGCACCCGCGCGAACGCGATCGCTTCGCCGCTTCGCTGGACCGCGACTCCGTCGCTGCCCAGCAGCTCCCCCAGCCGCACCGCGTCCCGCTCGGGCTTGTCGCCGCGCACGACGACCGCCGCGAGCGGTCCGTCCGGCGGCAGCCCGAGCGAGTGCAGCCGGGTGCGCACGGTTTCGACGCCCACCGTCGCGCTCTGGACCCACTCGAACAGCTCCCAGGCGTAGCGCAGCTCGGTCGCGCGCACCGCGCGGTTGCGCTCGATCTCGAGCGCGATGAACGGCATCGCCTGCACCACCGCCGCGTGCTGCTCGACGTCCAGCTCCTCCAGCGGGCGCGGCAGCAACAGCTGCGCCTCGGCCAGCCCCTCCCCGACCAGCGGCAGCGGGTGTTCGGGTTCCGGCGCAACGCCTTCGACCAGACCGCCGTCCACCCGGACCGCGACCGGCAGGCCCAGCTGCCCGGACAGCGTGCGCAGCACCGTGTCGACGCCCCGACGCACGCGCAGCGCGGCGACGATCGCGTCGTGCTGGCCCAGGTGGCGCCGCAGCGGACGCTCCCACTCGGCCCGCTTGCCGCTCACGAACGCCTCGACGACCTGGAGGAACGCGACGTCGACCGGCACCGCGAAGCAGGTCAGCCCGCGTTCGCGGGCGGCGGCGGTGAACTCCTCGGGCACCTCGGTCTCCGGCGGCACCGGGCCGAACCCGACGGCCGCGACGTCGGCGGCGGCGAGGTCGTCGACGAAGTCGCGCGCGGTGATCCCGGCCGCCCGCCACACCCCGGCGGTGAGCACGACCTCGCCGCCGCGCAGGAACCGGCCGGGGGCGCGGACCTCGATGGTGTGCACCCAGCGGATCGGCCGGTCCACGTTGCCGGGGACCAGCAGCTCCAGCCCCAGCCCGGGTTCCCGGAGAAGATCGTCGACCAGCACCGCAGTCCCTTTCCGTCCGTCCGGTCAGCCGGACCGGTCGTGCACCTGCAACGCCAGCCACAGCTCCGCGCGCACGCCCGGCTGGTCGAGGCCGCGGCCGAGCAGCTGCTCCACCTTGCGCATCCGGTTGCGCAGGGTGTGCCGGTGCACGCCCAGCCTGCTCGCCGCCGGGTCCCACTGCCCGTGCTGGGCCAGCCACTCCCGCAGCGACGCCACCAGCACCTCGTTCGAGCGCAGCGGTGCGAGCAGCGCGTCGGCGAACGCGCGGGCGTCGCGCTCGGGGACGAGCCGCAGCAGACCGCCGCCCGCGAGTTCGGAGAAGTGGACCACACCGCCCGCGCGGTCCGCGGCGGCAGCCGCCTGCCCGGCTTCGCGCAGCCCGCCGGCGAGCGAGCTCAGCTCGCAGGGATCGGAGATCCCGATCAGCAGGTCGGGCAGCCCGGCCAGCCACTCCGCACCCGTCTCGGACGCGAGCGCGACGACCGCGCCCTCGTGCTCGGCGAGGAACATCGGCGCGCTCGGCTGCTCGGCCTCCAGCTGGTGCAGCAGGTCGTCCGGGTCGCGCCCGCGCAGCACCAGCACCCGCAGCGGCTCCGGCGGCAGTTCCGCGTGCAGGTCGGCGAGGTCGACCGGCTCGCCGCGCAGCATCAGCTCCAGGTAACCGGCCCGCAGCCGCCGGCGGGCGCCGCTGAGCGCCTCGACCTGCTCCAGCGCGAGCGTCAGCAACGAAGCCGCGGAGTTGATCACGTGGTGGTCGGTGGTGCCGAACGGAGCCTCCCGGCCCACCACCAGGAATCCCCGCGCCCGGCCGCCGAGCGCCTGCATGCTGACCTCCTGCCCGTCGACCGACACGCCGGCCGCGGCCAGGCCCCGCTTCGCCCGCAACCGCTCGACATCAGCGGTCAGTGCCTCCAGGCGCGCGGCGGCCGACGCGGGTGCGGCGTGCATCAGCCCGCCCGCCGCGTCGAGCAGCAGCACCCAGGCGTCCAGCAGCGACGCGAGCTTGCGGACCAGCGCGGCCAGCCCGTGCGCGGTGCCCGCGGCCTGCGCCAGCTCGTGCTGCGCCCGGCTGGTCCGGCGCAGCCCCGCGTACTCCTCGGCGGCGATGGCGCGGGAGACCGCCTTGCTGATGGCGATGAACGGCGTCCGCTTCGGCACCTCCAGCAGCGCCAGCCCGGCCCGCGCCGCCGCGTCGGACAGGGCGGCGGGGATCCGGTCGTGGCTGAGCCCGACGCCGAATCCCAGGCCGGCCACACCCGCGGCGGTGAGCCGGTCGACGAAGTCCGCGCACAGCTCCGGGCGCAGCGAAAGACCGGTGGTCAGCAGCAGCTCGCCACCCTCCAGGAACGGCGTCGGGTCGGCCAGTTCGCTGGTGTGCACCCAGGAGACCGGCCGTTCCAGCGCGGGCGCGCCCGCGTGCGTGATCAGGCCCAGAGCGGGGTCGGCGACGAGCTCCCGCAAGCTCAGCGGCATCGGCAATCCCACCTGACAGATTGTTGAGACTGAAGCCGGGAGTTAACCAGATTGTCCACTCCCGCCACGGCGGCGCACCCGGCGAACCTGGTCGTGCACCAACGCGAAGGAGGGTCGCCAGTGACCACGACGATGTCCCTGCCCCAGGTCCGCGAGCTGCGCACGGAGATCCCGGGCCCGCTGTCGCGGGAGCTGCAACAGCGCCGCGCCGCGACCGTGGCGGCCGGGATCTCCAGCGTGCTCCCGGTGTTCGTCGCCGAGGCGTCCGGCGGCGTGCTGCGCGACGTCGACGGCAACAGCCTGATCGACCTCGGTTCGGGCATCGCGGTCACCAACGTCGGCAACGCCGCGCCCGAGGTGGTCGAGCCGGTGCGCAGGCAGGCGGCCGAGTTCACCCACACCTGCTTCATGGTCACGCCGTACGAGAACTACCTGCGGGTGTGCGAGGAGCTGGCCGACCTCACCCCCGGCGACCACGCCAAGCGCAGCGCGCTGTTCAACTCCGGCGCCGAGGCGGTGGAGAACGCGATCAAGATCGCCCGCCGGGCCACCGGCCGCCAGGCGGTCGTGGTCTTCGACCACGCCTACCACGGGCGCACCAACCTCACGATGGCGCTGACCGCCAAGTCCAAGCCGTACAAGCACGGTTTCGGCCCGTTCGCGCCCGAGGTCTACCGGGTGCCGATGTCCTACCCGGTCCGCGACGAGCGCACCGGCGCCGAGAGCGCCCGGGAGGCCATCGACCGGATCGAGAAGCAGCTCGGCGCGGACACCGTGGCGGCCGTGCTGATCGAGCCGATCCAGGGCGAGGGCGGGTTCATCGAGCCCGCGCCCGGGTTCCTGCCCGCGATCTCGCGGTGGTGCGGCGACAACGGCGTGCTGTTCGTCGCCGACGAGATCCAGACCGGTTTCTGCCGCACCGGCACCTGGTTCGCCTGCGACCACGAGAACGTGGTGCCCGACCTGATCACCACCGCCAAGGGCATCGCGGGCGGGCTGCCGCTGGCGGCGGTCACCGGCCGTGCCGAGCTGATGGACGCCATGCCGCCGGGCAGCCTCGGCGGCACCTACGGCGGCAACCCGCTGGCCTGCGCCGCCGCGCTCGGCTCGATCCGCGCGATGCGCGAGCGGGACCTGACCGCCGCCGCGCGCGGGATCCAAGACCTCGCCGTGCCGCGGCTGCGCGCGATGGCCGAGTACACCGCCCGGATCCTCGACGTCCGGGGCCGCGGCGCGATGCTCGGCATCGAGTTCGTGCGGGCGGGCAGCACCGAACCGGACCCGGAGCTGACCGCGAAGATCGCCGGGACGTGCCACCGGCAGGGCGTCGTGGTGCTCACCTGCGGCACCCACGGCAACGTGATCCGCCTGCTGCCGCCGCTGGTCATCGGCCACGACCTGCTCGACGAAGGACTGCGGGTGCTGGAAGCGGCGATCCGCGAGCACGTCCGCTGACAGGCCTGGCCGCGAGTACCTTGCCGGGAGCACTCGCGGCCGGGGCGGCCCTCCGGGGCCACCGCCTGGGGCGTCCCTCGCCCGATCGCCCTGACGGCGAGGGGCGTCCCAGGTCCTACTCCAGCACCGACCGGACGGCCTCCGGGGTCCGGCCGATCACGGCGGTCCCGTCGTCGGCGGTGATGATCGGGCGCTGGATCAGCTCCGGCTTCTCGGCCAGCATCGCGATCCAGCCCTGCCGGTCCGCCTTCGGCGGCAGCCCGGAAGCATCCTCGCCGACGCGCGCGATGTCCCACGGCTCCAGCCCGAGCCGCTCCAGCACCTCGCCGAGCTCGGCCGCGGTCGGCGGCTCGTCCAAGTAGCGGCGGACGGTGTACTCGGCGCCGGCCTCGTCGAGCATCTCCAGCGCGGAAGCGCACTTCGAGCACGCCGGGTTGACCCAGATCTCCATGGCCCGACCCTAACCACCTCACGTTCCCGGGCTCCCGGACGTCTACCCGGTGTAGGAGGTGATGCGGCATGCACACGGTGATCGACTCCCCGCTGGGCGAGCTGACGCTCGTCGGCGACGGCGAAGCCCTGACCGGGGTGTACTTCGAAGGCCACCGCCGCAGGCCCGCGCAGGAGACCTTCGGGCCGCGGGTGGAGACCGGGTTCGAGGAGACGGCGCGGCAGCTCGGCGAGTACTTCGCCGGGGAGCGCACCCGGTTCGAACTGCCGCTGGCGCCGCGGGGCGACGAGTTCCACCAGCGGGTCTGGGCGCAGCTGGCCGAGATCCCCTACGGCGAGACCCGCTCGTACGGCGACCTCGCCCGCGCGCTGGGCGACCCCGCGCTGGCGCAGGCGGTCGGCGCGGCCAACGGCCGCAACCCGCTGTGCGTGGTGGTGCCGTGCCACCGCGTGGTGGGCGCCGACGGCGCTCTGACCGGTTACGCGGGCGGCCTGGACCGCAAGCGCTTCCTGCTGGACCTGGAAGAACCCGCCGAAGCGAGGCTGTTCTGAGACGGAACGGCTCTGCCGCTTCGGACGCCTGAGAACCCGCCGGTAGCGAGGAGACCACGAGATGACCTTCACCGAGAGAGTGGCGAGCGCGGACTGGGCGGCGGTGGCCGAAGAGGTCGACGAGTACGGCTGCGCGCTGCTGCCGCGGCTGCTGACCACCGAGGAAGCCGCCGGCCTCGCGAGCCTCTACGACGAGCCGGAGCACTTCCGCAACACGATCAACATGCGCAGGCACCGCTTCGGCGAAGGCGAGTACCGCTACTTCGCCAGCCCCTTCCCGGAGGCGGTCGAACAGCTCCGGCAGGCGCTCTACCCGCGGCTGCTGCCGATCGCCCGCGACTGGAACGAGAAGCTCGGCTGGGGCCTGCGGTGGCCGGACACGCTCGACGAGTGGCTGGCCGAGTGCCACGAGGCGGGCCAGTCCCGGCCCACCCCGATCCTGCTGCGCTACGACGCGGGCGGCTGGAACGCGCTGCACCGGGACCTGTTCGGCGACAAGGTCTTCCCGCTCCAGGTCGTGATCAACCTGAGCGAGCCGGGCGTCGACCACACCGGCGGCGAGTTCCTGCTGGTCGAGCAGCGGCCGAGGGCCCAGTCCCGGGGTACCTCGACGCTCATCCCGCACGGCCACGGCCTGGTGTTCACCACCCGCGACCGGCCGGTGCGGTCGGCGCGCGGGTGGTCGGCGTCGCCGGTGCGCCACGGGGTGTCGGCGGTGCGGTCCGGCCGCAGGCACACCCTCGGCCTCGTCTTCCACGACGCCGCATGAGCGCGGTGATCGGCGAGGACGGTCTGGCCCGGCCGCCGTGGGCGGCGACCGATCCGCTGCTGCGCGAGTACTACGACACCGAGTGGGGCATGCCGGTCCGCGGTGAGCAGGCGCTCTACGAACGGATCAGCCTGGAAGCCTTCCAGGCCGGCCTGTCGTGGGCGACGATCCTGCGCAAGCGCCCGGCGTTCCGGAAGGCGTTCGACGACTTCGAGCCGGAGGCGGTGGCGGCCTACGGCGAGGACGACGTCGAACGCCTGATGGCCGACACCGGGATCGTGCGGAACCGCCTGAAGATCCACGCCGCGATCACCAACGCCCGCGCGACGATCGAGCTGCGCGCCGAAGGCGGCCTCGACGAGTTCGTCTGGTCGTTCAAGCCGGACAAGACCCCGGAGCCACGCACGATCGAGGAGATCCCGACCACCTCACCGGAGTCGAAGGCCCTGGCGAAGGCGTTGCGCCGCAAGGGTTTCGCCTTCGTCGGCCCGACCACGATGTTCGCCCTGATGGAAGCGATCGGGATGGTCGACACCCACCTCGTCGACAGCCACCGCCGCGGCACCTCCGGCGTCTGGTGAGCTGCGGTCCGGGTGCGTGGGTGCCGGAGGTCCACTCGTAGCCCTCGGCCCGGCTCGTCGTCATGCGGCCACTCGGGCAACCATCGCGGCCAAGTTTCAGGGTCTGCCAGCCCTGCTGCACTCGCTCGCCACCGTCGACCAGAGTCGAAGGCCGGACGAGCGAATACAGCTGGCAATCCTCCTGGTCAGACCGTCTCAAGTACATCAATCACGAGGCGTCCTCCACACTTTCATCCGACACTTCGAGCTCACCAAGAATGCGCCAGGCCAGCTCGGCAAGCGTCTCGCCGGACCGGGTTTCCCACCGCGCCGTTCCTTGATTCGCGACAGGTCGCTGCTTCCACTGAGCCAGCTTCCACATGTGCGATATCAGCCCGGAGGGCGAGTATTGCTTGCCATCAGCAGCCCAAAGGATCGGTTTCGCCCGGTGCGGCACCCACGTTGCCCGAGCCCGTTTCGGATCCTCAGCCAGCCAGTCACGGAGAGCCTCGTTCTCGAGGGGGAACGCCTTGGTAAGGGTTAGCGCCTCACCCTCTGCAAGCACACCCTTGTCAATCAGAACAGAAACGGCGTTAGGCCGCCGACGCTTGCGTTGCCCTGGCGTACGACGGTACTTGTCCGGAGCTGCAGCAAGGTTCCCTTCAACCGCAGTGTCGAGCACGCGCGCAACGACCTCACGGCAACGCGATACATCCGAGCACACTGCCCGGATCTGAGACCGTTCCGTGTACAATACGTCAATTGCGGCCGCCACCGAAGGCAACAGTTCACTAATCAGTTGAGACGTTTCTCCAACAGCCTGAGCAGCCCATTCCAACTTCGGATCCGGCTCATCAATGGACTCCGTATCCAGACGCTGGAAGACAAGGTGAGCAAGTAGGTAAGCACCGTGCTCCGTGAGAGCCGCGCCTCTTCCCTCATAGCGTGTCCGCAGCTCGTGAAGACTGCGGCGCACCTCTCTAAGGACCTGCACAGCGTTCCACAAGAGGTAAGCACTGGGCTGAGGACGAAACAAGGAATCATAGATGCCCTGAGAGCCACGCTCCCACAACACATCGAGGGTGGTTGCTATCCGAGCCGCATACTGACTGTCAGGATGAGCACATGCCAGCGCGCACGCTGCCTCAACAACTGAGCAACCAGTGTCCGGATGCGGCTCCAGTTCACTGCGGCGGACACTGTACTCCAGCCCGAGTTCAGCACGCATCTCCTCGGAGATTGCCGCTTGGATTGAATCGAGGGCTATGAAGTCACGTGCCTCGACTCGGTTTTGCCGGTTGGTAGCCTGCGTGGTTTGCCTAGCAAATACCTCAGCTTTGCCTGTCACGATAATACGAACGCCGACCTGCGCCGAAGCGGCGGTCCCCTCAGCAGCGACTGCTTCCGCGACAGATCTCACAGTCTGAGCACCATTGACCACGCTGGCGTTGTGCAGCGTCAGGCCGAGCGGTCGTGTGTGGGGCGTTCGCATGGACTGCTGAGTCTTCTCAACTGACTCGCAGAGAATCGTAACGCCGTTGTTGAAGTACCAGAAGTGAGCTGGCTCGACAGTCAGCGTATCGATCAACTCGTTGTTGATCGCGGTCCTTCCCAACGGGTTACGAATATTCAGGTTAAACAGGTCCGATCCATGCTTCACCCAGTCAGCTACTTGTTCAGCCTCCACCACACCCTGATATGACTCATACGGGGCGAGGATCGCAAACCACGGGAAAAGATCGGCCGTAAGTTCAACTGGCCGAGGGGCGAGATCCTTTCGGACTGACTCCCAAACTTCAGCAGCAAGAATAATACGATGATCTAGGACTTCACCGTATCGATTGAACTCCTTCTCTCCAGTAATGAGCGCGTGGCGAAAGCCCTCTGTCACGTCGTCGGCTCGCATCAGAACCACGACCTGCGTGATGGGCACTGGACCCTTGGCCATTACGTTCTTCGCGAGCTCAGCAAGCTGCCGACCACGCGGATTGAACGGGGCAAAGTCCTCGTCGTCTATCAGCCGGAGCCCAGCGATCAGCTCCATAACCGCCGTTCGCTCACTATTTGCCTTGCCGTCTTTACTCCACTTCGCCTGGACAACATAGACGTGAGGATCTGGGCCGTCGACGATTGCAATCGCGTCGATGCCTTGGTCCCCCAGCCCATCGATGACAGTGAGCGCAGCCTCCGTTGGACTGAATCCGGTGACAATTCGGACAGCCTGGGCCGCCAAAGCCCTCGAAAGAAGGCGTGGCTCTCGATACTCAGCCGGCTTCCCCTCCAGGTCGCTCGCGTCCAAAAGACCTGCATCTACGTACACTGTGCGCAGAGCTTTCTCCACTTGGCGGACCTGGATGGTCACATCCGCACGACCGTGCGACCCGTTAGTTGCACTCAACCGTCCATCCCTCCAGTGTGTCGATCACAAAATTTCACGATGCGATCGCTTGGTTGTGCATCAACACGGCACAAACATCCATGGCGGCATCGAGCCGATCGACACCGAAGCCGGAATCCGTACCCGCGACTGCGATTCCTCTTCCCGGCAGCCACTTCGGGCGCAGCGACGCGAGTAGACATCCCCCATGCGTTCACCGTCCGATGTTATCGCCACTTCGCGGACCAAACGTCAACACGACGAGGGCATCACCGGCCATGGTCACCACTCGTCGAGTAAACCACATGCCCGCGAAAGAACCGGACGCCAGAGCAAGTCATTCATCCAAATGGACCAAACACTTTCGCGTTTGGTCGCAGTAGATGGACAAACGTAGTCTTAGAGCGCGCCCGCCTACTCCTCCGCGGCGAGCTGCCCGCAAGCGGCGGCGATCTCCTGCCCCCGCGTGTCCCGCACGGTGCACGGCACGCCGGCGGCGCGCACGCGCCGCACGAACTCCCGCTCGACGGGTTTCGGGCTGGCGTCCCACTTGCTGCCGGGCGTCGGGTTCAGCGGGATCAGGTTGACGTGCACGAGCTGGCCGAGGTGCTTGTGCAGCAGCTTGCCCAGCAGGTCGGCGCGCCAGCCCTGGTCGTTGACGTCCCGGATGAGCGCGTACTCGATCGACACCCGGCGCCCGGTGTGGTCGGCGTAGCCGCGCGCGGCCTCCAGGACCTCCTGGACCTTCCACCGGTTGTTCACCGGCACCAGCGTGTCGCGCAGCTCGTCGTCCGGGGTGTGCAGCGACACCGCGAGCGTGACGTGCAGGTCCTCGGCGGTCATCTTCCGGATCGCGGGCACCAGGCCCACCGTGGACACCGTGACCGAGCGCTGCGAGAGTCCCAGGCCCTCCGGTGCGGGGTCGCAGATGCGGTGCACCGCGTTGATCACGCGCTTGTAGTTCGCCAGCGGCTCGCCCATGCCCATGAACACGACGTTGGACAGCCTGCCCGGCCCGCCGGGCACCTCGCCGTCGCGCATCATCGCCGCCGCCGACCGCACCTGGTCGACGATCTCGGCTGTCGAGAGGTTGCGCTGGAGACCGCCCTGGCCGGTGGCGCAGAACGGGCACGCCATGCCGCAGCCCGCCTGGCTGGAGATGCAGACCGTGGCCCGGTCCGGGTACCGCATGAGCACGCTCTCCAGCAGCGTGCCGTCGTGCGCGCGCCAGAGCGTCTTGCGGGTGGTGCCCTCGTCGGTGTCGACGTGGCGCACCGGTGTGAGCAGCGTCGGCAGCAGGTCGGCGCCGAGCCGGGCGCGGCTGCCCGCCGGGATGTCGGTCATCGACTCCACGTCGGCGCTGAGCCTGCCGAAGTAGTGGTGCGCGAGCTGGCGGGCGCGGAAGGGCTTCTCGCCCAGCTCGGCCACCGCCGCCTTCCGCTCCTCGACCGAGAGGTCGGCGAGGTGCACGGGCGGCTTGCCGCGGCGCGGCGCGTTGAAAACAAGCGGGAGCGATGCAGACATAGCGCCGACCAGTGTCCCACGCCCCGCGTCGATCACACCCGCTTGGTCGCGGGAATCGCACCTAGTACAGTTTTCGCCGTGGCGAAATTTCGGACTCCAACGACCCGAAACGCGTCTCTCGCCTTAGCGGCCCTGCTTCTGGCGTCGGCGTGCGGCACCGGCGCGAGCGAGCCCGCCGACGACCGCAAGCAGGTCGTCACCACCTTCACCGTGATCGCCGACATGGCGCGCGCGGTCGCCGGGGACGCCGTCGCGGTCGAGTCGATCACCAAGCCCGGCACCGAGATCCACGAGTACGAACCCACGCCCAGCGACCTGCTCAAGGGCGCCAAGGCCGATCTCGTGCTGGACAACGGCCTCGGCCTGGAGCGCTGGTTCGACCGGTTCGTCCAGCGCAGCGAGGCCCGCCACGTCACCCTCACCGCGGGCGTCGAGCCGATGCCGATCCGCAGCGGCCAGTACGAGGGCAAGGCCAACCCGCACGCCTGGATGTCCCCGCGCAACGCGCGGATCTACGTCACCAACATCCGCGACGCCCTCAGCCACCTGGACCCCGCGCACGCCTCGGAGTTCCACGCCAACGCCGACTCCTACCTGCGCCGCATCGACGAGATCGACCAGTACCTCCGGCAGGAGCTGGCGAAACTGCCGCCGCAGCACCGCGCCCTGGTCACCTGCGAGGGCGCGTTCTCCTACCTCGCGCGCGACGCGGGCCTGCGCGAGGCGTACCTGTGGCCGGTCAACAGCGACGAGGAGGGCACCCCGCAGCAGATCAAGGACACCACCCGGTTCGTGCGGGACAACGCCGTCCCCGCGGTCTTCTGCGAATCCACCGTCAACGACAAGGCGCAGCAGCAGGTGGCGACCGAAACCGGCGCGCGGCTGGGCGAAAAGCTCTACGTCGACTCGCTGTCCGAGCCCGGCGGCCCGGTCCCGACCTACCTCGACCTGCTGCGCCACGACGCCGAGGCCGTCGTGACCGGCCTGAACGGAGGCGACCGGTGAGCACCGCGATCGACGCCGCCAACGTCACCGTCCACTACGGGCAGACGCTGGCGCTCGACGACGTCAGCGTGGACATCGCGGCGGGCCAGATCTGCGGCCTGCTCGGGATGAACGGCTCCGGCAAGTCCACCCTGTTCAAAGCCCTGATGGGGCTGGTGAAACCGGACCGCGGCAGCATCCGGCTGCTCGGCCGGTCGCCCCGGCAGGCCCGCCGCGAGGGCCTGATCGCCTACGTGCCGCAGTCCGAGGCCGTCGACTGGACGTTCCCGGTCAGCGTCGCCGACGTGGTGATGATGGGCCGCTACGGACACCTCGGCCTCACCCGCCGCCCCCGGCAGGCGGACCGCTCCGCGGTCGCCGCGGCGCTGGAGCGCGTCGGGCTCACCGAGCTCGCGGGCAACCCCATCGGCGCGCTCTCCGGCGGCCAGCGCAAGCGCGCCTTCGTCGCCCGGGGCATCGCGCAGGAAGCGGCGCTGCTGTTCCTCGACGAACCGTTCGCCGGGGTCGACAAGCGTTCCGAAGCCACCATCGCCGAGCTGCTGCGCGGACTGCGCGACGAGGGCCGCACGATCATGATCTCCACCCACGACCTGGCCAGCGTCCCGGAGCTGTGCGACACCGCGGTGCTGCTCCAGCAGCAGGTCATCGCGCACGGGCCGCTGGACGAGGTCCTCGCGCCGGAGACGCTGGCCCGCACGTTCGGCGCCAAGATCGCGGGAGGGGCCCGGTGAACGACCTCGTGCAGTGGATCGTCGAACCGCTCCAGTTCGGCTTCATGCAGCGCGCGCTGCTGATCAGCGTGGTCGCCGGCCTGGTGTGCGCGGTGCTGTCGTGCTGGGTGACGCTGATCGGCTGGTCGCTGCTGGGCGACGCGGTCTCGCACGCCGTGCTCCCCGGCGTCGTGCTCGCCTACGTGCTGGCGATGCCCTTCTCGGTCGGCGCGTTCCTGTTCGGCGGCCTGGCCGTCGGCATGATCGCCGGGGTCCGCTCGACCACCAAGCTCAAGGGCGACGCCGCGATCGGCGTGGTGTTCACCGGCCTGTTCGCGCTCGGCCTGGTGCTGGTGTCGCGGATCCCGAGCCAGGTCGACCTCAACCACATCCTGTTCGGCAACGTCCTCGGCGTGTCCGACAGCGACATCGTCCAGGTGCTCGTGATCGCCGGGCTGGTGCTCGCGGTCGCCCTGCTCAAGCGCCGCGACCTGACCCTGTACGCCTTCGACCCGACGCACGCGCACGCCATCGGCCTGAACCCGCGGCGGATCAGCGCCCTGCTGCTGACGATGCTCGCGCTGACGGTCGTGGTCGCGCTCCAGGCGGTCGGGGTCATCCTGGTCACCGCGATGCTCATCACCCCGGGGGCGACGGCGTTCCTGCTCACCAGGCGGTTCTCCCGGATGCTCGCGGTGGCCGCGGCGCTGTCGGTGTTCAGCGGGATCCTCGGCACCTACCTGAGCTTCCACGTCGACACCTCAACCGGCGGCATGATCGTGCTGTGCCAGACCTGCGTGTTCGCGCTGGTGTACCTGGCCGCGCCCGGTCAGGGACTGGTCGCCGAGGCGGTGCGCCGCAGGCGGCGGCGCGCGGGGGTCGCGGTCGGCGAGGCGTAGCCGCTTGGCAGTTCATGGCCTTGTGGCCATCGGCTCTATCGTTGGGACCATGACAAGCATGGCCGAGCGTCCGTCGTCCTCCGTCGAGGACTACGTCCGGGCGATCTACGGGCTCAGCGAACGCGGCGTGCCCGTCACGAACGCGACCCTGACCCAGCGCCTCGGGCTGAGCCCGTCCTCGGTCTCCGGCATGATCAACAAGCTCGCCCAGCTGGGCCTGGTCACCCACGTCCGCTACCGCAGCGTCGAGCTGACCCCGGAGGGCAGGCGGCTGGCCTACGACGTGCTGCGCCGCCATCGCCTGATCGAGCTGTTCCTGGTCGAGGAGCTCGACTACACCTGGGACGAGGTGCACCGGGAGGCCGACGCGCTGGAGCACGCGGTCTCCGACGAGCTCGTCGAGCACATCGCCGCCAAGCTCGGCCACCCCACCCACGACCCGCACGGCGACCCGATCCCGAGCGCGGACGGGGTCGTGGAGAAGCCCGCGACCAAGCTGCTCGACCAGGTCGAGCCCGGGACGGTCGGCACCATCGCCCGGGTCTGGGACACCGACTCGGAGCTGCTGCGCTACCTCACCGACCACGAGATGACGCTGGGCACCCGCATCGAGATCGTGGAGCGCAAGCCCTTCGGCGGGCCGCTGGTGGTGCGCGTCGGCGAACCGCCGCACGCCCAGACCCACTTCCTCGGCGACGAGATCGCGGCGGCGCTGTCGATCAGCCTGCGCTGAGTCAGGAGGCGCTCTGCCGCCGCAGGAAGCGCCGGACGCCGACCGGGGCGGGCGTGGGGAACACCGGGTTCTCCGGGGCGTCCTCGCCGTAGATCTGCTCGGTCACCAGCCGCCCGTGCAGCTCGTCGGTCCGGTGCGCGCCGATGATCGCGAGCAGCAGGTCGAAGCGGCTGTCGGTGAGCACCACGGCGACGTAGCCGAACCCCACCAGACCCCCGAGGACCAGCGTCGCGACCCACCACACCGAGACGCCCTGGACCAGGAACATCACCGCGACCGCCAGTGCGAGCCCGGAACCGAACGCGATCCCGCGGGCCACCGTCACCTGGGTCAGCAGCGACCGGAACGCCGGGTACTGCTGGCAGAGCTGCCGGACGATGCGGGCGCGCTCCCGCCGGTCCATCTGGGCAACCTGGCTCAGGCCCGCGGTCACCGGCTTCGCGGCGCGGTCGGCCATGGTTGCTCCTGTTGCCCGTTGCGTGCCTTCGTGAAGTCGCCAGGGTGTAACGCACACCCTGCGTGACCGATATAAGTCGATCACGGCTCGCGCCGAGTATCAAGGCGTCATTCGGGGGCGTTCCCATTGCGGATTTAGCACCGAAGGGTAACGTGATCGCCCGGATATCACCTGGCTTTATCACCCACACGGCTTGAGTTCAGCGCCACCGTCGCGCGGCTTTCCGGGCCTGATCACCCTACGTGTTACCCGTCACACAGAGCCACCTTTCCGGCGGGTGCACTGCGCCGGACGGCAGCACCATGGACGCAGCGACCCGGGGAGGAGACATGGCCGTTCCGGTAGGCGCACCCGGCTGGGTGGATCTCGCCACGACCGACGCCGACGCCGCCCGCGAGTTCTACTCGGGGCTGTTCGGCTGGACCTGGATCACCAGAGATCACTACAACATCGCGCTGATCGGCAGGACCCCGGTCGCCGGAGTCCTGGTGCCGGTCACCGACACCCGGACCGCGTGGACGGTGTACCTGGAATGCGGTTCGATCCGCCGCGCCGCCGAGCACGTCCACGCCCTCGGCGGCCGGGTGCTGGTTCCGCCGACCGAAACCGAGTCCGACGAGTTCTTCCTGGTCAGCCAGGACCCGTCCGGTGCCGTCGTCGGCCTCTGGCAGGCAGCGCCGAGCGCGACCTTCGGCCGCGACCACGCGGGCATGCTGTGCTGGGCCGAGCTGCACACCCGCGACGCCTCCTCGGCCGATCCGTTCTACGCCGACCTGCTCGGCTACCGGCAGGAGCAGATCGGCGAGCCGGGCGGGAACTTCGACTACACGGTCTGGTACGTCGACGACATGCCGACCGTCGGCCGCCTCGACGCGAGCGCCGCCCTGCCCGCGGACGTCCCGCCGCACTGGCAGCTGTACTTCCAGGTCAACCCGGACCAGGACACCGACTCGGCGGTGGAACGGACGATTCGCCTCGGCGGCGAGGTCCTGCGCGAGCCGTCCGACTCCCCGCACGGGCGGATCGCTCAGGTGCGGGACGTCGTCGGGGCGCCGTTCTTCGTCATCGACACCGCTCAGCGAACCGGGGAATAGGGGAAACCGAGGAACCGGCGAGCAGCTCAGGCCCGCAGCAGGCCCGTCGGCTTCCGGCGCAGCCGCAGCCGGTACCTGACGGGAAGCGCGTTCCCCGTCGTCTCCCGGACCGCCCGCCGCGCGACCTTCGCCGAGAACTCGATCCCGAGCACCGCCTCCAGCTGCGCGCGCTCGTCGAAGCGCCACACCGTGTCGACCGAGGTGCTCTCGAAACCGTGCCGCACGAAGAACGACTCGACCGCGCCCGGGTCGAGGTGCGGGGTGTCCGCGCGCATCCAGTCGCCGTACGGGCTGCTCGCGAGGTCCAGGTCGACGATCACCAGCGCGCCGCCCGGCCGCAGCACCCGTTCCGCCTCGGCCAGTCCCGGTTCGCAGCCGGGGCCGAAGAAGTACGCGGTGCGCGCGTGCACCAGGTCGATGCTGGCGTCAGCGAGCGGAAGCCGCTGCGCCGGAGCGATCCGGACGTCAACGCCCGGCTGGCCGGCCATCCGCTCCCGCGCGCGCTGAGCCAGCGGCGGATGCGGCTCGATCCCGATCACCGACCGCGCGGTCGCGGCGAACAGCGGCAGGTGGAAACCGTCGCCGCACCCGATGTCGGCGACGTCGAGCCCGGTCCAGTCGCAGCGCTCCCGCAGCGCCGTCCACAGCTCACCGGCCGAGTCCTGCGCCCGGTTCTCGATCTCGTAGATCTCCGGCCAGTGCCAGATGTTCGGGCTCGGCGTGACCTCCGCGCTCGCCCGGCTGCGCCAGGTCCGCATCAGACCGGCAGCAGCCAGAACAGCATCAGCCACGCCACCACCGCGGAAGGCAGCAGCGAGTCCATCCGGTCCATCAGACCGCCGTGGCCGGGCAGCAGGTTGCCCATGTCCTTGATGCCGAGGTCGCGCTTGATCAGCGACTCCATCAGATCGCCCAGCGTCGCGCTGCACACCAGAGCCGCGCCGAACAGCGCGCCCTGCCACCACTGCCCGTCGAGCAGCAGCGTCACCGACAGCGCCCCGGCGACCACCCCGGCCAGCATCGAACCGCCGAAGCCCTCCCAGGACTTCTTCGGGCTGACCTTCGGCGCCATCGGGTGCCTGCCCAGCAGCACCCCGAACGCGTAGCCGCCGGTGTCGGAGGCGACCACGCCGATCATGAAGCAGAGCGCGCGGAACGCGCCGTCCTCCGGGCGCACCAGCATCGCGGCGAACGCGGCGAACATCGGCACGTACGCGGTGGTGAACACCGACGCCGTCGCGTCCCGCACGTAGCCGTCGACACCGTCGCGGAACCGCCACGCCAGGCACGCCAGCGTCGTCACCGCGAACGCGACCAGCAGCCCGCGCAGCCCGAACGGCCAGGACAACCAGACCATCAGCTGCCCGCCGACGAGCACCGGCGGCAGCGACACCCGGATGCCCGCGCCCCGGCGCAGCGCGCCCGCGAGCTCGACGGTGGACACGGCGACCGCGGCGGCCACGACCCCGATGAACAGGAACCGCAGCATCAGCAGCGAGAAGATGATCGCCGCGCCGAGCACCAGCCCGACCGCGATCGCCGCGCGCAGGTCACGTCCGGCCCTGGAGGAACGCGGGGGCTCGCCCGGAGCATCAGCAGGCATCCCGGACTCACCTTCGCACTGGCCGGCCGTCACCACCTCAGACTTCCAGGAGTTCCGCTTCCTTGTGCTTGACCAGCTCGTCGATCTGGGCGGTGTAGCGGTGGGTGAGGTTCTCCAGCTCCTTCTCACCCCGGGTGCCCTCGTCCTCACCGGCCTCGCCGTCCTTGACGATCCGGTCGATCTCCTCCTTGACCTTGCGGCGGATGCCGCGCACGGTGACCTTGCCGTCCTCGCCCTTCTGCTTGGCGACCTTGACCATCTCCTTGCGCCGCTCCTCGGTCATCTGCGGGATCGCCACCCGGATCAGCTGACCGTCGTTGGAGGGGTTGACGCCCAGGTCGGAGTCGCGGATGGCCTTCTCCATCGCGCCGAGCTGGCTGGCGTCGTAGGGCTTGATGACCACGAGCCGGGCTTCCGGGACGTTGATGCTGGCCATCTGGTTCAGCGGCGTCGGCGAACCGTAGTAGTCGACGACGATGCCGGAGAACATCGCGGGATTCGCACGGCCGGTGCGGACCGTGGCCAGCTCGTCCTTGGCCACCTCCACGGCCTTCTGCATCTTCTCCTCGCCTTCGAGAAGAGTCTCGTCGATCACGGCTGCTCCCTTGTGTGTGCCGATCGCTGAGGGCATTGCAAGTGTCGCTGGATGCCCCGTTCAGGATTCCAGCCCGGTCAGGCCGGGTCCGACGCCGGGGTGCTGACCAGCGTCCCGATTTTCTCACCGCCGACCGCGCGGGCGATGTTGCCTTCGGTCAGCAGGTTGAACACCAGGATCGGCATGTGGTTGTCCATGCACAGGCTGAACGCGGTCGCGTCGGCGACCTTCAGACCGCGCTCCAGCACCTCCCGGTGCGTGATGCTGTCGAACAGCTTGGCCCCGGGGGTGGTCTTCGGGTCGGCGGTGTAGACGCCGTCGACGCCCTTGGCCATGAGCACGACCTCGCACCCGATCTCCAGGGCGCGCTGGGCGGCGGTGGTGTCGGTGGAGAAGTACGGCATGCCGGTGCCCGCGCCGAAGATCACGACGCGCCCCTTCTCCATGTGCCGGATCGCGCGTCGCGGGATGTAGGGCTCGGCGACCTGGCCCATCGTGATCGCCGTCATCACCCGGGTGTCGATGCCGTGCTCGCGCTCCAGGAAGTCCTGCAGCGCCAGGCAGTTCATCACGGTGCCGAGCATGGCCATGTAGTCGCCGCGCGAGCGCTCCATCCCGCGCTGCTGCAGCTCGGCGCCGCGGAAGAAGTTGCCACCGCCGATCACGATGGCCACCTCGACGCCGTCGGCCACCACGTCGGCGATCTGGCGGGCCACGGTGCCGACCACGTCGGGATCGATTCCGACGCCGCCGCCGCCGAACATCTCACCGCCGAGCTTGAGCAGTACCCGGCCGTAGCCACCCGTCGTCGGGCCCTCGGTCACTGTTCCTCCTGAGTGGCAGAACGTTTTGAAGCGCGCGCTGATCCTGGCAAAGCGCCCCGCCCTCGCCTGCGGGGCGAAGGCGGGGCGCGGTTCGTCGCATCTCGCCGGTCGCGGGCGCTGACCGGGTCGGCCGGTCAGCACCCTACCTGGCGGTAATCCGGCGTGCGCGCACGCCGGTGCGGTCAGGCCTGGCCGACCTCGAACCGGGCGAAGCCGGTCACGGTCACGCCTGCCTCGTCGAGCAGGGCCTTGACGGTCTTCTTGCTCTCCTGGACCGACGCCTGGTCGAGCAGCACGTTGTCCTTGAAGAAGCCGTTCAGGCGGCCCTCGACGATCTTGGGCAGGGCCTGCTCCGGCTTGCCCTCGGCGCGAGCGGTCTCCTCGGCGATGCGCCGCTCGTTGGCGACGATGTCCTCGGGCACCTCTTCGCGGTTGAGGTACTTCGGCTTGAGCGCGGCGACCTGCATCGCGGCACCGCGAGCGGCCTCCTCCGAGTCACCGGTGTACTCGATGAGCACGCCGACCGCCGGGGGCAGGCCCGCGGCGCGGCGGTGCAGGTAGGTGGCGACCTTGCCCTCGAACGCCGCGACCCGGCGCAGCTCCAGCTTCTCGCCGATCTTGGCGGAGAGCTCCTGGATGGCCTCGCCGACGGTCTTGCCGTCGAGCGCGGCGGCGTTGGCCGACTCGAGGTCCTTGGCGCCCGCGGCCTTGATGGCGGCGGCGACCTTGTTGGCCAGCTCGACGAACTCGTCGTTCTTGGCGACGAAGTCGGTCTCGCTGTTCAGCTCGATCAGCACGCCGTTGTCGGCGGCGACCAGGCCCTCGGCGGTGGCGCGCTCGGCGCGCTTGCCGACGTCCTTGGCGCCCTTGATCCGCAGGTCCTCGACGGCCTTGTCGAAGTCGCCGTCGGTGGCCTCCAGGGCCTTCTTGCAGTCCATCATGCCGGCGCCGGTCAGCTCACGCAGACGCTTGACGTCGGCCGCACTGTAGTTCGCCATCGTGCGTTGTCCGTCCTTCTTCGGAATGTGTACGCAGTGGGAAAGATCGTTTCCGCCGGGCGGACGGACCTGCCCCCGCGGCAGCCGCGGATGGCCGTGGCGTGACCCGCCTGCGGCGGCGCGGCACCGGTGTCGCCGGTACCGCGGACCGCGCCAGGCGCCCGCCGCGTGGCGGGCGCCTGGCACCTCGGTTCAGGACTGGGCGGGCTGCTCGTTGGCAGCGGCGGCCTCGGCCTCGCCGGAACCGGCGAGCAGTTCCTTCTCCCACTCGGCCAGCGGCTCGCCGCCGGCCGGCTTCTCCTCGCCCTCGGCGGCGCCGTTGGTCCGGCCGCTGCGGGCCATCAGGCCGTCGGCGACACCGTCGGCGACCACGCGGGTCAGCAGCGCCGCGGAACGGATCGCGTCGTCGTTGCCCGGGATCGGGTAGTCGACCTCGTCCGGGTCGCAGTTGGTGTCGAGGATCGCCACGACCGGGATGCCCAGCTTGCGGGCCTCACCGACGGCGATGTGCTCCTTCTTGGTGTCCACGATCCAGACGGCGCTGGGCACCTTGGACATGTCGCGGATACCGCCGAGGGTCTTCTCGAGCTTGTCCTTCTCGCGGGTCAGCATCAAGATTTCCTTCTTGGTGCGGCCCTCGAAGCCCCCGGTCTGCTCCATGGTCTCGAGTTCCTTGAGACGCTGGAGGCGCTTGTGCACGGTCTGGAAGTTGGTGAGCATGCCGCCCAGCCAGCGCTGGTTGACGTAGGGCATGCCGACCCGCAGCGCCTGCTCGGCGATCGCTTCCTGCGCCTGCTTCTTGGTGCCGACGAACAGGATGGTCCCGCCGTGGGCGACCGTCTGCTTGACGAAGTCGTAGGCCCCGTCGATGTAGGACAGGGTCTGCTGCAGGTCGATGATGTAGATGCCGTTGCGCTCGGTGAAGATGTAGCGCTTCATCTTCGGGTTCCAGCGCCGGGTCTGGTGCCCGAAGTGCACGCCGCTGTCGAGCAGCTGCTTTATGGTGACGACGGCCATGGCCTGGTTCGCACCTCTTGTGTCGGGCGCGCCCCTGGATCGGGCGCGCGGTTCGGTTGGCCGCGGCGGACCGGGTGGACCGCCGCCCTGGTGCCCGGCTCGGAGCCCCCACCCGGAACCCGGGACCTCGGGGGCGCCGCACCTCCGCGCGAGCGGTGCTCACGGTGACCAGCGGGGCGGATTCCCCCTGGCGCCGTGAACCCGTGATGCTGTGAGCCCGTGAGCTCTGCGGAAGTAGTGCGCGGGCACGCGAAGTCGGCTCGTGCGGACACGAAACCGCGTTGGTCAGTGTACTGGACGCGGGGAAGCCCTCAGACCCGGACCGCGAGTTGTCCACAGCCACCGGAGTTGTCCACAGATTCCCAAGTTGACCCTGTTCCCAGCAGGACTCGGCCGACACCTTGGAAACATGCGCTCCCTGCTCCCCGCCCTGCTCATGACAACCCTGCTGACCAGCAGCGCAGCTGCCGAACCTGCCGCGCCACAGCTCCCGGAGCCCACTTCGTTCCGCCGCCTCCTGCTCCCCGCAGCACCCGACCAGCTCCCGGAGCCCACGGCGTTCGACCGACCGCTGCCCGGCCCGGTCACCAGACCGTTCGAGGAACCGGCCCACGCCTACGGCCCCGGCCACCGAGGGGTCGACCTCGCAGGCGAAGCCGGGCAGCCGGTCCTCGCGGCCGGCCCCGGTCTGGTCCTGTTCGCCGGTCCGCTCGCGGGCCGCAACCTGGTCTCGATCGAACATCCGGGCGGCCTGCGAACGACGTACGAACCGGTCTCCCCGGCTGTGACCGTCGGCCAGGAGGTCGGGATCGGCCAGCCGATCGGCCGACTCGACCCCGGCCACCCCGAGTGCTCAGCGCCCCCACCTCAGGTGTGCCTGCACTGGGGCGCGCGAAGGCGCCTGCACTACCTGGATCCGCTCCAACTGCTGGGCACCGCACGCATCAGGCTGCTCCCGTGGGAAGACAAACCCTCCCGCTGAACGCCCCAGAAAACCCACCGTCAATTCCGAACCGGACAGCGAAAACAACGTGCCGCGTATATGTTCGATTTCATGATTTCCGATGAAAAATTCGCTTGCTTGAAATTTCTCACCGTTTTCGCGACGGCGCCGGAAATGTGAGCGCTCCCATTTCGGCTGGATCGCGTTCGCGCGCTTGTTGGCGGGTGCTGATCACGCGCGAACGCCGTTGTCTGACCGAACAGACGCTGTTGCCGAACCGATCAGTTCGATTCGGTGAGCTTGCTCCGCAACCGCAGGACCGCCCGCGTGTGCAGCTGGCAGACCCGGGATTCCGTCACGCCCAGGACCTTGCCGATCTCGGCGAGAGTCAGGTTCTCGAAGTAGTACAGGGTGACGACGATGCGGTCCCGGTCGCTGAGCCGTTCCACCGCCTCGGCGAGCTGACGTCTGCTGTCGCGGTCGACCAGCGCGGCCACCGGATCCTCGGCGCGGTCGTCGGGCAGCGTCTCGGCGAGCGAGGACGTGCTCTGACCCGCACCGATGAGATCGTCGAGGGCGACGACGCTGGTCATCTGCAACTGGGCGAACAGCTCCCGGAGCTCGTCGAGGGAGAGTTCGAGCTCCGCGGCGAGTTCGGCATCGGTGGCGGTGCGCTGCAGCTTGGCCTCCAGCCGCTCCAGCGCGCGTTCGACGTCCCGCGCCCGGCTGCGCACCGATCGCGGCACCCAGTCCTGCGCGCGCAGGTCGTCGAGGATCGCGCCCCGGATCCGCTGCATGGCGTAGGTCTCGAACTTCAGTCCGCGCTCGGGCTCGAACTTCTCGATCGCGTCCACCAGCCCGAAGATGCCGGACTGGATCAGGTCGGAGACCTCAACGTGCGACGGCAGTCCGGTACCGACACGCCCGGCTACGTACTTCACCAGCGGCGCGTAGTGCAGGACCAGCCGGTCGCGCAGTTCCTGGGCGCGCTGGTCGCCGAATGCCTGCCACAGGGCGACGATGCCCGCTTCGACCTCGTCAGCGCTGCGCTGATCGCCTGATTCCTGGTAGGGGTCCACGTCCGGGGAGGCGGGGGGCCGTCCGAACAACCGCGTTCGGCTGTCGACCTGGCGGCCGTTGGTCGAGGTGCCCTTCCCGGAGGCCGGCGTCGTCGATGTCGATCTCGCCGCCATCGCGTGGGCACCGCCCCCGGCGTCGTCAGGAACGGGGGTGGGTTCGGTCATGGATCGCCTTCAGCCGTTCGACTGTCACGTGTGTGTAAAGCTGGGTCGTTGCGAGCGTAGCGTGACCAAGCAACTCCTGAACGCTACGGAGGTCGGCTCCGCCCTCGAGGAGGTGGGTGGCCGCCGAGTGCCGCAATCCGTGCGGACCGAGGTCCGCAGCACCGGAAACGGCGCCGACGGCGTCGTGCACGACCCGGCGCACCGCGCGGGGATCGAGTCTGCCCCCGCGAACCCCCAGGAACAACGCCGCACCGGACGTTTCCGCCACGAGCGCGGGCCGACCAGCGGAAATCCACCGCCCGAGCGCCCGGTCCGCGGGCACCCCGAACGGCACGACCCGTTCCTTGTCGCCCTTTCCGATGACCCGAATCACACGACGTTCATGATCGATGTCGTCGAGATCCAGCCCGCACAGCTCGGAAACCCGGATCCCGGTGGCGTACAGCAGCTCGACAACGGCGTGGTCGCGCAGGGCAACGGGATCACCTTGTTCGGCACCCGAACCCGACGCCTCCATAGCTGCTTTCGCCTGCTCGGCACGCAGAACCGAGGGCAGCTTGCGCTGCCGCGACGGGGCCGCGAGCCGGGGCCCCGGGTCCACGCGCAGGTGCCCGGCGCGCAACGCCCACGCGGTGAACGTCCGCGCCGATGCGGCCCGCCGTGCCAAGGTCGCACGGCTCGCGCCGGACGAATGCCCGGCGGCGAGCCATTCCCGCAGCGCAGCGAGTTCCAACCCGTCCAGCTCGGCCCGCTCTTCCGCATCGCGGCACCAATGGTCGAGTAACGACACCACGTCCCCGATGTAAGCGCGGACCGTGTGCGCCGACAACCCCCGCTCCACGCCGAGGTGCCGCTCGAACTCATCCACGACAGAACCGAGCGGCGCCCGTAAGCCCCGGCGAGCCGCACGGGAGTCGGGCCGACGAGGTCCTTCCGAGGAACTGCGAGCCATACATCAAAGCTGGCCCGCTCCGGGTCCGCGGTCAAACATCGCCACGCCGAAGCCGACGTCGATCACAACACGGTCGAGTGATCGCCCGACCTGGTGCCGAGCGCTACGAAGGGTGCTCACACTTGCGCAGACAACCTCCCGAAGCGCACCGAACCCCAGCGACCTGCGGCTATGCCTCCCTGGCCAAGCCATCCAGTCTGGCCGTGCCCTGCCCGGAGTGACCACTGTTGGTGCCCGCCCTGCGAGCTTGGGTTCCGGATCTCCGGCTCCCGAGGGCAGCACCAACACAATCACCGCTGCGGTGGTGGCAACTCAGCGAAATTCCATCCGAACGAGCACCAATCACGTCCACCTCCCGCCAATCATCAGGCGCATCGCGACCACCCCTGTTCGTTCCGCATCGCCAGTCCAGCCAGTTCCAGCGCGGGCAGGAGGGCACGGATCTTCCGCAGCGGGAGTCCGGACTCCTGGGCCAGCTGATCGGCGCTGACCTCCTCACCCGGCACCAGCGCGTCGTACAACTGCCTGGCATGCGGATCGAGGCTGTCGGTCTCCAGCCCCGGAACTCTGGCCTCCTCAAACGGAATCGTCCCGAGCGGGCTGAGGGTTTCCAGGATCTGCCCGACACCCGTCACCAGCAGTGCCTTGGCACCCCGGACCATCTCGTGGCAGCCCACCGAAGCCTTCGAGGTCACCGGCCCGGGCACCGCCATCACCGGTCGCCCCAACGCATCAGCGGTGTTCGCCGTGTTGCTCGCCCCGCTCCGCGCACCTGCCTCGACCACCACGGTTCCCTGTCCGGACGCGGCAATCAGTCTGTTCCGCACAAGAAACCGGTGCTTCCGCGGCGAAGCGCCTGGCGGATACTCGCTGACAACCACGCCCTGTTCGCTGATCGCGCGCAGCAACCTGCTGTGTCCCGCCGGGTAGTCGATGTCCGCCCCGCAGGCCAGGAAAGCGACCGTAGGACGGCTCGTCGCCAGGGCACCGCGATGAGCCGCCCCGTCGATCCCGTAAGCCGCCCCGGAAACGACCGTGAACCCGGCGGATGCGAGACCGTGCCCGAACTCGACGGCAAGGCGCTCGCCGTACCCGGTCGCGGCACGAGCTCCCACGATCGACACGGACGTTTCCAGCGCCTCGGCGAGCGGAACGCTGCCGCGTACCCAGAGCGCGAGCGGCGCCGCCATTCCCGGCAGACCGATCGCGGTGGCATCGGTCAGGCCGGCGAACCGCTCATGCGGCCACTCCGGATGTTCCGGTGTCACCAGTCGGATTCCCGCAAACCTGGCCGCGGACAGCACTTCCGCACCGGACACGTGCTCCCTGCGGGCCTCCACCTCGTCCGCGACCAGGGCCGGCACGTCACCACGCCGGACCAGCTCCGAGGCACGGCACACTCCGTGCGCCTCGACGAACCCGGCGAGCGCCGACGCAGGTGGCTCGGCCACCGCGGACAAATATGCCCGCGCGGCAAGGACTTCCTCGGAAGGTTGCTCCTTCTCCAGCATCACGCAGCCCTCCGATCCCGGAATTCCAGCGCAGCACCGACGTGATCGGCTTCCGGCGTCGACCTGCCTTCGAGATCCGCGAGAGTCCACGCGACGCGAAGGCATCGATCGGCGCCACGGGCGGTGATCGCACCCGCCTCCAGTCCCCGGTCCAGGAGCGCGGTCGTCCGCTGCGGCAGCGCGAACTCCCGTCGCAGCACCGGTCCCGGCACTTCGGTGTTGCTCTGCCAGCCGTGCTCCGACCACCGCTCCCGCGCCGCCGCTCGCGCGTCCTCGACCCGTTTCCGCACCACTTCGCTGGATTCCGGCGGCACGCCGTTCTCGGCCGCCATCGCCACGAGAGGCCGGGTCGACACCCGCAGATCGACCCGATCCAGCAGCGGCCCGGACAACTTGCCCAGGTACCGGCGCCGGACGTTGGGCGAGCACTGGCAGTCAACATCCCTGGCGGGTGCGCAAGGACAAGGATTCGTCGCCAGCACCAACTGGAATCTCGCCGGATACCGCGCCGTACCGTCTCGCCTGGCGAGACGCACCTCGTTCTCCTCCAAAGCCGTGCGCAACGCGTCCAGCCGCTTGGGGCCGAGTTCGCACGCCTCGTCCAGCAACAGCACACCCCGGTGCGCTCGGCTGACCGCGCCCGGCTTCGCCAGCCCGGATCCGCCGCCGATCAACGCGGAGACCGACAGCGAGTGGTGCGGCGCGACGAACGGCGGCGAGGTGACCAGCGCCCCGCCAGGCAGTTCGCCCGTGATCGAGTGGATCGCGGTGACCTCCAGCGCTTCCTGGGCCGTGAGATCCGGCAGCAGCCCGCACAAACGTCTCGCGAGCATCGTCTTGCCGGTCCCGGGAGGGCCGACCATCAGCAGGTGGTGGCCACCCGCCGCCGCGACCTCCAAGGCCCACCGGGCTTCCGGCTGCCCGATGACGTCCGCCAGATCGGGCAAGTCATCAGCCGGTTCGGCTGCCTCGCTCGGCGGAGGTTCGTGCGCGAGTTCTCCGGTTTCCCGAAGCCATGCCACGACTTCACGCAGGTTTCCCGCGCCGAGCACTTCGATCCCGTCGACCAGCTGCCCCTCGGCCAGACCGGAGTGGGGCACGATCGCACGCACCATCCCCACCTGTCGCGCGGCGAGCAGCGCGGGAAGCAGACCGCGCACCGGGCGAATCCTCCCGTCCAGGGCGAGTTCGCCGAAAAGCACGGTGCGATCCAGGCGATGCGGTGGCACCTGTTCCGAACCCGCCAGCACCGCGCAGGCCAGAGCGAGGTCGTACGAGGTTCCGGCTTTGGGTATCGCCGCGGGCGACAGCGCGAGAGTCACGCAGCTCGCGGGCCATTCCTCCTTGCAGTTGACGATGGCGGCCCGGACCCGGTTCTTCGACTCCTGCAGAGCCGTGTCCGGCAGACCCAGCAGTTGGACGCTGGGGAGGCCGCCCTTGCGCACGTCGGCCTCGATCTCGACGACCACGCCGTCCACTCCGAACAGCGCGACCGCCCACGTTCGCCGGAGAGCCATCTAGAACGCCCCCTCCAGGTACTCGATGTGCGCGGGACGTCCCGGCGGCCACAACACGGACACCACGTCGAAGCGCACTTTGGCCCCCACCAGTCGCCATTCGGCCAGCCAGATCGACGCGAGCATGCGCAGATGTCTGGCTTTGTGCGGGCTCACGGCGTTCAGCGGTGCCCCGTAGTCCGGCCCCGACCGAGCTTTTACCTCGCAGAACACCACTGTCTGACCGTCGGCGGCGACGATGTCGAGCTCGCCCTGGTCGCAGCGCCAGTTGCGGACGAGGACCGTCAGACCGCGATGTTCCAGGAACTCCGCGGCCAGCCGCTCCCCGGCCACACCGAGCGCGTGCCTGCGGCCCTTGGTGTCGTCATCGGAAAGCGCACCGAAAATCGATTTGGAAGCCATGATTCCTCCAGAGAAGGGAAACGTTCGACCTCTCCAACGTGCCCTCGCCCGGAACGGATCACCAACCCCGATTTCCGAACCTGTGGATAAACCAACCCCCTGTGGACAACTCCGCAGGAACCAGAAACAAGATTCACGAATAGTTCGCCCGATCGGGCGGACTATTCCGATATCGGCTCACAAAAAAGCTCGGGTGGTCACCGCGTGACCACCCGAGCCAGGTTCGAAGCTCAGCTCCCGAACGGGCCGCTCTCCGGCAACCGCAAGTCCGGTTTGTCCAGCTCCTCCACGTTCACGTCCTTGAACGTGATGACCCGGACGTTCTTCACGAAACGCGCCGGGCGGTACATGTCCCAGACCCAGGCGTCCGACATCGCGACCTCGAAGTAGACCTCCGAGTCCGAGTTGCGCACCTGCACGTCAACCGCGTTGGCCAGGTAGAAACGCCGCTCGGTTTCCACCACGTAGGTGAACTGGCCGACGATGTCGCGGTACTCCTTGTAGAGCTGCAGCTCCATCTCGGTCTCGTACTTTTCGAGATCCTCGGCGCTCATCGGTGTGCGAGCCCTTCTGCGTTGCCGTTCGGACTACAACTGCTCATTGTCCACCACATCCCCCTCGAAGGCATCGAACAAGCCCGGCTTGCTGCTGACCGCCCGCGGCGACCGCATCCCGTGCAGCCGCGCCGCGGCCACCACGTTCGCGTAGCACCACCGGTGCTGCTCGCAGGGGCCGTGCTGCTCCAGCCGCTCGGTGTGGTCGGCCGTGCAGTACCCCTTGTGGTCGGCGAAGCCGTACATCGGGAACTCGTCGTGCAGCTCGGTCATGATCCGGTCGCGGGTGACCTTCGCCAGCACCGAGGCCGCCGCGACGCAGGCCGCGACCAGGTCGCCCTTGACGACCGCGACGCTCGGCGTGCCCAGGCCCGGTACCCGGAAACCGTCGGTCAGCACGTACCCCGGGTGCACGGCCAGCTGGGCGACGGCCCGGCGCATCCCCTCCAGGTTGGCGACGTGGATGCCGATGGCATCCACCTCCTCCGCCGAGATCACCACGACCGACCAGCTCAGCGCCTTCGCCGTGATCACCCCGTACAGCCGCTCCCGCTCCGCGGCGCTGAGCACCTTGGAATCGGTCAGGCCCTCGAACCTGCGGCCGTCCCCCGGGCGCAGCGTGCAGGCGGCCACGACCAGCGGGCCGGCGCAGGCCCCCCGGCCCGCCTCGTCCACGCCGGCCACCGGACCGAGTCCCCGGCGGTCCAGGGCGCCCTGCAGGGCCCAGTTGCCGGTGCTCCGCCGGATCACCGTCCTGGGCGGTCGCAGTCCCGCCACTCTGGCAACCACGGTCAGTGCCGCTCCCGCGAACGTAGGAGTCCTCCACGCACGAGCCTACGACCCGCCCAGACCACGGGGAACGCCGCGGCGAAACCCACCCCGGCAGGCAACCCGGCCTGCCACGCGGGGGCGCCCAGCGCGTCGGCCTGCGGGTTCGGGTCTCCGATGCCCTGCCAGCGCGTCGGCGGCAGCACGATCACCTGTGCCTTGCCGATCACGTTGTCGACCGGGACCGCGCCGTTGATGCCGCCACCGCCCTGCACGCGCGAGTCGGCGGAGTCGTTGCGGTTGTCGCCCATGACCCAGATGTGCCCGGGCGGAACCGTGACCGCCTCGAAGTCCTGCTGCTCGTTGCCGCGGCCCGGCTCCCAGTAGACGTAGGGCTCGTTGAGCGGCTTGCCGTCGACGGTGACCCGGTTCTCGGTGTCGCAGCACTCGACGGTCTGGCCCTGGGTCGCGATCACCCGCTTGACGAAGTCCTTCTCGTCCGGGGTGCCGAACCCGATCAGCGAGGCCGCGCCCTGGAAGAACTGTGCGACGGGGTTGGCCGACTCCTGCACGTGGAACTCGTTCTGCACCCACGCGGGCGGGCCGCGGAACACGACCACGTCACCGGGCTCGGGGTCGGTGAACCGGTAGCTGACCTTGTCCACGAGGACCCGGTCGTTGTTGCACCCGGTGCACCCGTGCAGGGTCTGCTCCATCGACTGCGACGGGATGACGTACACCCTGGCCAGGAACGCCTGGATGAGCACGGTCAGCACGAGCGCGGTGACGATCAGGATCGGCAGCTCGCGCCAGAACGAGCCCTTCTTCTGCTTGCCCGAGGATCGCCACCGACGTGCCGGTCGCTCTTCAGGGGCATCGCGGTGCTCCCCGTCCTGGGGATCTTCCTCTGGTCCGGTGGAGCGCATCACGTCGGCCACCCGGCCAGGCTACTTGAACGTGACGGACCGCGATCGGGCTACCCCGCGCCCCGCGCGTCGCCACTGAGCGGAATCACGCTGGGTACGCCGGATCAACCGGTTCAGTGATCTGCCACCCGGAAATGCACAACGGCCCGGGTGCGGACACCCGGGCCGTTCGACATTCTCCGCTCCGCGGCTCGATCAGGAAGCGGGCGCGGTCTCGCGCTTCTCCTTGATCTTGGCCGCCTTGCCGCGCAGGTCGCGCAGGTAGTACAGCTTCGCCCGGCGGACGTCACCGCGGGTGGCGACCTCGATCTTGGCGATGTTCGGGCTGTGCACCGGGAAGGTGCGCTCCACGCCGACACCGAAGGACACCTTGCGGACGGTGAAGGTCTCCCGGACGCCGCCGCCCTGACGGCGGATCACCACGCCCTGGAAAACCTGGTTCCGCTCGCGCGAACCCTCGATGACGCGGACGTGGACCTTCAGCGTGTCGCCAGGCCGGAAGGCGGGGATGTCGGAACGCAGCGACTGGGCGTCCAGAGCGTCCAGGGTGTTCATCGGTGGTCCGTCCTCATCCGTGTCGTTTCCCCGTGTTCTCGCACGTCGGTGCGCCCAGCGGGTGGGCACCGCCTGACACGGGGTGAGCTTGCTTTGAGCGCGCCGGCTGTCACTCCGGCTGCAGCAACCGGTCCAGTGTGCCAGACGCGCACTTTCATGCCGAAACCGGCCCGTCCGGAGTGCTCGCGCTAGGCGGAGCTGCCGGTGGACCGGGGATCACCGGGGTGATCCGACTCCTCAAGCCTATCGAGTACCGCGCGGTCCCCGGCGTCCAGGGTCCGCTCCGGCAGCGCGTCCAGCAGGTCCGGACGCCTGCGGTAGGTCCGCTCCAGGGCCTGGTCCCGCCGCCAGCGGGCGATGGCCGCGTGGTTCCCGGAACGCAGCACGTCCGGGACCGGGAGCTCGCGCCAGACCTCCGGCCGGGTGTAGCAGGGGCCTTCGAGCAGCCCGTCGGAGAACGAGTCCTGCTCCGCCGAGGCCGGGTTGCCCAGCACTCCGGGCAGCAGCCGGACCACTGCCTCGATCATGGTCAGGGCCGCGACCTCGCCGCCGACCAGCACGTAGTCGCCGATGGAGACCTCCTCCACCGGCATCCGGCGGGAGGCGTCCTCGATCACCCGCTGGTCGATGCCCTCGTAGCGCCCGCAGGCGAAGACCAGCCAGGGTTCCCGCGACCAGCGCACCGCAGTGCGCTGGGTGAACGGTCGACCGGCCGGGGTGGGCACCACCAGCAGGGGCATCCGCTCCGGGTCGGAGCCGCACACCTCGTCCAGGGCCTCGCCCCAGACGTCGGGCTTCATGACCATGCCCGGGCCACCGCCGTACGGGCTGTCGTCGACCGCCCGGTGCACGTCGTGGGTCCAGTCGCGCAGGTCGTGCACGCCGACGGCGATCCGCTCCCGCTGGATGGCCTTGCCGAGCAGCGCTTCGCGCAGCGGGTTCAGGTAGTCCGGGAAGATCGTGATGACGTCGATGCGCATGGGAAGCCTTGCGGTGAGTCGCCCTGCGACGGGCTGGGAGTGGATGGCGGGATCACTGCTGGGAGTCGAAAAGACCTTCCGGCGGATCGACCAGCAGCCGGCCACCTTCGAGATCGACCTCGGGCACGATCTCGGTCACGAACGGCACGAGCACCTCGTGCCGTTCGGGGGTGCGCACCGCCAGCAGCTCTCCCGCCGGGGTGTGCACGACGTCGGTCACGACACCGGCGTCCGCGCCGTCCGGGAGCACCACGCGCAGCCCTTCGAGCTGGTGGTCGTGGAACTCGTCCGGGTCGTCGGTCGGTTCGAGCTCGTCGGCGGGCACCGTCAGCACCGCTCCGCGCAGCTCCTCGGCCGCCTCCCGGCCGCGCACGCCCTCCGCGAACACGAGCAGCCGTCCGGCGTGCGGCCGGACGGCTGCCACGGTGAAGCTCTCGGAACCGCGCGCACCGCGGCGCCGCAGGCCGAGCACCGAGCCCGGAGCGAAACGCAGCTCCGGGCTGTCGGTGCGGACCTCGACGACGAGTTCGCCCTGCACGCCGTGCGGCTTGACGATCCGCCCGACGACCAGGGTCACCGGTTCCTGATCGCTCATGTTCGTGCTCAGCGGTCGGTGTCGACCACGTCGACCCGGATGCCGCGGCCACCGATGCCCGAGATCACGGTCCGCAGTGCGGTCGCCGTGCGGCCGCCGCGCCCGATGACCTTGCCCAGGTCGTCCGGGTTCACGTGCACCTCGAGGGTGCGGCCGCGACGGGTCGTGATCAGCTGCACGCGAACGTCGTCGGGGTTGTCGACGATGCCGCGCACCAGGTGTTCGAGCGCGTCCGCGACGACCGTCACGCCTGGCCTTCCTCGGACTTCTGCTCCTCGGCGGGCTTGTCCTCGGCGGCCTCGGCCTTCTTGCCGCCCTTCTTCTTCGGAGTGGTCGCCTCGGCGACCGGCTCCTCGCCGGCGGCGGCCAGCGCGGCCTCGAACAGCTCCTGCTTGCTCGGCTTGGCCGGGGCGACCTTCAGCTTGCCCTCGGCGCCCGGCAGGCCCTTGAACTTCTGCCAGTCGCCGGTGATCTCCAGGATGTTCTGCACCGGCTCGGTCGGCTGCGCGCCGACACCCAGCCAGTACTGCGCCCGCTCGGAGTCCACCTCGATCCGGCTGGGCTCCTCCATCGGGTGGTACTGGCCGATCGTCTCGATCGCCCGGCCGTTGCGGCGGGTGCGGGCGTCGGCGACGACAATGCGGTAGTGCGGCTCGCGGATCTTACCGATCCGCGCCAGCTTGATCTTCACAGCCACGGGTTGTGGTGCTCCTCAGACTCTCGTTCGTGCTCGGGTGAGCATGCCACTCCGCGTGGGGCTACGGGATGGAACGCTCTTACGTCGACCGGCCGCGGGCGGTGAGAGGGACCGCTCGCAGCGAACAGCTACCCATTGTGCCAGACGCCCCCGGCCTCGCCGTTCCGGGCGTCGGCCTACTCGGGCATCACGCCCAGCGAGATCAGCAGCAGCCCGACCGCGGGCAGGAAGTTGTTCACCTGGTGCGCGACGATGCTCGCGGTGACCCGACCGGTGACCATCCGGGCGACGCCGATCGGGATCGCGATCACCAGCAGCAGCAAGGTGCGCTCCGGTTCCAGGTGGCCGATCGCGAAGATGGCGGTGCTGAGCACGAGCGCGGTCCACTTGCTCCAGCGCAGCCGCTCCATCGCGCCCCAGAGCAGGCCGCGGTAGAGCAGTTCCTCGCACACCGGGGCGACCAGCCACACGTGCAGGAAGATCACCACGGCGAGCGCGGGCGGCAGCCGGATCCCGTCGAGCATGCTGCTGACCGTGGAGTTGGCGTTGTCCTGGCCGACCCAGTTGATCCACACCATCGACGCGATGGTGGTGCTGACCAGGCCGATCACGCCGATGCCCAGCCCGGTCGTGATGTCCTTCCAGCGCCACTGCAGGCCGAAGTCGATGCGCGGGCCGTTGCCCCGCACCAGCGTGATGACCACCGCGACCAACCCGGCCAGGACCGTCGGCACGACCAGCATCAGCACCAGCGCCAGCCCGAGCCGGGAGCCCTCGTCGCCGAGTTCGCCGAAGAACGCCGCGACGGTCACCGACACCAGCACGAAGACGGCCTGCGCCAGGAAGAACGCACCGAAGCCCCACCGGTGCGCCGGGCGTTCGGGTTCCGGGCGCGGTTCGGTCACCGTGCCGCCTGCTTCGGGTAGTGATGTGCTCAAACTGCGCCTCCGTGCGACCGGATCGTGCCTGCCGAACGCGCTTCCACACCGATCGACACCGCCGGAACCGCCAGGTTACCCGCGCGTCCGCTCGCCTCGGGCGGATCCGGTCAACCGGCGGCGAAGAACAGGACCACGGCGGGCAGGAAGTTGTTGGTCGCGTGCGCGATCATGCTCGCGCCGACCCGGCCGGTGATCATCCGCGCCGCGCCGATGGCCAGGCCGCCCGCGAAAAGCACCGGGGTGCGCCACGCCTCCTGGTGGATGAAGGCGAAGATCAGCGCCGTGAGCAGCAGGATCGCGTATCGCGGGACGCGGTAGTGCTCCAGCGCTCCCCAGAGCGCTCCGCGCACCAACAGTTCCTCGGTCAGCGGGGCGCCGAGGAAGGCGAACAGCGCGAACAGGAACAGCCAGACCGTCTTCTCGCCCTGCATCAGCCGGGTGAGCGCGCTGTCCGGCGGCATCCCGTTGATCGCGATCATGATCATGCCCAGCACCCACGAGGCGAGCAGCGCGATCCCGCCGCAGGCGAGGCCGACCCGCAGGTCGCGCAGCTTCGGCACGATGCCGAAGTCGGAGCGCAGGCCGTTGCCCCGCAGCCAGGAGAACAGCGCCGGGACCAGCCCCAGCACGATGTTCGGCGCGAAGGCCAGCAGCAGCATCGGGCCGAGGTCCGGCGGATCGGCCGGGTCGAAGCCGGTCTCGCGGGACGGCAGCGCGGCGCTGAGGACCAGGCTGATCAGGTAGTAGCTGCCGTAGCCGAGGAAGAACGCGGCGAAACCCCAGGCCAGGCTGCCCCTGCGGGCGGCTTCGAGCTGCGCCTCCCAGTAGCGCGGGTGCAGGTCGGGGTCGCTGGTGTCGTCGGCGCCGCGCATCGGCTGCGAGTACGCGGCCCAGGACGGACCCTGCTCCGGATCACCGGGCAGCCGGGCGACGGGGAAGCCGAGCGGATCCTCCCGCGACTGGTCCCGGAACGGCTCGTCCACGGTGCATCTCCCCCTCTTGCCGAACCCAACTATGCGCCCGTGATGGCCGGGCGACATCGGTGATCATGCTCCACTTTCACCGAGTCGGGTGGATCCGGCGGGAGGCGTCAGCCGACGACGCGTCCGCGCAACACGATCCTGCGGGGGTTGCGCAGCGCGTTCAGGTCCTTGCGGGGGTCGTCGTCGTAGCAGACGAGGTCGGCTGCCGCGCCGTGCCGGAGGTCCGACCAGCCCAGCCACTCGCGCGCGGACCACGACGCGGCGCCGATGGCCTGCTCGGTGGACATGCCCACGCGGTGCAGCGCCTGCACCTCGTCGACAAGCACGCCGTGCGCGATCCCGCCACCCGCGTCGGTGCCCGCGTAGACCGGGACGCCGGCCTCGATCGCCTTGGCCACGGTCCGGTCGCCCCGCTCGTACAGCGCGGTCATGTGCGCGGCGTAGTCCGGGTACTTGACGGCCGCCGACGCGAACGAGGGGAAGTTCTCGATGTTGACCAGGGTCGGGACCAGCGCGGTCCCGCGTTCGGCCATCATCGCGACGGTCTCGTCGGTCAGGCCGGTGCCGTGCTCGATGCAGTCGATCCCGGCAGCCAGCAGTCCCGGCAGCGCGTCCTCGCCGAAGACATGCGCGGTCACCCGCGCCCCGCGCGCGTGCGCGGCGGCGATCGCCTCGGCGAGCACATCGTCGCTCCACAGCGGCGCGAGGTCGCCGACCGAGCGGTCGATCCAGTCGCCGACGAGCTTGACCCAGCCGTCGCCGTACTCGGCCTGCTCGGCGACCGCCGCGGGCAGCTGCTCCTCGTGCTCCAGCTGGTCGGCCAGGTACGGGATGTAGCGCTTGGGCCGCGCGAGGTGCTTGCCCGCGCGGATGATCCGCGGCAGGTCCTCGCGCTCCTGAAGAGGCCGGGTGTCGATCGGCGCCCCGCAGTCGCGGATCAGCAGCGTGCCCGCGTCCCGGTCGGCCTCGGCCTGCACCGCGGCCTCGTCGAGGTCCACCGGCCCCTGCGGGCCGATGCCGACGTGGCAGTGCGCGTCGACCAGACCGGGCAGCACGTACCCGCCGTCGAACACCGTCGTCGCGTCAGGCACCGGCTCCAGGCTGATCCGGCCGCCGGTGATCCACACGTCGCGGTGCTCGGCGCCGGGCAGCACCACGGCGCGCAGGTGCAGGGCGGTCACTTCTTCTTGCCGAAGTTCAGCTTCGACGGGTCGAACCCGGCGGGCAGGTCGTTCATGCCGCCGCCGAGCTGGGACAGGTCGGGACCGCCGCCACCGGGCATGCCGCCGCCCGGCGGGAGTCCGGGGAACCCGGCGGGCATCCCGCGCATCCCCTTCGGCGGGGTCGGCCCGCGGCCCTTGCCCTTCTTGCCCTTCTTCCCCTTCTTGCCCTTGCGGTTGCCCCCGCCGCCGAAGCCGCCGAACTGGCCGGCCATCTGCTGCATCATCTTGCGGGCCTCGAAGAACCGGTTGACCAGGTCGTTGATCTCGCTGATCGTGACGCCGGAACCGCGCGCGATGCGCTGCCGCCGCGAGGCGTTGATGATCTTCGGGTCCTCCCGCTCGGCGGGGGTCATGCCGCGGATGATCGCCTGCACCCGGTCGAGGTGCTTCTCGTCGAAGTTGGCGAGCTGGTCCTTCATCTGGCCCGCACCCGGCAGCATGCCCAGCAGGTTCTGCAGCGGGCCCATCTTGCGGACCGCCTGCATCTGCTCCAGGAAGTCCTCCAGCGTCAGCTGGCCCGCGCCGAGCTTCTGCGCCGCCTGCTCGGCCTGCTCGGCGTCGAACGCCTGCTCGGCCTGCTCGATGAGGGTGAGCACGTCGCCCATGCCCAGGATCCGGCTGGCCATCCGGTCCGGGTGGAAGACGTCGAAGTCCTCCAGCTTCTCGCCGTTGGAGGCGAACATGATCGGCTGGCCGGTGACCTCGCGGACCGACAGCGCGGCACCACCGCGGGCGTCGCCGTCGAGCTTGGTCAGCACCACGCCGGAGAAGCCGACGCCGTCGCGGAACGCCTCGGCGGTGGTGACCGCGTCCTGACCGATCATCGCGTCGACGACGAACAGGGTCTCGTCGGGCTTGACCGCGTCCCGGATGTCGGCGGCCTGCTGCATCATCTCCTGGTCGATGCCCAGCCGGCCCGCGGTGTCGACGATGACGATGTCGTGCTGGGCGCGGCGCGCCTCGTCGATGCTGCGCCGGGAGACCTCGACCGGGTCGCCGACGCCGTTGCCCGGCTCGGGCGCGAACACCGCGACCCCGGCCCGCTCCCCGACGACCTGCAGCTGGTTGACCGCGTTCGGGCGCTGGAGGTCGGCGGCGACCAGCATCGGGGTGTGGCCCTGGCTCTGCAGCCAGCGGGCCAGCTTGCCCGCCAGGGTGGTCTTGCCGGAACCCTGCAGACCGGCGAGCATGATCACCGTCGGCGGGGTCTTGGCGTACTCCAGCCTGCGGGTCTCGCCGCCGAGGATGGTGACAAGCTCCTCGTTGACGATCTTGACGACCTGCTGCGCCGGGTTGAGGGCCTGCGAGACCTCCGCGCTCTTGGCGCGTTCCTTGACACCCGCGATGAAGCTGCGCACCACCGGCAGCGCCACGTCGGCTTCCAGCAGGGCGATGCGGATCTCCCGCGCGGTGGCGTCGATGTCGGCGTCGGACAGCCGGCCCTTGCCGCGCAGATTCTTCAGGACCGAGGTGAGCCGGTCGGAGAGAGTGTCGAACACGGGGGCTCCAGAGTCGTGGATGTTCCTATGCGAGGGTAACCGCCCGGCGGAACCCGTTGGTCCACGCACGGGCGTCGATCATCGGCGGGGACACCGGTCCGGTGCCCCCACCTGCGGGAACGATCAGGCGTGGTCGCGGACCGCGCGCTTGCCCGCGACCGTGCGGGCCGAGCCCGGCGAGCGCTGGCCCTTGCGGTGCGGGCGCGGCTTGTCCCGGCCGGGCCGGTGCGGGCGCCTGCTGACGAACTCGCCGTCGGCGAGGCTGATCCGCAGGCCGCGACCGGCGACCTGGGTCTTGCGCAGCCTGCGCAGCACGTCGTCGGGCAGGTCCGCGGGCAGCTCGATCAGGGTGTGCCCGTCGCGGATGTCGATGTGGCCGATGTGCTTGCTGTGCAGCCCGCCCTCGTTGGCCAGCGCCCCGACCAGCGCGCTCGGGGTGACCCGGTTGCGGCGGCCGACCTCGACCCGGTAGGTC
This sequence comes from Saccharopolyspora taberi, assembly GCF_039534165.1. NCBI lineage: Bacteria > Bacillati > Actinomycetota > Actinomycetes > Pseudonocardiales > Pseudonocardiaceae > Saccharopolyspora > Saccharopolyspora taberi. The sequence continues at coordinate 272,863 of NZ_BAAAUX010000005.1, read as the reverse complement.
TCGGTGTCCGAGGTCTCGGGCTCGAACTTCGCCGCGCCGGTGTCGCGGCCGCGCTTCGGCTCCGGCTCGGGCTCCAGCAGCAGCGGGGTCTCGCCCTGCACCATGCTGGCCAGCGCGGCGGCGATCTCGGCCGCGGGCACGTCGTGGGTGCGCTCGTACTCCTGGACCAGGTTCTGGAACAGCTCCAGCCCGCCCTTGGCGAGGGTGTCGGTGATGCTCTGGGCGAACTTGGCCAGCCGCTGGTCGTTGACCGCGTCGATGCTGGGCAGATCCATCTGGCCGATCGACTGGCGGGTGGCCTTCTCGATCGAGCGCAGCATGTGCCGCTCGCGCGGGGAGACGAACAGGATCGCCTCGCCGCTGCGGCCCGCGCGGCCGGTGCGGCCGATGCGGTGCACGTACGACTCGCTGTCGTGCGGGATGTCGTAGTTGAGCACGTGCGAGATGCGCTCGACGTCGAGACCGCGGGCCGCGACGTCGGTGGCGACGAGGATGTCGATCCGGCCCTCCCGCAGGTGGCCGATGGTGCGCTCGCGCGCGGCCTGCGGGATGTCGCCGTTGATCGCCGCCGCGCTGAAGCCGCGGGCCTGGAGCTTCTCGGCCAGCTCCTCGGTGAGCTGCTTGGTGCGCACGAACACGATCATCGCGTCGAAGGTCTCGACCTCGAGGATCCTGGTGAGCGCGTCCAGCTTGGCCGGGCCGCGGACCGGGATGTAGCGCTGGTTGATGTTGGTGGCGGTGGTGGTCCTGGTCTTGACCGAGATCTCCACCGGCTCGTTGAGGTAGGACTGGCTGATCTTGCGGATCGCCGGCGGCATGGTGGCCGAGAACAGCGCGACCTGCCGCTGCTCGGGCACCGACTGCAGGATGGTCTCGACGTCCTCGATGAAGCCCATCCGCAGCATCTCGTCGGCCTCGTCGAGCACCAGGTTCTTCAGCCCGGTCAGGTCCAGCGAACCCTTGTTGAGGTGGTCGATGATGCGGCCGGGGGTGCCGACGACGACGTGCGCGCCGCGCTTGAGCCCGGCCAGCTGCGGACCGTAGCTCTGGCCGCCGTAGATCGGCAGGACGTGGAAGCCGGGCAGGTGCGCGGCGTAGCGCTGGAACGCCTCCGAGACCTGGATGGCGAGCTCGCGCGTGGGGGCGAGCACCAGCGCCTGCGGCGTCTTGGCGTCGAGGTCGAGCCGGGTCAGGATGGGCAGCGCGAAGGCGGCGGTCTTACCGGTGCCGGTCTGCGCGAGGCCCATGACGTCGTGGCCTTCGAGCAGGGGCGGGATCGTCTGGGCCTGGATGGGGGACGGCGACTCGTAACCGATTTCGGCCAGGACCTTCAGGACGCGCGGGTCGAGGTCGAGTTCGTCGAAGGTGGGCATGCTGGGCGCAGGTCTCCTCGGGGATCGACAGGGGGCTGATCAATGCGATGACGGCCCTGCTCGAACGCCCACTCACGTCGTGAGGCAACAGTCAGGTCCTACAGCAGCGCGGTGGTACCACTGCTCGCGCATGTCGAACCGCGCACACCTACAACGCTCACACTGTTGCCAGTCACTCGCAGCTCGATGATCTCAGCCTGGTGTTCCGGGGCTTCTCCCCGCACACCGACTGCCCAGAGTAGCGGGCCGGTGAGATCGTTTCCGCCCCCACCCGGGGGGAACGAGACGACCGTCACCCGCCGATCTCCAGCCGGAGGCCGCGGGACAGGTCGTCCCGGGAGAAGACGTGGATGCTGTTCCAGCCGCGCGGGGGCCGCGCCGACAGCAGCTCGCGGTGGAAGCGCTCGGCCCGCCGGACGTGCCTGCGGAACGACCGGCCGCGGATCAGCCTGCCGCGGGCGTGCTGACCTGCCAGCGCGGTGGCGGCGTCCACGTGCAGCCACACCAGCACCCGGCGGCGTCCGGTGAGCAGTCCGACGAGCAGCAGCAGCGCCCGGGTGGTGCTGCGGGTGGACGGTTCGTGCGCGACCACGGGACCGGAGGTCGTCAGGCACTTCCACGCGATGCGGCTGCGGTGCGCGACGTGGACCAGCACCCGGTACCAGCGGTACGGCAGGCGGTCCGGCAGCACCTCGCGGAGAACCGCCCTGACCTGCTCGGAGTCCAGTGCCGTGATCGGGGCGTCGGTGCTGATCCGGGTCAGCAGCGTGCTCTTGCCCGCACCGGGCAGCCCGGCGAGGACCACGAGCGACCGGCGGTCGACTGGCACGGTCGGCGGTGGCCCGGCGGCTGAGTGCTGGTCCGAATTGTCCACAGGCCCACCAGGCTACGCGCTCGGTGATCTTCGCAGACCGGGCGAGTGCGCGATGCCACCCCGGAAATGCCGGAGGTGGCCCGCCCCCTCGACGAGCCACCTCGGCCCCCTCCCCCTAGACGCGATTCCCCCTGATCTGTCCGGTTCTCCCCCCGCCCGACCCCCAGCACGGGCGGGGCCCCCTTCCCGGACATCCCTTATCGCGTCTGGCCAGAAGTCTGCCGTCCACACGGGTCCGAGAGGACCGTGAAGCCCCCTGAGTGCGCCTGCGTAGTGCTACCCAGATTCCCTTAGGGACTGTCCGCACCGGGCTTCCGCCGCGCGCGGCGGATGCAGCAGAACCGACCTGGCTGGGGACGCCGAGCCTGCGGCCCGGCGGGTTGCACACCGCGTCGTCGGCGGGCGCGCCGTTGCCGTTGCGGCTGGTGTCGACGAGGAATTCGCTCCCGCCGCCGAGGGCTTGCTTGATCGCGTTGCCCTTGGCCATCGATTCCTCGGTCGGTGTTCCAGTCGCCGAACCAGCGGGCACCGGGCTTCTCGGCGATCTCGGTCCTGATCGCCCGCGCGTCGGCGTGGTCCGGGTTCTCGCGGACCCACACCGCGGGGTTGGAGTCGGGGTCGGTGTAAAAACCGTCGGTCATCTCGACCGGATTTCCCCGCACCACCGGAGAAGCCGCACCCAGGAGCCAAAAAAGGTGGGTGCGGACCGCTCCGCACCCACCTTTTTCCGGTCTCAGATCGCTTCGACGCCCGTTTCCCCGGTGCGCACCCGCACCACGGACTCCACCGGCGTCACCCAGACCTTGCCGTCACCGACGCTCCCGGTGCGGGTGGCGGTCACGATCCCGTCGACCACCTTGTCCGCGGTGGCGTCGTCGACGAGGACCTCGACCCGCAGCTTCTCGATGAAGTCCACCGCGTACTCGGCGCCCCGGTAGACCTCCTTGTGGCCCTTCTGCCTGCCGTAGCCCTGGGCCTGGCTGACGGTCATGCCCAGCACGCCGAGCCGGCCGAGCGCCTCCTTCAGATCGTCCAACTTGGACGGTTGCACGATCGCGGTCACCAGCTTCATGCGTTGCTGCCCTCCAGCTTGCGTTCCACCTCGTCGGCGCGGACAGGGGAACGGTAGACCGGACGGCCGCCGTCGAAGTGGTAGGCGGTCTCGGCGTGCTCGGTCTCGTCGATCCCCTCGACCTCGTCCTGCTCGCTCAGCCGGAACCCGACGGTCACCTTGACCAGCAGCGCGATGACCAGGCTGAGCACGAACGAGTATCCCAGCACCGCGACCGCGCCGACGGCCTGCCGCCACAGCTGGTCGAAGCCGCCGCCGTAGAGCAGCCCGGACACGCCGGCCGGGGCCGCCTCGGAGGCGAACACGCCGACCAGCAGGGTGCCCAGCAGGCCGCCGACCAGGTGCACGCCGACGACGTCGAGCGAGTCGTCGTAGCCGAAGCGGTACTTGAGGCTGACCGCCAGCGCGCAGATGCCGCCGGTGATCGCGCCGATCGCGATGGCGCCCACCGGGGTCACCGACGAGCACGCCGGGGTGATCGCCACCAGACCGGCGACGATGCCGGAGGCCGCGCCCAGGGTGGTCGCGTGGCCGTCGCGGATGCGCTCGACCAGCAGCCAGCCCAGCATCGCGGCGCTGGTGGCGACCAGGGTGTTGACCAGCACGACCGCGGCGGTGCCGTTGGCCGCCAGCGCCGAACCGGAGTTGAAGCCGAACCAGCCGAACCACAGCAGACCGGCACCGAGCACCACGAAGGGCAGGTTGTGCGGCTTGCCCGCCTCCTTCGGCCAGCCCTTGCGCTTGCCCAGCACGAGCACCAGCGCCAGCGCCGCCGCACCTGCGTTGATGTGCACCGCGGTGCCGCCTGCGAAGTCGATGGCGGCCAGGCGGTTGGCGATCCAGCCGCCGAGCGCGGTCACGTTGCCCGCGTCGTCCTTGGTGTCGAAGGCGAAGACCCAGTGCGCGACCGGGAAGTAGACCAGCGTCGCCCACAGCCCGGCGAACAGCAGCCAGGGGCCGAAGCGGGCGCGGTCGGCGATCGCGCCGGAGATCAGGGCCACGGTCAGGATCGCGAACATCGCCTGGAACCCGACGAACGCCAGCGTCGGGATGGTGCCGGAGATCTTGTCCTCACCGAGCAGCTGCGAGAGGCCGAAGAACTCGACCGGGTTGCCCAGCAACCCCGCTCCCCCGACGTCGGTGCCGAAAGCCGCGGAGTAGCCGAACAGCACCCACAGCACACCCACGACACCGATGCTGCCGAGGCTCATCATGAGCATGTTGAGCACGCCGCGCGAACGCACCATGCCCCCGTAGAAGAAAGCCAGTCCAGGGGTCATGAGCAGGACCAGGGCCGCGCTCACGAGCACCCATGCGGTGTCGCCTGAATTCACAATGCCTCCCCGTGCGGTCCGAGTTGGCCGGAATAATGGGAAATGCGTGTTTCAGGGACACGGGCGCGTTGTTTCGGGCTCGTGAAATCCTCCGCACAGCCGGTTACGGAACTGTTGTGAGCTCCGCGCGGACCACCGACTCCACCTGGAGCCGCCGCCCCGCCAGCAACCCCATGCAGAACAGCACCGCGCACACCACGAGCACCAGCCCGAGCGGGGCCAGCCAGTTGCCCGCCAGGTCGTGCAGCAACCCGACCGCCAGCGGGCCGGTGCCCGCGATGAGGTAGCCGGTGCCCTGGGCCATCCCGGACAGCGCGGCGGTGGTGTCGCTGTCCGGCGAGCGCAGCCCGATCAGCGTGAGCGCGAGCCCGAACGCCGCGCCCTGGGCCAGGCCGAGCACCACGGTGCCGATCCAGATCCCGGCGGGCGCGGGGCCCAGCACGATGACCACGAACCCGGTCGCGATCAGGACCGCCAGCCCGCAGGCGATCAGCCGCTGGTCGCGCAGCCTGCGGCAGAGCACCGGCACGGTCATCGACCCGGCGGCCTGGATGGCGGCCTGGATCCCCAGCAGCAGACCGGCGAGGCCCGGGCTCATGCCGCGGCTCTGCGCGATGGTCGGCAGCCAGCCGAAGACGACGTAGGCCAGCATCGACTGCAGCCCCATGAACACGGTGACCTGCCAGGCCAGCGGAGCGCGCCACAGACCGCCGGGGCTGATCGGCTCGGGGCGCGCGGCGGAAGCGTGCCGGAGGGCGAAGGCGCTGATCAGCAGGGCCACCAGGACCGGTAACGCCAGCGCGCCGAGGGGCAGCTGCCACGCCGAGCCCAGCGCCTGGCCGAGCGGGACGACGACGCTGGCCGCCACGGCGCCGCCGAGCGTCAGGCACACCGTGTAGATGGCGGTGATCATCGGCACCTGGCTCGGGAAGTCGCGCTTGATCAGCCCGGGCAGGGCGACGTTGGCCACCGCGATGCCGGCGCCGACCACGACCGTGCCGCCGACCAGCGCCCAGACGGGACCTGCCGCGCGGAGCAGGTTGCCGGTCAGGAGGACGATCAGGCATCCGACGACGACCTTCTCGTCACCGACCCGCTGCCGCAGCTTCGGCGCGAGGAACGCGAAAACCCCGAGGCACACCACCGGGAGCGTGGTGAGCATCCCGCCGAAGGTCGTCGACAGGCCGAGGTCCTGCTGGATCCGGTCCAACAGCGGGGCGATGGCCGTGAAGGGCGGTCGCAACGCCAGCGCCACCAGCACCACGAGCACGAGGGTCGCGACCGCGGCGGTCGTCTTGCGGTCGGTCACTGGCCGTCCTTTCCGAGGATGCCGCCGAGGGCGGTCAGTCCGGGTTCGATCACGGCGTGCGCGGCCTCGGCCGCGGCGGCCGGGTCACGGGCCTCGATGGCCGCGAGCAGGTCGTGGTGCGGTTGCGGGCCGGAGTCGACGAGGTCGTCATGCGCTCGCAGGGCGCGCAGCCCTTCGCGGAGCTTGCCGACGAAGTAGCGGTAGCTCTCCAGCAGCAGAGGGTTGCGGGCCGCGCGGACGACGGCGAGGTGGAAGTCGGCGTCGGCGGTGGCGAAGTCCTCGGGTGCCACGGCTTCGTCGCGGCGGCGGAGCAGGTCGCGCAGGCCGCGGAGGTCGTCCTCGTCGCGGCGGACGGCAGCCAGCCGCGCGGCCTGCACGTCGTAGGCGAGCTGGACCTCGAAGACGTCGTGCACCTCGGCCAGGCGCAGCTCGCGCAGCATCGGCGTCGGGTCGGCGGCGCTGACGACGAACGTGCCCGCGCCCTGCCTGCTCTCCAGCACGCCGAGGTGGGCCAGCGCCCGGACCGCTTCGCGGACCACGGCGCGGCTGACCTCCAGCTGGGCGCTGAGCTCCTGCTCGGTCGGTATCCGCGCGCCCGGTTCCCAGGCACCGCTGACCAGCTGCTCGTTGAGCTGCTCGATCACTTCCTCGACCGACGACCGACGTCCGACAGCGCGCATGGCCGCACCCTAGGTCAGACGTCAGTCGTCAGACAAATCTCAGACCTGCCAGTACCAGGTGTTTGCGCCGTAGTCGTACTCGACGCGGCTGTCGACGTGGGTGAACGAGTCGTAGCGGATGATCCCGGAAAAGCCCGAGGTCTGGGCGTAGCCGATGGTCTGGCTGACGCTCCTGCCGCTGATCACGATGTCGGCGGCGATGCCGTAGGTGTGCTGGCTGTTGGGAGCGCCGCCCACGCTCTCGTTGTGCGCCTTGCTGCGGAAGCCGGAGTTGACGGTGATCGCCGAGTCTCCGGCCTTCCTGCGGACCGCCTCCAGCTTGTACATCAGCCGCCGCACGTTCTCCTTGACCGCGGCCTGGTCGACGTTGCCACCGGAGAACCCGGCGCCGTCCTTGGACTGGAACTCGGCGAAGTCGAAGTGCGCGGTGGAGCCGTCAGCGTCCTCAAGCGCGTTGAGCGCGTCCTGCGTCGGGCCGTCCACGACGCCGCTGGCCGTCAGGCCGTAGGCGTTCTGGAAGCGGATGACGGCGGCCTTGGTGCCGGGCCCGAACTGCCCGTCGACGGCGACGTGGGTCTTCTCGGCGCTGTCGGCGGCCCAGCCCGCGACCCGGATCTGGAGCTCCCGCACGTCAGCGCCGCTGTCCCCTTCCCGCAGCTCGCGGCTCCACTCGTAGGCCGCGGCCTCGGGCGCGGTGACGCTGGAAACCCCGGTGAGCACGAGCAACGCCATCGCCAGCACGGCGACCAGTCGCGACATGAGCATCCCCTTTCGGCGATCTTCCGGACTCGGCCCGATCATGTCCGAAATTCACCGAATGGGGCAGTTGTTTCGCAGATTGCTCACCGGATGTTCGCGCCGACGCCCGGGAATCGTGGCCCCGAAACAAAGACCGGCCCCCCGCGCGAAGCGCAGGAGGCCGGTCCGGGAAGGGTGCTCAGCCCAGCAGGGCGTCGACGAAAGCGCCGGGTTCGAACGGGGCCAGGTCGTCGGGGCCCTCGCCGAGGCCGACGAGCTTGACCGGAACGCCGAGTTCGCGCTGGACCTGGAAGACGATTCCGCCCTTGGCGGTGCCGTCGAGCTTGGTGAGCACGATGCCGGTCACATCCACGACGTCGGAGAACACCCGGGCCTGGGTGAGGCCGTTCTGGCCGGTGGTCGCGTCCAGGACCAGCAGGACCTCGTCCACCTGGGCGCGCTTGTCGACCACGCGCTTGACCTTGCCGAGCTCGTCCATCAGGCCGGTCTTGGTGTGCAGGCGGCCCGCGGTGTCGATCAGCACCGTGTCGACCGCCGTGTCCGAGCCGCGGCTGACCGCCTCGAAGGCGACGCTCGCCGGGTCCGCTCCCTCGTTGCCGCGCACGACCTCCGCGCCGACCCGCTCGCCCCAGGTCGCCAGCTGCTCCACCGCCGCCGCGCGGAACGTGTCGGCCGCGCCGAGCAGCACCGTGCGGCCGTCGGCCACCAGGACCCGCGCGAGCTTGCCCGTCGTCGTGGTCTTGCCCGTGCCGTTGACGCCGACCACGAGGACCACCGCGGGCTTGCCGCCGTCGGCCGGGTCGCCGTGCGGCAGGGCCTGCACGGAACGCGGCATGTCCGGCCCGAGCGCGTCGACCAGGACCTCGCGCAGCAGGCCGCGGACCTCCTCGGAGGTGCGGAGACCGCGGGAGGCGATCTCCGAGCGGAGGCGCTCGGTGATCTCGGTGGTCGTGGCCGCGCCGAGGTCGGCCATCAGCAGCGTGTCCTCGATCTCCTCCCAGGACTCCTCGTCGAGGTCACCGGCGCCCAGCAGGCCCAGCAGCCCCTGCCCCAGCGTCGACCGGGACCGCGACAGCCTGCCGCGCAGGCGCTCCAGCCTGCCGGCGGTGGGCTCGATCTCCTCGCGGACCGGCTCGGCGGGCTCCGGCTCCGGCGCGGTGGGTTCCGGCGCGGTCGGTGCCGGGACAGCGGGCTCCGCAACAGCGGGCTCGGCGGGAGCCTGCTGCTCCGGAACCTCGACGTCGGTGTCGGCCGGCGCCGGGCCGTCGGGCAGCGGGACGTCGACGATGCCGCGCCGCTCGCTGTCGCGGGGCACCGCCGCGTCGTCACCGACGCCCGGCTGCCCCTCCACCTCCGGCCGCTCCTCCACCGGGTGCACCGGCGGCGCGGCCGTCCCACCGCTGGAGAGGCTGATGCCCCCGCCGGCCTGGTAACCGGTCTCCTTCCGGGCCTCGGCAGCCTCGTCCTGGCCCAGGCTGATCCGCCGCCTGCGGCTCAGCACCACGCCTGCGATCACGGCGACCGCGAGCACCACCAGGACGGCGACGACGATCAGAATCAGGTTCGAGCTGGTCACCCCACCATCCTCGCACCCTGCTGGGACGATCCGGTGAAAGGGCCGCTCGCGGAGCAGCGCGGGCGATTCACCGAATTGACCCGGCTCGGCGCTTGCGTCCCTCCCGCAGGTGGCATACACCACACTGATGCGAGTGCTCGGGGTCCTGTCCGGAACGTCGATGGACGGCGTCGACGTCGCCGCCTGCGAGCTGGCGCTCTCCGGCGACACCGCCGAGCTCCGCCCGCTCGGCCACACCGCCTCCGGCTACCCGCCCGAGCTCCGCGAGCGGCTCCTGGCGGCGCTGCCGCCCGCCGCGACCACCGCCGCCGAGCTCTGCGAGCTCGACACCGAGGTCGGCCGGTGCTTCGCCGAGGTGGCCGCGGACGCGCTGCGCCGCTTCGGCCCCGCCGACCTGGTCTCCTCGCTTGGGCAGACGATCTACCACTGGGTCGAGGACGGCCGCGCCCGCGGCACGCTCCAGCTCGGCCAGCCCGCCTGGATCGCCGAGCGGACCGGGCTGCCGGTGGTCGCCGACCTGCGCGCCCGCGACGTCGCCGCGGGCGGCCACGGCGCACCGCTGGTCGGGGTTCTCGACTCGCTGTGGCTGGGCGGCGAACCCGGCGTGAGCATCGCCCTCAACATCGGCGGCATCGCCAACATCTCCGTCGTCGGCGGTGCACATCCGCTCGCCTACGACACCGGACCCGGCAACGCGCTCATCGACGCCGCCGCCCGGATGGTCACCGGTGGCGAGCTGGCGCACGACGTCGACGGCGCGATCGCCGCGACCGGTTCGGTGCGCGCCGACCTGCTGAAGGTCCTGCTCGACGATCCGTACTACGCGCTGGAGCCGCCGAAGTCGACCGGCAAGGAGCACTTCAACCGCGCGTACCTCGCGCGCGTGCTCGACGGGTGCGGCCGGGTCGACGACGGCGACCTGCTCGCGACGCTGACCGAGCTCACCGCCGCCACGATCGCCGACGCCTGCCGCGGCGCGGACCGGGTCGTGGCGTCGGGCGGCGGAACCGCGAATCCCGTTCTCCTCGCCGCGCTGCGCAACCGGCTCGCCGATCACGGCGTCCCACTGGGAACCAGTGATCAGTTCGGACTGCCCGCGGACGGCAAGGAGGCGTACTTGACCGCACTGCTCGGCTTCCTCACCGCGCACGGCCTGCCCGGCAACGTGCCCGGCACCACCGGCGCGCGCGGCCCCCGGCTGCTCGGCGCCATCACCCCCGGCCGGGCCCCGCTCGCGCTGCCCGAACCTGCCGCGGAGACCCCGCGGCGCCTGCGAATCCTTCGCCCGGAACCAGAGTGGAGGCCCCGTGCATCCCGTTGACGTCACCATCATCGTCGGGTACCTGATCCTCGTCCCGATCCTCGGCGTGCTGCTCGGGGGCCGTCAGCGCTCGGCCAAGGACTTCATGGTCAGCGACCGCAACATGCCGTCGTGGGCGGTGTGCTTCGCGATCGTGGCGACCGAGACCTCCACGCTGACCGTGATCAGCACCCCGACGGTGGCCTACCTCGGCTCGTTCACCTTCCTCCAGCTGGCCCTCGGCTACCTGGTCGGCCGGATCGTGGTCGCGTTCGTGCTGCTGCCCCGCTACTACCAGGGCGAGCTGGTCACCGCCTACGCCTACCTGGGCGAGCGGTTCGGGTCCGGGCTGCAGGGCACCGCGTCGGCGACGTTCCTGGTGACCCGGCTGCTGGCCGACGGCGTGCGGTTGTTCGCCACCGCGATCCCGGTGAAGGTGATGCTCGCGGCGGCCGGGTTCGAGGTGTCGTTCTGGCAGATCATCCTGGTGATCACGATCGTCACGGTGCTTTACACCTACCTCGGCGGAACCCGCGCGGTGGTGTGGGTGGACGCGTTGCAGATGGTGCTCTACGTCGTCGGCGGGCTGATCGCGGTGGCGCTGCTTGCGGGCAGGCTGCCCTCGGACTGGTTCGGCGCCGCGCTGGCGGAGGGCAAGTTCCAGCTGTTCGACTTCTCGTCGTCGGTGCTGACCGAGCCGTACTCGTTCGTCACCGCGGTCGTCGGCGGCGCGATGCTGTCGATGGCCTCGCACGGCGCCGACCAGCTGATCGTGCAGCGGCTGCTGGCGACCCGGACGCTGCGGGCCAGCCGCACCGCGCTGATCGGCAGCGGCGTGCTGGTGTTCTTCCAGTTCGGGCTGTTCCTGCTGATCGGAACCATGCTGTGGTCGTTCTACCGGGGCGTGGCGCCCAAGGAGATGGGCATGGCCACCAACGACGACCTGTTCCCGACGTTCATCATCACCGAGATGCCGCCGGGGATCGCCGGGCTGCTCATCGCGGGCATCCTCGCCGCGGCGATGAGCTCGTCGCTGAACTCGCTGGCCACCTCGACGGTCACCGACATCTACCAGCGGATGACCACGAAGCAGCTCGACGACGCCGCGGTGCTGCGGCAGGCCAAGATCTGGGTGCTGGTCTGGGGCGTGGTGCTGTTCGGGTTCGCGTCGATGTTCACCGACACCGACAACCCCGTGATCGAGCTGGGGCTGAGCATCACCGGCTACACCTACGGCGCGCTGCTGGGCGCGTTCTTCCTGGGACTGCTGGTGAAGCGGGCCAGCCAGACCGACGCGGTGGTCGCGTTCGCGGTCACCGTGGCGGTGGTGGCGTTCGTGATCCTGGTCCCGACCTTCCCGGACGGCGAGGGCGGCCGGAGCGCGCTGGCGTTCCCCTGGTACACGCCGATCGGCGTGCTGGTCACGCTGCTGGTCGGCGGGTTGCTGTCGCTGCGGCACCCGCCGACCGTCACACCGGAGGAACCGGTCCTGGAGGAGACGACCCCCTGAGCGGGCTCACATCGTCAGCAGCGGCAGGAGCCCGAGCAGGAAGATCAGCACCGGGACGCCGATCGAGAGCACCAGCGCGAGCGCCAGGTTCGGCACTTCCTGCGGGACCGGGCCGATGGCGCCCTCGCCGAAGGCGACCGCGGGGGCCTTGTAGTAGACGTCGACCTGCTGGCCCGCCGTGACCGGCACGACGGCCACCGCGTGGCCGAACTTCCAGAGGTAGTTGGTGTGCACCTGGATCTGGTACTGGCCGGGCGGCAGGTCGATGACGGTCTTGCCCCAGGTCGCGACCGGACCGGGTTGCCCGTTGATGGTGATCCCCGGCTTGAACAGGGCCAGGATGAACGCCAGCCAGAAGTACGAGGAGTCGATCACGACCCGGCCCATCCCGGGCGGCGGCGGAGCCATCGGCGGCGCCATCGGAGCGCCGGGCATGCCCGGCTGGGGCTGGGGGTAGCCGCCCGGCTGCTGCGGGTAGCCCGCCTGCGGTTGCGGCTGCGGCGGCATGGCCGGGGGCATCGGCTGCGGCCCGGACGGCGGGGCGTACCCACCGGGCGGCGGGAACTGCTGCCCCTGCTGCGGATACGGCTGGTGACCCGGCGGCTGCCCGTACGGGTTGGTCATGGTGGCCCTCCTGGCGTGAACACGGCGCGGCGCACACACTAATGCCTCCGCGGGAGGTACTTCCGACGGGAGCTGGGTGCACCGTTCAGGCCACTCTCGCAGGAGATCAACACTTCAGCGCAGCCGGTCCCGCGTCGATGGACAAGCAATCGGCAACGCGCGCTGGACGGGGGTCCGCAGTGGACGACCGGGAACACGAGGAGCTGCGGGAACGGCTCCGGCCCTACGCCGACGGGCTGCTGGAGGGCGTCGAATGGCTGGCGCTGCGCACCCACGTCGCCGAGTGCGAGCGGTGCCGCACCGACCTGATCCGCCCGCGACCGTCGAACCGCGCCCTGCCGCAGCGGATTCCGCCCGCCACCGAGGCGCACCGGGCCCGGCTGCCGTTCGCCTGGCGGCTGCTGCTGGTGACCACGCTGGTCGTCGGGGCGCTCGTCCTCGGCGGCGGGCAGACGCCCTGACCGGCCGGTCCCGGGCTCAGCCGGCGGCGGGGTCGTCGGCGGCGGGGCGCTCGTCCTCGGCTTCGGGGGTGGGTTCGGGCTCGCTCTGGAGAGCGGGCTCCGGTTCGACCTGGCCAACGGGTTCCGGCCCGACCTCAGACGCGCCCCCGGCCTCCGAGTCGCTCCCGGCCTCCGGCGCGCCTCCGGACGCGGGTTCCTTCTTCCCCCGCAGCCGCTGCGAGATCACCGTCGTGATGCCGTCGCCGCGCATGGTCACGCCGTAGAGCGCGTCGGCGATCTCCATCGTCGGCTTCTGGTGGGTGATGATGATCAGCTGCGAGGTCTCGCGGATCTGGTCCAGCAGCGTGATCAGGCGGCGCAGGTTGGTGTCGTCGAGCGCGGCCTCCACCTCGTCGAGGACGTAGAACGGGGACGGCCGGGCGCGGAAGATCGCGACCAGCATCGCCACCGCGGTCAGCGACTTCTCCCCGCCGGACAGCAGCGACAGCCGCTTGACCTTCTTGCCCGGCGGGCGCGCCTCCACCTCGACGCCGGTGGTGAGCAGGTCGTCCGGCTCGGTGAGCACCAGCTTCCCGGCGCCGCCGGGGAACAGCACGGTGAAGACCTTCTCGAACTCCGCGGCCACGTCGTGGAACGCCGAGCTGAAGACCTCCAGGATCTTCTCGTCGACCTCCTTGACCACGTCGAGCAGGTCGCGGCGGGTGGCCTTGAGGTCCTCCAGCTGCGTCGACAGGAACTTGTAGCGCTCCTCCAGCGCCGCGAACTCCTCCAGCGCGAGCGGGTTCACCTTGCCCAGCAGCGAGAGGTCCTTCTCCGCCCGCTTGGCGCGCCGCTCCTGGGTGCCGCGGTCGAAGGGCACCGGCGGCGGTTCGCTGACCTGCTCGCCGCGCTCCTTGGCCGCCTCGTACTCGGCGATCTCGGCCGGGCTGGGCGGAACCGGGACCGTCGGGCCGTACTCGTCGACCAGGTCGTCCAGTCCGATCCCGAAGTCCTCGATGATCTTCGATTCGAGCTGCTCGATCCGCAGCCGCTGCTCCGCCCGCACGACTTCGTCGCGGTGCACCGCGTCGGTGAGCTTCTCCAGCTCCCCCGCGAGCTCGCGCACCCGCGCTCGCACGGCGCCGAGCGCCTGCTCGTGCTCGCTCTGCTGCGCCTGCGCCACGTCCCGCTCCTCCGTCGCGGTCCGCAGCGAGACGGCGATGCGCTCCAACGCCGTCTCGGCTCCGTCGACGACGGCCTTCGCGACCCGCGCTCCGCGCTCCCGCGCGCGGCGCGCTGCTTCGGCACGGGCGCGCGCTTCGCGCTCGTGCCGGGCGGCTCGGCGCAGCTGGTCCGCCCGGCCCTGGACCGCGCGGGCGCGCTCCTCGGCCGTGCGCTGGCCGAGCCGGGCGTCCATCTCCTCCTGCCGCACGGCGTTGAGCTCGCCGTTGAGCCGGTCGCGCTCGGCCGTGTCCGGCTCGGGCTGCTCGTCCTGCTCGAACTTGACGGTCGCGAGCCGTTCTTCGAGGTCGGCGAGCTTGGCCAGGGCGTCTTCGCGGGAGCGCTCGACGTTGGTGCGCTGCACCTGCAACCGGTCGACCTCGGCGGTGGCCGAGCGGGCCGCCTTCTGCAGGCTGGAAAGCCGTTCGGTGCTGCGGGCGCGGCGCACCTTGGCGTCGTTGATCTGCTCCTTGATCGCGCGGACCTCGTCGCGGCGCGCCTCCTCCTCGGCGCGGGCGCCTTCGAGGGCGGCGGAGTGCTGTTCGAGGCGGCGTTCGGCGGCGGCGAGTTCCCGTTCGGCCTCGTCGACGGCGGCCTGCACCTCGATGACGCTCTGCTTGTCGTCGGAGCCGCCGATCGCCCAGTGGCAGCCGATGACGTCGCCGGACGCGGTGACCGCGCGGACTCCGGGGTGCGCCTCGACCAGCGCCCGCGCGGCGGCGAGGTCGTCGACGACCGCCATCCGGTCCAGCGCCCTGGTCACCGCCGGGCGCAGGCCGTCCGGAGCCTGCACCAGGTCTACGGCCCAGCGCGCGGATCCGGGCAGTTCCGGCCACGCCGACCGGTCGTCCACTTCGGACCCGCCGACGAGGATGCCGGACCGGCCGGCCTCGTCGGAGTGCAGCAGCTCCAGCGCCGCCACGGCGTCGCCGACGCCGCTGACCGCGACCGCGTCGGCCACCGCGCCCAGCACCGCCGCCAGCGCGACCTCCGCGCCCGGCTCGACGGTCAGCAGCTTCGCGACCGACCCGAGCAGGCCCGGCACCCGGTCGCCGGCGGCCAGCAGCGCGCCCGCGCCGTCCTTGCGGCGCAAGCCCATCGACAGCGCTTCGACCCGCGCCTTCCAGGACGCGATCTCGCGCTCGGTCGCGCGCTCGTCGCGCACCAGCTCCTCAACCCGCGCCCGCGCGGCGTCGCGCGCCTCCGCCGCGGTCGCGCGGCGGTCGTCGAGCCCGGCGTCGTCGGAGTCGAACCCGTCGCTTTCCGCCTCCGCGTCGGCGACCGCCTGCTCGGCGACCTCGGCGCGTTCCCGCGCCTCGGCCAGCGCGGCCGACAGCCGCTCGATCTCGTCGGCGGTGGCGCTCGCCTTGCTGCGCATCGACTCGACCTGACCGGACAGCCGCGCCGCGCCCTCGCGGCGGTCGGCGATGGCCCGGACCGCGGCCATGTGCGCCTGCTCGGCGGCCTGCAACGAGGACTCCAGCTCGGAGCGCCGCCGCACGACCTCGGACAGCACCTCGCGCGCCTGCTCCATCTCCTCGCGGAGCTCGATCTCGCGCTCGGCGGCCTCCTCGGCCTCGGCCTCCAGCTGGTCGGGGTCGCGCCCGCTGCGCTGCTCCTCGGTCTGCGCGGTCAGGTGGCGGTGCCGCTCGGCGGCGAGCCGCAGCGTGCCGTGCAGGCGTTCTTCCAGCGCGGACAGCCGGTACCAGGTCTCCTGCGCGCGGTTGAGCCGCGGCGCGTCGGCGGCGACGGCCTCTTCGAGGGTTTTCTCCTCGGACTGCGCGAACTGCAGCGCGCGCTCGACCTCGGCGCGCTTGGCCTTCGCGGTCTCCTGGTCGGCCTCGTCGCGGGCGAGCTCGGCGCGGGCGGTGACCAGGTCGTCGGCGATCAGCCGCAGCCGCGCGTCGCGCAGGTCGGCCTGCACGGTCTGGGCCTTGCGGGCGATCTCGGCCTGCTTGCCCAGCGGTTTGAGCTGGCGGCGCAGTTCGCTGGTGAGGTCGGTCAGGCGGGTCAGGTTCGCCTGCATCGCGTCCAGCTTGCGCAGCGCCTTCTCCTTGCGCTTGCGGTGCTTGAGCACTCCCGCGGCTTCCTCGATGAGCCTGCGGTGCTCGTCGGGTTTGGCCTGCAGGATCGACGCGAGCTGGCCCTGGCCGACGATGACGTGCATCTCGCGGCCGATGCCGGAGTCCGACAGCAGTTCCTGGACGTCCATCAGCCGGCAGGAGTTGCCGTTGATCTCGTACTCGCTGGCGCCGTCGCGGAACATCCGGCGGGTGATCGAGACCTCGGTGTAGTCGATGGACAGCGCGCCGTCGCTGTTGTCGATGGTCAGCGTCACCTCGGCGCGCCCGAGCGGGGCGCGCCCGGCGGTGCCGGCGAAGATGACGTCCTCCATCTTGCCGCCGCGCAGCGCCTTCGCGCCCTGCTCGCCCATCACCCAGGTCAGGGCGTCGAGGACGTTGGACTTGCCGGAGCCGTTGGGGCCGACGACGCAGGTGATGCCGGGTTCGAAGCGCAGCGTGGTGGCCGAGGCGAAGGACTTGAATCCCTTGAGCGTCAGGCTCTTCAGGTGCACGGCTTCGATCGACCTTTCCCGGTTCGCACTGCTACGTCCGGCAGAGACTACCCGCGTCCCCGCCGCCGACCGCGCAGAACCGCTGGTAGCGCGGGCTCAGCGCTCGACGAACCCGGTCAGACCGCCCTTCGGTTCCGACCACTGCTCGGCCACGTGCTCGACGTGCCCCGGCGTCTCGCCCGAGCGCAGCGCGGTCAGCAGCCGCTCGCACGCGTCGCGCGGTCCTTCCGCGACGACCTCGACGCGGCTCGCAGGCAGGTTGGTGGCGCTGCCGACCAGCCCGAGCTCCAGCGCCCGGGACCGCGTCCACCACCGGAATCCCACGCCCTGCACGCGACCGTGCACCCATGCCGTCAGTCGGGTCCGCTCCGCATCCGTCACGGCCGACCATGATGCCGCACCGCGTCGCGATCTGCGAAAACGGTTCGCCCCACCGGTCCGCGCGGGAGCGGCTCGCGACGATCAGTACCGTGTCGGTGCTGACCAGGGTCACCCGAACCGCAAGAGGTGGGACACCGATGGAGCCGTACGCGTTGGAGGATCCGGACGCCCGGCCGAAGCGCCTGGTGATGTTGGCGGCTTCCGGGATGGTGATCGCCACCGCGTTCGCCACCGCCGCCGCGATGGCCTACGGCAGCCAGGAGAACCTCGACGCCACGCCGGACTCCAACCTGACCCCGACCTCGCGGGTGCCGACGCCGACGTGGACGACACCGCCGCCGATGCTGCCGCCGCCTCCGCCGTCCACCAGCTCCACGACGTCGAAGACCTCGACCAGCAGCAGCGAGGAAACGACTTCTTCCGAGACCGGAACGCCGACGCGGACCCCGGAGCCGACGCCGACGGTCCCGTCGCCCACCGACGTCCCGACCCAGACACCGACGACGACGGAAGAACCGCCGACTTCGACCACGAAGCCGCCGACGACCAGCAGGCCGACGCCCACCACGACGTCGACCTTCAGCACCTACAGCCGCGAGAGCTCCTGATGCCGCTGGCGATCCGCGCGTGCCGGTCGCTGTGCTCCTGGCACCGCACCAGGACGGAGCTCGACGGGCTGCCGGTCCTGGCGTGCCGGGGCTGCGGATCGCAGTGGATCCGCAGCGAGCCGTGGACCCCGATCGACCACACCGGGCGCATCCCGGATGACGTCCGCGCCGAGCTGCGCGCCCGGGATGAGGGCGCGCGGGGCTGAGCGGGGTCCTCGGAGCTGGAGGCGCCTCCGGCCGAGCTGCGCACCCGGAATTGAGGGCGCGGGATTGAGCAGGGTCCTTGGCCGAGCGCCGCCGCGCGATCAGCTCGCCGCCGCGCGATCAGCTCGGCGCCGCGCGATCAGGTCAGGTCGGCGCGGTGGTCGCGGGCCCATTCGGCGAGGGTGCGGCCGGGCCTGCCGGTGACCCGCTCGAAGTCGGGCGAGACCCGCGGCGGTTCCTCGGCGTATTCGGCCTGGTATCCCAGGATGTACTCGGCGATCTCGGCGGGCATCCCGGCCTCGATCCAGGCGCGGCGGGCCTGGCCGTAGGTCTGGGCCTCGAACCGCAGCTCCCGCCCGAGACCGGCGGCGACCGCCGCCGCCTGCTCCCGGTGGGTCAGCAGCTGCGGTCCGGTCAGGGTGTAGGCCCGGCCGTGGTGGCCGTCTTCGAGGAGCGCGATGGCCGCTGTCTCGGCGATGTCGGCCTCGTGCACGGGAACGCCGGTCCCGTCCGGGAAGGGGTTGCGGACGACGCCCTCGGTGCGGATGGAATGCCCCCACACGTCCAGCTTGTTGGTCGCGAACTCACCCGGCCGCACGTGCGTCCACTCCGGACTGGAAGCTTCGACCACCGCCTCGATCTCCGCGAGCAGTTCGAAGCTGCCCGCACGGCGGTAGGTGACGGCGCTTCCGGACAGGTGCACCACCCGCCGCACCCCGGCTTCCGCCGCCAGGGCCAGGAAAGCCGACGCGTCGTCCACCGCGTGGGCCGGATCGATGATCGCGCCCAGGTAGTACATCCGGTCGACGCCGTCGAACGCGGCGGTGAGCTCGTGCGGCCGGGTGAGGTCCCCGGCGACGACCTCCACCTCGGCGGGCAGTCCCGCCGAGGCCGGATCGCGGGTCAGCGCCCGGACTTCCCGGCCCTCGGCGAGCAGCCGGTCGACCACGCCGCGCCCCACGGTTCCGGTCGCTGCGGTCACGAGAACGGTCATGCGAGTGTCCTTTCAGGACAGTGGAAGGGGAACGACTCCGAACCTAGCCACCGGCCGGACTTACATGCACATAACCGTTTTTCCCAGTGTTGCCGGCCCCCCAGTACCGCTAGATCTCCAGCACGCCGCCCTCGGCCGCGTCCACCGGCGGGAGGTGGTGGGTGTCCAGGTCCTCCATGAGATGCACGCTCGCGTACTCGTGCGAGACCGGCCGCCCGATCTCGTCGAACACCCGCCAGCGGCGGCTCAGCCACCCGCCGGGGAAGTACGGGTGGCGGAAGGTCAGCCGGACCCCGAGATCGGGCCAGCGGCCGTCGATTTCGCTGCGCGCGTCAGCGACGCCTCGCAAGTACCGCTCCACATCGTCGAAAACCGCCCGTTCGCGGTTGGCGTGCGCTTCGATCTCGTCCTCGGGCAAGGACACCGGCGACCAGCAGCGGTCCGTGATGTCGACCGGGGCCACCTGGTCGACCTGGCCGCTGCCCGGGTCGATGCGCAGCAGGCGCAGCGGCGGCCGGTCGCGCGGGCGCGGGGCCGGGCACAGCACCGCCCAGAGGTAGCCGCCGCATTCGACGGCCGCGTGCAGCCGACCGGTCCCCAGTTCGAAGCGGACGCGTTCGGCTCCGGTGTCCGGGTCGTGCCCGGTGGCGACGACCGGATGCCGGTCCCCGTGGGCGAATTCCGGAAGCGGCCCCAGCGCCCAGCGCAGCCCCGACGCGAGCAGTCCGTCCGTCGTCACCTCGTCCGCGCTGTGCCAGGCCAGCCACGAACCCGCGCCGCCGCGGCCCGACCAGCCCAGCCCGCCGGGGCCGGGGTCGCGCTTGGCGTGGTCGGCGAACTCGATGCGGTCCGGTACTTCCGCCGGGAACCAGAGGTGGTCGTGGTGGTAGGTGAACGTCCAACCGCTGGAGCTGACTGGTGTTGCCGTGGGCGGTTCGCTGTGCACCTCCAGATAGGCGCCGTCGGCGCGGATTTCCACGTGCTGGGCCGGGCGGTCGACCGGGATCACGCGCGTCGGCCCGTCCTCGGCCACGATGACGAGCCGCCCTTCGGGCATCGGCGGAGGCACGGGTGCGATTCCCGGCCCCGGCGAGCGGCCAGGATCCGGGGAGTGCCAGTCGACGCACCACGCCGCCCCGCGCCCGACCGCGCAGAGGTGGGTGCCGCCGACCTCGGCCGCCTGCCGCAACCCGGTCTCGTCGACCCAGCCGACGGAACTGCCTTGCTGCACCCAGATCCGGCTGCCATCGGTGACGATCTCGGCGCTGTGGCCGGGTTCCGGCGGGGCCAGCGACCGCCAGTCGACGACTTCGCGGACCGTCCCGGTGCCGGGTTCGACCAGCGCGGCCACCGGCTGGAACTCGTCGACCACCCACAGCGCGCCGTCGACCGCGGCCAGCAGTCGGGGACGGAGAAAACGCCGCTCCGGCAAGGAAGAACCACCTCTCAAACAGGGTCACCATCGATCACGAGATCAGCGCGCTCGCGGGTCGCGCGCACCACCTCGGCGTTGCGCTCGTCGCTGCGCAACACCCATTCCCTTGCTTCGTCGGGGGATTTGCCGTAGCGCACGTGCCGGGCGATCAGCCGCTCCAGCCGCGCGTCCTCGTCGGGCGCCAGGAACCACGACTCGTCCAGCAGTTCCCGGACCCCCGCCCACGGGCCGTCGAGCAGCAGGTAGTTGCCCTCGGTGATCACCAGCGGGACCTCGCGCCCGATCGGGATCGCCCCCGCGTAGGACTCCTCGACCTCGCGGTGGAACCGCGGCGCGTACACCACGTCCTCGCCCGGATCGCGCAGCCGCCGCAGCAGGGCGACGTACCCGGCGGCGTCGAACGTGTCCGGCGCGCCCTTGCGGTCCCGCCGCCCCAGTCGGTGCAGCTCGGCCTCGGCGAGGTGGAAGCCGTCCATCGGCACCGCCACCGCGGCCGGGCCCAGCTCGGCGAGCAGGGCGTCGGTCACGGTGCCCTTGCCCGCACCGGGCGCGCCGGTGATGCCGAGGATGCGCCGCTGCCCCGGCTCGGCCAGGGCACGCGCCCGCTTGACCAGCTCGTCGAACCGCACCATGGGACCTCTTCTCAGAAGAACTCGTCCAGCAGCCGGTACCAGTACAGACGATCCGGATCCGGGTCGAACCCGCTGGCCGCGGTGAACGCGTCGACCGCCTCGGTTCCGAAGTCGTCGGCCAGGTTCCGCCGGGCCAGCGCGATGTCCCGGTGGCGGTCGGCGACGCCCAGCCGGGAGACGTCGATCAGGACTGCCGACCCGTCCGGCCGGAGCAGGACGTTGTCCGGGCAGAAGTCGCCGTGGGTGACGGCGAGGTCCGCGTCCGGTGGCCGGAGCTCGACCAGCCGCTCCAGCAGTGCGCCGGGAGTCGCACCGCGGTGGTCGTCGTCGAAGTCGTCGTGGTCCACCAGGTTCTCGGCCACCCGCCGCCGGGCCTGGTCGACGAGGGTCGCGACCGGCGAGCGGAACGGGCAGTCCCGCACCGGGAGCGAGTGCAGGCGGCGCAGGAGCCGGCCCATGATCGTTCCGGCCTCCGCCGGGTCGCTCAACCGCGCGGCGGGCAGCGACGGCGCCCGCACGTCCGCCAGCACGAGCCACGGCTGCTCGCCGTCCGCGAAGGCGGCGACGGCGGGGACTTCGATCCGACCGGCCAGCCAGCGCAACCGCTGGTGTTCGAGCGCGGCGGTCTGCCCGCACCGGGCGAAGAACGTCCCCGCGGCCCCGCTCACCTTCCAGACGCCGCCGCTGTTCCCCTCGTGATCGCGGGACCAGACCGCGTCCGCACCGACAGCGGTCAGCACTGCTCCCGGGATTTCCACGGGTCAAGGTTGCCACGTGCGCGCAACAGGTTTGCCGTCAGCGCGGCGGTGACCAGAAGCATGACAGCGGCTGCGACCGAAGCGATCCGGATGCCGCCGTCGAAGGCGCCGGCGGTCAGCTCGTGCAGGGCGGCGGCATCCTCCGGACCGAGGTGGTGCCGCACGTCGGGAACCGAGCTGATGGACTCCCGCACCGCAGCCGCGTCCTCCGGCGCGAGCGCGGGCAGCGCCGGGATCGCCAGCCGGTAGGACACCGCCAGCACGGACCCGAACACCGCCACCCCGACCCCGGCGGAGAGCTCGAAGGACGTCTCCTGGATGGCCGCCGCCTCTCCGGCCCGGTGCGGGCTGACCGCGGCGGTGATCGAGTCCGCGCCCGCGGTCATGACGATCCCCGCGCCGAATCCCGCGACCGCCAGCAACACCGCGACGAGCGGGTACCCGGAGGTCTGCCCGGCGGCGGCGAACGCGGTCAACGCCACCGCGAACGACACCAGCGCGACCGCCATCGCCGCCCGGTTGCCCAGGCGGGCGGACACCCAGGGCGCGAGCGTCGCACCGAGCGCGTTCGCCACGGCCAGCGGGACCAGCGCCGCCCCGGCCTGCAACGGCGAGTAGCCGCCGGTCTGCTGGAACCACTGCATCAGCAGGAACAGCATCGCGACGTAGGAACCGAAGCACCCGAACACCGCCAGCACCGCCGCGGTGAACCGCCGGTTCCGGAACAGGCCGAGGTCGAGCAGCGGATGCCCGATGCTCCGCTGCCGCAACACGAACCAGACCAGCAGCGCGGCACCGACGCCGATCGCCGGAGCGGTGGCGGGCGCGGGATCGGTGAGCTGCTTGAGCCCGAAGACCAGGACGCCGAGGCCGAGCACCGAGAGCACCACGCTGAGCACGTCCCAGCGGCGCGGCGCCGGGTTGTGCGACTCGGGGATGTGCCGCGCGCCCGCGACCAGCACGACGACCACGATCGGAACGTTGATCAGGAACACCGCGCCCCACCGGAAGTGCTCGACGACGAGCCCACCTGCCAGCGGGCCGAGGGTGGTGCCGAGGCTGTGCGTGGCGGTCCACAGCCCGATCGCCAGCGCCCGCTCCCGGTCGTCCGGGAACACGTTGCGGATGATCCCCACGGTCGCCGCCATGATCAGCGCGGTGCCCAGCCCCAGCGCCGCTCGGGCGGCGATCAGCTGCGCGGTGCTCGCCGCGAACGCCGCCGCCAGCGAGGCCAGGCCGAACAGCGCGAACCCGGCGAGGACCACCCGCCTGCGGCCGACCCGGTCGGCCAGCGAACCGCAGGTGACCAGGAAGGCGGCGACTGTCAGCGAGTAGACGTCGACGATCCACAGCAGCTCGGCCCCGCTTGGCCGCAGGTCCCGCGCCAGGCTGGGCACCGCGACGTGCAGCACCGTCAGGTCGAGCCCGGTCAGCAGCAGGCTCGCGCACAGGATCGCCAGCACGAGCCACCGGCGGACGGTCGTTTCCCCGGTGCCGTCGGAAGTTTCGGTGTTCACCCGCCCACTGCAACCCGCGCCGGGACCCCGATCAAGTACGGTCCGGAAAGTGCCCAGGCACACTCGGTATATCAATGCAGCTCCGCCGAATCCGGTGTCCTGCCCGCATTTCGGGACAATTGCGCTGGGTACAGTCACACCGTGCGGAAAGTGCGGATCCGGGAACGCATCGAGGAGATGGCCGACCACTGCGACGTCGAGGTCGCGCTGGTCGTCCTCGGCGGGAAGTGGAAGCTGCTCATCCTGAAGTACCTGCTCACCGGCCCGCGGCGGTTCGGCGAGCTGCGCAGGGCGATGCCGGGAATCACGCAGCGGATGCTCACCCGCCAGCTGCGCGAACTGGAGGACGACGGTCTTGTGGAACGCACCGTTTTCGCCGAATCACCGCCGCGGACCCAGTACGCGCTGACCGGAACCGGCGACAGCCTCAGCACCTTGATCGGCGATCTCGACAAGTGGGGCCGGTGGTACCGGGAACGCCTGGAGAATTCCGCGGAGTCCTGAATTCGTTACTCGGCCACTTCGTCGAGCAGTTCCCGCACGTACTCGGCGATGCGGTGGTTGCCCGCAGGCGCCAGGGTGCTCCACCGCCGCCCGTCGCCGCTGGCGCGGACGACGTGGAGGTAGCGGCCGCCCGGGGTGTCGTGGAAGGCGACGACCCGGTCGGCGCGGTCGGGTTTCGCGCCGCGCTGCGGCGAGTTCTCGGCGCCGAACTGGCCGCGCATGCCCATGCCGCCTGCCATCCGCGCGATCTCGGCGGCGTCGTCGGCGGCGACGCCGAGCGCGCGCAGCTCGTCGACGAGCAGCTGCATGTCGTGCGGGCCCGCCTCCCGGCTGGCCTCGTGCAGCACGTCGTTGGGCAGGCTCACCGTCCGGCCCGGACCTGGCTCGGTGTCCCCGGCGACCGAGACCGCGGCCTCGGCCAGCGAGCTCGCACGCACCGGCGTCAGCTCGACCACGTCACCGTCGACGATGGTCAGCAGCCCCTCGCCGCCGTTCGCCGAGGCCAGCGCGCGGATCGGCCGGTCGGCCCAGATCCGCACGTCGATGCTGCGCTGCGGGCGGTCGAGCAGGACCAGCAGGTCACCGAGGTCGACGTCGACCCGGTCGCGGTGCGCCTCGGCGAGCCCGCGGGACCGCAGCGACGCCCACGCGTCGGCGACGAGCCGCGCGCGCTCGGTGTAGGTCGTGCCCGGGCTCGGCACGCTGAGCACGATGTGCCGCCGTTCGGCGAGCTTCTCCGCCTCGCAGACCACATCGAATTCCAACGCGGACAGCAGGACGGGGTCGCCCTCGGCTCCTGGGCGCACGTCAGTCCTGCTTCTCGGGCTTGGCGGGCTCCTCGGCCCGTTCCTCGGCCTGCTCCTCGTCCTGCCCGAGCACCGCCGGGGCGACCAGGCGGTTGTCGTCGAAGTGGGTTTCCTCGACGGCGTACTTGTTGTCGTGCTCGGCGTCCTCGTCCCTCTTCTCGCCGCGGGTCGCGGCGGGGCCCATCATCGAGCCGGCCGCGGGCCTGCTGGTCGCCGAACCACCGGCGGTCCGCCCGGCGGTGGTGTCGCCGGGGCCGCCGCCGACGCCGGATGAGCCACCGCGCATCGCGCCGCCCTTGACGTCGCCGCCGCGGGTGCTGCCGCCCGCGCCGCCGCGGCCACCGAGTACCTTGCCCGCAGCGGCGGCGCCCAGACCGGCGACCGCGGCGCCACCTGCGGTGAGGCCGAGCGTGGTGCCGAGGCCGATCCCGGGCCGGGCCGTCGGGCCGGACGGGGTGCGGTCGGCGAAGCCGCCGGGACCGAGGCTCTCCCGGCCCGCACCGGCGCCACTGCGGCCACCGCCCTCGGTGCCGCCGGTGGTGCCGCCGCCGGGATTCGCGCCGGGAGTCGCCCCGCCGGAGGTCCCCCCGCCGCCGGAAGTGGTTCCGCCGCCGGGAAGAACACCGGAGTAGCCACCGAACCCGGAACCGCCGCCGGAAACCGCGGTGAACCCGCCACCCATCCCGGCGCTCGGCGAACCGCCGACCGCGGCCGACTGCGCGCTCACCGCGGCGGGCGCCATCTCCGGCAGCGGCTGGAAGGCGTCGGCCTGCGCCACGCTGGTGTCGCGGTAGGACCCCAGCGCGGCCTGCGAAGCCTGCTTCTGGCCGTCGATCCGCTTGGCTTCCTGGTCGTAGTCGCTCTCGTAGCCGAACACCGCGCCGGCGCCCGCCTCGATCGGGTTCTCGGTCTGGGTGTTGACCAGCTCGGAGGTGTTGGGGAGCGTGTGCTTGGCGGACTCGTATCCTCGGCCCTGCGCGTCGACGTTGTTCGCCGACTGCGCCAGCGGGTCCTGCGCCTCGGCCATCACCGCGGTCTGCTGCTGCGTCGCCGCGGCGGCCATGCTCCCGGCGTTGCCCTCCCAGGCGATCTGGAGCTTGCCGAGCTCGGCGCGAAGCGTGTTGTCCAGGTCGACGACGACCTGCACGCACTCCTCGAGACCGCGGACCGCGGAGTTCATCGACTCCGTCCCGCGCCCGTCCTTGATCTGGGCGATCCACTGCATCAGCTCGGGGATGTCCATCCCCTCGAACCGGATGTCGCGGATCGGGTCGATGCCCGCCATCGGTCTCCCCCTACCCCTGGCTCCGCAGCGTCGCGACCGCCGCTTCCGCGGCCTGCTTGGCCTTGTCGCAGATGTCCTTGTTGCTCATGACCTGCATCAGCCCCGGCCCCACGAAGACCCCGAGGGTCTGCCCGTCGGCGACGTCGACCCCGACCATGCAACCGAGCTGCTCCAGGCTTTCCCCGCGCTGCGCCTGCTTGGCGGGGAACCCGGCGACGGTGTAGGACGCCTCGGTTTCCGGGAAGGCGGGGCTCAGCCGGTCCATGAAGTCCTTCGTGCTCTCCGGGACGGCGTAGACGGTGATGTCGTACGGCGGGTCCTCACCGGGAGGCGTCAGCCAACCGCAACCCGGGAAGCCGACGCCGGTGGTCTCGTTGACCTCGGAGTCCGGCGTCGGGCGGCCGACACCCAGCTGGCTCTGCTGTTCGGCTGTCAACAGTTCGCAAAGCTCTGTGTCCGGCTTACCGGCGACCGCGAGATCTGCGGGGCGCGACGGCTTTTCCGAAGTCGCGGGCGATTCCGGCGTCGGAGTCGGGCTGGTGGTGCACCCGGTCGCGAGCAGGCCAACCGCGGCCAGCCCGAGAAGCCAGTGTCGAGCCTCGGTCATCGGTTCGGATCCTTCTGCTGGAACGAAGCCATGATCTCGTCTTCGGTGTACCCGTATTGCTTGGCGGCTTCCTCGACCTGCCTGCCGAGGTCCTCGACCTTGTCCACGTACTGCATCAACCGAGTGAAGTGCGAATCCGTGTTCGTCAGCAGGTTGGCGTTCCACGTCGCCGCTGCGGCGGTGCTGATCTTGTCGTCGGCTGGGCGAGTGATCATGAGGTTGGATTTCAACGATCGAAGCCTCCCGCGCGCAGCCTCCGCAGCCTGCAGGATGACCTTGCGAACTTCGAGGACGTTGTCCCTGTTGACCGTGATGGTCCTGCCGGGGCCGCCGCCGGGGCCCGGCGGCGGAGGCGGTGCTGTCATCGCGGGGAACCCCCAGTTCGCGGCATCAGATCACCAAGTGCGACGCAGACCCTAGCAGTGGCGGTTCCCGCCAAGGCCCGAGTTCGTCAAACTTCACGCGGACCGCACATCCCTGAGAACCGCGGGGAAGTCCACTCACTGCGGGGAAAGCAGTCGGTTCCGGCATCCGGGTGGTCACCTCCTCACACCTCGAAGCGGTAGCCCATGCCCGCCTCGGTGATCAGGTGGCGGGGGCTGCTCGGGTCGGCTTCGAGCTTGCGGCGGAGCTGGGCGAGGTAGACGCGCAGGTAGTGCGTCTCGTTCGCGTACGTCGGTCCCCAGACCTCCTTGAGCAGCTGCTTCTGCCCCACCAGCCGGCCCTTGTTGCGGACCAGGACCTCCAGCATTCCCCACTCCGTGGGGGTCAGGTGCACTTCCGCGCCCTCGCGCAGGACCTTCTTCGCCGCGAGGTCGACGCTGAAGGTCTCGGTCTCGACGATCGGCTGGTCCTCCGGGGCGGAGGTGTTCGAGCGGCGGACGGCCGCCCGCAGGCGGGCGAGCAGTTCGTCCATGCCGAAGGGCTTGGTGACGTAGTCGTCGGCGCCCGCGTCGAGGGCCTGCACCTTGTCCGCGGAGTCGGTGCGGGCGGACAGGACGATGATCGGCACCGTCGTCCAGCCGCGCAGCCCGGCGATCACCTCGCCGCCGTCCATGTCCGGCAGCCCGAGGTCGAGCACCACCGCGTCGGGTTTGCCGTCCCCGGCGGCCCGCAGCGCCGCTCTGCCGTCGACGGCGGTCAGCACCTGGTAGCCCCGCGCGGTCAGGTTGATCCGCAGCGCGCGCAGCAGCTGCGGCTCGTCGTCGACCACCAGAACTCTCGTCATCGTGTCCCCTGTTCTTCCCCCGCGACCGGCAACGACAGCACGATCGTCAGACCGCCACCCGGGGTGTCCTCGGCCCGGATCGTGCCCTGCATGGCTTCCATGAATCCTTCCGCGACGCTCAGGCCCAGCCCGACCCCGGCCGGGCCCTGATCGCCCCGGTCCCCCCGGTCGCCGAGCCGCTCGAACGGCGCGAACACCTGCTCCGCAGCGCCGTCCGGCAGCCCCGGCCCGTGGTCGACCACCCGCAGCTCGACCCGCGACGCGTGCTCGCTGGCCCGGACGCTGATCCGGCCGCCGCCGGGCCGCCCGTACTTCAGCGCGTTCTGCACCACGTTGGCCACCACCCGCTCCAGCAGTCCGGCGTCGGCGAGCACGTCCGGCAGGCGTTCGTCGGTGTCGACCTCGACGTGCTGCCTGCCGTCCAGCCCGGCCAGCGCGCGGGCCACCACCTCGTCGTAGCCGACCGGGTGCAGCTGCGGCACGATCGCGCCGGTGGCCAGCCGCGACGAGTCGAGCAGGTTGTCCACCAGCGCGGCCAGCCGGTCGGCGGACTCCTCCACCCCGGTCAGCAGCTCCGACGTGTCCTGTTCGGAAAGCCGCAGATCCGGCGCGCGCAGGCTGCTCACCGACGCCTTGATCGACGCCAGCGGCGTCCGCAGGTCGTGCCCGACCGCCGACAGCAGCGCCGTGCGCAGCTCGGTCGCGTCGGCGCGGCGCTGCGCGTCCTGCGCCTCGGCGGCCATCCGCTGCTGCCGCAGCGCGACCAGCGCCTGCCCGGCCGCGGCCTCCAGCACGGTCCGGTCGGACGCCGGCAGCGCCCGGTCGCCCGGCCCCTTCAGCACCAAATGCACGTCCTGGTTCACCTCGATGTCCACATCGGACTCCCCTGGTCTGGTGCACGGCGCGGAACCGGTCGAGGCGGCGACGTGCCACCGCCCGTCGTCGCGCTCCAGCAGCGCCGCCGACGACAGGCCGAAGTTCTCCACGACCTTCTCCAGCAGCCGGGGCAGCGGATCGGGATGCGTGAGCACCGTGCGGGCGTACGAGGCGAGCAGCGCGGCCTCGGTGCGGGCGTGCGCGGCGCGCTCGGTCAGCCGCGCCGCGCGGTCGACCATCACCGCGACCAGCAGACCGACCAGCAGCATGGCCAGCAGCGTCACCAGGTTCTGCGGTTCGGCGACGGTCAGCGAGTACAGCGGTGGGGTGAGGAAGAAGTTCAGCAACCCGCCGGAGAGCAGGGCGGTGGCGATCGCCGGTGCCTTCCCGCCGACCATCGCCACCAGGACCGTGGCCATGAAGTAGCCGACCACGTCGGTCGACAGCGACACCGCACCGGACAGGTAGGCCACCGCCGTGACCGCGGTCGGCAGCAGGAACGCGAGCAGCCAGCCCCACACCTGCCGCGTCGGCGAGAGCGGGTTGCGGGCGAACTTCTTGAGCAGCCGCCGCCCGCCCGCCTCGGGGTGGGTGACCATGTGCACGTCGATCGAGCCCGACTTCTGCACGACCGTCGCGCCGATGCCCTCGTCGAACAGCCGCGCCCAGCCGGACCGCCGCGAGGTGCCGACCACGAGCTGGGTGGCGTCGGCACCGCGCGCGAACTCCAGCAGCGCCTCCGGCACGTCGTCACCGACGACGGTGTGGAAGCTCGCGCCGACGCCGTCGGCCAGCCGCCTGGCCCTGGCCAGGTTGCCCGGCGAGGTCCCCGCCAGCCCGTCGCCGCGCAGGACGTGCACGACCTGCAGTTCCGCGCCCGCGCGGGAGGCGATCCGCCGGGCGCGGCGGATCAGCGTCTCGCTCTCCGGGCCGCCGGTGATGGCCACGACCACGCGCTCGCGGGCCTCCCAGGTCTCGGTGATCCTGCGTTCGGCGCGGTAGCGGCGCAGGGCCACGTCGACCTGGTCGGCCAGCCAGAGCAGCGCCAGCTCCCGCAGCGCGGTCAGGTTGCCGGTGCGGAAGTAGTTGCCGAGGGCCGCGTCCACCCGGTCGGCCGGGTAGACGTTGCCGTGCGCCATCCGGCGGCGCAGGGCCTCCGGGGTGATGTCGGCCAGCTCGATCTGGCCCGCGCGGCGCACGACCTCGTCCGGCACCGTCTCCTGCTGGCGGACGCCGGTGATGGTCTCCACCACGTCGTTGAGGCTCTCCAGGTGCTGGACGTTGACCGTGGACAGCACGTTGATGCCCGCGTCGAGCAGTTCGTCGATGTCCTGCCAGCGCTTCTCGTTTCGCGAGCCGGGGGCGTTGGTGTGCGCGAGCTCGTCGACCACGGCCACCTCCGGTTTGCGCGCGAGCAGCGCGTCGAGATCCATCTCGGTCACCTCGACGCCGCGGTGCTCGATGCGGCGGCGCGGCACCACCTCCAGCCCGTCGATCAGCGCGGCGGTCTTCGCGCGGGCGTGCGTCTCCACCAGACCCACCACGACGTCGGTGCCGCGCTCGGCCCGGCGATGCGCCTCGCCGAGCATCGCGTAGGTCTTGCCGACACCGGGTGCCGAGCCGAGGTAGATCCTCAGCTCGCCGCGTTTGCCACTCCTACCAGCCACGCTCTCCAGTCTCCTACGAGCCGTTATTAACAACACGCATCAGCAGCCGTTCGAACCCCCCGCTATCCGGTTTTCCCGACGGAGGTGTGCCCGCGGACCACCGAAAGATCCGCGGGCACCCGACTCACCGATCGTGCACGGCCACGTTCAGCAGGGTCACGTTGACAACTTCCTGCTCAACCAAACCACCGGAAGTATGCGCGGCCACCAACTTCCGGACCTCGCCCTCGGGCAGTCCGGTGACGCGAGCGACACGGGGCACCTGGAGTTCCGCGTAGGCGGGGCTGATGTGCGGGTCGACCCCGCTGGCCGAGGCGGTGACGGCGTCCACCGGCACCCGCTCCGGCGCCACACCCTCGCGCGCGGCGATCGCGGCACGCCGCTCCCGCACCGCCGCCAGCAGGTCGGGGTTGTCGCCCGCGTGGTTCGAGCCGCCGGTCGACGACGGGTCGCCGGGGCCGGTCGCGGTCTCCGCCGAGGCCGCCGGGCGGGTGTGGAAGTACGGGTCGCGGGCCGGGTCGGCGGGCACCGGGTCGACGCCGATCAGCGAGGATCCGACCACCCGGCCGTCGACCACGATCCGAGATCCCTCGGCGTTGGCGTGCAGGCCCGGCAGCCTGGTGACGCCCCACACCGCCAGCGGGTAGACCACGCCGAGCAGCGCGGTCAGCACCAGCAGCAACCGCAGCCCGGCCATCGTTTGGCGGAACAGCATCAGAACCCCACTCCCGGGACGAAGCGGACCAGCAGGTCGATCAGCCAGATGCCGGCGAACGGCGTGACGATGCCGCCGAGCCCGTAGACGAGCAGATTGCGCCGCAGCAGCGCGCTCGCGCTGCCCGGCCGGTACCGGACCCCGCGCAGCGCCAGCGGGATCAGGCCGACGATGACCAGCGCGTTGAAGATCACCGCGGACAGGATCGCCGAGGTGGGCGTGGCCAGCCGCATGATGTTGAGCGCGTCCAGCTGCGGGTGGATCGCCACGAACATCGCAGGCAGGATCGCGAAGTACTTGGCCAGGTCGTTGGCGATGCTGAAGGTGGTCAGCGCGCCGCGGGTGATCAGCAGCTGCTTGCCGATCTCGACGATCTCGATCAGCTTGGTCGGATCGGAGTCGAGGTCGACCATGTTGCCCGCTTCCTTGGCCGCGGCGGTGCCGGTGTTCATCGCGACGCCGACGTCGGCCTGGGCCAGCGCCGGGGCGTCGTTGGTGCCGTCACCGGTCATCGCGACCAGCCGCCCGCCCTCCTGCTCGGAGCGGATCAGCGCCATCTTGTCCTCGGGCCTGGCCTCGGCGAGGAAGTCGTCGACGCCGGCCTCGGCCGCGATCGCCTTGGCGGTCAGGGCGTTGTCGCCGGTGACCATCACGGTGCGGATGCCCATCGCGCGCAGTTCGGCGAAGCGCTCCTTCATGCCCGGTTTGACCACATCGGACAGCCGCACCACGCCGACCACCCGGACCCGCCCGCTGCCGCGCTCGGCCACCACGAGCGGGGTGCCGCCCTCGGAAGCGATCCGGTCGACGATCTCGTCCACTTCGGACGGAAGCGAACCGGCCCACGCCCGCACGGCGCCTGCCGCACCCTTGCGGATCTCGCGGTCGCCGATGTCGATACCGCTCATCCGGGTCTGCGCGGTGAACGCGACCGGCTCGACGCCCGGCCCGGGGTCGGACACCGCCTCGTACTTCTCGGCGCAGAACTCGACGATCGAGGTGCCTTCCGGGGTCTCGTCGGCGAGGCTGGACAGCCGCGCGACCTCGGCCAGCTCGGCTTCGGTGACGCCGCCGACCGGGATGATCTCGGTCGCGCGGCGGTTGCCGAAGGTGATGGTGCCGGTCTTGTCCAGCAGCAGCGTGTCGACGTCGCCCGCGGCCTCCACGGCCCGGCCGGACTTGGCCAGCACGTTGCGCTGCACCAGCCGGTCCATGCCCGCGATCCCGATCGCCGACAGCAGCGCGCCGATGGTGGTCGGGATCAGGCACACCAGCAGCGCGGTGAGCACGACGACCGACAGCAGACCGCCGGAGTACCCGGCCATCGGCTGCAACGCCAGCACGGCGAGCAGGAAGATGATCGTCAGCGTGGAGAGCAGGATCGTCAGCGCGATCTCGTTCGGCGTCTTCTGCCGCTGCGCGCCCTCGACCAGGGCGATCATCCGGTCGACGAAGGTCTCGCCGGGCTTGGTCGTGATCCGCACGACGATCCGGTCCGACAGCACCGTGGTGCCCGCGGTCACCGCGGACCGGTCACCGCCGGATTCCCGGATCACCGGGGCGGATTCACCCGTGATGGCCGACTCGTCGACGGTGGCGATGCCCTCGACGACGTCGCCGTCACCGGGGATCACCTGCCCCGCCTCGACGACCACGCGGTCACCGACGCGCAGCGCGTTCCCCGGGACCTGCTCCTCGCCGCCGTCGTCGGTCAGCCTGCGGGCGACGGACTCGGTTTTGGTGCGGCGCAGGGATTCCGCCTGCGCCCGGCCGCGGCCTTCGGCGACCGCCTCGGCGAGGTTGGCGAACAGCACGGTGAACCACAGCCACAGCGCCACGGCGATGCTGAACACGCTCGGTTCAGAGGCCGTCAGCACCGTCACCAGAACGGATCCGACCCACACCACGAACATGACGGGGTTGGCGAGCTGGTGCTTCGGGTGCAGCTTGCGCAGCGCTTCGGGCAGCGAGGTCAGCAGCTGGCGGGGGCTGAACGCACCCACCGACATCTTGCGGGCCGCCGGTGCGGCCTGCGGTTTCTCCAGCGTCGTGGTCATGCGAGGGCCTCCGCGATCGGGCCGAGGGCGAGAGCGGGCAGGAACGTCAGCGCTGCGACGAGGACGACGGTGCCGCCGAGCAGGCCGGCGAACAGCGGACCGGTCGTGGGCAGGGTTCCGGCGGTCGCGGGAACCCGTTGCTGCTGCGCGAGAGCGCCCGCCAGCGCCAGCACCGCCAGGATCGGCACGAACCGGCCGATGAGCATCGCGACGCCCAGCGTCGCCTGGAAGAAGTCGCTGGTCACGGTCAGACCGGCGAAGGCGCTGCCGTTGTTGTTGCCGGTGGAGGCGTACGCGTAGAGCACTTCGGACAGACCGTGCGCGCCGCTGTTGTTCAGGGCGTCCACCGTGCCCGGCAGCGCAAGCGCTGTTCCGGCGCCCAGCAGGACGGCGGTCGGCATGGCCAGGATCGAGATCGCCGCGGCCGTGATCTCCTTGCGCCCCAGCTTCTTGCCCAGGTACTCCGGTGTGCGGCCGACCATCAGGCCGGCCAGGAACACCGCGATCACCGCCAGCATCAGCATCCCGTACAGGCCCGCGCCGACACCTCCGGGCGCGACCTCGCCGAGCAGCATGTTCAGCAGCGCCACGCCGCCGCCGAGACCGGTGAAGCTGTCGTGCATGGAGTTGACCGCGCCGGTCGAGGTTCCCGTTGTCACGACGGCGAAAAGCGCGGACAGGTACTCGCCGAAGCGGGCTTCCTTGCCCTCCATCGCGCCGCCCGCGGCCAGCGCCGCGGGGCCGTTCGGGTGGGTCTCGGCCCACCAGGTCACGCTGGTCATGACGACCATCAGGGTCACCATCACCGACAGCAGCACCCTGCCCTGCCTGCGGTCGCCGACCATGGTGCCGAAGGTGCGCGTGAGGCACAGCGGGATCACCAGGATCAGGAAGATCTCCAGCAGGTTCGACCACCCGCCGGGGTTGGAGAACGGGTGCGCGGAGTTGGCGTTGAGCACGCCGCCGCCGTTGGTGCCCAGCTCCTTGATGACCTCCTGGCTGGCGATCGGGGCGCTGGCGATGGTGTGGGTCCGGCCGTCCAGGCCGGTGACCTCGATGCCCGAGGCCAGCGTCATCGCGCCGCCGAGCGCGACCAGGACGACCGCGGCCACCGCCGCGATCGGCAGCAGGATCCGGGTGACACCGCGGGTGATGTCCACCCAGACGTTGCCGATCCGGTCCGTGCCGGTACCGGCGAAACCGCGCACCAGCGCGATCGCCACCGCCATCCCGACCGCCGCGGAGACGAAGTTCTGCACGGTCAGCCCGGCCATCTGGACGGTGTGGCCGAGCACCTGCTCCGGCACGTAGGACTGCCAGTTGGTGTTGGTGACGAAGCTGACGGCGGTGTTGAACGCCGTGCCCGGTTCGACCGGACCGCGGCCGAAGCTCAGCGGCAACAGGTGTTGCAGGCGCTGCATCAGGTACAGCAGGACGATCGACACCAGCGAGAACCCGAGCACGCCCGCGGCGTAGGTGGTCCAGCGCTGCGACGAGTCGCCGTCGATGCGCACGACCTTGTACACCGCGCGCTCGACGCGCCAGTGCTTGTCGCTGGTGTAGACGCGGGCCATGTAGTCGCCGAAGGGGCGGTAGAAGACGGCGATGGCCAGGATCAGGAGGCCGACCTGGACCAGGCCGGCCACGGGGGAACTCATCAGAACTTCTCCGGCCGGACGAGTGCGAAGAACAGGTAACCGATCAACAGCAGGGCCAAGACGCCACCGGCGGAATTGGCCAACACGGTGCTCACAAACGCTCCAAACCGCGCAGCGTCAGCGCGAGGACGAGGAACCCACCGATCAGCAACACGGCGTAGGCCAGATCAGCCACCGCGGTGCACCCCTAACTCGAACGAAGGACACGCCGCCGGGTCCGGCGGCCGTTCCGAGTGTTGTCGCCGAAAACCCGGCCGGAACCGGGCATGACAGCTCCTTGACGCCCCCGATCAGGGCTTTGACGCGTTGCTTACGCGCCGTTTTCGCCGGGCTCGCGGCATATGAGCGGAATGCGAGTGGGCGACTTCACTCCGTTACAAGGTTTCCAGCATGCAACAATCTAGTTAACGTTGCTAATGAAATGGCATCTGGTCGAACCCACCGAAATCGGAGCCCTCATGTGCGGAATCTCCGGCTGGATCGACTTCCAGCGCGATCTCACCCGCGAACAGCCCGTCATCGACGCGATGTGCCACACCATGGCCTGCCGGGGACCGGACGCGGCCGGGACCTGGGTGCGGCCGCGCGCCGCGCTCGGCCACCGGAGGCTGGCGATCATCGACCTGCCCGGCGGCGCGCAGCCGATGGCGGCCGACACCCCGGACGGCCCGGTGGCGATGGTCTACAGCGGTGAGGCGTACAACTTCACCGAGCTGCGCGACGAACTGCGCCGCCGCGGCCGGAAGTTCGACACCGACAGCGACACCGAGGTGGTCCTGCAGGGCTACCTGGAGTGGGGCCCGGCGGTCGCCGAACACCTCAACGGCATGTACGCCTTCGCCGTCTGGGACTCCCGCACCGAGCAGCTGCTGCTCGTCCGCGACCGGATGGGCGTCAAGCCGCTGTACTACTACCCCACCGAGCACGGGGTCCTGTTCGGCTCCGAGCCCAAGGCGATCCTGGCCAACCCGCTGGCCGAGAAGGTCGTCGACGCCGACGGGCTGCGCGAGATGTTCGCCATGACCAAGACCCCCGGCCAGGCAGTGTGGGCGGGGATGCGCGAGGTCGTTCCGGGCACGATCGTGACCGTCGACCGCGGCGGGCTGCGCGAGCACACCTACTGGCAGCTGGAGGCCGCCGAGCACACCGACGACCGGGAGACCACCGTCGCCCGGGTCCGGGAGCTGCTCGACGACATCGTCGCCCGGCAGCTGATCTCCGACGTGCCGCGCTGCGTGCTGCTCTCCGGCGGCCTCGACTCCAGCGCCATCACCGCGCTCGCCGGCCAGCAGCTCGGCCGGGCCGGCGAGAAGGTCCGCAGCTTCTCGGTGGATTTCCTCGGCCAGACCGAGAACTTCGTGCCCGATCCGCTGCGCGACACCCCGGACGGCCCGTACGTCCACGACGTCGCCCAGCACGTCGGGTCGCTGCACCAGGACATCGTGCTCGACCCCACGACGCTGGCCGACCCCGCCGTGCGCCGGGCCGCGGTCACCGCCCGGGACGTGCCGGTGGGCCTGGGGGACATGGACCAGTCGCTCTACCTGCTGTTCAAGGCCATCCGCGAGCACTCGACGGTCGCGCTGTCCGGCGAGTCGGCCGACGAGGTCTTCGGCGGCTACCGCTGGTTCCACGACCCGGAGGTGCAGCAGGCGCACACCTTCCCGTGGCTGGCCAACGCCCGCGGCCAGGGCGGGTCGGTCGCCGACATGCTCTCGCCCGAGCTGCGGTCCGCCCTGGACGTCGACCGGTTCGTGGCCGACAGCTACGAGACCGCGCTGGCCGGGGTGCCCCAGCTGCCCGGCGAGGGCGACTTCGAGCGCCGGATGCGGGTCATGAGCCACCTGCACCTGACCCGGTTCGTGCGGACCCTGCTCGACCGCAAGGACCGGATGAGCATGGCGGTGGGCCTGGAGGTCCGGGTGCCGTTCTGCGACCACCGGCTGGTGGAGTACGTCTTCAACGCCCCGTGGGCGCTCAAGACCTTCGACGGCAGGGAGAAGAGCCTGCTGCGGCACGCCGCCGCCGACACCCTGCCGAGGTCGGTGGTGGAGCGGGTGAAGAGCCCGTATCCGTCCACACAGGACCCGGCGTACGGCAGGAAGCTGTTCGACCAGGCCGCCGAGCTGGTGCGCGCGCAGGACCCGGCGCTGTCGGTGCTCGACGCGGGCGCGTTGCAGCAGGTGATGGACATCGGGCCGGAGGCCGTGAACACCGGGGTCCGGTACTTCATGGAGCGGCTGCTCGACGTGTCCGTGTGGTTCGACGTGCACAAGCCGACGTTGAAGGTGTGAGCCCGCCCTGCGTGGGTGGTCGCTTGGCGGAACCTCAGGCGTCCGCTGGCTGCGGTACCGAAGCGATCCTGCCGCTTCGGAAGTCCAATACGACGGAAAAAGCTGTCCTTGCCAGCGAACACCTGGGAACCCGCGGCGGTGCCGGTTGCGTGCGTGGGCTCAGCGGCTGCGCCGCTTGAGGACGATAGTTGCTTCCCCCGCCCCGCAAGGGAAATTCGGGTCAGCCCGGCGGGATGAGCAGCCGGAAAGTGCTGCCGCCCGCCGGGTTCGCGGTCAGCTCCACCCGCCCGTTGTGCGCCTCGGCGATCGCCGCGGTGATCGCCAGCCCCAGCCCGCTGCCGCCGGGCCGGTCGCGCGCCCGGTAGAAGCGGTCGAACACCCGGTGCGCCTCCTCGCGCGCGATGCCCGGGCCGGAGTCGGCGACCTCCACGGAACCCATGCGCGTCCCCTCCGCCACCGACGCGCCCGCGGCGGCCAGGACGTCGGACGACACCGCGCCCCAGCCGACGCTGATCGTCACCGGAGTCCCGGGTTCGGTGTGCACCAAGGCATTCGTGACCAGGTTCGTCAGGACCTGCCGCAGACGCGGCCCGTCGCCCAGCACCCGGACCGCGCGGTCCGGCGCGTCGAACTCCACCGCCCGCCCCGGATCGCGCACCGCCGCGTCGTGGACGACGTCGTGCACCAGCGGCACCAGGTCCACTTCGGTCAGGTCGACGGTGCGTTCCCGGTCCAGGCGCGCGAGCAGCAGCAGGTCCTCGACCAGCGAGCCCATCCGCGCCGACTCCGCCTCGATGCGCGCCATCATCCGGCGGACGTCCTCCTCGGGGTGCCGGTCGCTGCGCCGGTACAGCTCCGCGAAGCCGCGGATGGAGGTCAGCGGCGTGCGCAGCTCGTGCGAGGCGTCGGCGACGAAGCTGCGCATCCGCTGCTCGGAGCGCTCCCGTTCGCGCATCGCCGCCGCGAGCCTGCCCAGCATCGTGTTCAGCGCGAGCCCGAGCCTGCCCGCCTCCGTGCGCGGGTCCTCGTCCGGGACCCGCCGGTCCAGCTCGCCCGCGGCGATCGCGTCCGCGGTGTCCTCGATCCGGGTGAGCGGGCGCAGTCCCAGCCGCACCGTGACGGCGGCCGTCCCGACCAGCACGGCCAGCACCACCGCGCCGACCACCAGCTCGATCGTCATCAGCTCCCGGACCGCCGTGTCCACGCTGCGCAGCGACAGCGCCAGGACGATCGTGCGCCCGTCCGGCAGGTGCAGCGTCCGGACCCGCCAGTCCGCGCCGCCCGCCCGGTCCGGCACCGTCCCCAGCGCCGGGCCGGGGTCGCGCAGCAGCGGCCCGCTGGTGTCCCCTTCGGACTGGCCGAGCATCCCGCCGGTCGGCGCCCCCCGGAAGTCGAAGAACGTCACGCGGAAGTCGGTCGGCAGTTCGTGCGGCGGCGGCGCCGGGAACGGCGGTTCCGGCGGCGGCCTGAGTCCTTCGATCCACGGCCTCGCCAGGTCCGCCAGCTTGTCGTCGGTCCGGGCGACCAGCGACCGCTCCAGCAGCGCGACGCTGGTGATCCCCATGACCACCAGGCCCGCGACGGTCACCGCGAGCAGCACCAGCAGCAGCCGCCCGCGCAGCGTGCGGGGCCTCACCCCGCGTCCCTCGGCATCCGCAGCACGTAGCCGACACCGCGGATGGTGTGGATCAGCGGCGGCGCGGTCACGTCGATCTTGCGGCGCAGGTAGCTGATGTAGGACTCGACGATCCGGGTGTCGCCGCCGAACTCGTAGTTCCACACCCGGTCCAGGATCTGCCCGCGGCTGACCACCTTCTCGGCGTTGATCAGCAGGTACCGCAGCAGCTTGAACTCGGTCGGCGACAGCCCGACCAGTCGCCCGCCCCGGCGCACCTCGTAGCTGTCCTCGTCCAGCTCCAGGTCGTGGTAGCGCAGCAGCGAGTCCGGCTCGGGCACCGGCCGGACCCGGCGCAGGATCGCCCGCAGCCGCAGCACGACCTCGTCGAGGCTGAACGGCTTGGTGACGTAGTCGTCGCCGCCCGCGGTCAGGCCCGCGATGCGGTCCTCCACCGCGTCGCGGGCCGTCAGGAACAGCACCGGCACCCAGTCGCCGTCCTCGCGGAGCCGCCGCGCCACCGCGAACCCGTCCTGGTCGGGCAGCATCACGTCGAGCACGACGATGTCCGGGTGGAACTCCGCCGCCGCGCGCAGCGCTTCCCCGCCGGTCGCCGCGCCGCGCACCTCGAAGCCGCTCAGCCGCAGCGCGGCGGTGAGCAGTTCGAGGATGTTGGGCTCGTCGTCGACGACCAGCACCTTGGATTCCGGCACCTGACCAGGATCTCTCATCCTCCGGTCTCCATGCAGGAGTACAGCTGGTCACCGGCCTGCGTGCAGTTCTGCTTCACCCACGCCTCCCGCAGGCTGCTCTCGCCACCGCGGCCGGGCATCCGGCCCGGACCGTTGCCGAGCAGGACGAACCCCAGCTCACCGGCCTGCTTCCACTCGGTGAGCTGCCGCACCGAGGGAGCGTCGTCGCTGCCGGTGAAACCGCCCATGCCGACGACGGTCACGTCGGAGTTGATCAGGTAGGAGGACGCGACCATCGCGCCGCCCTCGACCGCCAGCGGGATCCGGCGATCACCGGCCTCGGCGACCACGCGGTCCAGGACTTCCCGCTGCTGCGCGCCGAACTGGCCCGGACCGCCCGGGCCGAACAGAACCAGGCCACCTGGGCCGGGCTGATCCCCGCCACCCGGACCGAGCTGATCCGCGCCGGGGCCGGACTGATCCCCATCGCCCGGGCCGAGCTGATCCCCGCCACCCGGACCGAACTGCCCCGCGCCGGGGCCGGACTGATCCCCATCGCCCGGGCCGGACTGATCCGACCCGCCCGGGCCGAACTGCCCCTCGCCGCCGGGCGGTGAGCCCATCTCCACCGGCCGGCCGGCCATGCGCTGGCTGCTCTGCGGTCCGGCGGTCGGGTTCCCCCCGCCCATCCCGGTCTGCGCCGTGACCGCGCCCATCGCGGCCCACCCGCCGGGCACGGCCAGCACCGCCGCGAGCCCCAGCGCCAGACCGGACCGCATGAGCACCTTCCACCGCCGCCCGAGCAGCAGCGCGCCGACCCCGAGGACGGCCAGGGCCACCGCGCCGTAACCGATCCACGCGTGCCAGGTCAGATCGCGGGCGACGAGGGCGAACGCCCACGCCACCGTCACCACGACGGCGACCGGGAGCAGGACCCACCTCCAGCCCTCGGATTCCCGGTACCAGCGCCAGAAGCGCACCAGCCCCGCCGCGGCGACCGCGCTGACCGCGGGCGCGAGCATCGTCGTGTAGTACGGGTGCATCGTGCCCTGGGCGAAGCTGAACATCACCCCGACGACGACCAGCCAGCCGCCCCACAGCACCCAGCCGCCGAGCCCGTCCCGCCGAACGGCCGCGACCAGCACCAGCGCGCACAACGGCAGCAACCAGCTGATCTGTCCGCCGAGCTGGTCGTTGAACAGCCGCAGAACCCCGGATTCCCCGGAGAACCCGCCGCCACCACCGGGCATGCCGCCGTTGCCCTCGCCGCCCAGGATCCGGCCGAAACCGTTGTAGCCGAACACGAGATCCCACGCGGAACCGTCGGCGCTGCCGCCGATGAACGGTTTCGGCGACGGCCACAACGCCGTCGCGACCACCCACCAGAACGAGCTGACGAGCAGCACGCCCGCCGCGACGGCGAGGTCGACCAGCCGCCGTCCCCAGGAATCCCGCCGCCCGGCCAGGTACGCCGCCACGAACGCGGGAAGAACCATCCACGCCTGCAACATCTTCGTCAGGAAGCCGCAGCCGATCAGGAACGCCGCCAGCGCGAGCCATCCGGTCGCGCGCTCGGCCTCCATCGCCCTGGTCACCGCGTACGCCGCCGCGACCACCAGCAGGACCAGCAGGGTGTCGGGGTTGTTGTCCCGGTTGATCACCACCGTGATCGGGGTGAGCGCCATGATCAGCGCGGCCAGCAGCGCCGCGTGCTCGCCCGCCCACCTGCGCACGGTCCGGTGCAGCAGGAAAACCGCCGCCACCCCGGCCAGCGCCTGCGG
Organism: Saccharopolyspora taberi; assembly: GCF_039534165.1. Taxonomy (NCBI): domain Bacteria; kingdom Bacillati; phylum Actinomycetota; class Actinomycetes; order Pseudonocardiales; family Pseudonocardiaceae; genus Saccharopolyspora; species Saccharopolyspora taberi. Next base: position 231,902 of record NZ_BAAAUX010000005.1, on the reverse strand, counting down.
GAACAGCACGGCGAACTGGTTGAAGCCGAACAGCTTCACCGACACGACCTGCACCCACAACGCCATCGGCGGCTTGTCGACGGTGATCACGCCCGCCGGGTCGAAGGCGCCGAAGAAGAAGTTCTCGAAGCTGCGCGACATCGACTTCACCGCGGCGGTGTAGTACGAGTTCCCCCAGGTTCCGCCGATCGCCCAGCCGTAGAGCAGTGCGGCCAGACCGCAGATCGCGGCCAGCGGCCAACGTTTCGTCATGATTTTCCTTCGTCGGTGGCGGGCCGGAAGACCCACGAGCGGAGCAGGGCGAAGCGCAGCGCCGTCCCGGCGATCGACGACGCGACGAGCACCACGATCTCCAGCCAGCGCGGAGAATCCGGCTGCCAGGCCTGCAGCCAGAGCAGCGCCCCGGACGTGACGGCGTAGTAGACGGCGAAGACGATCAGCCCTTGCAGCTGGACCCGCTTCGACGGCCCCGAGCGGTCCAGGAAGGTCAGCCGCCGGTTGGCCTCGGTGTTCCACAACGTCGTCGCGACGAGCGCGACCAGGTTCGCCAGCAGCGGCGGCCACCACGTCCGCAGCACCGCGTACAGGGCAGTTGTGACCACAGTGGACACAGCACCGATCAGGCCGAACGACACCAGCTGCCACAGCAGCCCGGTCTCCGGCCTGGCCAGCACCGCCTGCGGATGCGCGGCGCGCGGAGCAGGCCGGGCGGGCAGGCCGGGCACGGTCGCCGCACCGGTCAGCTTCGCCCGCGCCACCCGGACCAGGCCGGCGATGTCGTCCCTGGCGGTCCGCACGACGTTGACGCGGGTGTCGACGTCCTCCACCCAGTCCACCGGGACCTCGTGCACCCGAAGCCCGTTGTGCTCGGCCAGCAGAAGCAGTTCGGTGTCGAAGAACCAGCTGTCGTCACGCACGTGCGCGAGCAGCGGGCGCACAACGTCGGTGCGCGCGGCCTTGAAGCCGCACTGCGCGTCGGAGATCCGCGAACCGTGGGTCCAGCGGACGATCCGGTTGTAGCCGCGGGAGATCAGCTCCCGCTTGCCGCCCCGCACGGTCCGGGAACCCGGCGCCAGCCGGGACCCCACCGCCAGGTCGGAGTGCCCGTTGACCAGCGGTGCGACCAGCGGCAGCAGCGCGTCGAGGCCCGTCGACAGGTCGACGTCCATGTAGACGACCACGTCTGCGTCGCTGTACCCCCACGCGGTGCGCAGCGCGAGCCCGCGGCCCTTGCGGTCCAGGTGCAGCACCCGGACCCGGTCGATCGACTCGGCCAGCTCGTGCGCGACGCGCAGCGTGCCGTCGGTGCTGGCGTTGTCGACCACCGTGATCGACCAGTCGAACGGGAAGTGCGCGCGCAGGTGCTCCCGCAGCACCTCCAGGCACCCGGGCAACGAGCGCTCCTCGTTGAACACCGGGATCACCACGTCGACGGTCGCCGTCACCACCGGTTCCCGCCGCGCGGACACCCTCGGCAGGACGTCCATCCCTGACCACCTCGCTTTCCGGCCTCCTGGGTCGGAACCCATCAAGCCGGATCGAGGTGCGAGTACCGTGGGCGGAAAATGGGAAATTCCTGGGAATCAAAACCAGCGGATCAAACCCCGGGAAATCAAACGCAGCGGATCACCAGTGCGGCTTGCGCGGCCTGGGCTGGCAGACCGGGCAGCTGTAGGACGAGCGGTTCATGAACGCGTCCCGGCGCACGGTCGCGCCGCACCTCGGGCACGGCTCGCCCGCCTGCCCGTACACCGCGAGCGAGCGGTCGAAGTAGCCGGACTCGCCGTTGACGTTGACGTAGAGCGCGTCGAACGAGGTGCCGCCCGCGGTCAGCGCGGCCTGCATGACCTCGACCGTCGCCGCGAACAACGCGCGGACCTGCGGCCGGGTCAGCGTCGCCGTCGGCCGCGCCCAGTGCAGCTTCGCGCGCCACAGCGCCTCGTCGGCGTAGATGTTGCCGACCCCGGAGACCAGGGTCTGGTCGAGCAGCGCGCGCTTGACGCCGGTGCGCTTCGCGCGCATCCGGGCCACCGCGGATTCGAGGTCGAACACCCGCTCCAGCGGGTCCGGCGCGATGTGCGCGATCGGCTTGGGGACCGCGATGCCGTCGACCTCGTCGAGCTCGGTCAGGCTGAGCCCGCCGAAGGTGCGCTGGTCGACGAACCGCAGCTGCGGGCCGCCGTCGTCGAACCGGAACCGCACCCGCAGGTGCGTCTCGTCCGGTGCGTACTCGGGCTGCACCAGCAGCTGACCGCTCATCCCCAGGTGCGCGAGCATCGCCTCACCGGCGGCGACGTCGTCGGGACCGTCGCCCAGCTCCACCCACAGGTACTTGCCGCGGCGCCGGGCCGCGGTCAGGCAGCGCCCGACGAGGCGGGCGGCGAAGTCGTCCGGGCCGGGCACGTGCCTGCGGACCGAACGCGGGTGCAGGACCTCGACCCTGGAAACGGTGCGGCCGACGGCGTGCTCGGCGACTCCGCGCCGGACGACCTCGACCTCGGGGAGCTCGGGCACGCCGGTTAGGCCGAGCCCTCGTCGTTGTCCTCCGCGGCCTGCTTGACCTGCTCGGACAGCCTGCGCCAGGCCGCCTCGGCGGCCTTCTGCTCGGCTTCCTTCTTGGTCCGGCCGTCGCCCTTGCCCAGCGTCTCGCCCGCGACCGCGACGAAGGCGCTGAACTCCTTGCGGTGGTCCGGGCCCTGCTCCTCGACCCGGTACTCCGGCACGCCGAGCGCGGCGGCAGCGGTCAGTTCCTGCAGGCTCGTCTTCCAGTCCAGACCGGCGCCCCGCTGCGGGGCCTCGGTCAGCAGCGGCTGGAACAGGTGGTGGATCACGGTGCGGGCGACGTCGATGCCGTGCTGGAGGTAGATCGCGCCGAGCACGGCCTCCAGACCGTCGGCGAGGATGCTCGCCTTGTCCCGTCCACCCGTCAGTTCTTCACCGCGTCCGAGCAGCAGGTACTCACCGAGACCGCCGTCACCCAGCGCGCGGGCGACACCGGCCAGCGCGTGCATGTTGACCACGCTGGCGCGCAGCTTCGCGAGCTGCCCCTCCGGCAGGTCGGGGTGCTCGTTGTAGAGCCGATCGGTGATCACCAGGCCCAGCACCGCGTCGCCGAGGAACTCCAGCCGCTCGTTCGGCGGCAGGCCACCGTTCTCGTAGGCGTACGAGCGGTGCGTGAGGGCGAGGGTGAGCAGCTCGGCGTCGAGTTCGACGCCGAGCGCCTCCATCAGCGGGCCCCGGTCCACGATCCGGGTCCGTGACTGCTTTCCCCCCACTGGGTAGCCGCCGATCAGGCGGGCTCGACGACCTGGCGGCCGTCGTACTGACCGCAGGACGGGCAGGCGACGTGCGGCAGCTTCGGCTCGCGGCAGGCGCGGTTCGAGCACTGCACCAGCGTCGGCGCCGACGCCTTCCACTGCGAACGGCGGTGACGGGTGTTGGCCCGGGACATCTTGCGCTTCGGGACGGCCACGACTAGTTCTCCTCCTCGGTCCCGCCGAACCGCTCACGAAGCGCGGCCCAGCGAGGATCAATGGTCTCATGCGTGTGATCGGGGGCGAGTTCGGCCCACTTGGCGCCGCACCCGGAGCACAGCCCCTGGCAGTCCGGCGAGCACAGCGGTGCGGAGGGAAGCGACAGCAGCATCGCGTCCCGCACCACCGGTTCCAGGTCGATCAGGTCGTCGACGACCCGTTCGACCTCGTCTTCATCGGTGCTGGTGTCCGTGGCGCTGTCCGGGTAGGCGAACAGCTCGCGCACCTCGACCTCGATCTCCTCGGTGACCGGGTCCAGGCAGCGCACGCACTCGCCGGCCAGCGTCGCGGCAGCGGTGCCGGAGACCAGCACGCCCTCCACCACCGACTCCGCCAGCAGGTCGAGCTCCACCGGCTCGCCCTCCGGCACCCTGATCATGTCGAGGCCGAAGCCGGCCGGAGCAGGCGCGCGGCGCGTGTAGGCACGGCTGAGCCCCGCCCGGTGCCCGATCTCCCGGGTGTCGATCACCCAGGGACCGACGTGAGCGGTTCCCTCCGCTCGCGCGGAGCGTCCGGCATCGTGTTTCTGAGACATCACAGGTTTCGAGTGGTCTTCGACTGAAGGGTTGTCTTGCTTGGGGGTTTCGGCGGCTGGGATCTGCTTCGGCGACGATTTCCTTCGGCGACGAATCCTCCACAGCCAGCTTTTCCAGGGTACGCGACCCGCCCCGTTCGACGGAAATCACCCCGACACCCCGGTTGACCTGCGGATTTGTCGGCGCCCATCGCGTTCGCGGACGGAGCGGAGCACGATGACGCGCGGTGTTCCCGAGACAGCGGAGAGATCATGCCCGAACCGGACTCCTCGAACAGCGACCTGCCCAACCCGGCCCGGATCTACGACTACGGGCTCGGCGGGCACCACAACTTCCAGGCCGACCGGGAGCAGTTCGAGAAGCTGCTGGAGGTCGACCCGGACGCCCGGCTGGTGGTGTCGTCCAACCGCGCCTTCCTGCGCCGCGCGGTGCAGTACTGCCTCCGGCAGGGCATCACGCAGTTCCTCGACCTCGGCTCAGGCATCCCGACGGTGGGCAACGTGCACGAGGCCGCGCACCAGCTGAACCCGTCGGCGCGGGTGGTCTACGTCGACAACGAGCCGGTGGCGGTCGCCCACACCCGCAGGCTGCTTCGCGAGAACCCCAACGCCGCGATCGTGCAGGCCGACCTGCGCGACCCCGAGGCGATCTTCGAGGCGCCGGAGACCCGGCGGCTGCTCGACCTGTCGCAGCCGGTCGCGCTGATGATGGTCGCGGTGCTGCACTGGGTCCCCGACGCGGGCGTGGCCGAACTGCTGGAGCGCTACCGGTCCAGGCTCGCGCCGGGGAGCTTCCTGGCGATCAGCCACCTGACCTCGGAGCACCTGCCGGAGCAGATGCACGACGTCGAGGAGGTCTTCGCCGAGACCAGCGAGCCGGTCACCTACCGGCCCCGGTCCCAGGCGGACGCGCTGTTCGAGGGCTTCGAGCTGGTGCCGCCGGGGGTCGTCTACACCTCGGAATGGCGCTCCGAGCCGCACGAGGTCGTGCACCCCCCGGAGCGGACCAAGATCTGGGCAGCCGTGGGCCGCAAGCCGCAGCGCGCGGCGCGGGCATCAACCGACCACATCGGACAGTCCTGACCAGGAAAAGCCCCCGCATCCCGAGGAATGCGGGGGCTTTCGAGATCGGGGTCAGTGCTCGCCGTTGCGGCCCGCGCCCGTGCGGCCGGGCTTCCACTCGTCGTAGTCGTAGGGCGCGCCGACCGGGCTGCGCAGCTGCTGGCGGCCCTTGCCGACAGTGCGGAGCGTGCGGCTGAGCAGGTCCTCGAAGTCGGCGAGCCGGGCGTCGACGTAGGCGTCGCACTCGCCGCGCAGCCGCTCGGCGTCGTCGTTGGCCTCGGCGACGATCCGCTTCGACTCGCTCTCGGCCGCCTGCACGACCTCGGTCTCCGACACCAGCCGGGCCTGCTCGGACTTGCCCTCGTGCACCGACTGCTCGTAGGCGGCCCGCCCGGCCTGGACCATCCGGTCGGCCTCGGACTGGGCGCGGCCCACGTAGTCCTCGTACTCCCGGCGCCCGCTGGTCACGGTCTGCTCGGCCTCGGCCTGCGCCTCGCCGACCAGCTGGTCGGCGCGCTCGCGCGCCTCGGCGAGCAGCTGCTCGGCCTGTGCCCGCGCCTCGGAGACCGTCCGGTCGGCCTCGGCGCGCGCTTCGCCCAGCGTGCGCTGCGCCTCGGTCTCGGCCTTCTGCACCACGTCGTCGCGGTGGTCGAGCACGTCCTGGGCGTCATCGAGCTCGGACGGAATCGCGTCCCGCACGTCGTCGAGCAGTTCCAGCACGTCACCCCTGGGCACCACGCACCCCGAGGTCATCGGCACACCCCGCGCTTCCTCGACGATCGTGACCAGCTCGTCGAGCGCCTCGAACACCCGGTACACCTCGATCTCCCTGCAGTCGTAGCCTGCCCCGAATCCCAAGCTCTCCGGAATTCCAAGCTTTCCAGAAACACCCGGAACGGATGATCACGGGTCTGTCCCACCTGGCTACCAGTCTGCCCCTCCGCCGTGTCCGGCCGCCGCATCTGGACCCGTGCCCGCGTGTCCTCGAAAGCGGAATCGCGCGGACCCCGTCCGGGATCCGCGCGATTCCACCGAGCTGCAGGCGACTCCCTTTCAAGCCGCGCAAGCCACCGGTCAAGCGTTCACGTTGGTCAGCTTGAAGCTCTCGTAGTGGTCCTCGGTGTAGAAGTACTCGCCGCCCTCGCCGACGACGAAGCGGCGGGCGCCGCGGTCGTCGCTGCCGGGGGTCTCGACGGTGTACTCCTTGTAGTAGCCCTCCTCGCAGTCCGGCAGGATGCCCTCCCGGTTCTGGAAGGTGGTGCCGTCCTGCGGGTACGGGTAGGGGCCGCCCTGCTGGATCAGGTCGTAGGTCTCCTTCGCCTCCGGCGGCAGCTGCGACAGGTCGACCTGCTCGAATCCGGAGGTGTCACCGCACGGGGCCTGCGCGACGGCGGGCGCCTGCGGGGCGACGGTCAGGGCCTGCGCGGCCCCGGCCTGGAACCCGAGCAGACCCACCACCGCGATCAGACCGGCGAGGAAGGTCCTGACTGCGTTCGACTTCGTGATCTGCCTCATGCCCGGTGACGCTAACCGGAGAACGTGATCACGTACTGAAGTTGGCGTGAACACGAAACCCCGGAGTCACCCGTGTGGTGAATTCTTCACCGGAAGGTGTCACTGCTGCTCGGCGAGGCGCTCCAGCAGGCGCTGTTCGATCTTGGGCGGCAGCAGGTTCGACACGTCCCCGCCGTAGGTCGCGACCTCCTTGACCAGCGAGCTGGCCAGGAAGCTGTAGAGCGGGTTGGTCGACATGAAAAGCGTCTCGACGCCGGAGAGCCGCTGGTTCATCTGCGCCATCTGCAGCTCGTAGTCGAAGTCGCTGACCGCGCGCAGGCCCTTGACGATCGCGCCGATCCCGTGCGCCTTGCAGTAGTCGACCAGCAGGCCGTGCCAGGAGTCGATGCGCACGTTCGGCCACTGCGCGGTGACCTCGCGCAGCATTTCGAGCCGTTCGTCGACGCTGAACAGGCTCTTCTTGTTCTTGTTGATCAGCACCGCGACGACGACCTCGTCGAACAGGCCGGCGGCCCGCTCGATGATGTCCAGATGGCCGTTGGTAACCGGATCGTAGGAACCTGGACACACGGCTCGCCTCATGTGGCGGACGGTAGCAGCATCTGGGAATTCCGCCCCCGGACACGTGGCCTCGGTCACCGGGAGCGTGATCGAAACAGACCCGGCTCGAAACGGGATCAGGCGCCTTCGCGGGCCGCCCAGTGCACGGCGGTGTCTCCGTAGCGCCTGGTGCGCAGCGCGTGCAGCTCCGCGGGCCAGTCGGGGTCGCCGCTGCGGACCGCGCGCTCGACGACGACCAGGCCCTCCGGCGCGGTCCAGCCGTTGGCGACCAGCGACCGCAGCACCTGCCCGAGCCGCTCGTCGTCGACGTCGTAGGGCGGGTCGGCGAGCACCACGTCGAAGGGCTCGGCCGCCGGGGAGGCGAGCACGGTCTCGGCCTTCGCCTGCTCGACGCGGACGTCGCGGAAGCCGAGCGCGCCCGCGTTGCGGCGGAGCAGCTGCGCGGCGCGGCGGTCGGACTCGACGAACGTGGCGTGCGCGGCTCCGCGCGAAAGGGCCTCAAGCCCGAGCGCGCCGGAACCGGCGTAGAGGTCGAGAACCCGCGCCCCGGGCAGTTCGACCGCCGACTCCAGGGCGCTGAACAGCGCTTCGCGCACTCGTTCCGAGGTGGGTCTGGTGCCGCGCGGAGGAACCTCGATCCGGCGTCCGCCGACGCTACCGGCCACGATCCGTGTCACCCGACCATCGTCGCGCATGCGCTTGGTGACCTTGGATTGCGGCCGGGGATTGCGGCCGGCGGACTGTGGCCGGCCGATCGTGGGCGGCGGATCGTGGCCAGCGAATTGCGGCCGGGAATCGTGGCCGGCGGATCGTGGCCGGCGGATCGTGGACGGCCTTCGAATTACCCGTCAGATTACGCCCCGCCCCCGGCGCCGGAAGACACCGGCCGCACCTGCCCCGCCGCAGGCCGGGGCCGTAATCTTCTTGGTCTGCCCAGACGGGAGACGGGGAGCGGAACAGGTGTCGGAAACGTCGGTCAGGCAAGCCGAGATCGCGATCGAGCAGCGGCACGTGGACCGGGTCTACGCCAGGCTCGGGGAGCTGCGCAGCGAGGCCGAGGCGATGCGCGCCAAGAGCTACGAGCACGGCCAGGAGGCCACGCCGGAGGCGCTGTACGAGCGGGACGTGATGGTGCACCACGCCAACCGCACGCTGCAGGCGCTCGACGCCGAGGCCGAGGGTCTGGTGTTCGGGCGGCTGGACTTCGCCGACGGGGACGCCGTGCACGTCGGGCGGCTGGGCATCCGCGACCCGCAGTTCGACAACCTGCTGGTGGACTGGCGGGCGCCGCTGGCATCGGCGTTCTACCAGGCGACGCCGGAGGAACCGCGCGGCGTGGTGCGGCGCCGGGTGATCCGGTCGTCGCGGGAGACCGTGGTCGACATCTCCGACGACCTGCTCGACCCGGAGCGGGCGCCGGAGGACATGCGGGTGATCGGTGACGGCGCGCTGATGGCGTCGCTGAGCCGGGCCCGCGGCGACTCGATGCGCAACATCGTCGCCACCATCCAGAAGGAGCAGGACGACGCGATCCGCGCGCCGGAGGGCGGGGTCACCGAGATCACCGGCGGGCCGGGGACCGGCAAGACCGCGGTGGCGCTGCACCGCGCGGCGTACCTGCTGTACCGGGACCAGCGCAGGCTGGGCGGGGCCGGGGTGCTGGTGGTCGGGCCGTCGCCGGTGTTCATGTCCTACATCTCGCGGGTGCTGCCGTCGATGGGCGAGCACAACGTGGAGCTGCGGGCGCTGGGCGAGGTGCTGGACGACCTGTCGGCGACCGGGATCGACGACCCGCGCACCGCCGAGGTCAAGGGCTCGTCCCGGATGGTCCAGGTGCTGCGGCGCGCGCTGCGGCTGCCGCCGCCGGACGCCCCGGACGAGCTGCGCATGTTCTACCGCGGCGTGGTGCTCAAGCTGCAGGCCGACGACCTCAAGCGGATCCGCCGCAGGCTGCACTCCAAGGGCGCGCCGCCGAACCGGTCCCGGATGCGGGCGGCCGACGCGCTGCTGGAAGCGTTGTGGAACAAGGCCAAGCAGTTCGCCGACGCGGACTTCAAGCCGGACCGCGAGCAGCTGATCACCGAGATCGGCGAGCGCATCGAGTTCCACCGGTTCCTGGTCACCTGGTGGCCGCCGCTGTACCCGATGCAGGTGCTGCGCTGGCTGTCCGACCCGAGCAGGCTCGCGCGGGCCGCGCGGCGGGCGCTGTCGGCGGAGGAGATCGGCCTGCTGGCCAAGTCGTGGGCCGAGGTCGAGCAGTGGACCGTCGCCGACGTGGCGCTGATCGACGAGCTTCGGGTGCTGGCGGGCTCGCTGCCGAAGCGGCGGCGGGCGCGGGCGGACTCGCGGGAGCTGACCACCTGGGCCGATCGCACGGCCGAGCAGCCCTACCAGCGGCCGGACAACTACGACGAGTACTCGCACGTCGTGGTCGACGAGTCGCAGGACCTCTCGCCGATGCAGTGGCGGATGGTCGGCAGGCGGGGCAGGCACGCGAGCTGGACGATCGTCGGCGACCCGGTGCAGTCCTCGTGGCCGGATCCGGACGAGGCCGCTCGGGCCCGGCAGGAGGCGTTGAGCTCGGCGCGCACGCACCGCCGGTTCACGCTGCGCACGAACTACCGCAACTCCGCGGAGATCTTCGAGGTCGCCGCGGACGCGGTGCGCGGCGTCGTCGACGCAGGCGACCTGCCGAACGCGGTGCGCACGACCGGGATCGAGCCGGTGGTGCGCGAGGTGCGGCAGTGGCCGGAGGCCGCGCGGACCGCGGCGTCGGAGCTGCTGGACGCGGCGGAGGGCACGGTCGGCGTGATCACCACGATGGCGCGGCGGGGCGAGGTCCGGGACTGGTTGTCCACTGTGGAGTCCGACCGGCTTCGGGTGGTGGGCAGCCTGGAGGCCAAGGGCATGGAGTACGACGCGGTGCTGCTGATCGACCCGGACGAGCTGATCTCCGAGTCCTCCACCGGACGCCGCGCGCTCTACGTCGCGCTCAGCCGCGCCACGCAGCTGCTGACCGTGCTCAAGCCGGGGTCGTGAGGCGCGGCTCGGGGAACGATCCCGGGCCGCCGCTCTCGGCGACCGCTGTCGACCAGGCCCGGCCGGAGCGGTCCGGCCGGGCGCGCACCGGGGTCAGCCGATCATGTTGATCATCAGGAACTCCGGCCAGATCTGCTCCCAAGGGGCGTCCCGGCCGGTCGCGACGAAGATCGGCATTCCCTGGTTCATGGTCTGGATGTTCATCCCGTTGTCCACCGCGCCGACCCGGCGGAGGTCGGAGAAGTGGCGCTCCAGCGCGGGAGTCGGCGGCCCGAGGTAGACGATCGTGGTGGCTTCCTCCGGCGGGGCGCCGAAGAAGTGGAAACCGCGGCCACCGCTGTAGGAACCGGGCAGTCCCCGCTCCGGGCCGTAGTTGTCGACCGCGCTGGCCATCCAGTAGTCGTAGCTCACGATCGCCGCGGATCGCTGCTGCTCGGGCGGCAGCGTCCGGTAGACCTCCGCGACCGAGTCGACCATCTGCGGCCAGCCGATCTGGCCGAGGTAGAGGAACTCGGTGATGCTGAACGGTTTCCCGGCGAACGACTCCAACGGTTTCAGCGGCAGCCCGTTGAGCGAGGCGAGCGCCGAGAGCGCGAAGGCGGGCCAGACGACCCAGCTCCAGGTCCGCTTCCCGTTCGCCCGCTTGAGTTCCCGCCTGCGCTGGAAGCCGACCGCGCCGGCCGCCCACAGCACGGGGAACACGCCGCTGGCGTAGTAGGAACGCCCGCTCATGGCGACGAAGAACACGACCACTCCGATCGCCGCCCAGCCCAGGAATCGGTACGCGCGCATGTCCGGCGCGGCGAGCAGCCGCCACCAGCCGTAGCAGCCGAGCACGATGCCGACGCCGATGCCCAGCCCGGCGATCATCAGTCCGAAGTTGAGCGCCGGTCCCATGTAGGCGACCTCGGCCGCGACCGCCTCGCTCATCTCCAGCTGCGGCCAGCCGTTGGCGGCCTGCCACAGCAGGGTCGGCACGGTCGTGGCGATCGCGATCAGCGCGCCGAGCCAGAGCATCGGCCGCTTCAGCAGGTCGCGCGGGCCGAAGACCAGCGCGGCGATCAGCAGCATCAGGACCAGCACGACGATCTGGAACTTGACCTGCACCCCGGCGGCGGTGACCACGCCCGCCCACACGAGCAGTCCGTCGGCGCGGGTGCGCACCCAGCGCACGAGCACCCAGCTGAGCACCGTCCAGCAGAAGACGTCGAAGACCGGCGTGGCCAGGGTGGTGCCGATGGTGAGGAACGCCAGCGAGTGCGCGCCCGCCGTCATGGTCTGCGCCCGGCGGTCGCCGCCGAGCTCGCGGGCGATCAGCGCGGCGAAGACCGCGCCCGCGGCGATGGCGAGGATCGACGGGATCCGCAGCGCCACGAGCGAGTCCGGCGCGATGGTGTCCATCAGCAGCGCGAGCAGCGGGACCGCGGGCGGCTGGTCGGCGTAGCCCCAGTCCAGCCGGTGGCCGGCGGAGACGAAGTAGAGCTCGTCGCCGAAGTAGCCGTAGCGTCCGCTGAACGCGAGCAGGATCGCGCCGCAGAGCCCCGCGACCAGCAGGACGGGGAGTTTCGCGAAGGGTTCGGGTAAGTCGCGCCGCTGCTGCTGCTCCGGCGCGGCGGTGACCGCGGTGGTCATGTCGGGTCCTTTCTGGTGGCCCGGTCGAAGATCCGCACGAGTTCGCGTGCGTAGTGCTCGGTGTCGAGGTCGGGATCCCGCGCCAGCGCCTGGGAGACCATGTCGATGGACGCGCGCAGCGAGGTGGCGACGACCACCGGGTCGAAGTCGCCGAACTCGCCCTTCTCCTGGCCGTCGCGCAGGATTCCGGCGACGGACGCGACGAGGTCGTCGTGGCCCTCGGGCTTGAAGTGCAGCGATCCGTCGCTGTCGCGGAAGTTGAGGATGATGTCGCCGACCGCGAGGATTCCGGCGCGGTTGGCGGCGATGTACTCGACGTTCTTCTCGATGTAGCGGTGCAGCACGCCCCGGGCGGTCTTCTCGGCCTCCAGGAACGGGATCATGAAGTGCGCGCCGGCCACGTAGAACTCGACGACCAGCTTCTCCATGAGCTCGTCCTTGCCCGCGAAGTGGTACGAGATCACCCCCTTGCTGATCCCCGCCCGCCGCGCGATCTGAGCCAGCGAGGCCTTGGCGTAGCCGAGCTCGACGATCGTGTCGACCGCCGCCTTCTTGATCTGCTCCCGCCGCGCCTCGCCGATGAACGAACGACCCTCTTGTCCACCTGGCTCAAAATCTGACCGCATGGCCAGATTTTAACCCGACTGGCCAGAAGACGTGCAAGAGCACCCCCGAAGATCCAGGTCATCGGGGGTGCTCTCGGTTCTGGCCGCTACCCGTCGACGCGCACGAACGCCTTCGCGGAGGAAGCCCAGCGGTAGTACTCGGTCCAGCCCTCGCCGGTGTCGAAGTCGGTGACCCGCACCGCGATGTCGCCGTACCAGACGGTGAAGTCCGCGGGCTGGCGCGTCCACACGCCCGGGTTCGACACCGTGCCCAGCGGAGCGGCGTCGGCGGTCATGGCGATCAGCGCGGTCGAGTACTCGGCGTCGCGCGGGCCGCACTGCATGACGATCAGCGCGTCCTCGACGCCCTCGCCGGTGACGTCGGCGAACACGATGTCGCGGTCCGGCGCGAACCGGTAAACGTGCTCGGCCGTCTCCCCCGCCCCGGCCGCGAAGCGCACCTGCTGCCACGGGCAGGAACCGACCGGCGGCACCGAGAACTCGCTGTTGTGCCAATCCACATCGCGCACTCCGCCGGCTTTCTCGGCTTTCCCGGCTTCCCCGGCCGACACGGCGCCGCCGGTGAGCACGAGCGCGCACGCGCTGAGCAGAGCTGCGCGGAACCAGATCCCGTTCATGGCTTCCCCCTCGCTTCCGCGGTTCGGTCGCCGTGAACACGTCCACGACGACCGGGCGGTTGCCACGGGCGGGCAGGCCGTTTCCTCCGGCGGGCTCGGCGCGGGTGCGTTGCGGCCCTCGCCGGCCGCGAGCGGCCGACGCCGCCCCCACCCAACGCAAAAGCGCCGGAAGTCCGAAGACTTCCGGCGCCGGAGCGGAGCTCAGCCGAGCTCGATGATCAGGTCACCGCCCTCGACCTGCTGGACGCCGCCGATCGCGACGCGCTTGACGGTGCCCGCCTGCGGGGCGGTGATCGCGGCCTCCATCTTCATCGCCTCGATCGTCGCGATGGTCTGACCGGCCTCGATCGGGTCGCCCTCGCCCACCGACAGCGTCACTACGCCGGCGAACGGCGCGGGCACGTGACCGGGGTTGGACCGGTCGGCCTTCTCGGCCACCGGCAGGTCCGAGGCCACCGAGCGGTCGCGCACCTGGATCGGGCGCAGCTGCCCGTTCAGGATCGCCATCACGGTGCGGATGCCGCGCTCGTCGGGCTCGCTGATCGCCTCCAGCCCGATCAGCAGCCGCACGCCCGGCTCCAGGTCCACCGGGAACTCCTCCCCCGGGCGAAGCCCGTAGAAGAAGTCCTTGCTGCGCAGGAGCGAGGTGTCGCCGTAGGCCGCGCGGTGCTCGGTGAACTCCTTGGTGGGCTTGGCGAACATCAGCCGGTTCAGCGTGGCGCGGCGGTCCTCGGCGAGGCCCTTGCGGTCCTCTTCGGACAGATCCGCGAGCTTGCGCTCGGCGGTGCGGCCCTCCAGCGCGCGGGTCCGGAACGGCTCCGGCCAGCCCGCGGGCGGGTCGCCCAGCTCGCCCTGGAGGAACCCGACGACCGAGTCCGGGATGTCGAACTTGCGCGGCTCCGCCTCGAAGTCGGCCGGGTCCACCCCCGCGCCGACCAGGTGCAGCGCCAGGTCGCCGACGACCTTCGACGACGGCGTCACCTTCACCAGCCTGCCGAGGATCCGGTCGGCGGCGGCGTACATCGCCTCGATCTCCTCGAACTTGTTGCCCAGCCCCAGCGCGACCGCCTGGGTGCGCAGGTTGGACAGCTGCCCGCCGGGGATCTCGTGCTTGTAGACCCGGCCGGTCGGCGAGGCCAGCCCCGCCTCGAACGGCTGGTAGATCTTGCGCACCGCCTCCCAGTACGGCTCCAGGTCGCAGATCGCCTCCAGGTCGAGGCCGGTGGCGCGCTCGGTGTGGTCGGTGGCCGCGACCACCGACGACAGCGCAGGCTGCGAGGTGGTGCCCGCCAGCGACGCGGTCGCGCCGTCGACCGCGTCCACGCCGGACTGGATCGCCGCCAGGTAGGTGGCCAGCTGCCCGCCCGGGGTGTCGTGGGTGTGCAGGTGCACCGGCAGGCCGAACTCCCGGCGCAGCGCCGAGACCAGCTTCGCCGCGGCAGGCGGGCGCAGCAGGCCCGCCATGTCCTTGATCGCCAGCACGTGCGCGCCCGCGTCGACGATCTGCTCGGCCAGCCGCAGGTAGTAGTCCAGCGTGTAGAGCTTCTCGTCCGGGTTCGACAGGTCGGCGGTGTAGCACAGCGCGACCTCGGCGACCGACCTGCCGGTGTCGCGCACCGCCTGGATCGCCGGGCGCATCTGCTCGACGTCGTTGAGCGCGTCGAAGATCCGGAAGATGTCGATGCCGGTGTCGGTGGCCTCCTGCACGAAGTGCTCGGTCACCTCGGTCGGGTAAGGCGTGTAACCGACGGTGTTCCGCCCGCGCAGCAGCATCTGCAGGCAGATGTTGGGCACCGCCTCGCGGAGCTTCGCCAGCCGCTCCCACGGGTCCTCGGCCAGGAAGCGCAGCGCCACGTCGTAGGTCGCGCCGCCCCAGCACTCCAGCGACAGCAGCTCCGGCGTCAGCCGGGCCACGTGCGGCGCGACCGCGAGCAGGTCCTTGGTGCGCACGCGGGTCGCCAGCAGCGACTGGTGCGCGTCGCGGAACGTCGTGTCGGTGACGCCGACCGCGTCGCGCTCGCGCAGCCAGCGGGCGAAGCCCTCCGGGCCGAGCTCGGTGAGCTTCTGCTTCGAGCCCGCGGGCGGCTCCACCGACAGGTCGGCGGCCGGGAGCTTGAACACCGGGTCCGGCACGGTCGGGCGCTCGCCGTTGGGGCGGTTGACCGTGACGTCGGCGAGGTAGTTGAGCAGCCGGGTGCCGCGGTCGGCGGAGTGCCGGGCGGTGAGCAGGTGCGGGCGCTCCTCGATGAACGAGGTGGTCACCTTGCCCGCGGCGAAGTCCGGGTCGTCCAGCACCGCCTGGAGGAACGGGATGTTCGTGGCGACGCCGCGGATGCGGAACTCGGCGACCGCGCGCCGGGCCCTGGCCACCGCGGTGCTGAAGTCGCGGCCCCGGCAGGAGAGCTTGACCAGCATCGAGTCGAAGTGCGCGCTGACGCTGGTGCCCGCGAACGCGGTGCCGCCGTCGAGCCGGATGCCCGCGCCGCCCGGCGAGCGGTAAGCGCTGATCATGCCGGTGTCCGGGCGGAACCCGTTGGCCGGGTCCTCGGTGGTGATCCGACACTGCAACGCCGCACCGCGCAGGCGGATCGACTCCTGGGTCATGCCGAGGTCTTCGAGGGTCTCACCGGCCGCGATGCGCAGCTGCGACTGCACGAGGTCGGCGTCGGTGACCTCCTCGGTGACGGTGTGCTCGACCTGGATGCGCGGGTTCATCTCGATGAACACGTGCCTGCCCCGCTCGTCGACCAGGAACTCGACGGTCCCGGCGTTGACGTAGCCGATCCTGCGGGCGAAGGCGACCGCGTCGTTGCAGATCCGCTCCCGCAGCTCGGGGTCGAGGTTGGGCGCGGGGGCGATCTCGATGACCTTCTGGTGGCGGCGCTGCACCGAGCAGTCCCGCTCGAACAGGTGGACCACGTTGCCCGCGGCGTCGGCGAGGATCTGCACCTCGATGTGCCGCGGGTTGACCACGGCCTGCTCCAGGAACACCGTCGGGTCGCCGAAGGCCGACTCGGCCTCGCGCATCGCGGCTTCCAGCGCCTCGCGCAGCGCCTTCGGCTCGTTGACCCGGCGCATGCCGCGGCCACCGCCACCGGCGACGGCCTTGACGAACACCGGGAAGTCCATGTCCTCGGCCGCGGCCAGCAGCGCCTCGATGTCGCTGGAGGGCGCCGACGAGTCCAGCACCGGTACGCCC